>JAZNTU010000054.1:0-14054 GCA_045591945.1 Acutalibacteraceae bacterium | reverse complement strand
GATGCAAGACTTTGCCCTGAAATTGTTGAAGGTGCTTATATCAAGCAGGGTCAACACCTTACAGAAGGTGCTGTTAACCCACACGATGTTCTTGCAGTTCTCGGTGTAGATGCAGTTCACAATTACCTTATTAAAGAAGTTCAGATGACTTATCGTATGCAGGGTGTTGATATCAACGACAAGCATATCGAAGTTATTGTTCGTCAGATGATGCGTAAAGTAAAAATTGAAGAGCCAGGCTCAACAGATTTACTTCAGGGCACATCTGTTGAAAAGAGAGAGCTAAAAGCAGCTAACAGAGCAGCTAAAGCAAGATGCGAAGCAACAGGTGAAGAATTTGTTCCCGCAACATATTCACCAGTTCTTCTCGGTATTACTAAAGCTTCTCTTGCTACTGAGTCATTCTTGTCAGCAGCATCATTCCAGGAAACAACTAAAGTTCTTACAGATGCAGCAATCCGCGGTAAGGTTGACCCACTTCTCGGTCTTAAAGAAAACGTTATTATTGGTAAACTTCTTCCATCTGGTACAGGTATGAAATGCTATAGTGAAGTTGACGTAGTTTCAACTGAACCAAAAATTTCTGAAGAAGTATTACTTGACAGCAACTTTTCTGAGATTATGGAAGCAGTAAGTGCAACAGAAGAACAAGCAGAGTGATTAAAATTCACTAAAACTTGTGCATTTTAACGATTTTAAAATTTAATCTTTGTTAAGTGTTGACAAATTGGTTTTAAAATGTTAAATTTATTCTTGCGTGTGTGGGAGAGGTATGCCCTCTCCCTGCATATACAATCAAATTTTCGGAGGTGAAATACTTGCCAACCTTTAATCAGCTCGTACGCAACGGAAGAGAGACTCTTGAAAAGAAGTCAAAAGCTCCAGCACTCGGTAAAGGTCTTAACTCAAAGAAAAATGTTCTTACTGACAACAACTCTCCACAAAAGAGAGGCGTTTGCACAGTTGTTAAGACTGACACACCTAAGAAGCCTAACTCAGCGCTTCGTAAACTTGCCAGAGTTCGTCTCACAAATGGTATTGAAGTTTCTGCTTACATTCCAGGCGTGGGTCACAATCTTCAGGAGCATAGCGTGGTTCTCATTAGAGGTGGTCGTGTTAAGGACCTTCCTGGTGTGCGTTACCACATCGTTAGAGGTACCTTGGATGCTCAAGGTGTTGCTAACAGGATGCAGAGCCGTTCAAAGTACGGTGCAAAGCGTCCAAAGGCTGCTAAGAAATAATTAGTCAGCAAAATTTTATTCAAGGACAAATCTTCTTGCAGGCTGAATTTTATTCAACCAATGGTAAGTATTTAACTTTATTTATATAGAGTTGTAACCATTGGCGCCACGGGAAAGATAGTCACTCGAGTACCTATGATATCATTAATATGAAGGAGGGAAGCGAAGTGCCAAGAAGAGGCCAGATTGCAAAACGTGATGTTTTGCCAGATCCGCTTTACAACTCTAAGCTTGTAACAAGGCTTATTAACAATGTAATGTTAGATGGTAAGAAGGGTGTCGCACAGAGAATTGTTTACGACGCTTTCGAAATCATCAGAGAACAAACAGGTAAGGACCCTCTCGAGGTTTTTGAGGCAGCAATGGAAAACGTTATGCCTGTTCTCGAGGTTAAAGCTCGCCGTATAGGTGGTGCAACTTACCAGGTTCCAATGGATGTTCGTCCAGAAAGACGTGAAACACTCGGTCTTCGTTGGATTGCAACATACGCTCGTGCACGTTCTGAAAGAACAGCTAAGGAAAGACTTGCTAACGAGATTCTTGATGCAACTAACTCAATGGGTGCTGCATTCAAGAAGAAAGAAGACATGCACAAGAATGCAGAAGCAAACAAGGCTTTTGCACATTTCAGATGGTAATTATCTGGAAATCTTAATTATATTCGGAGGATATTATGCCAAGACAGGTATCTTTAGAGCAAACCAGAAATATTGGTATTATGGCTCACATTGACGCAGGTAAAACAACCACTACAGAGCGTATCCTTTTCTATACAGGTGTTAACCACAAGTTAGGTGAAACTCATGATGGTGCTGCAACAATGGACTGGATGGCACAGGAGCAGGAGAGAGGTATTACAATCACTTCTGCTGCTACCACTTGCTTCTGGAACGGCAACAGAATCAATATCATTGACACTCCCGGTCACGTTGACTTCACAGTTGAGGTTGAGCGTTCATTGAGAGTTCTTGACGGTTCAGTTACAGTTCTTTGTGCAAAGGGCGGCGTTGAGCCACAGTCAGAAACCGTTTGGAGACAGGCTGATAAATACAGAGTTCCACGTATGATATACATCAACAAGATGGATATCTTAGGCGCAGACTTCTACAATGTTCTTAACATGGTAAAAGACCGTCTTAAATGTAACGCTGTTCCGATTCAGCTTCCAATCGGCTCAGAGTCAACCTTTAAGGGAATTATCGACCTTGTTGAAATGAACGCAGTCGTTTACTATGACGATATGGGTAAAGACATCAGAGTTGAAGAAATTCCTGCTGATATGGTTGAACTCGCAGAAAAATATCGTGCTGAGCTTATCGAGCATGTTGCAGAACAAGACGATGAGCTTATGATGAAGTACTTCGAGGGTGAAGAGCTCACAATCGATGAAATCAAAACCTGCATCAGAAAGGCAACAATTGCTAACGCAATGGTTCCAATCGTTTGCGGTACTTCATACAAGAACAAAGGTGTTCAGAAGCTTCTTGACGCTGTTGTAGACTATATGCCTGCACCTACAGATATTGAAGCTATTAAGGGTATCAACCCTGAAACAGAGGAAGAGGAAACTCGTCCATCTTCAGATAATGAGCCATTTGCAGCTCTTGCTTTCAAGATTGCAACTGACCCATTCGTAGGTAAGCTCTGCTATTTCAGAGTTTACTCAGGTAAAATCGAAACTGGTACAGCTGTTTATAACTCAGTAAAAGATGACAACGAGCGTATCGGTAGAATCCTTCAGATGCACGCTAATGACCGTAAGGACATTGATTGCTGCTATGCAGGTGATATCGCTGCTGCTGTTGGTATCAAGAGAACTACAACAGGTGATACCCTTTGCGATAAAAACCACCCAATCATTCTTGAATCAATGGAATTCCCGGATCCTGTTATCCGTGTTGCTATTGAGCCAAAGACCAAAGCAGGTCAGGAAAAGATGGGTATTGCTCTTGCAAAGCTTGCTGAGGAAGACCCAACCTTCAAGTGCTACACAGATGAAGAAACAGGCCAGACAATCATTGCTGGTATGGGTGAGCTTCACCTTGAAATCATCGTAGACAGACTTCTTCGTGAATTCAGAGTTGAAGCAAACGTAGGTAAGCCACAGGTTGCTTACAGAGAAACAATTACTGCACAGGCTGAAGCAGATACTAAGTTTGCTCGTCAGTCAGGTGGTCACGGTCAGTACGGTCACGTTAAGATTCGTATCGAGCCAAACGAAGGCAAGGGTTACGAGTTTGTTAACGCTATCGTGGGCGGTGCTATTCCTAAGGAATTCATCGGTCCTGCTGAAGCAGGTATCAAGGGCTCAATGCTTTCAGGTGTTCTTGCAGGCTACAACGTTGTTGACGTTAAGGTTACACTTTACGATGGTTCATACCACGAGGTTGACTCATCAGAAATGGCCTTCAAGACTGCAGGTTCTATGGCTTTCAAAGAGGCTATGCGTAAGGCATCTCCTGTTCTTATGGAGCCAATCATGAAGGTAACAGTAGTTGTTCCTACAGAGTATATAGGTGACGTTCTCGGTGACCTTACTTCCCGTCGTGGTCTCCCACAGGGACAGGAAGACAGAAACGGTGCTGCAGAAATCATTGCTCACGTTCCACTTTCAGAAATGTTCGGTTACGCAACAGACCTTCGTTCCAAAACACAGGGCCGTGGTCAGTACGTAATGGAGCCACACAGCTATCAGGCAGTTCCAAGAAACATTGCTGAAAAGATTATGGACGAACGTTCAAAGTCATAAATTCTACAGTTTAATGCATTAAATTGCATTAAACTGAGAATTTTTAAAAAACTATTGAAATAACACGAATTATTTGATAAGATAATATCGTGCAATTATGCTAAAAACCTATTAAGGAGGAAATTTCCAATGGCAAAACAGAAGTTCGAAAGAACCAAACCACACGTTAATATTGGTACAATCGGTCACGTTGACCACGGTAAGACAACTCTTACAGCTGCTATCACAAAGACACTTTCTCTTAAGGGCTATGCACAGTTCGAAGACTATGCAAACATCGATAAGGCTCCAGAAGAGAGAGAGCGTGGTATCACAATCAACACAGCTCACGTTGAGTACGAGACAGATGCTCGTCACTATGCTCACGTTGACTGCCCAGGCCATGCTGACTACATCAAGAACATGATCACTGGTGCTGCTCAGATGGACGGCGCTATCCTTGTTATCGCTGCTACTGATGGTCCTATGGCTCAGACAAAGGAGCACCTTCTCCTTGCTCGTCAGGTTGGCGTTCCATACATCGTTGTATTCCTTAACAAGTGCGACCTTGTAGACGACCCAGAACTCCTCGAGCTCGTTGAAATGGAAGTTCGTGAGACTCTTTCTGAGTATGACTTCCCAGGCGATGATACACCAATCATCAAGGGTTCTGCATTCCAGGCTCTTGACTCAGCTTCAAACGACATCAACGATCCAGTTTACGCTCCAATCGTAGAGCTTATGGCTGCTGTTGATAGCTATATCCCAACTCCAGACCGTATGCAGGACCTTCCTTTCCTTATGCCTGTTGAAGACGTTTTCACAATCACAGGTCGTGGTACTGTTGCAACTGGTAGAGTTGAGCGTGGTACAGTTAAGATCGGTGACGAGCTTGAAATCGTTGGTCTTAAGGAAGAAAGCAGCAAGACTGTTTGTACAGGTGTTGAAATGTTCCACAAGATCGTTGACGAAGCTATCGCTGGTGATAACATCGGTGCTCTTCTTCGTGGTGTTGACCGTAAGGGTATTGAGCGTGGTCAGGTTCTTTGTAAGCCAGGCTCAATCAAGCCTCACACAAAGTTCAAAGGCCAGGTTTATGTTCTTTCTAAGGATGAAGGTGGCCGTCATACACCATTCTTTAACAACTATCGTCCACAGTTCTTCTTCAGAACAACAGACGTTACAGGTACAATCTTCCTTCCAGAAGGCACAGAGATGTGTATGCCTGGTGACAACGTTGAAATGACTGTTGAACTTATCACTCCAATCGCTATCGAAACAGGTCTTCGTTTCGCTATCCGTGAAGGTGGTAGAACTGTTGGTTCAGGTGCTGTTACAGACATTATTGAATAATTATAGTTAATTATTAAAAAATCACCGATGGGTTTCCCATCGGTGTATTTTTTTATTGACTTATTATGTAATAAATAGTAAAATAACTTCATAAGTTTTATTATTTAGGAGGTAGTTATGGCAGATTTCTTTTTAAACGAATTTATCGTTAATATCGACGTTGCTATTTATCAGTTTGTTGATAGTATTATGAATCCTGTTTTAGACACAATCTTCACATTTATCACACATCTTGGCGATACACCGGGTATTATTTGGTTTATCATCGGCATTTGCCTTTTGATTCCAAAAAAGACAAGAAAGCTTGGTATTCTCTTGTTTGCAGGTCTCGCAATTTCATCAGTTATTAATAACCTTGTTCTTAAAGAGCTTATTGCAAGACCAAGACCATACAACCTTGACCCAGAGGTTTGGTTAAATGCAGGCTATACATACGAGTGGCCGGGCCTTATTAAGCAGAGCAGCAGCTGGTCATTCCCATCAGGTCACACATCAACCTCTATTGGTGCTGCGTTTGCACTTTTACTTGCTTGCAGAAAGAAATACCTTGCTATTGGTATTCCTACATTTATTCTTTCTCTTCTTGTAGGCTTCTCAAGAATTTATGTTCACGTTCACTATCCTACAGATGTTATTGCAGGTGCAGTTGTTGGCTTAATTGGTGGTGTAATTGCTTGGCTCCTTATCGAAAAGGTGTTTATGCCAAAGCTTGTTCCACTTGTAGAAAATAAGCTTAACAAAAAATTCTTTTAATTAAAAAGCAGAAAACAAAAGACCTATTCATACGAATAGGTCTTGATTTTTAGAAGGTGAAAATTATGTATGCTAATCTTTATAATACCCCCAAAATTTATAGTGGCAAAAACTGTGTTTTAGATAATGCAAATATCTTTTCTTCATACGGTAAAAGGTGCATTATTGTAACAAGTAAAACAGGCGCAATTAAAAGTGGTGCTTTGGCTGACGTGAAAACAGCACTTGACAGTCAGGGCATCAGCTATGAAATATTCGACAAAATCACAGAAAATCCTCTTGTTTCTACTGTTATCGAAGGTGGCAAAGTAGCAAGAGAATTCGGTGCAGATTTTATAATTGGTATCGGTGGAGGCTCGCCCCTTGATGCATCAAAGGCAGTTGCTATTTGTGCTATGAATCCCCAATATGATATTGACGGACTTTATAACAGAAAAAATCCTTCGAAGGCGCTTCCTGTAATACTTGTGGGCACAACAAGCGGTACAGGTAGCGAGGTTACAGGTGTATCTGTTTTAACAAACGATAAAACTATGCAAAAGAAAAGCATAGGTGGAGCAGATTGCTATGGTGCAGTTGCTTTTTGTGATGCGAAATACACATACTCAATGAGCTACGATGTTACGGTAACAACAGCCCTTGATGCCTTTGCACACGCTGTAGAGGGCTATTTTTCACCTAAATGCACAGAGTATCCTCGTATGTATGCCGAAATGGCGCTTAAAATCCTTTTTAAGGGGCTTAAGGAGCTTTGTGTAACAACGAGTGTACCTGATGAAAACACCCGTGAACAGCTTTATTTAGGCTCTATATACGCAGGTCTTGAATTAAATGTTTGTGGTGCAGCATTTCCACACACAGTAGGCTATGTGCTTACAGAGGAATTCTCAATTCCACACGGTAAAGCCTGCACAGCATTTATGCCCTTGCTTATTCAAAAGGCAAAGCAAGAGGATGCAGAAAAATTCCACAGCTTTTTAAGATGTGTAGGTGCAAATGAGGCAGAGCTTGTTGAGGTTGTTAAAAAGCTTACCGATGTTAAAATCCGAGCAACCGATGAGCAAATTGAGGAATGGTGCTCACGCTGGAAAGATGGTAACAAAAACTTTGATAACAGCCCCGGTGGCTTTGACTATAAGCAGGCAGAGGAAGCAATTAAGAGTTTAAGATAATAAAAAGGATTCGGATTAAGTTCCGAATCCTTTTTGTATCCAAATAATAACAAATAAACAGGATAAAACAATAAAAAAAGTGAGCAGAAAAAGACTTTTAAGGTAATGTGATTTTGGAAGATTAAAACCATTGAGTAGAAAAGTAATGATAAGGTTTGCTGCTGAAAGCATATGGATTTCTTCTATATATATGTTTTTTTCAATAAAAGCTCCAATAAACCATACTAATATTAAAAGTCCTGTCGTTATATAGGAAACAAGGCCGAAAATAGAGATATTATATGGCTTTTCATTCTCTGTTTTGAAAATACCTTGATAATAATGTTGAGGAATAAGTATTCTCGCTAAAACATTATTGTGGATTTTTACATTCTTTTTTATTTTCGAATCTGCGTAACAAAATGAAGCAGAACGAGCAAAAAATAATGAAAAGAATATTAAAATTATTATTTCCATGATTTAAATTACCTTTTACGCATTATTTTACTGCTTTTTTTACCAGCACACTTGCCAGAGCGATTGCTGTAACACCTGCAACAAGCTTACCTACAATAACTGCAACAATATGCTCTGCATTATATGAGAGTGTAAATGCAAGGTGGTCGCCGAAAACGAAGGCGGCAGAAACAGCAAATGCAAGATTTATAACTCTACCTTTTTTGTTCATTCTGTCGGCGCTTTCCAACGTTGCAATTGAGTTTGCAAGGGTGGCAATTAAGCCTATAACGGAGGTTTCATCAAGCTCCATTTTTTTACCTAATGCAGATAAAGGCTTTTTAAGAAGCTTTGAAATAATAGCAATAAGCGGGAACGTACCTGCAAGGGTAATACATATTGTGAAAACGATGCCTGCACTTTCCATAAGCGGAGCAGTGTTTTCGATTATTGTTTTCCCTGTAAGAGTCTGGAATATTCCCAGAGCTAAGCCACAGGTAATGAGTATTGAGATAAATTTTCCGAAAACGGAAAAAACCTTAATTGTTGCTTTCGGGAATTTTAAAAGACCAATTATGATTATAACTGAAATCACAATAGCGGGAAGAAGGTTAAGCAGCACCTCCAAAGGGGATATACCCATAGTAAGACCTGAAACGAAGCAGCCAACAGGTATTGTGCTTATACCACACAAAAGACCTAAAAGCACGTCATCGTGGTTTTCTTTTTTAGCAGAGCGAAGGGCAACAGGTATTGTAAATGAAATTGTTGCACCAAGCATAGAGGCAACACACAAACCGTGGAATGCACCTAAAAGAGGGTCTGCAGCAACAGAGTCTGCAAGGGCAGCGCCACCCATATCGTTGGCAATAAGTATACCTGCAATTGCACTTGCATCAAAGCCACACAATTTTGCTATAGGTGATATTACGGGAAGCAGCAAATCTGCCAAAACAGGTGCAATGGTCATCATACCAAGCATTGAAAGGGAAAGAGGTCCTAAGGTCATTAAGCCCTTTTCAAATTCATCACCTAATTTTAAACGGTTGCCAAATACTTTATCTAATGCACCGATTATGGCAAAAACAGCCATAACAGTAGCAAGTGCCTGTGCCAAAAAACCACATCCTAAAAAATACTTCCTATATTATACAAATAAAGGATGTGAAAATCAAGGTGATTATTCCTCGATACGGGTGAAAAGTGGTTTTTCGGGTAGATTGGTAACACAAAGGGTGTTTTTATCTACTACGGTAAAATCATATTCAAATCTGTTATTGGGAAGGTTATCAACGTCGCACAGATAGATATATTCATCCACCGGGTCACCATTGTCATCAAAATCAAAGAATGAGTAAAAATCAGTAAAAATTTCTTTGCCGTTAACTTTAAGGGTTGCGTAGCTGGTTTCGGTATTTAAAGTCAGCACAGCATCACCCTTATCCTCACAGAATAAGTGGCCACTATCGTGTGCTACAAAGGATACTGTTTTTGGAGCGTTAAAATGCTCATACACCTTACTCATATCAATTTCAGGTGCACCCTTGGAATCGTAGAGTGCTATATAAGCAAATATATGAGGAAATTTTTTCTTAATGCTTGATGCGTAGTAAGAACCGTCCTCAGGCTCCCAATATTCTATTGCTTCATAGCTACCATCTTCATTTATTTCAAAGGTGATAGCACACGGACACCACCCACCACTGTATTGCTCAACTATACCCAATGGGTTATCAATTGCATACTCCTCATAAGATACCTGCAGGTATACGGTAATCTGATTGCCTTTTCTTTGCTTGCAGTAGGTTGAGTGAGCTTCGGTAGAAAAAACATCTCGCTCGGATTCGTTGGAGGAGTTGTGCTCTATAATAGCCTGTGATATGGCAGAGTCTAAATCAAATTTATTTCCGTTTCCAATTACGGTGCCTGCAAAAATACCTACCAAGGATATTACAACTATGCTTGCAATTATAATCCAAAAGGCAGTTTTTTTGTAAATCGGAATACTTTTTTTCTCAGTAGAATCGGTACTCATATTGTATGCTCCTTTCTGAATGCAAAAAGTTTTATGTGTAAATTCAGTTTAGAGTAAGCAGATGTTATTGTCAATGCAAAGAAGGCAATCTTTACTCAACCTTTATTTTTTATAAATTACATCTTAAGAAAGGGCAAGGGATTATTGTAGCGATTAGCTTTTAGCAGGAATGTAATGATTCGCAAAGAGTTTAGGTAGAGTGATAAAGTTGTGGTTCGGTTTGCCCTTTTTCGAAAAAAGGGGGGACCGTCGCTTGCGATGGTGGGATATTCTCGATGCGAATAGCGTCGTTTTGCCGTAAGGCAAAAACTCTATTCAAAATTTATCACCTGTAACAGGGTAATTGAAATTCCAATTCTAATATGATAATATTATTTTAGAATGTTTTTAGATTTAATGCTAATTTTATAAGGTAGTGATAAATGTGCTCTTCAAAAAAATCAAAAACACAATCCTGCGTATAGGTCTAAATATGGTTGTTTACAGCCTTTTTGGTATTCTTGTTATATTGCTTTGCCCTTATTTGGCAGTAGTAGGCTTTATTCTTATGCTTGTAATGTATTTTGGCTTGAACCTTGTTTTTTTAGGAGTAATAATGAATATTGTAAATCATTTTGAAGCTAAAAAGCGTAAAAATAATACAGAAAACAGCTGTTGTGATATACCATCGCAGCCCCAGGATTAATATAAAAAATCCCCGACAGTTGTCGGGGATTTTTGTTATCTTATTTCTTCTTAATCTTATTAAGCATTGCATTTACTTCGAGGATTTGTTCCTTTGAAAACTTGTTGCCTGTCATCATAAACGTACGCTTAATTGTAAAGCCCTTTACCATACCCAGCAAGGATTGGAGCATACTCTTATTAACACTACCGAAGCTGAAGCCCATAACCTCAGGTTTGCCATCCTTAGTGCCCTGTGACATAACCTTCTTGAACATAAGAAGCACCTTTACAAGGGCAATTTTGCCTTTAAATGTGGACATAATATCTCCGATTGTATCGTTAATTGAGTAGTAGCCAACAGGTGTGGTAATTTCAAACCAGTTAATAACCTGGTTTTCTTCTTTCATTATATACTCCTCGTTTGGAGTATCAACCTTGTTTATTGTGGCTGTATCTGTAAGCTCACCTGCTCTTGCTTCAATTGTAGAGGTGCCTTCATTTTTAACCTCAAAGTAGAAGAATGGGAAATCACCCTTAACTTGCTTACCAACGCTTTCACCGTTAACAAAAAGCTCAACCTCAGGGCAGTTGGAGTAAACAGTTACCTTTGTAACGTCCTCAACTCTGTCAACATAGCGTTTTGAGCAGATATGAACCATTGGCTCAGGGTTAAGCCAAGCCTTGTATGCGTAGAAGGAGTCTTTTTTGTACTCACGGTCAAAGGTTACAAGACCCTTGTGGTTCATACCGTTTTCGCCACCCTCTGCACGGGCATCAGCAGCAAAGTCAAACATATTCCAAACGTGTGTTGCCCAGATATATGGACGAACAGCAATCTGTTTGATAAGCTCCTCGTGGTAGTAGCTCTGGTATTCCTCGGTGTAGTCGCCCTGTGTAGGTGTGGAGGTGTGCCAGTTAAGAGCCTCGCAGCCGTACTCACTTAAGCCAATAGGCTTGTTTGGATATTTCTTGTGGAAATCATCAAACCATTTACCGTTCATGTCTGTTGTGCCACCGTACCAACCAAAGTAGTGGTTGTATGAAAGCACGTCGCTGATGTGAACGTACTCATTATCCATTGAGCACATTGTAACTGTGGCAATGGTTGTAAGTCTTGTAGGGTCCATTTTGTGCACAAGTGCGTTAAGGTCCCTGTGATTCTTTATAAGGTGAGGGTCATCTGCACCTGCAATGGTAATTTCGTTTGAAAGACCCCAGAAGCAGATAGATGCGTGGTTGTAGTTTTGTGCAACAAGCTCTGTCATTTGGCTTATGGTGTTATCGTAGCCACCGTGCATATGGCGTGAAATGTATGGGATTTCTGCCCAAATAACAAGACCCTTTTCGTCGCAAAGGTTATAAAATTCCTGTGCGTGCTGGTAGTGTGCAAGTCGAATTGTGTTTGCACCAACCTCACAAATAAGCTCTATATCTCTTTGGTGGTCCTCTAATGAGAGGGCGTTACCCTTGTTGGGGTAATCCTGGTGGCGTGAAACACCACGAAGGGGGTATTCCTTACCATTGAGAATGAAGCCTTTTTCAGGGTCAACGCTAAAATAACGGCAGCCGAAACGGTTACATACCTCATCAATTTCTTCGCCATCTTTCACAAGCGTTGCCTCTAAGCAGTAAAGGTATGGGTCCTTAATACCATTCCAAAGGTGAGCATTTTCAATAGTTAAAACAGCCTCTGTGCTTTGGGCATCAACGGTAGCCGATTTAATAACCTCTTCACCCTCGTAAATTTTATACTCAACCTTTGCACCTGCAGGGTTTTTAACGTATGTTTTAACAGTAACCTCCGCATTTTCACCCTTTACAACAGGGGTAATCTGTAAGCCGGGTGCACCAAAATACTCAAGGTCAAAGTGTGTAGAGGGTACGTTTATAAGCTTTACTGAACGGTAAATACCACCGTAGAAGGTAAAGTCTGCTACCTGTGGGTAAATCTCTTCGTTTGGTGAGTTATCTGCAGCTACAACAAGAAGGTTGCTTTCGCGAACGTCAGCATTTGGTATAAGCACTCTGAAGCGAGAGTAGCCACCGTGGTGAACTGCAAGTGACGTACCGTTCCAGAAAATCTCTGCAGATGAGTTAACAGCATCAAACTCAAGGTAGTTTTCTTCGCCTGTAAGCTCATCCTTATCAATAGCTTTAACGTAGTAGCACTTTTTTCTTAAATAATCTCCGCCACCGTCTTGGCCGTCTGTACCGTTCCAGGTATGAGGGAGATTTAAAGCCTCCCAATCGGTAGGGAACGCAGATGGCGCCTGTGTAGCTACGCTTGAAAAAAGCCAATTGTCATTAATAACCTTAACGTTCCTCATATTATAACCTCTTTCTTTTTGATAATTTCTGTCTTAAATTTCTTGATGGTGAGAATAAAACAATAAGCGGGAAAAATTCCAGTCTTCCGAAAAGCATATCAAAAATAAATACGATTTTTGAGAATGCGCTGAAGCCCGCAAAGTTTGATAAAGGACCGCCTGCAATACTTGTTGAATTAGGGTCAACTATTTTAGGGCCAAGGTTAGGACCTATATTGTTTAAGGTTGATATAACACTTGTTATGTTGGTTGTTGTATCACCTTTATCAAAGGAAACGAGCAACAACGACAAACAGAATATTGCAACATATACAATAAAGAATGCTATTGTGCCACGGATTGTTTCATCCTTAACACGAGCGCCCTCGTACTTTATAACCCTAACATTTCTTGGATGTGAAATTGTGCGCAGCTCTTTTGCAGCGTATTTTACAATTAAAATAACTCTTGAAACCTTAAAGCCACCACCGGTGCTTCCTGCACAGGCACCTATGCACATAAGCATAATAAGAATTGTTCTGCTAAGCTCAGGCCACTGGTTAAAGTCTATTGTAGAATAGCCTGTTGTTGTCATTATTGAGCTTGCTTGGAAGGCAGCGTGCCTGATAGCGTCACCGATATTGCTGAATTGATTGCTTATATTTATTGAAATAAGCACAATGGAAGCAAAGAGAATGCCAAGATATGTCCATAGCTCTTCGCTTTTGAAAACATCGCTGAAGCGTTTAAGTAAAAGTAAGAAGTAAAAGTTAAAGTTAATGCCGAAAAGTGTCATAAACACAGTTAAAACAATTTGGCAATAAGGGGAGTAAGAAGCAATGCTGTCATTAAGCACACCAAAGCCACCTGTACCCGCAGCGCCAAAGGCGTGTGTAACGCTTTCAAATAGAGTCATACCGCCAAGCTTTAAAAGTAATATACAAATAACCGTAAGTGCAAAGTAAATAAGGTAAAGTATACGGGCTGTTTTGTTGGATTTGGGCACAAGCTTTCCTACACTGGGACCGGGGCTTTCAGCCTTCATAAGGTGAAGGTTACCGCCACCACCTGCGAGCGGAAGTACAGCCATAACAAATACAAGCACGCCCATACCGCCAATCCAGTGTGTAAAACATCTCCAGAAATTCATTCCCTTCGGCATTGCGGCAATATCTCTCAGAATAGTAGAGCCTGTTGTCGTAAACCCGGATACCGTTTCAAAAAATGCATTGACATAAGAAGGTATAGAACCCGATAACCAAAATGGCAATGCACCGAATATCGACCACAAAATCCATGCACACGCAATGATAATAAATCCATCTCTTCCATAGATGGTAGAATCCTTTGGCTTTTTCTTCCCAA
>JAZNTU010000053.1:0-11094 GCA_045591945.1 Acutalibacteraceae bacterium | reverse complement strand
TGATTTTGCTTGCCCGAAGGCGTACAAGGGTACGTCGAGTGGCGAAGTTTGTTCGTAGTATAAAACATACTTTTTTCAACAATTTTATATTTCTTGCATTTTTAAAGGGTTCTATAGGCTTATTAAACCTACAGAACCCCTTGCTATATCCGGTTTTATACGGTCTGCGCTTTTTTTACATCCCCTTAAATGATATAGTCTGCAATTAGATAATACCCTGTGCCATCATAGCATCTGCAACCTTAATAAAGCCTGCAATGTTTGCGCCTGCAACAAGGTCGTAGCCAAGACCATAGGTCTCTGCAGCGTTTGCGGAGTTGTCGTGAATTTCCTTCATGATCTGCTGAAGTCTTGCATCAACCTCTTCTGCTGACCAGTTGTATCTCATTGAGTTCTGACCCATTTCAAGGGCAGAAACAGCAACGCCACCTGCATTAACAGCCTTTGAAGGAGCAACAACCTTAACGTTTTCTTTGAGGAATTCAAGAGCATCGTTTGTTGTAGGCATATTAGCAACCTCGATGTAGTACTGAACGCCGTTTGCAACAAGCTTCTTTGCTTCTTCCATATTGATTTCGTTTTGAGTTGCACAAGGCATAGCAACGTCAACCTTAACACCCCAAGGCTTTTCACCGGGGAAGAATTCTGCGCCGAATTTGTCAGCATAATCCTGAACCTTGTCACGGCCGGATGCTCTCATTTCGAGCATGAATGCAATCTTTTCATCTGTGCTGATGCCGTCTTTATCGTAAACGTAGCCGTCAGGACCGGATATTGTAAGTACCTTACCACCAAGCTCGGTGATTTTCTTTGCTGCACCCCAAGCAACGTTACCGAAGCCGGAAAGAGCAAAGGTCTTACCCTTTATATCCTCGCCAAAGTGCTTGAATACCTCGCAAGCGTAGTAGGTTGCACCGTAGCCTGTAGCCTCAGGGCGAACAAGGGAACCGCCGTATGAAAGGCCTTTACCTGTAAGAACACCATTCTTGAAAGCACCTTTAATTCTTCTGTACTGACCGTAAAGGTAACCGATTTCTCTTCCACCAACACCGATGTCGCCTGCAGGAACGTCAACGTCAGGACCGATGTGTCTGTAAAGCTCTGTCATAAAGCTCTGGCAGAAACGGAGAATTTCCATATCGCTCTTGCCACGAGGGTCAAAGTCAGAGCCACCCTTACCACCACCGATAGGAAGACCTGTAAGGCTGTTTTTGAAAGTTTGCTCAAAAGCAAGGAATTTCATAATGCCGGGGTAAACGGATGGGTGGAAACGAAGACCGCCCTTGTATGGACCGATAGCACCGTTGAACTGAACTCTATAGCCTGTGTTAACGTGAACCTTGCCGTTATCATCTGTCCAAGTAACTCGGAAGGTGATTTGTCTTTCAGGCTCAACGATTCTTTCAAGTAAAGAATACTTTTCGTATTCAGGATGCTGCTCTATAACAGGAGCAAGAGAGGTTAATACCTCGGTTACTGTCTGCACGAACTCAGGTTCGCTGGCATGTTTTTTTGCAACGTCATCAATAACATTTTGAATGTAACTCATTTTAAGCACTCCTTAATGTTGCAATGCAACAAATAGTCTATCGCTTCATTATATGAACACGATTTTAATACGCCAATTATTTTATACCTAATAATGGTAAAATGCAATAAATTTGTAGTTGTGTGTCAAAATATTGTATCTTTCAACAAAAATGAATATTTATGAAAACATTTTTTTTGCAAATCGCAACATTAAAAAGCCTTGATTTTTATAAGTTTTGGGTGAATTTTTATTCACTTTTTGCAGATTTTTAATTAAGATTTACAAACCTTATGTTGTAAAAAGCGTAATATATATGTTATAATTAGAAAAATATCAAAAGGTGGTTGATTAACGTGCAAAAATATCTTATAAACCCAAATCAAAAAATTGCTAAAATCAATAAAGATATATACGGTAGCTTTTCAGAGCACCTTGGCAGATGTATCTACGAAGGTACGTATGTTGGCGAGGACTCTCCAATACCAAACGTAAACGGAATGCGTAAGGACGTTGTGAATGCTCTTAAGGAAATGGGACTTCCCGTGCTCCGTTGGCCGGGTGGCTGCTTTGCCGATGAATACCATTGGAAGGATGGTATAGGTCCAAAGGAAGCTCGTAAGAAAATGATAAATACCCACTGGGGTGGCCTTGTTGAGGATAACTCCTTTGGTACACACGAATTTTTTGAGCTTTGCGAGCAGCTTGGCTGCGATGCTTACGTAAATGGTAACGTAGGTAGTGGCACCGTTCAGGAAATGAGCGAGTGGGTTGAGTATATGACCTTTGACGGTCAGTCACCAATGAGCGAGCTTCGTAAACAGAATGGCAGAGAAAAGCCTTGGAAGCTTAAGTATTTTGGTATCGGTAACGAATCCTGGGGCTGTGGTGGCGAAATGATGCCACACTACTATGCGGACGAGTACAGACGTTACCAGGTGTTTGTTCGTAACTATAGCCGAGATAACAGAATTTACAGAATTGCCTGTGGTCCTAATGCCTTCGATTTTGATTGGACAGATGAGGTTATGCACTATGCAGGCAATAAAATGAATGGCTTATCACTCCACTATTATACACTCCCAACAGGTGATTGGGGGCATAAGGGTGCCGCTCTTACGTATACTGATGATGAATACTATTCAACAATTTCACGAGCATACAAAATGGAAGAGCTTGTGCGCCGTCACACAGAGGTTATGAATCGCCACGACCCTGAAAAAAGAGTCGACCTTATCGTTGATGAGTGGGGTACTTGGTATGATGTTGAAGAGGGAACAAACCCAGGCTTCTTATATCAGCAAAGCACAATGAGAGATGCTCTTGTAGCAGGTCTTACTCTCAATATTTTCAATAAACACGCCGACAGAATCCGTATGGCAAACATTGCTCAAACAGTAAACGTGCTTCAGTCTGTAATTTTAACAGACGGCGAGAGTATGGTATTAACACCAACCTACCATATATTCAAGCTCTTTAAATCTCACTCTGAAAACACCTTGCTTGGTAGCTTTATTACTACAGATTACCTTGACGATAAGGTTACACCTGTGCTTACCGAGAGTGCATCTGTAAAAGAGGATGGCACAATTGTTTCAACAATTTCAAACGCATCTTTAACAGCTGCGCAAGAAATCAAGTGCCAGATTGCAGATTCAACAGTTACCTCGATTACTGCCGAAATTGTTACAGCACAGGCAAGAGCATTTAACGATTTCAATAAAGAGCCTGAGGTATTTACAAAAGAGTTTACAGATTTTACAGTTACTGCCGATGGCTTTGTTGCAAACGTTCCACCCTGTAGCGTTGTTAAGTTTATTATTAAGTAATGGCAAGCACAGAGTGTAAGCGTTGCCTCCTGTTAGAAAGCGCCGAGGGTGCAATGCTCGAGTCTATTAAAGAGCGAGTCGAAAAGCTTCCACCTGAGGAAAGAGCTTCGCAGGAGCTTTACGAGGAAAGGCTAAGTCAATGCAAGTTGTGCGATAATCTTATATCGGGTATGTGCCTTAAATGTGGCTGCTACGTTGAATTTAGAGCTGCCTTTAAGGATAAAAGGTGCCCTGATGCCTCTGGCAGAAAATGGTAGGAAACTTGACAACAATTTTGTATTATACTAAAATAGTAAAGTTAAATTAATTTGTTTTGAAAGGAAATTGTCTGTATGATAAAGCCCGAAAACAGAAGCTGCTTTGAATATTTTTGCGAATGCACCAAGGATTTTGGTGTGTACGATGTTGCCGAAAGCTTTGGCAATATGATTAGTCGCAAAAAATTTGTAAGCGACGTTGAATCGGTCGCAGGTTATCTCGACAGTAAAAATATAAAAAAAGGCGATGTTGTAACTATATTTATGCCAAATATAGTTCAATGCTTCGTTGCTTTTTACGCAGTAAACAGAATCGGTGCGATTGCAAACATTGTGCATCCTCTTACACCTGCAGATGTGCTGGAAGAGATAATTAAAAATACCCGTTCAAAAGCAATCTTTGTATTCGACCTTATTATGGGACCTTACGTAGACGTTTTAAGGCGCCTCAACCGTCTTGTTGTTGTTTGCTCCAGCTCAGATTATGCACCAACGTTGACAAGGCCTGCTCTTAAAATGTTTGAAAAGATTAAGGTTAAATCAAAGAAGCCATCATCAAATACTGCAAATTACCGTACAATTTCCAACCTGTCCTTTAGAGCACCAAAGGTTGAGGGTATAGGTGAAGAGGATGCAGTATTCCTTCACGGTGGTGGCACAACAGGCAAAAGCAAAACAATACGCCTTTCAAATAATAACCTTAATGCTTTAGCATATAAGCTTAGCTTTTTAGATGAGCCTCACGCACCGGGCGAAGAGTTCTCTTTAATTGTTTTGCCTCTTTTCCACGCATTCGGCTTAGGCGTTGCAATGCACTTTAGTATGTGTGCAGGCTTTACCTGTATAGGTATGCCAAGCTTTTCTGCAGATAAAGCAAATAAGTATATAAAAAAATATAACGTTACCTATATTGTTGGCGTACCTGCAATGTACAAAAAAATGTACGAGGCATCTAATTTTGATGGTGAGCACCTTAAAAGGCTTCGTCTTTTGTGGGCAGGTGGCGATATTATAAGCGATACCTTCCTCAACTCCTTTAACTCCAAGCTTGCTAAATGGGGAGCAAAGGGCAGACTTTACAGAGGCTACGGCCTTACGGAGGTTTCCTCTGTTTGCACAGCCAACGTAAGGGGCGCTAATAAAGAAAATTCAATAGGCAGACCACTTGATGGAATGACTATTGAAATATGGGACGAAAATAAGAAAAAATTACCTCCTAACACTATTGGCGAAATTGCAATTACAGGCTCAACTGTAATGAGTGGCTACTACAATAGTGAGGATACAGGCATATATGTTGATGAAAACAATACTCGTTGGGTGCTTTCGGGTGACCTAGGGTACGTGGATGAGGACGGTTTCTTCTTCTTTACAGGTAGAAAGAAACGAATGATTATAATTTCAGGCTATAACGTTTACCCTAACGATATTGAGCAAGAGGTGCTTAAGCTTGATTATATCAACGAGGCGTGTGCTGTGCAGGGTTATATAGACGGTAAGCCTGTTATTAAGCTTTTTGTTTCTCTTACACAGCCAACCACAAATCCTGAAGAGACCTGTAAGTGTATAAAGGAGTACTGTGATGCAAGGCTCGAAAAATTCTCAAGACCAACCACAGTAACGATTCTTGATGCTTTACCAAAAACAAAAATGGCAAAAATTGACTTTATGAAGCTTACAGATACACCTCCTACACCAAAGCCGACCAAGAAGGAAATAAGAGAAGAAAAACGAGCTAACCGTGAAATGGAGAGAGCTGCAGATAAAGCAGGCCGTGAGGCTGAAAAGCGCGAAAGAGAAGAGCGTGAGGCAGCCGAAAAAGCAAAAGAGGCTAAAGAAGGCATGGGTACAGATACACAGGCAGACCCTGCTCCTGCACCTGAGGGTGCAGATAATGGCCCACAAGATGATAAGAAGGATGAGGAATAAGGTATGGAAAGCCGAGAAGGTGGAGCTTTTAGTAAAATAATAAAAAATCCGTTTGTAGTTGTTCTTTTTGCTATTGTTATAGGTATATCGGTGTTCGTTGTGTTTACACTGTCCAAGGCTGTTAACAGCAAAATAGAGCAGCTTGAAGCAGAAAAAACAACTACAGAGTCAGTTTCGCAGGCTCCATCACCGGCAGAAACAACGGAAAACCCAAACACTCTTAAGGTAGGGGTAATCAAAAAACATTCGGGACTTATAGAAAATATAGGCATTACAAAAGAGGCTAACAGAATAGCAGTAACTGTTGAGTTTACAGATGAGGAAGCCCTTCTTGAGGAGCACTTTGCCCAAAATGCGTTTTCTATAGAGGTCGTTCCTATTTTCTGCTTCTACACCGAAAAGGGTACGCAGTTAGAGCTTCCCGGCGAGCTAAGGCTCCTTAGTGACAGCAAAAGCGTTGTTTACTATTTAAGCGAAATAAACGATTTTGCTAACGTTTTGTCTGTTACAGAGCAAACAACAGTAACGCTCGATAACATTTTAACTAACGATTTTAACCTGTACCTTAAGCACAAAACAAGGGATGGTGTAGGTCAAACCTTGTTTGGTACATATGGCCAAACAGTTGAGCAGTACAACGGCATTCATACGCCGTTGCCAACCCCTTACGTGGAGGCTAATGAGGATATAAGCATTGTTAAATCTGTAGTTACCGATGATTATATATGGCTCGATATTTATTTTAAAAATGAAGAGGCATACAATAAGTATAACAGCAAAACCTCAGCAAAATTCATTCGCTTCGGACTTGAAAACGGTGGTAAGCTCTATAAGTGGGATTTCTTTGTAACAGAGTACGATAACCTTAATATGCTGCGCTGTAAGTTCGACAGCTACTCTATAGCAGAGCTCCTTAAGGAAATGGGCCAAGAAAGGATGACCGTTAGGGATTTGTTTGAGGATTATGCTATTGCAGTTTGGTGCTCCGATTATTCAACAGAAACAGACCTTTTCTGCTTGAATGAGGCAACAGACGTAAGAGAAAAAATCAGCAAATCATCAACTCAAAACTAAAACAAAATCAGGATGTTACGTTTTTGTAACACCCTGATTTTTTAGTTTAACAAAGCTATGCTTAGATTTAATACGGCTGCAAAGGTAACCCAAATAATATAGGGGAGCATCAAAAGTCCTGCAGTTTTGTTGATTTTATAAAATTCTACAGTGGTTGCAATAATAAGTGCTAAAAGGATTATTATCCATATAAACGCAAAGGTGTATGCTTCAAACGTAAAGAAAATAAAGCTCCAGCAAAAATTAAAGAAAAGCTGTAAAAGGTATAAAATTTGAGCAGCTTTTTTATTTCCTTTACTTGCAGTTGTTTCTACAAGGTAAGCGCTTATTCCCATAAGAATATATAAAACTGTCCACACAATGGGAAATAAAAAGCCCGGTGGGGCAAAGGGTGGCTGTATAGCTGTTTCGTTAAAGGCTTCAACAGAGCTTCTTGTAAGCAAGCCTGAGGCAATACCCACAAGTAACGGAATAGCAAGGTTTTTTAATAATGCTTTATAATTAATTTTCAGTACCATAACACACCGCCTAATATAAATATTATTGTTAAATTATATTTAAGCAGTATAAATAAAATGACCCGATTGAAATTAAAATCAATCAGGTCATTTGTGATTTTTAAGTTAATCCTCGTCAGCAATAAATCTGCCCATTAAAACACCCATAACGGATGCCATCATAAGGCCCCTTGTCCAGCCGGAGGAGTCGCCTAAGCAGTGCAAGCCTTTAACACTTGTGTTAAGGTTTTCATCCATTTTAATTTTGTTTGAGTAAAACTTTAATTCAGGTGAGTAAAGCAAGGTTTCTGTTGAGGCAAAGCCGGGCACTACATGGTCAACAGCCTGTATAAAGTTTATAATGTTGGTCATTGCTCTGTATGGCATAGCAGCAGTAATATCACCTGCAACAGCATCGGGGAGAGATGGCCTGAGGTTTGATTGTGCAAGCTCCTTTGGCCAGGTTCTTTTACCGTCTAATATATCGCCGTAGCGCTGTACAAGTATGTGCCCTGCGCCAAGCATATTTGTAAGCTCGCCAACCTTCTGTGCATATTCAATAGGCTGGTTAAAGGGGTAACTGAAGTTGTGTGAGCAAAGTATGGCAACGTTTGTGTTGTTGGATTTTTTCTCTTTATAAGAGTGTCCGTTAACAACGGCAAGGTCGTTATCGTAGTTTTCCTGGCTAACAAAACCACCGGGGTTTTGGCAGAAGGTACGTACCTTGTTTTTAAATGGCTTTGGGTAACCAATAAGCTTTGATTCATACAAAACCCTATTAACCTTTTCCATAACCTCGTTGCGCACCTCAACACGTACACCTATATCAACTGTACCTGCCTGGTGCTCAATGCCGTGCTCGTTGCAAAGCTTTTCAAGCCAGTCAGCACCTCTGCGGCCTGTTGCAACAACAATTTTTTCAGCATCAATTCGCTGGTAGTCTTCACCCTTAGCAATATATACGCCCTTGCAAACGCCGTTTTCTATAATAATATCTCTACATTCGTAGCCAAACATC
Source organism: Acutalibacteraceae bacterium (assembly GCA_045591945.1). Classification (GTDB taxonomy): domain Bacteria; phylum Bacillota; class Clostridia; order Oscillospirales; family Acutalibacteraceae; genus DTU089. The sequence goes on along the minus strand of JAZNTU010000053.1, from coordinate 2,962 downwards.
ATATCAACGTTGTTTGCTCTTAAGTGGTTTTCAATTTCAAGGTAAAGTGTTTGCGCCTTTTCTGTACCAAGGTGGCGAATAGGGCAGTCAACAAGCTTTAAGCCTGCCTGTATAGCGTTTTTGCGTATTTCACGTACCTCTTCATCGTTGCTAATGCCTTCAATATGCTCATCTGCACCAAATTCAAGGTAAATACCATCGGTGTAGTCAATAAGCTCCTGTGCAAAGGTTTCACCAATAAGTGTAGGTAAATCGCCACCAACCTCGTAGCTTAAGGAAAGCTTACCGTCGGAGAATGCGCCTGCACCCGAAAAGCCTGTTGTAATGTGGCAGTAAGGCTTGCAGTTAACACATTGCTTTGTTTTTGCTTTAGGGCAGCTTCTTTTTTCTACAGGCTGTCCTTTTTCTATAATGAGTATTGATTTTGTGCTGCCTTTTCTGCGCATTTCAAGGGCAGTAAATATACCGGCAGGGCCGGCACCAACAATAACTACATCGTATTTCATTTTAGTTCATCCTTTGGATATTTTATTGTTTGCAAAATAATTTCACAAACCAATTAATTATATTACGTTTTGGTATAAATGTCAATATATGCTTAAAAATGTTCATGTAAATTAGTAAAGATGATGAGTGAACCCCATCATCTTTACTAGCTTTTATATTTCTTTGTATTTGTATGAAAGGAAAAGCTCCTTTGCTTCCTCTGTGTATTCGCCCTGTGAATTTTCAAGTATAAGAGGGGCTTGTATCCTGAAGCCCGGTGCAGAGCCCTTTTTACCCTCCACTAAAACAAGGCTTGGCTCCTTGCCCTGTCTTTGAATAACCTCTCGCATAGACTTAGGCTCTATTTTAAATTTTCGCATAGCTTCAAAAATATCGGGCAGCCTTTCCGGGCGTTGGCAAATGCAAAACCTGCCACCAAATTTTAAAAGTAGAGAAGCTGCCTTTGTGCAGTCATCTAAGGTGCAGGTGAATTCGTGTCGGGCATTTTTGTAATCCTCGCCCTCGTTTACAATACCTGTGCCCAGCTTTTTGTATGGTGGGTTTATGCTTACAATATCGTAATATTCGTTAGGTAACACACCCTTAAGCTTTCTTAAATCTGAGTGTACAAGCTGTATTTTATCGGCTAAACCATTCTCTGTAAGAGTTTTTGTAAAAAGCTCAATAGCGCTTTCAGCTAACTCTACACCAACAATTTCCTTAGGCTTAAAATCTCTGTACCAAAGTAAAGGAATAATACCGTTGCCTGTGCCTAAATCACAGCATTTATCCTTGTGGCGTGGCGCACAAAAGGAAGCAAGCACAATTGCATCAGATGTGAAAATGTGGGCCTCGCTCACATAAATATTCAGATTTTTGGCAAGTGCCTCCGTGCGCTCTTTTCGTGATGCCATAAAAAATCTCCTTGTGGAATCTAAAATACTAAGGTTAGTTTACCACAAGCAAGCAATATAATCAAATGTTTTATTCCTCAATTTGTTTACCGAGGAATGAGGCTGCTGCCTGGCAAAGCTTTATTTCTGCTTCATCAGCAGTAGATTTTGCCTCACTTTCCAAAAACATAACTGCACCGGCAATATCGCCAGCAGCAATTATAGGGAATACTACAAGAGCCTTCATTTCTAAGCCCTCAATAGGATAAAGAGCGTTTTTATTGGATTCGGCAACAAACTTGTCTCTGTTATCCATAAGCTCCTCCAAAGGCTCTGCAACACGCTTTTCGAGCAGTTCCTTTTTAGATAAACCCGAAACAGAAATAACGTGGTCTCTGTCTGTTATAACAACAGGCAAATTGGCAGTCCTGCTAAGCACCTCGCAGTATTGACCCGAAAACTCCGATAACTCACCCATAGGTGAGTATTTTTTAAAAATAACCTCGCCGTCGCTTTGTGTAAAAATTTCCAATGGGTCTCCCTCACGAATACGAAGTGTCCTTCTGATTTCTTTAGGAATAACAACCCTGCCTAAATCATCTATTCTTCTCACAATACCTGTTGCTTTCATAATATATACAAAATCTCCTTGCTTTACAAAGCCCAACTGTTCGTATCTGTAAACACACGAGATTTATACTGTGAAAGTTTGCTTTTTAATTTATGCAATCGTGTTGAGCATATCAAGTGATGCTTCATATTTGCTCGGTTCGTTTTTAAGGACGCAAAACTCTTTATCACTTTCAGGCTATTCTCGAAAGCATCACTTCTCGCTGTCAGGTTCTCTGATAAAGTGAAAACTGTCAATACAAAGCTCGGTTCCCTTTTCCGGCTTTAATATGAGGAATACATCGGATGTATCATCAAGATTCGTGTCAAAGCGGAAAAAATCATTGCGGCGACAGTACCATTCATAGGAATCTGTCGGTTTTTCTACCTTAATCATACCGAGGAGAGGTCCGTTTTCTCCACCGGTTCTCACCTCGATAACGGCTTTGCCTCCGACACAGTAGTAATCAAGAGAAAGGCCGGTCTTATCTGAAAGATTATGGCCCTTCGGATAGGTCAGTACGGCTTTTTCAGTGCACGCAACAAGGAAGCCAAAGAGGCACTTATTTTCTTTTTTTCTTACATTTACCCCTTTCATATACCACTCGGCTTCGATTCGGTTCCAATCTGAATTATACTGACCGACACCGTATTCAACAATAAGCGGGTCGGTAACCAATTCGCCGTTTTCTTTTATATGCACATAACACAAGCCGCTTGAGCGATACATCTCGTGTTCTTTAACGGTAATTGCCTGAAAAATTTGGCCGTTCCACTCGCAGAAACTGCTGTGGTCAAGGGTTGATGCCGTATTGCCGATAAAATGATACGGACCGTAAACGCTGTCTGAAACCGCGTAAAATCCGCCGTAGCTGAGATAATACTTTCCGCCGAATTTGTTGAGTGAAGCTTTGTCGTCTCCACAGTGATCAAGCTCGATTTTTCTCGGCGTTTCGGCAAAAGAAATCATATCT
>JAZNTU010000052.1:0-52277 GCA_045591945.1 Acutalibacteraceae bacterium | reverse complement strand
TGGACGGGCGATGCGCAGGTTTTCTTCCGCACAGCATCGTTCCTCGGACGAGTGGAGAACTTCTTTGCAAAGTGGCTTGCCGACCTGCGTGCCGATCAGCGTGCCGAAGGTCAGGTTCCTCGCGTTATCCCCGATATCTTTTGGAAGAGCAATAGTCGAACCAACGCTTGCGGATGGGCAGATGCGGTAACAATCATCCCTTGGCAACACTATATGGCATACGGCGATAAACGGGTATTAGCGGAGCATTATATCTCGATGAAGATGTGGGTGGACTATCTCCTTAACGAGAGCCGCGACAACAACTACCTTTGGGTTAAGGGTTCGCACTATGGCGACTGGTTGTTCTACTCGAAGCCTAACGATCCGGATGGAAAGTCGGCAGTAACAAGCAAATACCTTGTAGCGCAGTGTTTCTTTGCGCACTCCCTCGACAATGTTGCGCGAGCAGCCGAGGTGCTTGGCAAGGTGGCCGATGTAGCCTACTATCGTGATATGGCAAAGCGTGTGCGCGAGGCCTATCTCAATGAGTATGTAACACCTAACGGCTTGGTGTCGAGTGATACGCAGACTGCCTATGTTACGGCTCTTAAATTCGATATGTTGCCCGAAAAACTTCGCGCCCAAGCAGCAAAACGCCTTGTGGAGAATATCAAGAACTACAAGTATCACATAACTACGGGCTTCCTCGGAACTCCGTATATCTGCGAGGTACTTACCGAATACGGATATAGCGATGTGGCATATCGCCTGCTGTTGCAGGAGAGCTGCCCGGGTTGGTTGTACCAGGTGAAGAAGGGTGCAACAACCGTTTGGGAGCGATGGGATAGTATGCGTGAGGATGGCTCAATTCCGGATAATGGTATGAACTCCTTTAACCACTATGCCTACGGCTCTGTAGGTGATTGGCTCTACACCACCGTTGCAGGTATCGACAGCGACGAAAAGGAGCCGGGCTACAAGCATATTATCTTTAAGCCACTTCCAATTAAGGAGCTTGGCTATGCAAAGGCTCGTATACTTACGTCTTACGGCGAGGTTATTTCAGGCTGGGAGTTTACAGGTAACGGCAACGAGTGTAAATTTACGTTTACTGTGCCAAAGGGCTGCCACGCAACACTCTACCTTGATAACGAGGAATATGAATTCGAAGACGGTACATTTGATACCTGCTTCCAATATCCGAGTGAAGATTGATGAATTGAAAAAAGGCTCTCTTTTGAGAGCCTTTTTAGCTGCCAGTCTCCAGCTGCCGGGGCTTTGCAAAGTTAGATAGAACAACTGTAAGGGCAGGATTGTAGCCTGCCCCTAATAATAAAAAACCAAAGAGGGACGGCTGAAATCCGTCCCTTACAAGCTTTGCGTTCTGTACAAAAAAGGAGATGCTTTCGCATCTCCTTTTTTCTTACGCCTTGTCCTTTGAGCCGAAGAGCTCGATTTTTTCACGAACAGTTTCCTTAATAGCCTCGCAGCCGGGAGCAAGAAGCTTTCTTGGGTCAAAGCCCTTACCTTCAAGGTCTTTACCTGCTTCAATGTACTTTCTTGTTGCTGCCTGGAAAGCAAGCTGGCACTCTGTGTTAACGTTGATTTTTGAAACACCGAGAGTAATAGCCTTCTTAACCATTTCTGCAGGGATACCTGTACCACCGTGAAGAACGAGTGGCATTTCACCTGTCTTTTCCTGAACTGCTGCAAGAGTTTCGAATGAAAGACCTGCCCAGTTTTCTGGGTACTTACCGTGAATGTTGCCGATACCTGCTGCAAGCATTGTAACGCCAAGGTCAGCAATCATCTTGCACTCGTCAGGGTCTGCACATTCGCCGGCACCAACAACGCCGTCTTCCTCGCCACCGATTGAGCCAACCTCAGCCTCAATTGAAAGGCCACGCTCCTCGCAGATAGCAACGAGCTCTTTTGTCTTTTCAATGTTCTCTTCGATTGGGTAGTGTGAACCGTCAAACATAATTGATGAGAAGCCTGCTTCGATACAAGCCTTTGCGCCCTCGTATGAGCCGTGGTCAAGGTGAAGAGCTACAGGAACAGTAATCTTAAGGTCCTCAATCATAGCTTTTACCATGTCAGCAACGGTCTTGAAGCCGCACATATACTTACCTGCACCCTCTGAAACACCAAGAATAACAGGTGAGTTCATTTCCTGTGCTGTAAGAAGGATACATTTTGTCCACTCAAGGTTGTTGATGTTGAACTGACCAACAGCATAGTGGCCTGCTTTTGCTTTTGTGAGCATGTCTTTTGCATTTACTAAAGGCATTTTAAACACTCCTATATAAAATTTTTAATTTAAAACATAATTGGTTGCCGGAAGTCGGCAAATATTGTTTAGCAGATGGCTATTACTGCAAAATCAAACGTTTTCCTCTCTCAAATCAAGCACGATTTCATCTTTTTGAGGCTTAAGGTGTGTGTATTTTACACCTGCTGCATCAAACATACGCTTAGATGCTCTTACAGAGGAGGTATTTGCATATTTATCCGAGAGGTAAACAACCTCTTTTATGCCACTTTGTATAATTGCCTTTGCACATTCGTTGCAAGGGAAAAGGGCAACGTAAATTCTGCTGCCTGCAAGGCTTCTGCCCCTGCAGTTGAGAATTGCATTGAGCTCTGCGTGGCAAACGTAGGGGTACTTTGTATCGTATGAATCTTCGCCATTTCTTTCCCAAGGGAAAATATCGTCGTCACAGCCTGAGGGGAAACCGTTGTAGCCAACGGAAAGTATTCTGTTTTCGTTATTAACGATACAGGCACCTACCTGTGTGTTTGGGTCCTTGCTTCTTTTAGCGCAAAGCATTGCTGCACCCATAAAGAATTCGTCCCAAGAAATGTAGTCATCTCTTTTTGCCATAGCACACACTCCTTCAATTCCACAATACAGTATACAAGGATATTCAATTTTTTTCAATATTATTTGAAAAAATAAAATTAAGTTTATGTTAAAAGTTTAAAAAGTTCTAAAAAAGAAAAATAAAACCTATACTCTATGATAATATTGCTTCGACTGCACAACTTTTGCAGAAAAATATATCCGTTAACTTGGTGGAGGGTTTAAAATGGAAAAAAATTACTTTAAAAGAGTAATTAGCATGTGCAAGCCGTGGCAGCTTGTTTATTGGTGGATATTAAGACTTTTAATGCTCGGTGGAATTGTTTTACGACTTTTTGAAGCCGACTCATTAGGCATGTACCAGCCACTTCAAATGGCAGCAAACCTTGTGGGTATGTTCGCATTTGAAATTTTTCAGCTTTTCCCCGAAAAATCATTGTTCAGAAGGTTCTCATCAAACTTTCAAAATCTCACAATAATGAGCTTTTTCCTCGCTTCCTTCGGCGGAGCGTTCCTCAACTTCTACTATCTTATTCCTATGTATGATAAGGTGCTGCACATGGCAGGCTGTATGGTTGGCGTATTTATGGGCTACGAGCTTGTTTGTGCTATGCAGCTTCGTGATAAGCAAACCTGCTCACCTAAAATTGCAGCCCTTGCTGCTATGGGTGTTGCCTTCGCCTTTGCAACAGGCTGGGAAGTTTTCGAGTTCGTTTTTGACCAGTGGTTTGGTGGTGATGCTCAGCATTGGGACCTTCAAAAGGCTATTGAGGAAGCAGGCGGAATTGAAAACGTGTTTATGCTTATCCCACTTGAGCCTGAGCGCCTTGAGGCACGTTTTGCCATTATGGATACTATGGCAGATACAATTCTCAACGCTATCGGAGCTGTTTTGATGTATATTGTATTGAAAATTCACCCTTATAGACACAAAGGTGACAACAATGTTAACAAAATAATAACGGATGAATTGGCTAAAAATACCAAAGAAGCTGCTGTTGTATAAATAATTATTGATTATTGCAAAAAAAGGCTATATAATTAAGGTGTATAATTAAAAGGAGGAGTATCCTATGTCCAAAAAGATATTGGCAGTTTTGCTGTCACTTATCATCGGTTTATCAATAGTAGCTGTTCCTGTTGGCGCTGCAGATATTCAATTTGCTACTGCAGACGTTGATTTCGGAAACATTTTTAACGTTATTCTTGATAAGCTTATTTCTTTCGTACTTAAATATCTCAATATGTTCTGGCCCGGCTATGAGGGTGAGTGGGACACAGCTGAAAGCTATGTTCCCGAATACTTCTACGAGGGCGACAAAGCCTTTGCCGATGCACCTGCAAGGGGTGCAGAGTGGAGCGTTGGTTATGCAAGCGCATCACTCCTTGAAGGTATTGCACCTATGAACGGCGACTTCTACCTTGCAGGCTCACTTGAGCCAATTGCAGGCCGTGTTCCTTCAAAGATTGAAGATGACCAGAGAGTTCGTGTTTATGCTATCTCCGATGGTGACGGTGTAATGGTTCACGCAGTTATCGACGGCTTCGGTCTTTCAAGAGGTAACGTTCAGGTTATCCGTGAAAGATTTGAAGAGTTTGCAAAGGCAAACAACGTTACTAACGTTCAGGTTTCCGTGCTTCACCAGCACTCCTGTATCGATACGTTAGGTATGAACGTTCCTCTTGCACAGGCTCTTATCTTCAACACAGGTAACGCTGCATCAGGTGGCATTATTGATGGTATGAAGGTTGAGCTCAACCAAGAGTTTATGGAAAACCTTTTCAACAAAACAATATTCAGCATGAAGAAGGCTGTTGCTACAATGAAGGCAGGTAAGCTCTTCTATGGCACAACAGATATTTCTGACTACATCAGAGATAAGCGTGACCCACAGGCCTTCGACGGCAACATTCACAGACTTCGCTTTAAACCAAACGATGGCACAGCAGAAACCTGGATTGTTGAAGCAGGTATCCACCTTATGAGTTACGGCGCAGGTGGCGATATCCTTTCAGGTGACTTCCCAATATACCTTGAAAGAGCTATCAAAGAAGAAACAGGCGCAAACCTTGTTTATATTCAGGGCGCAGAGCTTGCTATAAGTATGCGTACAGTAGATATCTGTGCAGACTGTGGCGAGGTTCCTGTTATAGTTAAGCCTACAGCAGACGGTAAAACAAGCGTTTACACTATCGGCTGTCCAAACGGTTGTATCACAACAATTCCTGATAATGCAGAGGGAAGCAAGTTCACAACAGAGGATGCTAAGGATTACGTTAAGACTGTTGACTACTGGAACTCCATTAGCGAAACAGGCACAGATAACGAATCTGCACTTTCATACGGTAAAACTCTTGCAAAAGAGCTTAAAAAGATTTCAAACGAAACAGAGGTTGCTCCAATCCTCAACGTCGCAATGCAAGAGGTTAGACTCAACGTTACAAACGAGATTCTTACACTTGCTGCTCGTGAGGACGTTCTTAATGCAGTTATCGTTAAGAATGGCAGCTCTTACCAGATGATTACAGAAATCGGTTATATGGAGCTTGGTGGCGAAGTCGCAATATTCCTTTGCCCTGGTGAATTTGACCCAGCTCTCATCTACGGTGGCCCTGAGTCAGGCGACGCTGCTTGGACAGGTGGCGAGTGGAAGCACGAACCACTTAAGAACCTTACCTCCTGCGAAAACGTTATGGTATTCGGTCTTTGCAACGACCAGGCAGGCTACGTTCTTCGTGATAACGAGTATCACTCACTTCTTTCAGAAAACGAAGAGGTTAACGTTATCAGCACAACTGCAGGCTCAACGTTTGCAAATGCATTTGCTAACCTTATCGAAGAAATTGAAGCAGCATCATAATTAAACAACTAAATAAACAACACGAAAAGAGTTACCTGCAAGGGTAATTCTTTTCGCACCTATAAAGAAAGGTGATATATAATGAAAAAGATGAAAAAAACTTTATCTGTTCTTTGTGTAGTTGCATTGCTTATAGGTACGTTTTCAACCGTAGCATTTGCTGCAACAGACGTTGATTACACAATTACCAACCCATATGCAAACGTTGACTGGGCTTGGGAGCAGTACAAGGCAGACCTTCACACCCACACAACAGCATCCGACGGCGATGATTCTCTTAAGGATATGCTGGAAATCAACTACGACTACGGCTTTGATATTTACGCTGTTTCAGACCACGGCCTTACAAGCTACAGCTGGACAGAGGACCAGGACGTTATATATGCTGTTGATTTCTTTGTAAGCCTTAGAAAACCGGGTACAGAAATAGTTGTGCTCGATGAAGAAGGTCTTACGTTTGATGGTGATACCTACAACGTTGTTACCGAAAACGGTGACGATTATTACTACCAGACGTATGAGGATGGCTCAAAGGGCCAAAAAATGCTCCGTGTTCCTTATGCAAACGAGCAGAACCCAACTTCACTTAACAATGCTCACGTAAACACCTGGTTTGCAGATTACGGTCACGGCCTTGTTGGTGGCACAAGTGATTACGAAACACCTATTAAGGCAGTAGATGAGTTAGGTGGACTTTCAGTTATCAACCACCCCGGTGAGTACACAAATGCCCGTGATGAAAAGTACACGGCAGATGCTTACGATGAAAGCTACGAGTATTACATCACAAAGTTTGAAAACCTTCTTTTAAAATATCCTTCCTGTATAGGTATAGATATTAACTCAAAGGGTGATGGCAGAACTCGCCACGACAGAAAGCTTTGGGATATTATGCTTATGGACCTTGCTCCTGCAGGCAGAAACGTTTCAGCTATTGCTACAAGTGATGCTCACAGAACAACTGCTGCTTACACAGGTTATACAAGAATGCTTATGCCTGAAAACACCTCTGCAAACCTTCAGGCTTGTATGGCAAACGGTGAATTCTTTGCAGCAAGCCGTTGCCTTGGCAACCACGATGAGCTTGCACTTTATGCAGATTACCTTATTAAAAACGGCACTCCTGAAGCAAAGGCTGCTATGGAGGATGTTCTTGCAAGACAGGCTGAGGATTACGAAGCAAAGTACGAAGCAGACTATTCATTAGAAGCTCCGTACGTTAATAAGGTTACTGTTGATGACGATGCAGATACTATTGCACTTGACGTTTCAAATGAATGGTGCGTTCGTTGGATTGCAAACGGCAAAACAATCGCTTGGGGCGATGAGCTTGCTCTTGACGATTACAGCGAGGATATCGGCAGCTACGTAAGAGCAGAAATTTTCGGTGAGGGTGGTATTACGTATACACAGGCATTCCTTCTCGATTACGACGGTGCTCCTGAATCAGAAAACAAGAGTGATTCTCCTGACCTTTGGATTTTTGCAAGCTTCTTCCCTGATACAATTTTAAGATTCCTTGCAGAGTTTCCTATATTTAAGTACCTCTGGGAGTTTCTTCACTAATTATAATTAATATTCATCACCTGAAGGCTGATTTAGCTTTCAGGTGATTTTTTATTTTGTTTTGTGTTGTATTATTAAATTGTATATGTTAAAATAAAATGTAAATTTATTTAAAGAGGTAACGTTATGAATGCAATTATTACTGTTGTTGGTAAAGATAAGGTAGGCATTATGGCAGGTGTTTGCGTAGAGCTTCAAAAGCTTAATGTAAATATTCTCGATATTAGCCAAACTGTTCTTCACAACGATATTTTTACAATGAATATGCTTGTTGATATTTCAAAGGCAAATTGCGAGTATGATAAAATCGTTGATGCTCTTTCTGCCTGTGGCGAGGCCTTAGGCGTAAGCATAAGAATTCAGCGTGAAGAAATTTTCGATGCAATGCATAAAATTTAACCTGCTCAGAGGTGTACTATGTTAAATCAAAGAGAAATTTTAGAAACTCTTAATATGATAGATAATCAGCATCTTGATATCCGTACAATCACAATGGGTATCTCCTTGCGAGATTGCGCTCACCCGGATGCAAAAATCTGCGCACAAAAGATGTATGATAAAATAACTCATTACGCCCAAAACCTTGTTAAAACAGGTGAGGATTTGGAACGAGAAATGGGTATACCCATTATTAATAAACGTATTTCCGTTACGCCTATAGCAATTGCTGCAGAAAGCTGCGAAACAGAGGATTATGCTATTTTTGCCCGTGCTATGGATAGGGCGGCAAAGCAGTGTGGCGTTAACTTTATCGGTGGCTTTTCTGCCCTTGTGCAAAAGGGCTTTACAATAGGCGACAGGCGCCTTATAAACTCTATACCCGAGGCTTTGGCAACAACAGATTTTGTTTGCTCCTCTATTAACGTTGGCTCTACAAGGGCAGGCATTAATATGGATGCAGTTAAGCTTATGGGTCAAATCATTAAACAAACAGCCCACGTTACCCGTGATAACGACGGCTTTGGCTGTGCAAAGCTTGTGGTTTTCTGCAACGCTGTTGAGGATAACCCATTTATGGCAGGTGCTTTTCACGGTGTTGGCGAGCCTGAGTGTGCTATAAATGTTGGCGTATCCGGCCCGGGTGTTGTTTACAATGCGCTTAAGGGCATTAAGGGCGAAAGCTTTGACGTTGTGGCAGAAACCATTAAAAAGACTGCCTTTAAAATTACAAGAATGGGTCAGCTTATGGCAAGCGAGGCTTCAAAAAGACTTGGCGCAGAGTTTGGCATTGTAGATTTAAGCCTTGCACCCACACCTGCAACAGGCGACTCCGTTGCACGTATACTTGAAGAAATGGGTATTGAGGTGTGTGGTAGCCACGGCACAACTGCTGCACTTGCCCTTCTTAACGATGCAGTTAAAAAGGGTGGCGTTATGGCATCCTCACACGTTGGTGGCCTTTCAGGTGCATTTATACCTGTTTCCGAGGATGAGGGTATGATTGCCGCAGCAGAAAAGGGTGTGCTCACTCTCGATAAGCTTGAGGCTATGACCTGCGTTTGCTCCGTTGGTCTTGATATGATTGCCGTGCCCGGCGATACCTCAGCAGAAACAATTTCTGCAATTATTGCAGATGAAGCAGCAATCGGTATGATAAACAATAAAACAACTGCAGTTAGAATTATACCGGCTCCCGGTAAATCAGTTGGCGATTCAATTGAAATGGGCGGCCTTTTGGGTACAGCACCTGTTATGCCTGTGCATAACGAGAGCAGCGTTGATTTTATTAACAGAGGTGGCAGAATTCCTGCACCGCTTAACAGCCTTAAAAACTAATTATTTATGTAGCAAGGGGAATGAAAAATGGTTTTAACAGAACATTTTAAGGAAGCAGAAAAAAGATTGGGCTTTCCTCAGGAAGCGGTAAAGCTTTTCGAGAAAATTGCAAATAGGATTGACAACAGTCAGTTTTTCACAGCAAAATTTACAGAGGCAAAAAATATGGTGCTCAACCACGAGCACGGCAGACTTGACGAAGCTCTTGATAAGCTTAACAAGCTTGCGCTTCTCTATGGTATAAAGAACTACTCCCTCCATATGGTATTACTTTTAAGCCTTACAGAGGATGTACTTGCTCGCTACAGAGAGAAGGGCATCTCTGAGGATATTTATTGGGATAGCGTTATGGACCTTAAGTATAAATTTAAGGAGTGCGTTGAGTGTAAGGAGTGCTACGGCACCTTCGTTGCAGGGTGGAATTCAGGCTTTATTTGCCTTAACCGTTTTGCCCTCGGCAGATTCCAGTTTGAATATACAACCTGGGGTGGCGATGATTTCACTACCTCTGCAGGCATCACCGTTAAAAAAGGTGATAAAACAGTTGGCTTCCACATTCCTTCATCAGGTGTTCCTCTTACAGATGAGGTTAGACTCGATGCTTACAAGAGAGCATACGAATTCTTTAAGGACCAAAGAAGAGAAGATGGCTTAATGATTTTCGAGTGTGGCTCCTGGCTTATTTATGAAGATTACAAAACCTTCCTTCCCGAAACCTCAAACACAGTTAAGTTTATTAACGATTTCGAAATTGTTAGCAGCGAGCCTCGTGATAAGTTCAACGATGCTTGGCGTATCTTTGCAAAATGGGGCTATAAAAATCCAAAGAAATGGCCTGAGGACACCTCAATGCGCCGTGCCTTCAAGAAATTTGTTCTTGACGGCAACAAAACAGGTCACGGACATGGTATAATAGTATTTGACGGCGAAAAAATCGTAAGATAAATTTTGATATTTGGCGCCTTGCTTGGTTTTTGTTCTCGGCGTATCTTTATACGCCTTCGAACTTCAAACCTGCGCCATGCATCCAAATCTCAAAATTTCTCAAGTAATTGAATAACTTAGCGAATAACTTCGAAATGCCACCCTCGCAGTATCTTTATACAGCGTCGGATGGCATTTCTTGTTCTTCATCCAAATCTCAAAATTTCTAAAGCAATACATAAATTTGATTAAAAACTAAAAAAAGCGACAGCTCTGGTAGCTGGCAGATGGTGGCTTTACAATCGCAACGCAGCTCCGAATTTTTTAGTTTTTCATTTTAAATTTTAAACTTTAGCGAACTTACAATGCTCGGAAGCAAAGCTTCCCCCCAATTCCTAATTCCTAACTTTCCACAACGCCTACTCTTACTCTTTTCTATTTTCCCCTTGTTTTGAAACAAATCCTCTGCTATACTATACTATGTATATTTATAATTTGTTTTATATAGAGGTGCGAGAATTTGAACAAAAAATTTAGTGCAATAAAAAGAATAATCAGCCTATGCTTGGTTGTTTGCTGTCTTTTTTCGGTTATTGCTTTAAATGGCTGCAATTCAATGAAAAAGGCAAGCGCTGTTTCGCTTAACGGGGTAGAAATCTCAAACGACGTTTTCACATATTTCCTTGATAAAGCCACGGTAGAGCTGGGTTTAGAGGCAGAGCCGAAGGCTATTCGTGAGCAGACTCTTGCACACCTTACAAAATACTTTAAAACAAATACTCTCGCCAAGGCACACGGTATAGAGCTTACTATTGCCGAAAAGGCAGCGATTTCCGAAAGGGTTAACGGCAACTGGCTACGCTACGTCAACTATTACGAAAAGGTTGGCATCACAAAGCAAACTCTTACAAAGGTTTATACTGCAGACGCTTTCCGTGACAGGCTCCTTTTGTCCTACTACGGTCCCGGTGGAGTAGAGGAAATCCCTCTTACAAGGCTTTACGCCTCCTTCCGTACAAACTACATTATTTTCCAAGCCATTACAGGCTACTTTACCGAAACCGATGAAAACGGAAACACTGTAAGAATACCTCAAAACGAAATTGAATCACTTGTTTTACGATTTCAAAGCATGGCAGGTGTAGTAAACTCAGGCGAAAAAACTATGGATGAGGCAGCAGATTACCTTGCAGAGGCAGGTATTCAAAGCGCAGTACAAACTGTTATTCTCCATAAGGACGATGACTCATACCCTGCAGGCTTTTTTGAAAAGGTGCAGTCAATAGACACACGCTATGCCGCAATTATAGGCACAAACGACTACATTTTCCTTGTGCTTAAGGGCGAGGCAGACTCAAACAGCACGTACTTTAACGATAAAAAGGTAGAAATTATTAAGTCCCTTGTTGGTGACGGAATTGATGAAATTATAGACGGCTCCTACGAGGTGGACAGTAAGCTTTCCGTTTCGGATTTTAACAGCTACCTTAGTCTTATTAAAAAGGTAAAGGAAGAAAAGTAAAGGGTGAATAAAATGAACGAGGTCATAAAAAATATACTTTCTCGACAGACTATTAGAGAATATACCCAGGAGCAGGTACCAAACGAGCTTTTGGATATTATTTTGCAATGTGCAATAAGAGCGCCAAGCGGCAGAAATTCACAGCCCTGTCACTTAAGAATTGTGCAGGATAAAGCTCTTTTAGACGAAATGAACACCGACTTCAAGAACATTGTTGGTTGGGATACCCCTGCTTACACAGGGTGGGATAAGCGCCCCGTTTACCACAATGCGCCAACCTTTATTTATATTTTTGCACCTAATCCCGATGGAATGTCGGGTGGTCTTATGGCAGAGAATATTGCGCTTGCGGCTCATTCACTTGGCTTAGGCTCTTGTATGATAGCCTCCTTAGGTGCTCTTTTTGAAAATGAAGAGGGTGCAAAAAAGTGGAAGGAAATATTAGATATTCCTCAGGAGTGGAGCTTTGTGCTTGGTATGAGCTTAGGCTACCCTAACGAGCAGCCACCCTTTAAGGATAGAGAAGACGGACACGTTAAATTTATAAAATAATCACTTAGGACAGTTAATGCTATGAAATTTTTTGCAGGATATTATGATGTTGCAGTTATTGGTGCAGGCCACGCAGGTATAGAGGCAGCCCTTGCCTCTGCAAGGCTTGGCGCCTCTACCGTTGTTTTTACAGTTAACCTTGACTGGATAGGCAATATGGCTTGTAACCCCTCTATAGGTGGCACCTCTAAAGGTCACCTTGTAAGGGAAATAGATGCTTTAGGTGGCGAAATGGGTAAGGCAGCAGATGCAACCCTTATACAAAGCCGTATTCTTAACTTAGGCAAAGGCCCTGCCGTACATTCCTTAAGGGCGCAAATAGACAGGCGTGAGTATACAGCGTATATGAAGCACTGCCTTGAATGTACAAATAATTTGGATATGAAGCAGGCAGAAATTGTTTCTCTTAAGAAAAATGATGAAGGCCTTTGGGAGTTTGAGACACAGCTTGAGGCAGTTTACACTGCAAAATGTGTAGTCATTGCCACAGGCACCTTTTTAAAGGGCAAGGTTTTTGTAGGCGACGTTTCCTACGAAAGTGGCCCTGACGGAATGTTTCCGTCAAACGATTTATCACAATCCCTTGTGGAGCTGGGGGTGCCACTCAGGCGCTTTAAAACAGGTACGCCACCAAGGGTAAACAAAAGAAGCATTGATTTTTCAGGTCTTGAGGAGCAGGTGGGCGATGAGCCAATTACACCCTTCTCTTTCGAAACACCATATGGTGCTTTGCAAAATAAAACAATCTGCCACATTACATATACTAATGCAGCTACAAAGCAGGTTATTTTAGATAACCTGCACCGTTCACCCCTCTACTCTAAAAAAATTGAGGGTGTCGGACCTCGCTACTGCCCAAGCATAGAAGATAAAATAGTGCGCTTTGCCGAAAAGGGCAGGCACCAGGTATTTATTGAGCCTTGTGGACTTAATACAGAGGAAATGTACCTTCAAGGCCTTTCCTCATCACTCCCTGAGGACATTCAATTAAAAATACTCCACAGCATAAAAGGTCTTGAAAATGCAAGGGTAATGCGCAACGCATACGCTATTGAATATGACTGTGTTGACCCACTTGCCCTTAAATCTACACTTGAATTTAACGATTTACCCGGTCTTTACGGTGCAGGTCAGTTTAACGGCTCCTCAGGTTACGAGGAAGCAGCAGCACAGGGCCTTATTGCAGGTATAAACGCAGCAAGGGCCGTGCAGGGCAAAGAGCCGTTTACACTCGACAGGAGCACCTCTTACGTAGGCACGCTTATAGATGACCTTGTAACAAAGGGCTGTAAGGACCCATACAGAATGATGACCTCTCGTAGCGAATACAGGCTTATTCTCCGAGAGGATAATGCAGATTTGCGCCTTACGGAAATGGGCTACGAGATTGGCCTTATTTCACAGGAAAGGTACGATAAGCTACAAGAGAAAAAAAGGCTTATTGAGGAAGAAACTGCCCGTGTTGAAAGGGTTAGCATTGCCCCATCTGCAGAGCTTAATAAGGTTTTAGAGGAAGCGGGCACGGCACCACTTGTAACAGGCTGCAGACTTAGTGAGCTTATAAAAAGGCCACAGCTTTCTTATAAAATTTTAGAGCCGTTTGATACAAAGCGCCCCGATTTACCGCTTGACGTTTTTGAGCAGGTGGAAATTAATCTTAAATATGCAGGCTATATTAAAAGGCAGCTTGCCCAGGTGCAGGAGCAAAAGCGCCTTGAGGTTAAAAAAATTCCTGATGATATAGACTACAGCAAGGTTACAAACCTGCGCCTTGAGGCAAGAGAAAAGCTTGAAAAAATACGTCCCGAAACAATCGGACAGGCATCAAGAATAAGTGGAGTTTCCCCTGCAGATATTGCAGTGCTACTTATTTACCTTAGAAATTAACCTAAAGGAGAATTATTATGATACCAAGAAGTGAACACCCAAACCCATCGTTTTTTAGAGAGAGCTACGTAAATCTTAACGGTGAGTGGGATTTTGAGTTTGATTTTGGAAATAGTGGCTTAGACCGTAAGCTCTACGAAAAGGATACTGTTTTCTCAAGGAAAATAACTGTGCCCTTCTGCCCTGAAAGTGAGCTTTCAGGCATCGGCTATAAGGACTTTATGGCTGCTGTGTGGTATAAAAGAACTGTTAATATTACAAAGGAGCAGTTATCTGTAGGTAAGGCGTTTATTGTTTTTGGCGCAGTAGATTTTCACGCAAGGGTTTACGTAAACGGTGAGCTTGCAGGCGAGCACTTTGGTGGCTACACCTCCTTCAGAATAGATGCTACACCGTTCCTTTGTGAGGGCGAAAACGTTATTACCGTTTATGCTGAGGATGACACAAGAAGTCCATTACAGGCAAGAGGAAAGCAAAGTGAGCTTTACTATTCACACAGCTGTGACTACACCCGTACAACAGGTATTTGGCAAACCGTCTATATGGAGTTTTGCCCCGTAAATTACATTAAAAGCTTTAAGGTATTTCCAAATATTGCTACAGGCGAATTTACAATTACTGCCGACCTTCAGGGCGAGGGCGAGTTTTGTGTACAAGCCTTTTGGGAGGATGAAGAGGTAGGCTCTGCCTGTGCAAAGGCTTACGGTAACACAGCAACGCTTACCGTTCCGCTTTCACAAAAGCGTTTGTGGCAGGTTGGTAAGGGTGGCCTTTACGGCCTTCAGCTTTCCTTTGGTGGTGATGTGCTTACATCCTATGCAGGTCTTCGTGAGGTTAAGCTTGCCGATGGCGTTATTAAAATTAACGGCGAGCCAATTTTCCAGCGCCTTATTCTTGACCAAGGCTTCTATCCCGATGGTATCTATACAGCGCCAACTAAAGAGGCGCTAAAAAACGATATTCTTCTTTCTATGGATGCAGGCTTTAACGGCGCAAGGCTTCACCAAAAGATTTTTGAGCCACTTTTCTTGCACTACTGCGACGAGCTTGGCTACATAGTATGGGGTGAGCACGGCAACTGGGGTGCTGACCACACAAGCTTTGAATCAATTCGTTATTTCTTGCTTGAAATTGAAGAGGAAATTGAAAGAGATTTCAACCACCCTGCACTTATCGGCTGGTGCCCGTATAACGAAACCTGGGATATTGACGGCAAAAAGCAGGATGACGATATATTAAAAATTATTTATCGCACAGTAAAATGTCTTGATAAAACAAGACCTTGCATTGACACAAGCGGTAACTTCCACGTTGAAACAGATATTTTTGATGTTCACGATTACGAGCAGGATTACAAGCTCTTTAAGGAGCACTACGATGAGCTCTATACAAAGGGTGTGCTTTTTGATAACCACCGTGCACGCCAAACCTGGAAGGGCGAGCCTGTGTTTATGAGCGAATATGGTGGCATAAGGGTAGAGCTTGCAGCCTTTGATGAAAATGACCGAGAAAAGGCTTGGGGCTACGGCAACGCAGCAACCTCGCTTGAGGAGTTTTATGAGCGCTACGACGGACTTACCACAGCACTTATAGACAACCCAAGAATGCTGGGCTTCTGCTACACTCAGCTTACAGATGTTGAGCAGGAGTTAAACGGTATATATCACTACGACAGAACACCAAAATTTGATTCTGCCATCCTTCGTAAAATCAATACAAAGAAGGCAGCTATTGAGAAATAAGAAAAAAAGGCACGGAATTATCCGTGCCTTTTTTGTGTCTGTAGAGAGTTTATTTAGCCTGTGTAGCAGCCTCTGCCTCGTGCTTTTCACGAAGGGAAGCGTATATAGGCTCAAGCTTTTCTTTTGTAAGTGGGTAGCCGAAGCTGAATATGAGCCACACGCCCACGTAAACAATTGCAGGTATAACCGTGCAAATAAACATAATCTTTTTACTTACGTCGTTTTCTGCAATAAAGCCCTGGTTTGCCATTGAGCCGTCGTAGCCAACCCAGTAGTCAAGCAAAAGGAGTCCACCTGCATCGGCAATAGCCTGACCGAGCTGTCTGCCGAAGGTGTATGCAGAGTAAACTGCGCTTTCGCTTCTTATGCCTGTTTTGTATTCTTGGTAGTCGATAACGTCCATAACAACTGCCCAGCAGGTAAGGCTAACAAAGGTGTAGCCAAAGCCGATAAGAAGAAGGCAAAGCATATAAAGCCAAGCAGGGTATATACCTGAGCCTACAACGCCCGGTCTGTATGGGTTAATCCATTGGATAAAGCCCTCGCTGTTTGTTGTGATGAAAAGGAAAACTGACGTTATAGCAGCAATAATAGACATTCTGCCACAAAGCTCTTTTTTACCAAATCTTTTTGAAAGCTTTGGTGTAAAGAGAATGAGCGCCGCCATAGGGAGATAGGTGCAAATTGTACCTATAACGCTAAGGCTTGTGTTCTGGAAATAGTTTTTGTAAAGGTAAGCGTTAAAGGAGTTGAACTGAAGCTGACCACTGATAAGCACACCTGAAATTGTGAGCATAATGAATGGTCTTGATTTGAAAAGCCCCTTGTAAACGTCCTTTAAGCTAACGCTTTCTTCTTCAATTGCAGGTACACGCTCTTTAACCATTTTGTGGCCAACAAGGTAAGCAACAATTGAGAAAACACCCATTAAGAGGGCGTATATAAACATTCTGTTGCCGTCTGCAACCTCATTTTCTTTACCTGTTATGGCGTTAATTTCGCCTGTGCCAACGTAAATAATAAACGGAGCAATAAGCGTAACAACTGCGCCACCAACGCCTGAGCCAACTGAACGTGCTGTTGAAAGCACGGTTCTGCCCTGGGGGTCATCTGTTATAACAGATGCAAGGGAGCCGAAGGGGATGTTCATAGCAGTGTACATTGTGCAGTAAATAAGGTAAAGCACAATACAAATGCCAAAAACAAGTGTTGGGTGAGCTGCTAACGTAGGATTATAAAAAATAGAATTAGGGTCACCAAAGGGAATAAAGCAAATCACTGTTGAAATACCCAAAGGTACAGCCACCTGCCTGAGATATTGACGGTATTTGCCATCCTTACCGGGTCTGCGCTTTGAAACAACTGCGCCCCACAAAGGGTCGTTTACAACGTCCCACAAACGGGTGATTATAAACATAAGTGCAACCTTACCACCGTTTATACCTAAAACGTCGGTCATAAAAAGCTTTAAATAGCTTGTAATATATGTAAGGTTAAACATATTACCCGATTCAGCAATGGTGTAGCCGGCAATATCCTTTGCACCTATTCTGTTAGGGTGGGTGTTAACCTCTTTTTCTTTTTTTATCTTTTCTTTAGCCACAAAATCATCTCCTTTTATTCCAAAAGCATTATGCTTCGTAGTGGAGGGCAAGGCCACCCTCGCTTGTTTCTCTGTATTTATGCATTAAATCCTTACCTGTTTGGTACATCGTGTGCACAACCGTATCAAATTTAACCTTACGTGTAGAGGTAAGGAAGTTTGCAAGTGAAAGAGCGTTTATTGCCCTCATTGCTGCAACTGCATTTCTTTCAATGCAGGGTATTTGCACAAGGCCACACACAGGGTCACAGGTAAGACCCAAGTAGTGCTCCATAGCATTTTCGGCAGCATACTCTATTTGGTCTAAATCCATAAAGTGCAGCTCTGCAAGTGCTGCGGCAGCCATACAGCAGGCAGTACCGATTTCTGCTTGGCAGCCTGCCTCTGCACCACTTATAGATGCATTTTGTTTAACGACGTTGCCTATAATGCCTGCTGCAGCGAGTGCCTTGCAAATTTCAAAATCTGTAAAGCCTTTTTTCTCTTGCATATAGTAAAGCACGGCAGGTAAAACGCCTGATGCACCACAGGTAGGTGCTGTTGTAATTACGCCACCACCTGCGTTTTGCTCACTGGCGGCAAAGGCGTATGCACAAACAAGCCTGTTTTCTCTTGTTTCGGGTGTTTCGTCCATATGGCGCTGTGCATATAAGAATTTCGCTTTTCTTTCAACCTCAAGTCCACCGGGGAGAATACCCTCCTGTGCAAGTCCTTCACGAACGGTAAGCTTCATTCTTTCCCAAATTGTTTTTAAAAAGGGGAATATTTCCTCACCCTCGTATTTAGCTGCATAGTCGCTTAGCTTTAAGTGGTTTAAAAGGCAGTATTCTTTAATTTCTTCAAAATTTTTGTGAGGGTAAACCTCAGGTGCAGTAACGGACGGCTGACCCTCTATACGGATTTCGCCACCACCAATGCTCATTGCCCTTACCTTGTCAATTTCATTGTTTTGCTCATCATAAATAATAAAATCTAAGGTGTTTGGGTGAGGGAGCTCTTGCTCCTCTGTGTTAAAAACAATCTCATTTTTAGCCTTAAGCGTGGAGGAAAGCGCCGTGTGTGTGCCGTGGCCTTCGCCTGTAAGGGCTAAAGAGCCGTAAAGAATTACTTTAACAAATGCTGCGTTTGGGTATGTTTCATTTACGTATTCGGCAGCATACTGTGGGCCCATTGTGTGTGAGCTTGAAGGGCCTATGCCTATTTTATAAAGCTTTTTTAAGGATTGCATATTGTACCTCCACCAATAAGAATATCATCTAAATAAATAGCTGCAGTCTGACCCGGTGCAGCTGCACGCTGTGGCTCTGCAAATTCTATTTCGCCACCCTGTGCAGTGAGTGTTAGCCTTGCTTTTGCAGGTTGTGCGGCACAGCGTATTTTTACAAAGCAATCAAAGCTCTGCTGTGGCGCCTCGCCTGCAATAAAGTTTATATCCTTTATAAATATTTTTGTATTAAAAAGCTCTACATTGTCCCCAATAATAACGGAGTTTGAACTTTTATCTATAGAAATAACGTACATAGGCTTGCCGAAGGCACCGAGGCCCTTGCGCTGACCTATAGTGTACTTGTAAAGGCCTGAATGTGTGCCCAGCTTTTCCCCTGAGGTGGAAAGAAAATCGCCGGGAATTGCCTGAGGATTAAATTGTTTTTCTATAAAAGAAACGTAGTCGTTATCGGGTATAAAGCAAACCTCTTGGCTGTCTTTTTTGTGGGCGACGGGAATGCCCTTCTTTTCAACTATCTCACGAATTTCGGCCTTGGTATAATCGCTTAACGGAAATTGAACAAAGGAAAGTAAATCTTGATTAAGTCCACAAAGGAAATAGCTTTGGTCCTTTGCAGAGGGGTTGCGCTTAATATAGTATACACCGTCTTGCTCAATAATATTTGAGTAGTGACCTGTTGCTAAAAAATCTGCTCCCTTGCTGCGAGCGTATTCTACCAGCTTGCCGAATTTAATTGTTGGGTTGCAAAGCACACAGGGATTGGGTGTCAGACCCTGCAAATATGCGTTGCAAAAGTAATCGGTTATTGCTTTGAAAGACTCTCGTTCATCGAGAATATCAAGAGGTATTTCTAAAGCATCGGCAACCGTCTGTGCATCTTTGATGTCACCATCAGCGCTATCACCAGGCTTAAGGCGCAAAATAACGCCACGGACATTGTATCCGCGCTCTTTAAGAAGTATTGCTGCTGCGGCAGAATCTACACCACCACTAAGTGCTACGTAAACAAAATTTTTCATAATAGAATGATACCACACAATAATGCAAAAATCAAACATATATAATGTTAATATAATACAAAAATACAAGTCGATTTTCGTATTAAAACACAAAAATCACTTGCATTTTTTTGCTAAAGGTAGTAAAATATTGATATAGTTGTATATTCGGGGTATGTCTGTTATTTTTAGACAAAAAACCATAATTTACTATTTGCCTGATGAATTTTCAGCATACAGGGTGCCCGAATTTACGATTGATTTTAGGAAATATGGAAGAATAATTCTCTTTTGAGAAGCACGGAAGGAAGGATTTTTTTGTCAGCGGATTTACACTGCCACACCAGGTTATCAAACGGCTCATTAGGCATTGAAGATTTAATTTTACTTGCCAAAAAGAGGGGCGTAACCACAATTGCTATTACTGACCACGACTGCCTTGCAGGTACCGTAAGGGGCAAGGTTATCGGTGAGCGCCACGGCGTTACCGTTATACCGGGTGTTGAGCTTTCAGGCACAGATAAAACAAACGGCCAGGAAATACATATGCTTTGCTATAAGCCGGATTTTCCTGACAGGCTCGAGGGTCTTTGCCGCCGTAGTTCGCTTATAAGAAAAAAATCCTCACACCTTATGGTGCTCAAAACAGCGCAGAAATATCCAATTTCGCCTGAGTTTGTAGCAAAGTGTGCATCAGGCTCTACAAATATATTTAAGGTTCATATTATGCAGGCTCTTATCGAAAACGGCTTTGCAGACAGAATCTACGGTGAGCTTTACGAGAAGCTTTTTTCTAAAGATAAAGAGGGAAGCATAAATCACGTACCGGATTATGAAGATATTTTCTCTGTGCTTGATGCTATTCACGAGGCAGGTGGTATTGCAATACTTGCAAACCCACAAAAGTGTAAAAACGAAAAGCTTCTTGAAGAGCTTGTTGCAAGAGGCCTTGACGGTATCGAAATATACACTCCTGAAATGACTGCAGAGGAAAAAGAGAAATTTGCAAAATATGCAAAGAAAAACAAGCTCCTTACAACAGGTGGCTCAAACTTTAAGGGCCTTTACAATAAGCACGTGCTCTCAGTAGGCGATTGCGACCTGCCTGATGAATGTGTGCAGGAGTTTAACTCCTATAAGGCGAGAAAAAGAAAAGCCGAAAAGAAAAAGGCTGCAGAAACAGCAGAAGCAAAAGAATAAAAACAAAAGCTTGTGTCGAAAGGCACAAGCCTTTTTGTTGGAGATTTGATTGTATAGTCGCCGGAGCTTTGCAAAAAGCAAATAGCTGTTTGCTGATTCATATGCTTGACAAATATTTACAAGTGTGCTACATTACAAGAGTATTCCGTGTAAATACAAATATATTTTTGAAAGGAGTTGGACATAATGATGAAAATGATGAACGTAAGAAACAAGCTTTATCCGGTAGTTGTGTCCGCTTCCTGCTGACACATTGTCTTTTGCATACCTTCCGGAAAGCAGCTGCTTTCCGGTTTTTTATTGCAAAATTAACCCAAGGCAACGGCAGGATGCATCTGTTTTCGATACCTCTCAGCGAAAACAGCATAATTATACGGAGCATGATTAAGAAAGGAAAAAAAGTGAAAAAGGAAAAAAAGAAATTAAGGCTAACAGCCTTTAAGAATGTTTTTTATGCTTTAAAAACATTAAAAGAATGTTCACCCGGTCTTATGGCGTGGCGAATAACTACGCAAGTAACATTTTGGTTTTTTACAGGCTTTGTAAAGGATGTTCTCTTTTTAAAGCTTTTGCTTGATTTAATTATAAACGGGGGAACCTTCAAGCAATATGCATTTCTTGTGATTTTGTTTGTTCTTTCAGAAATGCTTTCAACAGGTCTTAATTGCCTATCCGATTATTTTGTAGGTACTAAGTGGAAGCTGTTTTATAAAAATCTTAATGATAAAATTTTTCAAAAAGCGGTCAGCGTGGATATGGCTTGCTTTGAAAATCCCGATTTTTATGACAAATACAAAAGGGCAACCGAGATTATTACCGAGGATCACTACGATTACTTTGCGTGGCAGTTTGCAAATATTATTGCAGGCTCCCTTACAGGCGTTTTTCTTGTCGTTTATGTTATAAGTATCGATCCTAAAATTCTCTTGATTCTTCTTGTTAGCATTATTGTTCTTGTAATGCAAACAATAAAGGGCAAGGTAGAGGTCAAAAGAGATAAGGAGATGACTGTGCACAAGCGTTCAAAGGCGTATGTAAAAAGAACGGTTTATTTAAGAGAATATGCAAAGGATATGCGCACATCTGATATTTTTTCTGTATTACATACAAGGTTTCGGAATGCAGTGGATAAAAACAGAGAGATAATTAAGCGCTATTGCCCCAAAATTGCATTTCTTGAAACCTCATCGGGTTTTTTCGGAAAAGCTTTACCTGTTGCAATTACGTACATTTACGCAGTTTTCAGGTTTGCTGTTAAGAAAAATCTTGCTATTTCAGACTTTTCGGTAATAATGACTGCTATGAGCAACCTTAAGGATGTTTTTAACGATGTAGGTGATGCCGTTTCCGATGTAAAACGAGAGGCAGAATATTTTGGTAATCTTAAGGAGTTTATGGAATATGAGTCAACCGTTGTCGGTGGAAGCCTTCAAGCAGAGCCTTTTGAAAGGATAGAGTTTAAAAACGTAACATTTACATACCCTTCAGCAGAAAAGCCTTCTCTCAAAAATCTTAACTTAGTTATAAATAAGGGCGAAACTATTGCTGTTGTAGGGGAAAACGGAGCAGGTAAAACTACGCTAGTCAAATTACTTTTAAGGTTTTACGATGCTAACGAGGGCGAAATATTATATAATGATACAGATATTCGTCAATATGACATTCAGTCCCTTCGTCAAAGGCTTGCAACAGTTTTTCAGGATTACAAAACCTTTGCCCTTACTATTGAAGAAAATGTACTATGTCGAGAGGTGCTTACACTTGAGGATAGCTGTATCGTGGCAGAAGCTTTGCAAAACAGTGGGGTAGCTCCATGTGTTGAGGCACTACCTCAAAAAGAAAAGACAGTGCTTACACGAGAATTTGATGAAAAAGGCACAGGACTTTCGGGAGGAGAACAGCAAAAGCTTGCTGTTGCTCGTATTTTTGCAAAGAGCTTTGATATGGCAATTCTTGATGAACCATCATCGGCTCTTGACCCTGTTGCAGAGTATAAGATGTTTGAAAGTCTTATTAATGCAACAAAGGAAAAAACAGTAATTTATATCTCACACCGGCTTTCAAGCGCTGTGCTTTCCGATAGAATATATGTTTTTGAAGAAGGTACGGTTATTGAAGAAGGCACACACGCTCAGCTTATGCAAAATGGTGGCAAATATTGTGAAATGTTCACCTTACAAGCATCAAGCTACAAATCAAGCGAAGGGGGTGAGGCAGGTGAATAAGTTAAAAAAACAGGCTAAAGCTACACACGGCACAATTTCAAACATGTTTTATATGCTTAAATTAATGTTTAAGGTTTCGCCTATGCTTGTTATAGGTGAAATATTACAACATATTTTTAGTATCCTGCCCGGCCGACTTGTTTCCGTTATAGGTCTTAAATTTGTTATAGATGAGGTTGCAAACGGTGGCGACAGTAAAAAAATAATTATAGGCATAGTGCTTATGGTTGGTGTGTTGGTTTTAGGTGAGGTGAGCACCTCGGTTTTCTTTGAGTTTTTTGCTCATAGAGAAAGAGAAAAGCTTGATTTAGGCATACAGTCGCTGTTCTATAAAAAAGCTTCACAGCTTGACCTTGCTCGTTACGATGACCCAGGCTATTACAGTGATTTTATTTTAGCTATAGAAAGCTCGTCGGATAGCTTAAGATATACATTAGGTATGGTAAAGGGTTATTTGGGAGAAATAATTTCGTTTGTTACTCTTTCTACCGTTATGCTTACAATTGACCCGATTTGTATGCTTATTGTGTTAGGCTATGTTGCAATATTTATTCCTGTAGGCAGGTATACAGGTAATTTGCAAATGAAGCGTCGCGAGGAGATTACCGAAAAGCATAGAAAGGGCGATTATTTTGCAAGACTTTTCTACTTGCCTGATTATGCAGGTGAAATTCGCACAAATGGAGTATATCCTCTTTTACGCAAGCGCTTTAATCAAAGTGCGGATGAGGTTGTTGCAACACAAAAGAAATACGTTAAAAAATTGGATTGGCTTTTCTTTATACAGGATTTTACAATGCAAGGTATCGGCTTTATGTTGTGCCTTGGTCTGTACATAGGCTATCAAACAATTGTTACGGGTAAAATGAGTGCAGGTGATTTCATCGCCACCTTTAACAGCGCTCTTTTAATTGGTGGAAGTATACTTTTCCTTACTGTTTACAGCGTAAGAGGCTTTACAGAAAGAGCAAAAATGATAGAAAAGTGCAGACAATTTTTATCAGAAAAGCAAAAAATCACCGATGGCGAGCACGTTGCAGAATGTGGTGAGCCAAAAACAATTTCTGTTGAGGATATTACCTTCTCCTACGAGGGTAGCGAAAAAGATTCCTTAAACGGGGTATCCTTTGAAATAAAGCCATGCGAAAAGGTTGCGCTTGTTGGCTACAACGGTGCAGGAAAAACTACCTTAACAAATCTTTTGCTTCGCCTTTACGATGTAAAATCGGGCAGTATTAAAATTGATGGCAGAGATATTCGTGAGGAAACAGTAGCATCTCACCGAAACAGATTTGCAGCAGTTTTTCAGGATTTTCAAATCTTTTCTGCCTCTGTAGGTGAAAACGTGGCACTCTCCAAGGAGTACGATGAGCAAAGAGTTTGGGCAGCACTTGAGGCAGCAGGCTTTAATAAGGAATTGCCAGAGGGTCTTAACACAATACTTTTGCGAGAGTTTGATGAAGGTGGACTTATGCTTTCCGGTGGTGAGCAGCAAAAGGTTGCCATTGCAAGAGCATTTTACAAAAATTGCCCATATGTTATTCTTGATGAGCCATCTGCAAACCTTGACCCTGTTTCGGAGTATGAGCTTAACCACGCTATGATGACAGGTGCAAAAAATAAAACGGTTATTTTTATTTCTCACCGACTATCCACTACAAGAAATGCCGACAGAATTTTTATGATGGAAAACGGTAGAATTATTGAAAGTGGAAGCCACGAGGAGCTTATGGCATTAAACGGTAAATATGCTGAAATGTTTACACTTCAAGCGGAAAAATATACTCAATAAAAAAACAAAAGCTTGTGTCGAAGGACACAAGCTTTTTTGTTGGAGGTTTTGTTGTAAAGCTAACAGCTCAATATATCATATCTGCTGTTGACCAGTTTTTGAGTACCTCAAGCTGGTCGGAAGCTTCTTTTTTTGCGCCCTCTAAGTCGTGGTCACGGTAGTTTCCACATTCTACTGCGCTCACACCGGGCACCTCGCCCTCAAAGCCTGCAGTAAACTCTAAGGCCTCTTTAGTTAGTGCAAGGGCATCTGCGTGAGTGATACCTGTTGTAAGAAAATAAAAGCCTGTTCTACAGCCCATAGGACCAAAGTAAATAATATTATCTTTAAATCTGCTGTTTCTTACAAACGTTGCAAAAAGGTGTTCAAGCGTGTGAATTGCTCCGTTTTCCATAACCTCTTCAACGTTTGGGCGTCTTGTTCTAATATCGTACGTAACCACATCGCCGTCAATACGAGAGATGTACATACCCCTCATAAGCTTTGTGTGGTCAACTGTAAAGCTTGCAATTTTTTCCATATTTCCATTCTCCTTAATTGGTGTTTTGTTTTGTCTTTTGCTTCTTAGCTTTTCAAAAAAGGCTGTAAGCACCTGCGCACATTCTTGCTGCATAACGCCACCCTTATATTGGGGAGTGTAGCTGAAATTACCCTCGAAAAGGTTTGTAACAGAGCCACAGGCTCCGTTTTTTACGTCGTATGCGCCAAAATAAACGTTTTTTAAACGAGCATTTATTATAGCGCCTGCACACATTGGGCAGGGCTCAAGGGTAACGTATATGTCACATTCCCAAAGGCGCCAGCCACCAAGGCGCTTACAGGCCTGGTCTATTGCCTGTATTTCTGCGTGGTGCAAGGCGTTTTTGCCCTTTTCGCGACCGTTTACGCCTCTGCCTATAATTTTATTTCCTATAGTAACTACTGCGCCTACAGGCACCTCACCATTTTGTGCCGCCTCCTGCGAAAGGCGCAGAGCCTCAAGCATAAATTCCTTGTTCATATTAATTCATTTGTTGAGTTGTCAATGTTAAAAGTGACTGTAAAAGATAAAGAATTATTGCAACTATCATAAGTGGGCTTGTAAGGAATTTGCCTACCTTTTGCCCCATAGTAAGCTCAATGGCATCGCCCTGGAATTTAAGCACGCCGTCATCCTTATACAGCTTACGGTACAAAAGTAAGCAGAGGCCACCAAGCACAATGCCTGCAATAGATACCACGTAAAAGAACATATTTGCAGTTTCTTCATCGGCTACCTGCATAAGCACCGAGGAGATGCAGGAAAGTGAATTGTTCATTGCGTGTATAATAATACCCGGCCACAGGCTGTCTGTAGCAATTACGGTGTATGCAAAGAAAAGGCCACATATAAAAGCAAAAGGTATTTGTGCAGCATCACCGTGGAAAACACCAAAGAATATTGCAGAGGCAATAATTGCAAAGCCGTTTCCGTAGCGGCGCAGGTGGGACATTAAAATGCCACGAACTGCAAGCTCCTCAATAAGTGCAGGCATTACTGCAACAGAGAGGCAAAAAACAATTAAATCTGAAATGGTTTTTGGGTCTTGTATAGAATTATACGTGGAGTAAAGTCCAAAGCTCTCTAATATAGTGAGCAAAATAGAGGAGATGTAGTTTGCAAGCATACATCCTCCAAAGCTTATAACAATAAGCAAAGCTGCCTGCAGCTTGTCCTTGGGCGCAGTGAATTTTGTTGTAAATTCGTATACGTTTATGCCATCGTATTCTCTTGCCTGTGCTTGTGCGTGGCGCTTAAAAAATATGCCGAAAACAGCCATTGTTCCACCCACAACAATAAGGGTGTAAAACATATTAATAAGCGAGGTTCCTGCAAAACTGCTTTCGTATACCTCCATTACAGGTGGAATAAGAAGCACAATTGAAAATATTAACGCAACTATCATACAGCCTATCATAGCTGCACCCGAAAGGTTGCCTATACCTCTGATTTTTCTTTCAGCATTCTTTTTCTTGTTGTAGGCCTCTCTCTGCTGAACGTAATAATCGTTGTTGAAGGCAACGCCCGGCGTTGGAGCGCCGTAGTGATATTGTGGTGCGCCGTTTTGCTGTGCGTAGTATATCTGCGAAGGGGATGGGCTACCTTGGTTTGCATAGCCACTGTTGTATGGCTGTGCAGGTGGTGTGTAGTACGGTGTATTCGGTGTGTAGGTGGGTGCCTGGCCATACGGAGTCGCTTGTCCGTTGTATGGTGGCGTATACGCCTGTGTGTTGCCCTGTGCTGTGCCTGCAGGGGCTGCACCTGTGTTTACGGGAGTGGTTTCGTTATTCTCCTGTGTGGGGATAGGTGTATAGTTGTTTGGCTGATTATCCATAGCTTTTCCTTTCGTTAAATTTGATTATAATAATACATTCTATAAGTGAATTATAACAACTATCACAATAAATAGCAACAGATAAATTGTGTACTATCTGTTAATTTTCACAATATGTAGTAGTTGTAAAAATGGGGAAAATATTATATAATTTTGGTATACAATTATATAATTTAAAGGATGGTCCGTATGGATAAACAGGTTCATAAGCTTATAATCGCAGGGGAGGAGTACAGAATTGTATCTGAAGAAGCCCCTGAATATATGCAAACTCTGGCTAAGGACGTAGATGCTAAAATTTCATCAATTGTAAAGGGCTCACGTGTTTCGGTAACGCAGGCGGCTGTGCTTGTTGCGTTACAATATGCAGATATTGCCGAAAAAAACAGCGGAAATGCAGATTCATTAAGAGCGCAAATGAAGGAATACCTTGAGGATGCTGCAAAGGCAAAAAGTGAGCGCGATTTTTACAAGCGTGAGCTTGAAAGATTAAAAGCAAGTAACCCACAGGGTAGTACAGATACAGGTAGGCTTTGGTAATTATGGAAGTTTTGCAAATTAAAAAATTAAAAGATAATGCAAAGGTGCCTTCAAGGGGCACTGCAGGTAGTGCAGGGCTTGACCTTTGCGCTTGTATAGATGAGCCAATTACCCTTAACTGTGGTGATACTGCACTTATACCCACAGGCATTGCAATTGCTTTGCCAAGCGCAGACTACGGCGCATTTGTTTTTCCTCGCAGTGGTATTGCAGTTAAGCACGGCATAGGCCTTCTTAACTCTGTAGGTGTTATAGATAGCGACTACCGTGGCGAAATTATGGTAGGCGTTATTAACCAAAAAAGAGAAGCCTACACTATAGAGCCGGGCGAAAGGATTGCACAAATGGTTATAATGCCTGTGTCAATGATGCCTGTAGAGGAAGTAACACAATTAAGCGAAACCGACCGTGGAGACGGTGGCTTCGGTTCAACAGGGAAGAAATAATATGTCAACTATTGCAGCAATTGCTACTGCCCAGGCAGCAGCAGGTTTAGGAACAGTTAGAATATCAGGTGAAAATGCGCTGACCATTGGGGACAGCGTTTTTTCTGCTTTGTCGGGCAAAAAGCTTTCGGAGCTTAACGGCTACTCTGCCCTTTACGGAAAGGTTTACCACAATAAAACACCTATAGATGATTGTGTGGCTTTAGTTTTTAGAGCGCCAAAAAGCTATACGGGTGAAGACGTTGTTGAGCTTAGCTGCCACGGTGGGCTTTATATAATGCAAAGGGTACTGCGCGCTGTGTTTGAGGCAGGCGCTGTGCCTGCTGAAGCAGGTGAATTTACAAAAAGAGCTTTTTTAAACGGCAAAATGGACCTTAACGAGGCAGAGGCAGTAATGTCTTTAATTTCAGCATCAGGCGAAGAGGCAAGGGCTGCAACCCTGAATGCCCTCGACGGTGCGCTCAGCCGAGAAATAATTGCCTGTAGGGATGAGCTTGCTCGTACTGCAGCATTTATGGCTGCTTGGGTGGATTACCCCGATGATGAAATAGAGGAGCTTTCCGACGAGCAAATGCTGCTCACGCTTACAAATGCTAAAAAAACACTTGAAAAGCTTCTTGCTGGCTTTGATGCAGGTAAAGCAATTCTTGACGGTGTGGATACTGCCATTGTAGGCAGACCAAATGTGGGTAAATCAACACTTCTTAATGCATTATCGGGTACAAACAGAGCTATTGTTACCTCTGTTGCAGGCACCACAAGAGACGTGCTTGAGGAAACAGTAAGGGTAGGCAACGTAACCTTGCGCCTCGCAGATACAGCAGGCATAAGAACAGATACCGATGATGAAATAGAAAAAATCGGCGTGTTACGTGCAAGGGAGCGCTTTGACAGAGCAACCCTTGTGCTTATGGTGCTTGATGCACAGGAAGCCCTTTCACAGGATGATATAGAGCTCCTTGAAATGTGCAGCACAAAAAACTGTGTTGTTGTTATTAATAAAACAGACGGAGAAAAGCTACTTGATATAAACGAGCTTAAAAAACACACGAGCAAAGCCATTGTTGAAATTTCTGCAAAAGAAAGCTTGGGAATGAGCGAGCTTGTACAAGCAATTGAAACCGTTGTAGGCACAGCAGGGTTTGACCCTTCAGCGCCGCTTATTACAACAGAGCGCCAAAGAATTTGTGTTAAAAAGGCTGTTGACAGTATAGATGAGGCTATCGAAGGGCTCGGCTTAGGCATTACCCCCGATGCAATCAACGTTTGCATAGACTGTGCAATTGAAAACCTCTCCGTTCTCACAGGTGAAAAGGCAACGGAAACAGTAGTAAATGAAGTGTTTAAGAATTTTTGTGTAGGAAAATAGAAAACAGGCAATGTGTTTTAACACATTGCCTGTTTTGTTACAGCTTTATTTTATTCTTTTCAAAGAACCCTATAAGAGTCAAACCGATTATGATACCGGCCACGCCTTGCAAAAGGTTTGGTATGATATTTACTGCAGAGGGGCCGAAGCCGTAAAGAAAACCCTCGTATACGAAATAGCCAAGCACCATTATGATTTCAGCTACCAATGCAGGTATGATTTTTAAGATACCTTTGCTGTTGCTCTCCTTAAGATTTTTTATAATCAAGGCAGCTACAAGTGCCATAAGTCCTTTAATAACAAAGGTTGCAGGGGCATAGGAGCTGTAGCCGGACAGTATATCTGCCAATGCAGAGCCAAGTCCACCTGCAAGAAAAGCATACGTGGGGGAAAGTAAGGCTGCGCCTAAAAGAATAAATCCGTCGCCTGCATTTACATAGCCCTTTAAGGGTGTGGGGATTTTTATAACCATTGTTGCTACACATATAAGAGCAGAAAGTAATGCTGCAACAACCACCCTTTGAACCTTATTTTTCATAAAATCACCTTAAATTTACAAAATCATTCTTTGCGAAGCTCTGGCAGCTGGCGACCGGTAGCTTTACAATCGCAACGCAGTTCCGAAATTTTAAATTTTGAATTTTAAATTTTCAATTTCCAAGGTATGCGCTGTTTCTTGTTTCTCTAATAAAGGTATCAATTTCTTCTACGGTCAAAAGCTTAGGGTAGCTTAATATTTTAAGGGGTACACCCTCGCCACCGTGGTATGAGGGCTGCTCATAGTAAAAATCATTTACCTTAAAGCCTAATCTGTCATAAAAAGCAATTCTTTTTATTTGCTGCTGTGTTACAGGTGCTTCTGCCTCTAAAATAATTGGCTTTTTGTAGGTTTCCTTTAAAAGCTCAATAGCCTTTGAACCGTAGCCACCGGAGCGCTTTTGCTCATCAATGGCAAGGTGCTCTAAAAACACAAAGCCACAAAGGTTCCACACACCAATAAAGCCAACAGGGGAGTCCCCATCCATTATTTCAAAAAAATTAAAGCGTTCATCCTCAATACATTTTAGCTGGTCTATGTAAGTGCGGCGCTCCTCTAAAGGGAACGCCGCTTCCATTTTTTCATAGACAGCCGAAAACGTATTTTTTGTTACATTTTCAAATCTAATCATAATTATTTAATCTGTGTACCTGCAGGAACGCAGTCGGGAAGGAATACTACCTGGCAACCACAAGCGCCGTTTGTTGCAGCAAGGAGCATACCCTGGCTTTCAACGCCTGTAAGTCTTGCAGGCTCAAGGTTTGCAATAACAATAATCTTTTTGCCAACAAGCTGTTCGCAGGTGTATTCGCTCTTAATTGAAGAAACAATTGTTCTTGGCTTGTCGCTGCCATCGTTAAGTGTAAGCTTAAGGCAGCTGTGAGATTTTCTAATCTCCTGTGCTTTAACAATTTCGCAAACACGAAGGTCAAGCTTTTCAAAATAATCTATAGAAACAAGCTCTTCCTTGAACGGAACAAAAGCATCAGCCTCGCCGTATACGTGCTTATCTTCATTTTCTTCAACAATCTCAGCCTTTGCAGCCTCCTCAGCCTGTGCTTCAGCCTCAGTTTTTTCGTATGAGAAATCAAGCAGACCAACGTACTTCTGTGGGTCAATAGCATAAAGGAAAAGGTAAAGACGTGGCCCCTTTTCTTTATCTATAAGAAGCTTGTAAATGTTCTTAAAGAATGTGCCCTGTAAAGCCTTGAGGGCTTTTTCGTCCATATCCTCGCCGTGAATTTCCTTAGGAATAGCGTAAAGCTTTTTGTTAAGGTCATCAAGGCTGTAGCCACCCTCCTTGATGTAGTTGAAGAGTAATTTAACCTCTTCCTTTTCTGCATCAGAAAGGGTTGAGTAAACGTCCCAGTTACGGAACTCTCTTAAACGGTTAACCTGGTCAGGAGCGCAGTTTTCAAGCCAGTATTTTGCCTTTGCCAATCTTTCTGCAAATTCAGCCTCCTTATATGGAGTGCCGATTTTTTCGAAAACTGTTTCAAGCATAGGAATGTTAAAGTCAACAACACTGCCAAGCTGAACAAGAAGGCTCATAGGAACAGTATCAAGGACTCTGTCGCC
Source organism: Acutalibacteraceae bacterium (assembly GCA_045591945.1). Classification (GTDB taxonomy): domain Bacteria; phylum Bacillota; class Clostridia; order Oscillospirales; family Acutalibacteraceae; genus DTU089. The sequence goes on along the minus strand of JAZNTU010000052.1, from coordinate 20,731 downwards.
AACTGTTGTGTTGTACATAATATCCTTTTGTGCCTCGTTTGCTGTGCCATCTTTAATAGCGTTGTACATCTTGTCGAACTCGAAGTACTGACGGAGAATACCATCATCGAAGCAGAAGTCGAATGCCTTAAGAGGCTCTGTTTTTGAGTAGAGCCAAAGGATTATTTCAGGCTCGTAAATTTTAAGAAGAGTTTCAGGTGTAAGGTTAAGACCTGAGGAACCGGACATTTTACCTGTTGTGCCCTTAATACCGATGAACTCGTAGCCCTGGAAAAGAGGTGGCTCATAGCCGAAAATCTTTTTAGCAATATCCTTACTTGTGTCGTAGCTACCGTGTGGTGAAGCGTGGTCCTTTCCACCCGGCTCAAAGTCTACGCCCTCATACATCCAGCGCATAGGCCAGTCGATTTTCCAAGCAAGCTTGCAGTTGAAATCCTTTGTAAAATCAAAGCTACCCTTGTGGCCGCAAGCACAAGAATATTCTGCCTGTGTGCAGTCCTCGGAAAGGGACGTGATTTTTGTTGTATCCTTGCCACACTCTGCACAGTAAATGCTTACAGGGTAGTAGTTTTCTCTTTCGCCCTCCTGTACAGGCTGTGTACGGTGGGATGCAAGTATGTCAAAAATTTCGCCCCTCTTTTTAAGGGCGTGAAGAATGTGCTCTGTGTACTTACCGCTTCTGTACATTTCTGCCTGGTGGCGATAGTCCATATCAATACCGAATTTTACAATTGAGCGCTCAAACTCGTGCTCGAAATATTCAGCGTATGTCTTTTCTTCTGTATCGAATGGGTTTTTAACGTCAACGTATGGGCATCCGATGAATTTTTCCATATCATCGTCAATAGCAGCAACGTTAACAGGCACCTTTCTCATACGGTCAAATTCATCCCAAGAGAAAAGAAGCTTTGCCTTTTTACCTTTTTTTCTGAGAGCTCTTACAACAAAGTAGCTTGTAGCAATATCACGGAAGTTACCGATATGGATTGAGCCTGAAGGGCTGATACCTGCAGCACAAACATACTCTTCCTTATCCGGATTGCGGCGAATAATCTTGTCAGCAATCATTTCTGACCAATGCATAAAATCACACTCGTTTCAAAAATAATTAATATAATTAAAATACATAATTTAACAGTTTAACATTTTACAATAAATGCAGGTTTATGTCAAGCAGAACATATCAAAAGAGCTTTGTGCCGTTGTTATTCTGAACAACAACTAACGGTTGTGTTTGTGCACTCCTACAAAACTAAAAATATTTCAAAAAAATTGCAAAAAAATTTGAAGTCTTTTGCAAAATTCGACATATATAGGCGGAGGGCAAAGAGGAAGGTGAGCAGTCGTCCTTTCGAACAGTGAGCTTTTTGTCGGCTTGAGGAGATAGTTGGCGTGGGGAGTTTGTATTTATAGAGGCTTCCTGTTCGCTTGATAATTTGAGTTTTTTTGACATATTTTAACTCACTGCTCACTGTGGTTCCACGCTAAGCTCCACATAATCCTTTGCCCTCTGTATACTGTAGAAAAATTTTGAAAGGATGTTTTTTATGAAGGTCAGTAAAAAAGTATTGGCTGTAATACTGTCAGCCCTTACGGTAATGGGTGCATTTTCAGTGGCCACACCTGTAATTGCTACAGAAGTACAAGCTGCTTATGACGATGATTCAATGCTACCCTTGGCACCGGAACCAACGGATGAGGACCTTTCCTTTGAAACGCCATTTCCTGATGAAAAGGTTTTCGCAGGTGAGGATTCACAGGCAAAAGAATTGGAAGCCGATGAAACAGAGCCGACAATTCTTGGTGAGGATGAAAGTCGCAGAACAGCAGACACAAAGCACTTCATAATGAGCAACGGCACACGTAAAGCAGTCATTTACGGAAACGCTGTTCACTATGAAGAAAACGGCAAATGGCAGGAAATTGATAACACCCTCTCCTACGATAAGGAAAAGGAAGAGTACAAAAACTCTAAAAACAGCTTTAAAGCCACATTCAAAAAGGACTTTAATGCAGAAAATATGTTTTCCTTGGAAAACGAAGGCTACACAATTACTTGGGAATATAACGGTGGAGTGTTACGAAAAGCCTTAACCAAGGCAACGTACGAGGAAAAGGAGCTATCTGCAGATAAAATACAAAAATATGCCGACAAAACACAGGACAAGATTAAGTACAAGAACTTTGAGTCAAACTGTGAGCTTGAGTACGTTGTTACGTCAAACGGCGTTAAGGAAAATATTATACTCAACTCCAAAACAGGTAAAAATGAATTTACTTTTAATGTAAGTGCAGCCGGCTTGGTGCTCAGCAAAAATCAAGACGGTAGCATATCTGCACTTAATAGCGAAAAGGCAGAAATATTCCACATACCTGCTCCCTTTATGTACGATGCAAAGGGAGTGTATTCCTATGCTGTTTCATACGAGGTAAAAGAGCTTGCAGAGGGTAAATATTCAGTAAGCATTGTTGCAGATAAAGAATGGCTCAAAGCTGATAGCAGAGAGTACCCTGTAGTTATTGACCCTGTAATATTCACAAAGCAAACCTCAACAAGTGTATCATCAACCTTTGTTGCAGCCGATACACCGTCAACTAACTATGGCAGCGTGCAGGATATATACATAGGTGATGAATCGGCAAACTACGGTTTATGCCACGCTATGTTTAAAAACACATTACCAACACTCAACAAGGGTGATATGGTTGTTGAGGCAAACCTTTGCTTGTATATGCATTCCACAAGCTTTGACGGTGGCTCCTCAAAGCGTCAGCTTGATGCTCACATAATCGAATCAAGTTGGGCAGAAAACACCGTAACCTGGAACACGAAGCCCGGTATAAACAACAAATCCATAGACTATTGCTTTATGAACAATGGTGAGTATGGCTGGAAGGAGCTTGATATTACAAAAGCAGTTAAGGGCTGGTATGAGGGCACATTTGCAAACCACGGCATATTAATTAAAGCACACGATGAAACCTTAACGCCGGCAAGAGCAATTTTCCGTTCAGAAAATTATACAAGCCAAACAGATAAAATACCGGTTATAACTATTACCTACCGTAACAATAAGGGTATAGAAAGCTATTGGAGTTATTCAAACTTCTCCAATGGCGTAGGTGGTATTGCAAGTGTAAACGAATATACAGGTAACCTTGTATATACACTTCCGCTTACCTCATCTGTAAGTGAAATTATGCCTGTTTCATTGAGCCTTGTGTACAACACCTATTGCTCAAACGAAACCTTCACAGCAGGCAAAAACAGCTCGAACCTTGCAGGCTTTGGTATGGGCTGGAGATTAAACTACCAGCAAACACTTCTTATGTCAACAAGCTACGGTCTTACAGGTGAGGCTGCCGAAAACTACCCATACGTGTATACCGATGCGGACGGAACAGAGCACTATATAGGCAAATATACAGAAAACGGACAAACCGTTTACAAGGATGAGGATGGCCTTGGCTACACCTTCTCAAAACCAAACGGTGCAACGGATTACTACAGATTAACTAAAGACGATGGCTCATATTTGAGCTTCAACAACTGTGGTAACCTTTCTGCAGTTGTTGATAATAGCGACAACAGAATAACCTTAACCTATGATTCAACAAACAAAAAGCTGCAGAAAATTACAGACGGTACAGGCCATACGTTTGAAATGATATACTTAGCAGGTACTAATTATATCCATTCAATCAAGGATAATGCAGGCAGAATTACTCGTGTTTGCGTATATACAAACGGTGTGCTGACCGACGTAATATTGCAGGATGGTAGCAGAGTATATTTCCGTTACTACAATACCGGAGAGGGGCTGCTTAACTACGTTTGGACTACCGATGAAACAGGCAGACGCTTTACGTATAATGAGCAGTCAAAGGGACGCCGAATTGCACAGACCTTTGATTTTTATGCAACAGACGTAAGCCTTGCAAACTATTTAATCGGTCAAACAGTAACCTTCGACAGAACAGCCTACAATACCACAGTAATACGTTCTGCAGGTATAGACGGAATAATAAAAATCAACCAGGATGACCCTTATAACGGATATGACGATATTATCTCAACATTGCAGTTTGATAATTTCGGCAGAACGGTATCGCAGCAGGTGAAATACGGCAACGGAGAATCTGTTGGTGCAGGTGCATATACCTACACAGGCGATGATATAGAGGAAAGCCGAAACAGAATACAAAGCTCTGCAACACTTGGTAAAAATACGGTTAATCTTCTTGAAAACGGTAATGCAGAGGGCAACGTAAGCTGGACGACCAACAGTGCTTCTACAGGCGTTACGTATACATACGGAGCAACCACAGAGGAATATTACGTTGGTAAGCAAAGTCTCAAGCTGACAAATACAGCAGTAGCAACCACAGGATATTCCTACGTTGCACAAAACGTTAGTAAGCTAAAGGCAAACAGTAACTATACATATTCAGCATATGTAAAAACAAAAGAGATTCAATTAAACGGTGTTACTGAAAATGCCGGTGCTTACCTTATGATGGTAGCAAGGGGTACCGATGGTAGCTACAAACTAATTCAACGCTCACACAAAATCACCACAGAAACAGGCGACAATATTAATGGTGGTTGGCGCAGAATAAGCATGACAATGAGCATACCTGTCGACACGTCGTACGTTGTTTTGTATTTTTGCTTAGGTAACGCCACAGGTACAGCATATTTTGATGGCTTCCAGCTCGAAGAGGGTTCTGTTGCAAGCAGCCTCAATCTTGTTCAGAATTCAAGCTTTGAAACATATGGCTCTACATCAATTAAATATTGGGTTCCTTCCACAGGTGTGACCCATTCGCTTAATAACAACGGTGCTACCACAGTTAACGTTCGCAATGGCTCTGCAGCACTTAAAATAACAGGTGGTGGCGAGGACTACAAAGGCTTCTACCAGTACGTAACCGTAAGCCCTAACGAAAACGATACGTATATTTTAAGTGGTTGGGCAGCAGCCTATGCTGTGAACAAAACTCACCACCCCAATTCAAAATTTGAAATTGCAGCAAGGGTTACGTATTCTGTAAGCGACGGCACAACCGTTACACAATTTAAGGAGTCTGCAGTGTTTAATACAACAATTGCCACCTGGCAATATGCTGCAGCATCCTTTAGCCTTAAGTACAAAAAAGAGAGCACAAGCGATACCAAGACCTACACCCCTACCCACATTATGGTTATGCCAAGGTATAACCTGCAGGGCAATTATGCCTTCTTTGACCATATTCAGCTTATACGAGATGTGGCGCAGTCATATATTTACGATAGCGAAGGTAACGTAACCTCTGTTTCTGCTAATGCAGAGCAAAAGAACAATATGACCTATGAGGGTGAAGACCTTAAAACCTACAAGGATGCTGCCGGCTATACTTCCGAATACAGCTACGATTCAAGCCATAGGCTCACCCAGGCTAAATCGCCAAAGGGGGTTACCGTAAACTATACGTATAACGATAAGGGTCAGGTAACAGGTGTAAAAACAACCAACTCTGCAGGTGGTATATCTACAAGTACCTCACAAGCTTACACTACTGCAAGCTCCAATATCTCTGCAGGTGCATATCTTGCATCTGCAACAAATGAATTAGGTAAAACCACTTACTATACTTACAATATGCCTACAGGCGCACAAACAAGTGTTAAGGATGCCGAAAACAACACAACAAGCTATACCTATGGCTCCAATTATACAAAGCTTGCAAGTGTTTCTGCTGATGGAACAACTGTTTCATACACCTACGATAAAAACAGAATAACTAATATTTTGTTTAATGGCGGAAACGGTAAGCAAGAAAATTACAGCTTCGACTATGATAAATTCGGTAACGTTACCCAAACCAACGTTGGAACAGGAAATAACAAAAAGGCACTTGTAACCAACAACTACAGCACGTCTAACAACGGTCTTTTGGAAAAGAGTGCCTATGCAAACGGTGATGCTATTCGCTATGGTTACACAAAAGCAGGTCTTGTTTCACAAATCTTTGTAGATAATGATGCAGAAAGCACATATCCACTGTACACCTGGGCTTACACCTCAAACGGCTTACCGAGAATCCACAAGGACGGTGTAACAGGCTACAAATACGACTACAGCTACGACTCCATAGGCAGACTCATTCGTACCGATATTTCAAAAAGCTCAGATTCAAGCTTTGTTGGTGCAACTGAATATGGCTACGACATACGAAACAACCTGACTTCGATTACAAACAGTGCTGGTGCAAATACGTATGCTCAGTATTACCTCTACAGCAACACAGGTGTTGGTAACGCAGCAAACAATGCCAAGGATAACCTGCCAACACGCTACAGAGCTTTGACAATGAATACCGACTACACCTACGATACGTTCAACAAGCTTACAAAGAAAAACGTTGACGTTGCAACACCGATTGTTAATCAGTATTACTACAACAACCATAAGAATACAGACAATACTGTAAACTACACAAGTCAGCTTCGCTGTGAGGTTATAAACGGAATATCGTATCATTATACGTATGATAACGTAGGCAATATTATCTCCATTGGTAAAGGTACAAGCGAAAGTCAGGAAGAGCCTTCTGCATATAAGGCATATGAGTACGATGATAAGTATCAGCTTAAAAAGGAAACGCTGAACGGCTCAACCGTTAATGCTTGGGAGTATGACGGTTTAGGCAACATAACCCTAAAGACCACAACCCAAGGTTCAACGAAAACAGGTATTAGATACAATTACGGAGCAGATTCAAGCTGTGGATGGAACAACTTATTGACATCTGTTCAGTATTTGGAATATAATGGAAATACCGAAACGGTTACAAAAACAGAATCAATTGACTACGATGCAATAGGTAATCCGTTGACCTATAGGGGAGCAACGCTTAATTGGTACGGTCGTCAGCTTAAAACGTTTATTAAAAACGGCAAAACCATTGCGATGACCTACGATGCCGACGGATTGAGGAGCACAAAGCAAATTAACGGTGTCAGAACCGATTTCCAATACGTAGGCGATAAGTTATACTACGAAAAGCGTGGAGATAATCAGGAGTTTTACTATTTCTACGATAGCTACGGTAATCTTTCAATGATTTACTACACCCTTGTAGGGTCAGATAGCTCCGTTTCAAGGGCAGTTTACCACGCTGTTACAAATGCACAAGGCGATGTTATCGCTCTCCACAAGCAAAACGGTCAGCTTGTTGCCCGCTATGAATACGATGCTTGGGGCAACACACTTTCTGTTACCGATGCAAACGGTAACCCAATCACAACCTGGTATCATATCGCTAATTCTAACCCTATCCGTTATCGTGGGTACTACTACGATAACGACATTGGTTTGTATTATCTCCAATCAAGATACTACGATTCTGAAATCGGTAGGTTTATTAATGCGGATGGGTACATAACAACCGGTCAGGGCGTTATGAGCTACAATATGTATTCATATTGTCAGAATAATCCGGTCATTTGTGAGGATGAAAACGGAAAGTGCAGTAAATTTTTAGGTTTTTTATGGAAGGATGATTGTGGAAATTCAAATTGCAAAACTAGTAGAAAATATAAAGATAGAACACCTAGTGTGTTGGAAAACTTTTTGGTTAATATGTATCGTAGTCGTGAAAAAGGCAATACTTTTTCTGTTGGTGTTTCAGCTGGTGCTACTAATGCAGGTAACACAATAGGACAGTCTGCGGTTTTATCTATTGATACTTCATACAATTATGCTTTGCAAAAATCTATTACAACTGGCGTATCTACTGGTGCTGGTGGAAGTTGGGGGGTAGTTTTAACTTTCACTAATGCAACAAATGTACAAGATTTAACTGGCCAATCAGAACAATATGGTGCAACGCTTGTTGCGGCAGGGGGGGTTGCTGTGGATTATGTTACTTTTGTTCCTGCATCTAACCCTAATACAACTTGTAGTGGGGTAAGTGTGGTTATATCTATGGGGGGAGAGTTTGAACTTCATTCTTCTGTAAATGAAACTTCATCAACAAAATCTTGGAACCCTTTTAAAAAAACGCATGAGTTTTTGTACGGAGGATAAAATAATAATGTGTCATAAAAAAATATTTTTTGTTATCTCTATATTTTTTATTGTTTGGACAACAGTAAGTTCAGTTAATGCTTTTGATGTTAATGGTGTACCCGTAATATCCGAAACTGAAGTTCCCCGAAATTTAAATTTAGTTATAAATAAAAACTATGCTAAACACTCTTATTTGAAACAGATTTCTGCTAACCAAATGGGGGAGTATGCTCTGTTTTTTCGAAATGATAAAGCTGAAGGTGATGTTAAACCATTTAATTATGTTTATATACAGTTATTTAACTCAAAATGTGATTTTGTACAAGAGATTTCTTTTTTCTCAAAAGAAGATTTGACAATTCAACTTACTGATGAAACCCTAAATATATATTTTTGTAAAATAATACTGGTTTATAAGTTTGATAATCAGACTTTTTCAGCTTATTCAACGGAAGATTGGGCGGCTCTTGATAGTGGTATAATTTCGGAATTAAGAAAAAGCACATTTACTATAGGTGAATGGACATACAAATACAAAAGAGGTTATATGGGGTATACAGGTGTAAGTCGTTCAAATGATTTAGAGGAACAAGTTTTATTCAAAACTGATAAAGAGACTATTGATTTTTATAGTGTTGTTTTACCTGGAGTATCAATAGGTGCTGTGATATGTATTGCTGGTTATGTTATTATTACCAGAAGGAAAACCAATCAGGGGACTAACACAGGGGACGGTTCTGTGTGTTGACGGAAAATAGTTATTGAATCAGATTTCAAAGGGTGTTTTGTTTACAATTCACCCTTTGAAAAACTATTGATTACGATGCAATAGGTAATCCGTTGACCTATAAGGGAGCAACGCTTAATTGGTATGGTCGTCAGCTTAAAACGTTTATTAAAAACGGCAAAACCATTGCGATGACCTACGATGCCGAGGCATAACACAGTATAACACACGGGACGGGTCTGTGTGTTGACCTGTAATCGGTAATTAAAGAGTTTACCCAAGGGTGATTTGTTTTCTTTTCACCCTTGGGTATTATTTTGCTATGATTTGGTGCTGCTAAACGTCAGGTATATATGTAAAAGAAACAAATACGTAAGGATTTTAAGCGTGAATTTTTAAAATCAGTTTAAACATATATTGTTGATTATTGCTTCTTGTTGTGATATAATTATCAATTGATATGATAATTAAGCATCTGAAAGGATGGTTGGAATGAAAAATACAGATAAATCTATGGAAAAGCTTGTTGCTCTTTGCAAGGGCAGGGGCTTTGTTTACGCAGGTAGCGAAATTTACGGTGGCCTTGCTAACACTTGGGATTACGGGCCACTTGGTGTTGAGCTCAAAACAAACATTAAGGCTGCCTGGAGAAAGAAATTTATTCAGGAAAATCCATACAACGTTGGCCTTGACAGCGCAATACTTATGAACCCACAGACCTGGGTTGCTTCAGGTCACCTTGGCGGCTTCTCAGACCCTCTTATGGACTGCCGTGACTGTAAAACACGCCATAGGGCAGATAACCTTATTGAGGATTTTGACGGTACAAACGTTGCAGGCTGGTCAAACGAGCAGATGATGGCTTACATTACCGAAAAGGGTATTGTTTGCCCTAACTGTGGTAAGCAGAATTTCACAGATATCCGTCAGTTTAACCTTATGTTTAAAACCTTCCAGGGCGTTACAGAGGATAGCAAAAACGAGCTTTACCTTCGTCCTGAAACTGCACAGGGTATTTTCGTTAACTTTGCAAATATTCAGCGTACATCAAGAAAGAAAATTCCTTTCGGCGTTGCACAGATTGGTAAATCCTTCCGTAACGAAATCACACCAGGTAACTTTATTTTCCGTGTGCGTGAGTTTGAGCAAATGGAGCTTGAATTCTTCTGCAAGCCGGGCACAGACCTTGAGTGGTTTGAGTATTGGAGGGCCTTCTGCCGTGATTGGCTATATTCCTTAGGCATTAAGGAAGAAAACCTTCGCCTTCGTGACCACGACCCTGAGGAGCTTTGCTTCTACTCAAAGGCTACTACAGACTTTGAATACCTTTTCCCATTCGGCTGGGGCGAGCTTTGGGGTATTGCCGACAGAACCGACTACGACCTTACACAGCACATTAATACATCAGGCAAGAGCCTTGATTACTTTGACCCTGAAACAAACGAGAGATATATTCCATACGTTGTTGAGCCATCTCTCGGTGTTGAAAGACTTTTCCTCACAATCCTCACAGAGGCATACGATGAAGAGGTTGTTGATGCTGAAAAGAACGACACAAGAGTTGTTCTTCGCTTTCACCCAACACTTGCACCATTCAAGTGTGCAATTCTTCCACTTTCAAAGAAGCTCAATGAACAGGCTACAGAAATTTTCACAAGCCTTTCAAAGAAGTTTAACGTGGATTATGACGATGCAGGCTCAATCGGTAAAAGATATCGCCGTCAGGACGAAATCGGTACACCTTTCTGCATTACCTATGACTTTGAAAGCGTTGATGACGGATGCGTAACTGTTCGTGACAGAGATACTATGGAGCAGGTTCGTATTCCAATTGCAGACCTTGAAAAGTATATCGAAGAAAAAATTGCATTTTAATTAATTGAAAAGAGTTGTGTCCTTCGACACAACTCTTTTTTATAGCGTTACTCCGTCTTTAAAAATCGCAATTTCTCGGTTGCCCATAAGCTCGTTTTTAGTTTGCTCGCCGTTGCAAACCCTTTTAATTAATTCAAGTAATTCCTTTGCTTTTTCATCTTTTTCACCGTATGCGCAAAAGTCTATCCAGTGTGGCTTTTTTTGTGCAATTGCTTCGTTAGATGCAATTTTTATTGTAGGCACAGCGCCACCCAAAGGCGTACCTCTGCCTGTTGTAAAAAGCACAAGGTGGCACCCTACTGCGCAAAGGTTTGTAACAGAAACAATGTCATTTCCGGGGCCGTTAAGCAGGTTAAGACCCTTGCGCCTTATAAAATCACCGTAGTCAAGCACGTCTGTTATAAGGGACTTGCCACCCTTTTGTACACAGCCTAAGGATTTTTCCTCAAGGGTTGTTATACCGCCCTCCTTGTTGCCGGGGGAGGGGTTTTCGTATACAGGCTGGTTGTGGTTTATAAAATATTGCTTAAAATTATTTATCAGCCGTACGCTTTTATCAAAAATTGTTTTATTTCCACATCTTTTAAAAAGAACTGCTTCAGCACCAAACATTTCGGGTACCTCGGTAAGCACAGCTGTGCCACCCATAGAGCATATTTTATCGGTAACTAAGCCAACAACAGGGTTTGCCGTAATGCCCGAATAACCATCAGAGCCACCACACTTAAGGCCTATAACAAGCTCATCTGCCGATACAGGCTGCCTTTCGTCCCTTGATGCGTGTAGCTGTAGCTCTTCAATAATTTCAATGCCTTCGGCAATTTCATCTGTGCAGTCCTGCACATTGAGAAAGCGTATTCTTTTTTCATTCCACTTTCCAAGAGCCTTTTTAATTTCGTCAATATTGTTGTTTTCACAGCCAAGCCCTAAAACAAGCACGCCACCTGCGTTTGGGTGCTTAATAAGTCCACAAAGAATTTTTTGTGTTATTGCCATATCATCACCCAACTGGCTACAGCCGTATGGGTGGGCAAAATGTATAGCACCTGTTTTTTCACTTAACTGCTTTGCGATGCTGTTTACACAGCCAACGGTAGGTATAATAAAAATATCATTTCTTATACCGATTTGTTTGTTTTCACGCACAAAAGCATTTATAAAGAAGGGCTTTTCGTATGGTATAGCTTCAAGCTCCCGTACATATTCATATTCAATAATATCACCAAGAGCAGTTTTCATATTGTGGGAGTGTACAGGCTCACCACAGGCAATATCCTCTGTGGCAACGCCAATGGGATACCCGTATTTTATTACGCTTTCGCCCTTTTTTATGCTGCAAAGCGCAATTTTATGCCCTGTTGAAAGGTCAACGCAAACGTTATCTTTTTCGTTTATTTTTACAGTATCCATTTCATTGCTTCCCTCGGACCGATTTCTTCTATTTTGTTGTAGTATTCTTCAATAAGCTCTGTTAAAGCGGAAATATCACTTTGCCAAAGCTCCTTGTTTTTAAGTATATCAAAAATCGAATTGGTTTTTACGTAGTCAATAGCCTCACGGGAATCCTGTGGGGCATTGTTTTTGTAATAGTAAAGTAAATATGCAAATGAAAGAGAAAGGCATTTCGGAAAATCTCCGAATTTCTCTTTATACTCAAGAATTGTGGGCAAAACTCTTACAGAAAATTTGCTTACACTGTTAAGAGAAATTGACTCCCACCTATGGTGAATATATGGATTTTTGAATCTGTCAAAAACGCTTTGGGCAAAGGCATTGCTTTCCTCGTTAGCACCAATGGTAGGTAAAATTTCCTCTTGCATTGCCTTACACAAAAAGCTGTAGGCTACCTCGTCTGCCATTGCTTCACCAACGGTTTCAATACCCGAAAGGAGCGCACCTGCTACAAGTGAGGTGTGTGCGCCGTTAAGAATTCGTACCTTTATTTTTTTGTAAGGGGCAGCATTATTTGTCCAAATAACGTTAAAGCCGCATTTTTTAAGAGGCAGCTCACCTTCAAAATCACCCTCAATTACCCAAAGGTGAAACAGCTCTGCAGTATCAACGTATTTATCATCAGGGTGGAGCGTTGCAGTAGCATCTGTAGGGAAGCCTGTTACAATTCTGTCTACAAGGGTGTTTGCAAAGTAGTTTTCGCTGTTAACCCAGTTAGCAAAGCTCTCTTCAAGCCCCCAAAGTGCAGCATACTTAAGCACACACGCCTTAAGCTCTGTGCCGTTTGAATCAATAAGCTCACAGGGGAGAAAAACAAAGCCCTTCAGGTTATTTTTGTACCTTCTGTAAAGCAACTGCGTTACCTTACCCGGGAAGGAAAGGCAGGGCTTATCATCAAAAGAGCAGGAGTCATCAAAGGCAATACCTGCCTCGGTTGTGTTAGATACAACAAACCTGAAATCAGGGTTATCTGCAAGGGAAATAAAGCCCTCAAAATCCTTGTATGGGTCAACACAGCGTGAAATTGACTCAATAAGAGTATGCTCACACCTTGTTTCGCCCTTTTCGATGCCTCTTAAATATAGGTTGTATTTGCAGCCCTGCTCATTAAGACCTTGCACCTTGCCACCTGCACGGGGCTGTACAATAACGGCCTTACCCTCGTAAAGCCCTTTTTTGTTGATTTCGTGAAGGAAATAGTCGAAAAATCCACGAAGAAAATTGCCCTCACCAAATTGAATTACTGTTTCCTTCATATTTATTCACCAATTTTTATAATAAGCTTTGCAGGGGGTTTGTATGATTTATTTTTCAAAGCTTTCCATAAGCTGGAGCACTGTTTTAAGCTCCTCGGGCTTAATAATATCAGCAGGCTTGTTTTCAAGCACGCAATTAGCAAAGTAACGAATTTCTTCGTAATAGGCATCTGTTGCAGGCAGGTTAATGGCACCCTCTGTGCTTTCGGTTTCTTCCTTTACCTCAAAGGCGTCTGCGCCAACAGGGTATACCATAAGCTTGCCGTCCTTAAGCTCAATAGCACCGTTTTCAAAGGTGAAACGGTAGCCGAAGGTGAAGGGATAATCGCTTGTAACCCACCAAGAATCGCAGGTGATAAAGGAGCCGTCTGCAAACTCATAGGTAGCGTTAATAATATCCTGGTCGTTGTGCTGTGCACGGTGTGTAATGCAGTTTACAGGCGCACCAAAGGTGTACACAATGTAGTCTAAATCGTGAATATGTAAATCAAACGGTACAAGACCACTGCACTCCTTACGTCTCATCCAGTTTTCCCAGCTCCATTTTGGCGTTGAGCCAAGGCGCACCATATGGCCTGTAAGCATTTTGCCGTAGGTTTTATTAACAACGGCATCTCTTAAGAAAACAAATTCCGGCCAAAAACGAACAACGTGAGCAATCATAAATTTAACGTTGTTTTTTTCCGCTGTTGCGTAAACCTTGTCTACGTCCTCTTTGTTAAGGGAGATAGGCTTTTCGCAAATAACGTTTATGCCACGCTCCATTGCCTTAATAGCAAACTCTGCGTGTAAAAATGTAGGCAAACAGATATCAAGAATATCAATTTGCTCCTTTTCAAGCATTTCATCACAGCTCTCATAAAGTCGGGCACCTGTGTCCTTGTACTTTTCAAGTCTGTCCGGCATAATGTCGCAAATAGCAACAAGCTCAGCCTCTTCAATTCTTTGCCAAGCGGGAACGTGGCAACCACTTATACCTCCGGCACCTAAAACAGCTATTTTCATACTTATATACATCCTTTCCGCTTGATTAAATTGCGATTATTGCAGATTTTGCCCCCTCGCAGTATCTGTATACAGCGTCGGTGTCAAAATCGCAATCCTCATCAATTTTCTCTGCGCGTTATTTAAGTTATTTTTTTGAAATAGGGAAGAAGGTTATCTGCTCGCAGTATCTTCATACAGCTTCGCATCCAAGCCTTCACTCTGCATCCAAATCTCGAAAAAGTGATAGTTTTATTAATTTTAGCGAAGCTTCTCCTCAATTATTCATTCCTGATTTCCTTGCAAAGCTTTGCAATTGCAACGCAGTTCCGAAATTTTTAATTTTTCATTTTGAATTTTTAATTTTAGCGAAGCACCGGCAGATTAATCCTTCCTCTTAATAGACTCAAAAAACTTATTATACTTTTCGTTCCATTCCAAAATCTCTTTTTTATCGTACTTGTTAGGGAAGGAGGTTTGCAAAACAGCATATTTTGTAAGCCAAACCATCAAATTTCCTAAAATGGATTTAAGTATAGGCTCGTCGTTCACCTTGCGTATTTTGCTTTTTAGTGCAGAAATGCCCTTTGCGTTGAAAATAGCATCTGCCTTGTTTTCAAATAAAGAGGAAAGCTCCTCGGTTGTAACCAGCTTCATAGCAAAAAGCTTACTTACATCATCTGCAGTCATATACGGCAGCATATTTTTAATAACTGCAATGCCACCTGCACTAATACCAATTTCTTTGAAAAATCTTCTTTGGTATTCCCAAAGCGTTTCTTGGTTGTAGCAGCAATTTGTATCTGCAATAACTGCATCTGCAAGTATTTTGCCTGCCTTTATGCTGTATGCAAGGCCCGAACCCTTAAGCGCTACCGTCATAAACGCACTGTCACCTACTGCGGCATAGCCATCAGTAACAAGCACTGCAAGTGGCTGGCAAACAGGTATAACGTCATGCACACCACCGTAAATGAGGTTAAGCCCCATATGAGGGTTTTCCTCGTGAAGGGTATTTAGCGTTGCTAAAATTTCGGCATCAGTAGGCTTATAAAATCTGCAAACAAGCACATCAATACGGTCAAACTCCGTAACAAGCCAATGGAAGCCAATGTTTCCATCATCACTAAAATGAATATTGTAATCCGTTTCGGGTGGGATTTCTCCGTTTAGCCTGTTAAAGTAGCCTCTGTATGAGTAAACCACGTCGTATTTTTCTATAGGTCTGTTTACACCCATATATTCGGGTAGGCCGTTTCGCACAGGGGAGTCAACTCCGCACGCATCAATAACAAGGTCGGCGTAGTATTCGCCCTTATCTGTTAAAACACCTGCTACTCTGCTGCCTAAAAGCAACGGAGCAAGCACCCTTTCGCCGTAAACTATTTTTACCCCTGCTTTTTCTGCCTGTGCAAAAAGGTAGTTAATAAGCTCCTTTCTGTCCTCAAGCAGCGATACGGTATCGCCTCCACACAGGGTTAACTGCCCCGCCGATTTATCCTTTGGTAAAAACGTAAGCTCGTTTTTGCCACGCCTGAAATATTCAGGCACCTCTATACCTGCAAAGGTAAAAGCGTTTATGTCAACAGCATCCGTTTGTGCAAGACCTAAAGCACCCTGCTCGCAGGCCTCAAAAACAGTAACATCAAATCCGTTTTTGGCAAGATTTATAGCGGCAACAATACCACCGTGGCCTCCGCCAGCAACGATGATTTTCGGCATAAAATAACCCCCAAAATAAAAAATTTAATGTGTTGATTTTAGTATATCACAGCTATGTGCACATTACAAACAAAAAGTAGTATAAACTGAACGTTTTTTTAAATATAAAAAACTCTTGATTTTTTTATTATTATATGGTATATTGTCGGTGTAAGAATATTGGTTTGAGTGAGAGCAGGGCAACCTGCTCTCAATTTATTGTATTCAAATTAATTAAAAATCTTGTAAAGAGGTGCAGCTTTGGCAAAAAATACAGTTTCACTTGTGTGGGATATTGCAGAGCCCATTGCAGAGGAGCTTGGTTTAGTTCTCTGGGATGTTGTTTTCGAAAAAGAGGGCACTTGCTACTATCTCAAAATCTTTATCGACAAAGACGGAGGCGTAGGCATAGACGATTGTGTCAATATGAGCCACGCTCTCGACAAGCCTCTCGATGAGGCAGACCCTGTAGACCGTCAGTACAACCTGCAGGTATCCTCACCCGGTATAGAGAGAAAGCTCACAAGAGATTTCCATTTTGACTATGCTATGGGCGAAAAGGTTATTTTAAGGCTTATAAGGCCGTATGAAAATCAAAGAGAGTTTAAAGGCATTCTTATTGACTACAGCGAAGCAGGTGCAGTCACAATTGAATTCCCCGACGAAACTACAATGACGGCGGAGAAGAAGGAAATAGCCTGGGTAAAGCTCGACGACTTTGAAATTTAAATATTTGGCGAATAGCCTTGTCTTGTCCCCTCGACGTATCTGTATACGCCTTCGGTGCCAAGCCTTTGCTCTTCATCCAAATCTTTAAATTTCGAACTAAAGGAATTTTGGCGCCTGACTTGGTTTTTATTCTCGGCGTATCGTATACGCCTTCGAATTTCAAACCTGCGTCATCCATCCGAGTTTTTGAAATTCGTTTATGGAAATTTGGCGAATAGCTTTGTAAGGCTTTTACAAAAGCGAAAGCCTTACCCTCTTGCGAGCGTAAGCGAGGAGGAGGGGGGACCACCGTAGGTGGTGGGTGGTACAACCTTACAAAAGCGAAAAAGCTTTTGCAAAATTTATTAAGTTTATAATTTTTTCACATATATTATCTTGAAAGGAATGGTTAGAAAAATGGCACGTAAATCCACAAAACCAACCAGCAAAAATGTAGAATTTTTCGATGCGATAGCATTGATTGAGCAGGAAAGAGGCATCCCCGCCGATTATCTTCTTGAAAAGGTGTGTGCAGCAATCATCACATCCTTAAGAAGAGAATATGGCGGAGAGGACGTAGTTTTTGTTGACTGCGACCCTGAGAAGAAGGAGCTTAGAGTTTACCTTAGAAAGCTTGTTTGCGAAAAGGTAGAAAACAGCTTTACAGAAATCCTTCTTGAGGAAGCAAAAAAATACAAGAAAAATGCTCTTGTAGGCGACTACGTTGAAATTCCTCTTGATGCAAGTAAGTTTGGCAGAATTGCAGCAACAACTGCAAAGAACGTTATTCGTGGAGATATTCACGATGCAGAGCGTGGCCTTATGCTTAAGGATTTTGAATCCAAACAGGAAGAGCTTGTAACAGGTAAGGTGCAGAGCGTAGACCCACAAACAGGAAATGCAACACTGGAAATCGGCAAGGCTGTAGTTGTTCTTCCAAAGAGCAGACAGATTCCAAATGAGGTTCTTACAGAGGGTCAGCACATAGAGGTTTACATTGAGGGTATCAAGGATACTCCAAAGGGACCAAAGGCTATGATTTCCAGAACACATCCGGGTCTTGTAAAACGACTTTTCGAGCGAGAGGTTTCTGAAATTTACGACGGAATTGTAGAAATTAAATCAATTGCACGTGATGCAGGCTCAAGAACAAAAATCGCAGTTTTCTCCAAGGATGAAAACGTTGACCCAATCGGAGCATGTATCGGTCCTAAGGGTAGCCGTGTAGGTACAATTGTAGAGCTTCTTGGTGGCGAAAAGATTGATATCGTTGTTTACAACGAGGACCCAAAGCTCTTTATTGCAGCAGCACTTGCCCCTGCAGACGTGCTTGAGGTTGAAATCGACGAGGAGAAGGAGAGAGCTTGTCACGTAACAGTTCCGGATACACAGCTTTCACTTGCAATCGGCAACAAGGGTCAAAATGCTCGCCTTGCTGCAAAGCTTACAGGCTGGAAGATAGATATTAAGCCTGAAAGCGGCTTCTACATTCCTCAGAATTCGTGAGGTAGGCTATGGCAGAAAAGAAAATACCAATGCGAAAATGCTTAGGCTGTAACGAAATGAAGCCTAAAAGGGAGCTTGTTCGTGTGGTAAAGAGTCCCGAGGGTGAAATCAGCATTGATTTAATCGGCAAAAAATCGGGCAGAGGCGCATATATTTGCCCCGACAAAAGGTGCTTTGATAAAGCTCGCAAGGGCAAGCGCTTCGAAAGAGCTCTTGAAACACAAATTCCCGAAGAAATATACGAGGCTATGGCCGTAGAGCTTAAGTAATAGTGCTTAAGCAACCTAAAATATAATATTACGAAAGGACTGTGGCAGAATTGAATATGAAGGATGCAATGGGCTTTTTAGGTCTGTGCAGAAGGGCAAACAAGCTTTTGTGTGGGCACGACGTTGTAAAAGAGTCTATTGTTAAATCAACAGCGTTTCTTGTAATGCTTGCTTCAGATGCATCTGAAAGGCTTGAAAGAGAGATGCGCCACGCCTGTACTTATAACGGCAAAAGCATTCCTGTTATAAGAACAGCCTGTTCAATGGATGATTTTGCTACAGGAATCGGTAAACATTCTGCAGTGTTTTCGGTATTAGATGCCGGATTTGCTGCCAAAATACAAGAGAAATTCATGGAGGAATCAGATGGTAACTAAATATAAGGTTAGCGAGGTCGCAAAGGACTTCGGTTTACAAAGCAAAGCAGTTATAGAGCTTCTTGCAAAATATTTTGAAGAGCCAAAGAAATCATCATCTACTCTTGATACAGAGGAATTAGACGTTGTTTTCGACGTGCTTACACAGGAAAATTCCGTTGAAAACTTCAACGCATATTTTGCTATGCAAAAGCAAGAGGAGAAAAAGCCTGAGCCAAAGAAGGAGGCTCCTAAAAAGGAAGCACCAAAGAAGGATACTCCTAAAAAGGATGAGCCTAAAAAGGAAACACCAAAGAAGGAGGAGCCAAAGAAGGAAGCTCCTAAAAAGGGTGAGCCAAAGAAGGGCGAGGGCAAAAAGGGCGCCCCTGCGCAGGAGAAAAAGCCGGGCGTAAGCACACCAAACCCATTCAAAAAGCACGAAAAGAAGCCCGATGCTCCTATGCAGTCAAGAACAAAGGGCGAAATGCGTACAGTTGATACAAGAGCAGATAACGTTGAGCTTGATAAGTACAACGAAAGATATGAAAACATTGCTCCTGCTCACTCAATGAACGAAAACGGCCCAACAAAGCAAAAGCTTAAGCAAAAGAGCCAGCAGTACAGAAGGCAGCAGGGTATGCGCTCCAAGCGTAAGGAGAGCGAGGCAGAGAGATTAAGAAGACTCGAGGCAGAGCGTGCTAAGAGAACACTTGTTATTACCGTGCCTGAGGAAATTACGGTTGGTGAGCTTGCCGCAATGCTTAAGAGAACAGCGGCAGAGGTTATTAAGGTGCTCTTCTCACTTGGTATGATGGCTACGGTTAACCAGGTTATCGACTTTGAAACAGCAGAAATTGTTGCCACAGAAATGGGAGCAAAGGTTAAAAAAGAGGTTGTTGTTACTATCGAGGATAGAATTATTGACGACCACGAGGATGAGGAGGAAGACCTTGTTCCAAGAAGCCCTGTTGTTTGTGTTATGGGTCACGTTGACCACGGTAAAACATCCCTTCTTGATGCAATCCGTAAAACACGTGTAACTGCAGGAGAAGCAGGCGGTATCACACAGCACATCGGTGCTTACATGGTAAATGTTGACGGTCAGAAAATCACATTCCTTGACACACCCGGTCACGCTGCTTTCACATCAATGCGTGCACGTGGTGCAAAGGCAACAGATATTGCGGTTCTTGTTGTTGCCGCTGACGACGGTATCATGCCTCAGACAGTTGAAGCAATCAACCATGCAAAAGCAGCAGATGTTTCAATTATCGTTGCAATCAACAAAATGGACAGACCCGGTGCTAACCCTGACAGAATTATGCAGCAGCTCACCGAGTATGAAATTATCCCTGAAGAATGGGGCGGTGACACAATCTGTGTTCCTGTTTCTGCAAAAATGCACCAGAATATTGACAAGCTTCTTGAGTCAATTCTCCTTATTGCAGAAATGAAAGAGCTGAAAGCTAACCCCAACAGAGCAGCAAAAGGTGTTGTTATCGAGGCAAGACTTGACAAGGGCAGAGGTCCTGTTGCAACACTTCTTGTTCAGAAGGGTACACTTCACGATGGTGACGTTATCGTTGCAGGTACAGCAGTCGGTCGTGTAAGAACTATGCAGAATGAAAACGGTAAGAAGCTTAAGAAGGCAGGTCCTTCAGTTCCCGTTGAAATTACAGGTCTTGTTGAAGTTCCTCAGGCAGGTGACACATTTGACGCAGTAAGTGATGAAAAGCTTGCACGTACACTTGTTGAACAGCGTAAGGATGAACTTAAAGAAGCTAAGTTTAACTCAGTTCAGAAGGTTACTCTTGATAACCTCTTTGATTCAATTCAGCAGGGC
>JAZNTU010000051.1:0-9814 GCA_045591945.1 Acutalibacteraceae bacterium | reverse complement strand
TGTAAAAAAAGCGCAGACCGTATAAAACCGGATATAGCAAGGGGTTCTGTAGGTTTAATAAGCCTATAGAACCCTTTAAAAATACAAGAAATATAAAATTGTTGAAAAAAGTATGTTTTATACTACGAACAAACTTCGCCACTCAACGTACCCTTGTACGCCTTCGGGCAAGCAAAATCAAGTCTGAAGCCTTGATTTTGCTCAGTTTGTCCGTTCTGCATCTTTTTTCCTATCCCCTAAAAAGGGACTGCAAAAAAACTTACGTTTTTTTACAGCCCCTTTTGTTTTTATTGTACAATTTCAAAATTAATCTCGCCATTTATAAATTCATTGATTTTATCATCATCTTCAAAAACAGAATATGCTATAAGCAGCTTTGCGTATGCAGCTTCCTGGGTTGTGCCGTACAGAAAATTTATTTGGTTATTATTATGCGAACCGATAATTCTTACTGTATCGTACACCTCTCCCTCTTTTTTTGAAGGTGAAAAATAAACGTCAACATTATGCTCCTTACATTTGTCAAGCATATACAAAACAGAGCCTTCGCCATAATAATTACAGCCTTCTGTTTTTTCTGCACAGGCTGTACCTGAGTGGTACGTACCGTGAATCACAGCAGAAAATTTACCGTAATCAATTACAGAATAATCCATTCCAACGTACGGCCAAAGCATAAGCACACAGTTTTTCAAAGCAAATTCATTGTTAATATCAACAAGTGCTTTTTTATTTTCTTGAGGATATTTCTCTTTAAGGGTTTTATTGAGCCTTAAGAAATCATCATCGGTTATATCAGTAACGTCAATAGCGTCAAAGCTGAAAAAATCCTCGGAATAATTTGGGCATTGCTGAATTTGTGCGCCTCTGTGAAGGTACATTGTGCCGTTTGAAATATTTTTATAGATAACGTAAACGTCTGGTGTAATGCCTTTGCAAATACATTCAACTGCACACCTAAAATTCTCGTTTCCGTTAGCTCTCGGTAAATCAAGACGGGCATTGCTTGAAACAAAAAATACAGGTACTAAGGTTTTGGCAAGAAGCATTGAAAAAAGCGCAGCAGAATATGCAAGTGTATCTGTACCGTGTGCAAAAACAACACCGTCAAACTCACCCTTTGAAACCTCATTTTTATAAGCTTCAAGCATCAAATTCCATTTATCCACAGTCATATTTTCGCTTAAGATAAAAAGATTTTTGCTTAATACTATATTAACCTCACCTGCAAAAGGTGATGAGGATTTTAAATAATTTTCTTTTAAAGCCACGCCTGCGCCCTCGCTTACGGATAAGGCGCCGTGCTCGTTTACGGCAGTACAAATTGTGCCACCTACTAAAATCAATAAAATATTTTTCATAATAACCTTTTAATAATATAGCGGAAGTAAGTATTTACTTCCGCTATAGCTTTTGTTGGAATTAATTTGCAAGCTTCTTTTCGAGGAGCTCTTTAATCATTGCAGGCTCACCTGCACCACGAAGTTCCTTCATGCAAGCACCAAAGAGTGCCTGTAAAGCCTTCGTTTTACCGTTTTTGTAATCTTCAACTGCCTGTGGATTTTCAGCAATTACCTTATCGATAACGCTCTCTACAGCAGAGGAATCAAATTTCTTATCAAGGCCCTGCTCCTTGCAATATGCAACAGGGTCAACGCCCTTTTCAACAACTGCAATAAGAATCTTCTTACCTGCATTACGGTTAATTGTACCGTCCTCAACCATTTTAATAATAGCTGCAAGTGTTTCGGCTGTCATTGTAAGGTCATTAAGTGTTTTGCCATCCTTACGGAGCACACCTGCACAGTCAGTAAGAATCCAAGCTGCTGTATCCTTTGGATTACAGCCCAATGCAACTGTTTCATCAAGAAGCTTTGCAATTTTGTGATTAGAGATAAGCATTTCAATTTCCTTTTCAGAAATGCCTGCTTCTCTGTACTGCTCTGCCTTTTCGTCTACAGCGACAGGCTTATTTGCCTTAATCTGCTCGAGCCACTCATCATCAATAATAATAGGCATAAGGTTAGCATCAGGGAAATAACGGTAATCTGCCTCTGTTTCCTTATTACGCATTGCCATAGTTTTGCCTGTAGCCTCGTCAAAACGTCTTGTTTCCTGAACAAGCTCCTCAAGGTCAAACTCAAGGGCATCTATATGGCGCTGTGCCTCGTAACGAATTGCTTTTTCTATTGCTTCAAAGGAGCTCATATTCTTAATTTCTGTACGAACACCAAACTCCTCGCTGCCCTCAGGCCTTACAGAGATATTGATATCGCAACGCATTGCGCCCTCTTCACACTCTGAAATACCACTTGAACGGAACATAGATTTAAGCTTGTTAAGGTATACAAGCACCTCTTCAGCACTACGGAAATCAGGCTGAGTAACAATCTCGATAAGTGGAACACTTGTACGGTTAAAGTCAACGTATGATGAGTTACCGCTGTGAACAAGCTTACCTGCATCCTCTTCCATATGAATCTGCTTAATGCGAATATCTCTTGCGCCTTCGCTTGTTTTAACGGTAACACAGCCATCTGTACAAATTGGGTGATTAAGCTGTGTAATCTGGTAAGCACAAGGAAGGTCAGGATAATAATAGTTTTTCTTATCAAAGGTTGTGTAACGATTGATGTTACAGTTAAGCATAATACCTGCAGTAACAGCAAGCTCAACAACACGCTTATTCATAACAGGGAGCATACCGGGCATACCGCTACAAGCAGGGCAAACGCAATCGTTAGGCTCGTTTGCGGCAGAGTGACCACCACAGGAGCAGAATATTTTTGATTCGGTGCTTAATTCAACGTGGGTTTCAAGACCGATAACTATTTCATATTTCATACTCATTCACCCTTCCTTTCAACGCTGTGTGCAAGGCTGAGAAGTGTGCTTTCAGAGAATGCCTTACCCATAAGCTGAACACCACCACTTACAAGGGCAGGTACACCTATAAGGTTTGCTACTGCTGTAAATACACCTTCATTGAATACCTTTTCAAAGGCGCTGTATATATCGTAGCTTTCGTATGCAGACTTACTGCAAACAGGGGTAAGCACTGCATCGTAGCTTTCGAAAAGCTTATCAAAGCTCTCTTTAACTACACGGCGCACTCTAAGAGATTTATCATAGCAAGCTTTATAACGATTTTTTGATAAAACGTCGGAGCCGTAAAGTATAACTGCCTTTGTAAGGAAGTTAAAGCCCTCTGTTCTTGAATTTACATATAATTCATCTATATTTCTTGCTTTTTCTGAACGGTGACCGTATTTAACACCGTCGTAGCGAGATACGTTGTTGCAGGTTTCAGCACACATAAGAATCTGCCAAGCTGTGTTTGCAACAGTAAACATATCACAAGAGATTTCTTCAACCACAACGCCATTTTCTTTTAAAGCTGAAATATAAGCTTGTGTTTTTGCTTTAGTTTCATCGTCTGCCTTTTCGAGCAATTCTTTAATAACGCAAACCTTTTTGCCTGAAACAGCTTCATCTACTGAATATGCATAGTCTTCTGCAGGCAAGCTTGTGCCGTCTTTATCATCGTGGCCCGCAATAACGCTCATAATTTCTGCAACGCCTTGTGCATTCTTGGAATACACACCTACCTGCTCACCTGATGCTGCACAGGAAATAACGCCGTAGCGAGATACTGTACCGTAGGTTGGCTTAAGGAAATCAACACCCGCAAGTGCTGCTGCACGCCTTGTAGCACCGTTCATATCAACACCAAGTGCTGCTTTAACCTGCCCCTGTGCAACAAGAGTAGCTGCTGCACCTGAAAGTGCGCCCTCCTGTGGAGCATAGTGTGAAAACTCACCTACTAAATCGAGGCCAAACTCACCAACGTGTGTTTTACCGGAAATTTCATAGCCCTTTGCTTCAAGGCGTGTTACTGCCTCTGCGCTAAATAAAGGCTTGTAGCCCTCTAATATTTTTGAACCTGCTGTTGAAGGTGTACCCTTTATAAGTATGGTATCATCAACTGCAATTGTTCCTTTTTCACATATAACTGCTGAATAATATTTCATACTGTACACCTCACTTTACAAGTCTTGGTACTTGCCAGCTATCGTCACTGCGAGCAGGAGCACCCTCAAGAAGGCTCTCTCTTGTAAACGGCTGACTACGTACGTCTTCACGTAAAACGTTTGTCATAGGCATAACGTGAACCATCTCTTCAACGCCCTCTGTATCACAAGAAGCGAGAGCCTGTTCATTTTCACTCATCATATTGAAAATGCCCTGCACTGCTGCCTCCTCTTCCTCTGTAAGAGCAATTTGGTTAAGCTGCTGTGCATTTGAGAAGGTTGAACGCTTACCGGAGGACTGCTTACCTGCGCCTGAAGAGGTACCTGCAGAGCGCTGTGCAAGTGCGCTGCCACTACCTAAAAGGTGAACGTCCTCAAGCTGTTGGTTTGTTACCTCACCCGGTGCGCCTAAGAGAAGGTCTTGTGCATTACCGTTAAGTGGGAATGCAATAACCTCAAGAATCTTTTCTTCATCTGTAAGGAGCATTACCATACGGTCGATACCGGGTGCCATGCCTGCGTGTGGTGGTGCACCGTATTGGAATGCTGTGTAAAGAGCATTAAATCTCTTTTTAAGCTCATCCTCATCGTAGCCTGCAATGGAGAAGGCCTTTTTCATAATTTCTATATCGTGGTTACGAACTGCACCTGATGCAAGCTCTATACCATTACAAACAAGGTCGTACTGATATGCAAGAACCTCTGTTGGGTCCTTTGTAAGGAGTGCCTCCATACCACCCTGTGGCATTGAGAATGGGTTGTGGGTGAAAATAGTTTCGCCTGTTTCCTCATCATCCTCATACATTGGGAAGTCTACAACGAAGCAGAACTCAAAGGAATCATCGCATATAAGGTCAAGCTGTTCCTTTCTTGCAAGCCAGGTACGAATCATACCTGCCTTTTTCTCTGTAACGTTTTTCTTATCATCACAAATAAAGAAAAGTGTTTCGCCCTCTTTAACGCCTGTAAGAGCTGTGATTTCTTCTTTTTGTGCATCTGTTAAGAATTTTGCGATTGGTCCAAGGAATACGCCATCCTTAAGAGTGATGTAGCCAAGACCACCAAGGCCTACCTCAGGAGAGGTTGCATACTTAAGAGAATCCTCAAAGAATTTGTTTGATTTGCCTGAGCAATCTGCAACAATACCTCTTACAGGTCTGCCCTTAAATGCAGGGAAGCTTACACCTGCAAAGAAATCTGTTAAGTCGCAAATAATAAGTGGGTTTCTTAAATCAGGCTTATCTGAGCCGTAGGTCATCATAGCATCTGCATATGTGATTCTGCGGAATGGCTTTTCTGTAACCTTTTTATCGGAGAAGGTTTTGAAGGTATCGTAAATAACGTCCTCACAAACCTCAAGCACCTCTTCCTGTGTTGCAAAAGCCATTTCAAAGTCGAGCTGATAAAATTCACCGGGTGAACGGTCTGCACGGGCATCCTCATCACGGAAGCAAGGTGCAACCTGGAAATATCTATCAAAGCCTGATACCATAAGCAGCTGCTTAAACTGCTGTGGTGCCTGTGGCAAAGCATAGAATTTGCCCGGATGCTTACGGCTTGGTACAAGGAAATCTCGAGCACCCTCAGGTGATGATGCAGTAAGAATTGGTGTTTGCATATCAAGGAAGCCCTTATCCTCCATAGCATTTCTTAAATGACGAATAATTCTTGAACGCATAACAAGATTTTCGTGATTCTTAGGGTTACGAAGGTCAAGATAACGGTATTTAAGACGAAGCTCATCCTTGCTCATTCTTGATGCCCTTACCTCGAAAGGAAGCATATTTTGGCTCTTACCAAGCACCTGAAGAGAATCAGCAAGAAGCTCCACGTAGCCTGTTGAAATTTTGGTATTAACGGTTTCAGGGTCTCTCTTTTCAACAACGCCGCTTACGGATATAACGGTTTCACGGTTAACGTCCTTTAAAAGCTCCTCGTTGTGAATAACAACCTGTGTAACGCCTGTGTAGTCACGAAGGTCAACGAAGATAACGCCGCCGTGGTCACGCACAACATCTACCCAGCCTGCAAGCTGAACAGTCTGGCCGATGTGCTTATCACAGATATCGTTACAATATAACGTTCTGTACATATTAAACGCCTCCTGTATAAAAAAGAATATCTAACTAAAAAAATATGCCCCGGGAATATAAAAATATTCCCGGGACGAGTAAACTGATTCACCCGCGGTGCCACCCGCTTTGATGCTAAAAGCATCCACTTTAAATTTTAAATTGTGTACTGCACAAGTGTTCCCAAGCTTACTACTCATCTCAAACGCGCTTTCAGTCGGTGACGCATTCTCCCTGACAGACTTTCCACAAAAGCCGAGTCTTTGCAGGTGACAGTTTTTAAACTATCACGCTAAATATTATATCAAAAAATTGGTTTTTGTCAACAAATATTTAAACGAAAATTTTGACATATTGCCATTTTATAAAGCCTTTACAAGCTCAAACTTATCTTTTTCCTCAAGCCCTAATAACGTAACTATATTTTCAAAATTATCTTTCGCTGTTTCAAGTGCTTCTGTCTTATGGGCATCACTGCCCAAATAGAATTTACAGCCACAAGCCTTTGCTATAAAATAAGGCCTTAAAAGAATCTCTTTTTCCTCATCGGTCATTGCAAGGGTTTTCATATTAAGCTCTATTCCTACTTCCTTTTGTGAGCAAAGCGAAAACACCTTGTAAAGCTCCTTTTCAGGCAAAAGCCTTATAACCTCTGTTGTTCTGTTTTTAAATATGTGGCCACAGGTAAGGTGGGCTATACCAATTTTGTGCCAAGGCAAGTCTTTTTCTAACAGCTTATAAAGTCTTTCAAGCCAAAGCTCTGCTGCCTGCTCGGGTGCTTGTATTTTTTCTCTTACAGTATTACCTGCAAGGTGCATATGTGTTGTAGGTACAGTTATAAAATCCAGCTTTTCTAACGCCTTTTCGCCTACACCCAAAATAAAATTATAGTCCATATCTGCCTCTGCGCCAAAAAGGAATTCTATCCCCTCTGCTTGTGGTAACGGCAAAGCAGAGCAAAGACAAGAAAAGCGCTGTCCCTCGTGCCATTCTGCTTCACTTTCAACAGCCTCATCCCACAAGTGATTGGCAAGGCATATTTTTTTAAAGTCGTTTTTTACACCGTATTCAAGTATAGCCTGTGGTGTTTGCTTTTCATCGTGGCAGCAGGGCGATATTGTTGAGTGAATATGAAAATCGTGGTCAACTACAAATCGCATAATTTCATCCCCGTAACAAAGTGAATTTACAACAAAGGAAAACTGTGGTATTATTTGAGTATATAATATCACATTGGAGATTAAATTAAAATGTTTTTTAAAAAATTAGGCAGACAAGTACATTTCATTGCAGCAACTCAAAACGTTTCGAGAAACGGTGAAGGCTCCTTTATTCGACTTAAAAACGGCGATATTCTTTTCGGCTATACAGAATTTAATAGCTGTGGCAGAGAGGATGAGGACGTTGCTCGCATTTGCGCTACAATATCACACGATGAAGGCGAGAGCTTCGGTGAAAGCTTTGTGCTTTTCGAAAAGCCTGCAGACGCTGTTAATATTATGAGCCTTTCGTTTTTAAGAATGGCAAACGGTGATATAGGTGCATTTTATATTCTTAAAAACACAGATGGTACAGACGATATTGTGCTTACACGCTCAAGGGACGAAGGTCGCTCCTGGAGTGAGCCTGTGAGCTGTATTGCAAATATTTTACCTGCTGACTACTACATTTTAAATAACGACCGTGCTGTGTACCTTTCAACAGGCAGAATAATTTTACCCTTAGCAAGGCACACAATTCACGCAAAAGCAAACGAATTCACCCCCGGTGAGCTTCTTTTTGTTTATTCGGATGATGACGGCTTTACTTGGAGCGCCTTTCCTACAGTACTTAAATGTCCTTATGAGGATAAAAACGGCCTCCAGGAGCCAGGCATTTTCGAAAAGAAGGATGGCACCTTATGGTGCTACATAAGAACGGGCATCGGCTGTCAATTTGAATGCTTTTCGAAAGACGGTGGCATTTCCTGGTCTAAGCCTGCACCAAATATATTTTTCTCTTCCCCCTGCTCACCAATGCTTGTAAAAAAGGCACACGGCATAACACTTGCAATTTTCAATCCTATAACAGAGCATATTTTAAGAGATGATGAAAAGGAGTTTTGGGGACGCACCCCTTACGTAATGGCAACTGACCGTAATGGTGATACCGAGTTTTCACAAGAAAGCCTTTACTATATTGAGGATGATTTAAATAACGGCTACTGCTACCCTGCAGTTATAGAATGTGACGGTGGTATACTTGTTGCTTACTACCACAGCAACAACACAGGCTGCTGCTTGAACAGTACAAAAATCATAAAAATAATGAACAATGAAATCAAATAAAGCATACGAACAGTATATAGCACTTGATACTATTAAGTATCTGTGATATACTGATACAAGTACAAAAAATATTGTAATACGGAGGTAAAAATATGGGAGCAATTCTTAAAATGATTATGGCATTTATGATGTCATTTTTACAATTTATGGCACCTATCAACAACTTTATAGATGCGGGTGGTGAGGGTTCCTATTTCACAAAATGGAACTTAAAAACCGAATTCAACGAGTCTGCATACACAGTTATCGAAAAGGACCCTACAAAGGATTTTGTTATACTTAACCTTGCCGATGTTCAACTCAATGACGATGAAGTTTTTGCTGATATGGGCACACGTGCAAACAATATGATTGCATCACTTATTGAAAAAACTCAGCCGGACCTTATTACACTTACAGGTGATAACGCCTGGGGTACGGTTGCATATATGGAGCTTATAAATTATATCGACTCTTTCGGCATTCCGTGGGCTCCTGTAATGGGCAACCACGACGGTCAGGGCTGTGTAAGTGAGTTTTGGGCAGCAGAGCTTTTCACACAGGCTGAAAATTGCCTGTTCCAATTTGGTCCTGAAAATATGGGCTACGGTAACTATATTTTAAATGTTACTGAAAATGGTGAAATCATCCACACGTTATTTATGATGGATACCCACGCAAACCGAGACTACACATTAGATGATGGCACAGTTTTAGAAAATGAGTATGATCACCTTTGGCCACTTCAGATGAACTGGTACAAATGGGCTGTTAACGGTATCGCACAGCAGGAAGGCAAGGTAATTGAAAGCACCTGCTTTATGCACATACCTGTTTACGAATACAGAGATGCTTGGGCAACTGCCTGGGATGAAGAAAACGAATGCTTCTACCCTGAATATGCAGCTACCTCCTTCGGTAAAAACAGCGAGTGGGTTTGCAGCGCACCTGTAAACAACGGCTTCTTCTCTCTTTGCCAGGAGCTTGGCAGCACAAAGAATATGATAGTTGGCCACGACCACGTTAACTCTTCATCTATTGTTTACGAGGGTATTCGCCTTACTTATGGCTTAAAGCTTGGTGAGGGCTGCTACTTTGAAGAGGGTATGACAGGTGGTACTACACTTACAATCAATTCACAGGGTAACGTTACAACAGAGCACCACTATATGGCATTATCATAAAACCTAAATCAACTACCAAAAGCCGTTGCACTGCAACGGCTTTTATTGTTTGCTTTTAACAGAGTTTATGCTATAATGATTGTAATTTGTCGAAGCGCAGTCGCGTTTCGCAAAAGCCGATTTTATCGGCTTTTAGCAAAATTGTTTTTTATAAATACAATTTTGCATTACACTCATTGAAAGGATTATAGTCGAATTTTCGAAGAAAATTCGATACCAAA
>JAZNTU010000050.1:0-9687 GCA_045591945.1 Acutalibacteraceae bacterium | reverse complement strand
ACAGAGAAGCATTGATTCATAGCTGTGTCTATACAGCCACAAGCAATGGCATTAACTTGAATATTACTTGGAGCTAATTCTTTAGCTAATGCTTTTGTAAAGGTATTCAATCCCCCCTTGCTGGCAGAATATGCTACTTCGCAGGAGGCTCCAACATTGCCCCACACAGAGGAAATGTTAATGATTTTTCCGTGCTTCTGAGAAAGCATATATGGGATGGCCAGTTTGGAAGTATAAAAAGCAGAAGATAAATTGATGTTGATTAGGTTCTGCCATTCTTCGAGAGACATATCATGTAATAAACCAATATGTGAAATACCTGCGTTATTTACGAGAACGTCAATTCCGTGAAAGTGTTCTTTGATTTCTTCGAAAAGCTTTTCGATATATTGGAAATCACCAACATTGCCAACGGAGGCCAATACAGGTACATGATAGGTGGTTTCTAATTCTTTTTTTACTTCTGCAAGAGCCGCTGGAGAATTGCAGCAATTGATGACGAGGGAATATCCTTCTTTTGCAAAGCGTGTTGCAATGGCTCTGCCGATTCCTCGAGATGCGCCAGTGATTAATACAGTTTTACTCATAGGTCCTCCAAATGTCAGAATTCGTTCTTGACATGAAATTCTGGTGAATTATAATTAAGGTTGTGCATCTCATTTGGATGCAGTAATTTTGTCTGTAGCGGCGTGTGGCTCAGTTTGGTAGAGCGCTTCGTTCGGGACGAAGAAGTCGGGTGTTCGAATCACCTCACTCCGACCACGGAAGAATAATCCGAACATTTATCTTGTAGGAGATACGTTTGGGTTATTTTTCTTTTTATGATTAGATACAGGCAGATGGCTTTCATCTGCCTGTTGCTTTTATACCTTGGTTTTTTGCTTATTTGCCTTCCATTCCTCATACGCTTTCAAGCCTTCTTCGGTTTCGAAAAATGCTTGTATGTCGGGAAGGAAAAGTCTTGAAAACGAATCAATAACACTATCAGGAACTTTACATTCACCCATATCGTTTCCTAAAACTTTGTATTTCAGATATATGAGAAATTGAATAAATGTGTTTCCTTTTTCGTATATAAATAAATTCTTGAATAAATTTTTCTTCATAGTAAAAACTCCTTAAATTGCTAAAATGTAGGACTGCACAGTTACATCATTTCTCCAATGGGACAAATGAAATATTGATACTGCCATAAGTGCCAGTCTATCGTATTTTGTAGGCAGTCCGTTTGCTTCTGCTAATTGCTTGTTTGCTCCACGAAGATGATAAAATCCTTGTATTTCGTGGTAGTCAAATGTCTTCGGTTTTCCTGTCTTTTTATCAATACAATACTTTTGATGGCGCTTGATTATTTCTTTCGTTAATTGCTCTCTATAGTTGTCTTCAGAGTTCAATCTGTTAAGGTAATATTCATAGCACCTTTGGGCATTTTGGGCTCTCAATGTGTGATAAGACACTTTGTTGTTTAATTCTTCTTTTGTAAAAATTCTTTCGTCAGGATTCTTATCCTTAAAGTAGCTTCTTATCATATCGTAATGCTGTGGTAATATTCTTTGCAGTTGCAGCTTTCCGCCTTTGCCCCTGCCTACACGCACACACAGGTAGCCTGATTCGTCAGTTACTAAATCTTTTCCTGTGAGTCGTGAAAGCTCTGCTCTGCGTATTCCTACTACGGATTGAAATTCTACACTTCGTTGGTGTTTGATGTTGTTTATATCATTATCTTTTCTTTTTGTTTTTTCGTTATTAGTTCTGCCTCTTTTGTAATGAGCAGTTCTTCTTATTTCCTTTTTGATTCTATCCATAGAGATATTGTGATATACACATACCGGTGCGAGATATGTATGAACTGTGCTTGGTGTATATCCATTTTCTTTCAAGTGGTCAGCATATTCTTGAATATGCGTTTCACATTCTTCTTTGGTCTTGCAGTTGAAATTTGCTCTGCAATAGTCAATAAATTTTCGGTAATTTTTCATATAAGTATTTCTTGTTACATCGTTGCAGTAGTTTTTAAAAAACTCTTTTGCATTGTCAAATAATGCTCGTGAAACCGTCTTGCCACGGGTTTTGTTTCTTCTTGACATTTCTGTTATTCCTTTCTTAAGACTATCAAGTAGGAGTGATTTATTTCTCACGGTTCACCCTACCGTGCCTGAGCTTTCGCTCTGTTAAACTGTCGAGTCTCAATTTATTGGTGTAAATCTTAAAAATACACCGCCGAGAAAAGGCCGTCCATACAGGTTGACATCCTATACGCTACGAGGAACTATGATGATGTTTGGAATTCTCATACAGGCGGTTTTAAATTTGGTTATATGAGAAAATCAATTTTCATCGCTATTAGATGGTTATTTTCCAAATAATCCTTCGGAAATTGAAAAATAACCTCTAATAGTACCCACCAAGTCGCTATTTGGTGGGTGCAAGTTTCACTTGCAGGTTGCTTCAAACGTTCCTTACTTTCAGCAACCATTCCCGATTCTTATTCGGGTTTGTTCAGCACTACATCCGCCGAACTTCTTAACACCTTTCATCTTTATTATCTGTATAGATTATGACAGAAAGCCCAACACGATAGTGGAAAGGTGAACCGAATCGGAAGCAAAGCCTTTTTTGCTCGACAATATAATTATCACAGAAATTGATTGAAAAAATGAAAATTGATTAATATAAAAACTCCCCAAATAAAGGGGAGCAAAAATAAAACGGGTGTTTTGTTTTAGTACATTGTTAGTTTTTTATACCTCGCTTGTGCTTTTATTTAAAAGCATTCACGTATTTGCAGTGGTAAAAATATTTTATATGAAACTACCGTGTTTACGTATTAAAAAGATATTTGGTAGGAATATATAATAAGATGACAATACATAACGAGGTGATTCGATATGCTTGAAAGAAACGACAAAATGTGCTATAATATTCCAAAATCCAACGAGAAAGGTATTATAGTTATGCATAAAATAATATTGAACTATGTTAATGAATTTTGTGAAGATAACTTCATTTCTGATAAAGAAACCGAAAGTAAAAAGTTCGAATATTTTATTAATTACTGTATAGCTTGTTCAAAATATTGCGACAATGCAGATGTGAATGATATCACAACCAAAGAAGATGATGCTGGAATAGATGGGATTTTAGTCTTTATTGATGACGAACTTATTACAACAGAAGCTGAAGCTCGAAAATGTTTTGAAAGCAACAAAAGGAATCGCGAAGTTCAAATTATTTTTATTCAATCCAAAACAAGCGATTCTTATGACCGCGGAGAGATATTGAAATTCGGCGATGGTGTGGTTGATTTCACAGCAGAAACACCTAATTTACCTCAAGGAGAATTTATCAAAAATTACAAAAAAGTTTTTGATTGCATTATAAATAATGTTTCTAAAATTCAAAACGGCAGACCTGATGCATATTTAAAATACGTATGTACAAGTAATAACGATATACAAAAAGAAATTCTCGCAACAAAAGATAATATCGTTCGTAATGTTGAAGGGACAGGTTTTTTCTGTAGTGTTGCTATGGATTTTTGTGGCTTATCGGAAGTTATGAAACTTTGGGAAAACACAAAAAAGAGCTCAATGGCTACAATAAGCACCATTCAAACGGCGCCGTACCCAATAATGAAAGGTATTGAAGAAGCATATATTGCAGTTGTAAAAGTAAAAGATTATATTAACTGTGTTCTTCAAGGAGAAGATGGCAAACAAAAATTATACCTATACGAAGAAAATGTAA
Organism: Acutalibacteraceae bacterium; assembly: GCA_045591945.1. Lineage (GTDB taxonomy): Bacteria > Bacillota > Clostridia > Oscillospirales > Acutalibacteraceae > DTU089. The sequence goes on along the minus strand of JAZNTU010000050.1, from coordinate 5,940 downwards.
GGGCTTTTTTAGGTGATGATAATCCTGTTAATGACAGTATAAGAAAAACACTTTTAGACAAAGAAAAATGCGATAAGTTTGCCATATATAATAATGGTATCACGATAATATCACCTGATGTTAAGATGCAAAGCAACAGAATTTCTTTTGAAAATTATCAAATAGTAAATGGCTGCCAAACAAGTAACATCTTGTTTTCTTGTAAAGATAGCATAGATGATAATACTATGATTACAATTAAAATTATCGAAGCAACTGATACAGATATTATTGCTGATATAGTACGAGCTACAAACAGTCAAAGTAAGGTCGATGAAAATCAGTTTTTATCATTTAGTCCATTTGTAAGACGGCTTGAAAAGTATTTTGAGGCAAGCGAAGACAAAGATGGCAAGGAAATCAAGTTGTACTTTGAAAGAAGAAATGGTCAATACAGGAATGCTGGTATACCTAAGAAAAAAGTATTTACTATAGGTGAGGCCAGCAGGGCTCTTGGCTCAATATTCCTATTAGTCCCTGATTTAGCAAGTAGATATCCAAATAAGTTTATTAAAGAAAAATCAGAGCAGTTATTTGATGAAAAAAACAAAGAAGAAGCTTTTTATGCCGCTTCTTTGGTTGATTATCGTTTTAAACAGTTGTCCACAAAAGGCAAACTCCTTAATAAATATGCAATTTATAAATGGCATATTTTAACTTTGTTTGGTTTTCTTGCAACAGGCTCTCAGCCACCAAGTCTAAAAAACAAGAAGAATGTTACTTCATATACAAATAAACTGTTAAAAACTTGTTGTGACGAAGATTTGTGTGTTAAAACTTTTGAAAAAGCAATCGCTATTATTGAAGAAATCGGATTAAAAAAAGACAGAGATGAAGTGCGAGCAACTGCTTATGCAAATACAATTAAAAAATATTGTTTTGAACATTTAGTATCAGAATAAGTTGTTTCAATTAATAAAAGCAAGGATAGCTCTTTAATCGGAGCTATCCTTTACTTTTTCATATTCTTATTACCGGTACTGCAATTCTTGCACCTACATCGGTTTGTGCACCGAAATTAAAAGTAGGTGAAACATTGTCTGCAGTTTTGTAGCCATAGCGTTCAAAGTTGTAGTTTTCTAATGCTTTGTAAACCTGACCGATATAGATTCCAAAATCATCGGGGTTTTCATAGGGCTCACTCTGAAAATAAAGCAACGTGCATTCGTCAAGTTCTGCTATTTTATAACCATCAGGCAAAGGTTTTGAATAATCCAAAGGAACTTCAACACCTGAAGCAATATTACTATAACCATCATCTTGTAAAAATTCAGGTAATTCAAGTATTGCTGCGGTATCAAACTTCTCAGGAATGCTATTCTGAAGTCCCTCCCAATCACAACCTGCTTCTTCGCAATAAGATAAATAACCTGTTGCCGATTTTGATGGCAGATAAATCAGTTTTCTTTTGGGTCTGTTTACAGGTATTACAGTACAGATTGATGTGTTTTCCATCTCTCGTCCTTCTTTCAAGATATGATAATGATTTGCAGGGTGACCGATATACCAAGGTATCGCAATCGGACTTTTGCGGTACTCATCAGGAGTAACAGAAAACCTTTTTGCAAAAGACCTTGTATACCCTTCGTGGGAAGTGAAATGGCTGTATAAAGCTACATCAAGCACATTATCATCTGTGTTAATCAGCTTCTCTGCACTTTTACTTAAGACAATAGCATTTACATATTCATAAAGAGTTGTCTGCAAAAATTTCTTAAACAATCTGTCAAGCTGACGGCGTGAATATCCTATAGCATTGCATATACTCTCAAGACTGAAATCATCATCGTTATGACGTAATTTTATGTATGCTTGTGTAGTAACAACTATTTCTAAATCGTTCATATTGCACCCTTGAAATATGATATCAATAAATCAATCTTTTTTCTTGATTTATATGGACAAATTACTTTTTCTTTGCAACATACAAAACACATAAATACGGGCGTTCTATTATACCGCCACTCTTTTCCGCTAAAGCAACAATATCATCATATGCTTTCATTTTATCCTCATCGGAATTTTGCATAAATCTATTACCTGTTAATGCAAAACCGTAAAAGTTATCAGCAGTATAGTTCTGTTTCCACAGTTTCCTGATTACCGTAGGGTTTTCAAAAAGGTTTGAGTCTACTATTTGAGATACAATAGAATCAACTCTTTTTTCGCATTCGGATTTCGAAACAAAATCTGCTATACCGCCATATCGTTTTGATATTTCAAGCAACTCTTTATCCGTATCGTTGTCAGAAAGAATATACATATTCCAAAACAAAGCTATGTAACCATTGTCTTTTAGGATATCGGAACACTTCTGATATCCGATTGGCTGAGGCACCCAATGATACGATTGAGCAGCATATATAACATCAAACTTTTTCTGTTCAAAGTCATATTCTTCAAATCTACCTTTTAGAAAGTTGACATTTTCATTTTTGAATCGTTCATTTCCGATACAAACCAAATCTTCACCAGGGTCTATACCCAAGATATTAAAACCTTTTCCGATAAGTTGTTCAGTCGCTTTACCGCTTCCGCAACCTATTTCCAACAAATCAGCATCTACGGTTATACCTGTTACAGATATTAAAGAATCTATAATTTCTTTCGGATAACTGGGTCTGTATTCATCGTAATATTCAGCCGCCCGGTTGAACATTTCACTTTCTTTATGGAAGTTCATAAACCAATCTCCATTAAAACTCAAATCTTTTTCCGTCTTTGTAAATGATACCGTCGGTTACAGTGATTTTTAATATTATGGTATTTACATCATTTTCTTTTGTATGACCGTTATCATACCACGATGCAAAAGCTTTTCTTAATTTATCAGCAAAATCCTTGTTCTCTTCATTGAGGATATAACCTAAACTTTCAGCCTTACCGTGTCCCGAAAACCATTCACCACAAATTGCTACAAGAGGATTTTCATTTATATGCTTCATTTTATTAGTCGTAGCATTAGTTATGGTATAAAACGCTCCGTCTATATAAATCGCATCAACTGTTCTTACCCAAGGCTTACCTGTTTCATCAACAGTTGCAATTGAGATAAGAGAATCTTTACTGAAGCGCTCATTCAAAATGTTTTTCATTTAATATTCACCTACTTTTGATGAATTTATTATTTTGATGATAGCATAAATTCAACTATATTTCAATATTTCAAAATCTCTTTACAAACAGTAATCCGCACCATAGCAATCTGCTACGATACGGATTTTTTATATTATTTCTTTACAACAGGAACCCATATTTCACTACGGTAATCGGGGCTTCCCATATTACCCTCGGTATAAGCTTCAATATCCATTTCATAAGTAGGCTTATAGCCTGATATCGGGAAAAATTCAGAAACAATTTTGTGCCACATATCCTGCATTGCTTTCGGCATTGCACCTTTGCATTCAAACACTGCCCAAGTTCTTGCGGGAATTGCGCTTTTTCTGAAGCCTTCGGGAATTTCAGTATTTTCATCACATTTTGCTGCGATTGAATAATCAAAAGTCTTTGCGTTTTCGGGAAGATTTCCGTAACACACACCAAAAATATAAGTGCTGTCTGTTGTTAATTCAGTTAGTGTCTTAACAGTACCGTTTTTGTGAGAACGTGTCCAGAAATCGGGAATGCTCTTTGCATTTTCTGAATTTTCAACAGTATGTGTTTCTACCTTTTCAATAATATCAAAAGCCTCTTTTTCTACAATTTTGTAGTCCATTATATTGCCTCCGCTTAATGTAATTTTCACAGTAAGGCGAGAAAAAGATTTGAGTTTTGAACCATCCTTTTTAGCTTCGGACGGAGTTATGCCGTGAAATTTTGTAAATGCTCTTGTAAAACTTTCGGGACTTTCATAGCCGTATTTCAATGCAATATCAATTACTTTTGTTTCAGAAACACACAACTCATTGCCGGCGAGTGTTAGCCGTCTATTTCTTATGTAATCACCTAAAGTAATCCCACACAAAATACCGAAAATCCTTTGGAAATAGAATTGCGAACAAGCCGCTTCTTTTGCAACAAGCTCCATATCAATTTCATCGGTCAGATGATTCTCAATATAATTTATTGCATTCTGTATGCCTGTAACCCAATCCATATTGCTCACCTCTTTGTGTGGTTACATTATAAAGCAAAGAAAATATTAATTCCTGACTATTTATGCCCATTGTTGTATGGATACATTTTAGCATATTTAATATGTTGTTTCAATCAATGTGATATTTATTTTTGTTATTGAAAAGGCATACTGTTTATGTTATATTAAACTTAAATAAATCTGCAAAGCAGATATCGAAAGGAGAACAATTGTATGAAAGTTTTTTATGAGGTAATCGCATTTTAAACTGAATATGTGGTGCATACGATAATCGGGGCATAAGCCTCTATGTTGTTGTGCCGTTTTTAAGTAACCTTTCGTGAATACTATAACTTTCGGTTGTAGCACACTTTAGGGTGTGTTATTTTTATGCCTAAAACCAGCCGTAGGAAGTACACATCAATGATGGTTGCTTTCTACGGCATTATTGCCCCATTTTTAAATTTTCAACATAAATATTTGGAGGAATAACAGTGAATAAAAATATAATTGAAAACAATTTTAATTTAAATGTGTCTGATATAAAACTTCTTGATAAGCATTTTGGTACTGAACTTTATTTAGTCAGCACAGATGTCGGCAAATACATAGTTAAAGTTCTGCCTTTGTATATGGAAAATGTAAAAAATGAAGGTGAAGTTACCGAATATCTTTATAATCACGGACTTAAAGTTGCAAGATTTATGAAAAGCAACGATGATGCTTATGTGGTAAAAACACCTGAATTTCAGTTTACCGTTCAACAGTTTATTGAAGGAGAATCACTACCGGTGAATACTGCACCTGATTGGTTTATCAACAAATCCGCAGAGTTTCTTGGTCAAACAGCATTATTGTTGAAAGATTACGAGGGATTATCATTACGATTTGGCAACGACTTCTTTTCAGCTAAAACAGTTCGCAGGAAAATATGGCAATACAAAAAAGAACTTGCAAAAGCGAAAAAAGTAAAAGATATAGGTATCATACCTGTTTGGGAAGAACAAATCCGGCATCTCAATAGAATTTCAAAATTCCATATTGATGCTAATAAACTGACTTATGCCAATTCGCACGGTGATTATCACATAGGTCAAGTTATCATACATAACAATGATTTTACGGTTGTTGACTGGAGTTCGGCTTGCAGGCTGCCTATTTGTTTGGATGTAATAACCTCTTATGTGTTTTCAAGCCCAACCTGTGCTGAAGGAAAAATTGATGCAGACAGACTTAAAGAATATATCAGACAATTCACAAAAAAGTTCACATTAACCGAGTATGACATAAAAGCAATGCCTTATGTATTGTACTTTTGGCACTGTATGTGTAATTATCGTCCTGATGAACTTGCAGATATTCCTGACACTTATAAAGCTATTGCTAAACTCATAAATAATTTTTTGAATTGGCTTTATGATAATGTTGACGAATTATCCGAGCAATTATTGCAACTAACTTAATTCAAATCAATACCCTGTTAGAAATAGTTTTTGGGTGTTTGCTTAACTTTAAACAGCATACTATTTTCGTTGCAAATTATAAAAACAGCGTACTCTTTTTGTTGCATTTATAAATTTAAGTCTGCATTTTTGAGAAAATAACACCGTTTTTTAGCAAAAAGCAACCTAAAACGGCATTTAAATGCGATTTTTTGATGGAAAAACAGGATTTAATGGTGTTTTGCTTAACTTTTTAAAATAGCGGACTACTTTCGTTGCATAGTTACAAATAGCAGACGGTTTTTGTTGCAAAGCCTATTTTTAGCAATATATATGCCCTATGCCGAGTGCAAAGGGCATTATTTGTTTTTATTCTTCTCA
>JAZNTU010000049.1:0-53468 GCA_045591945.1 Acutalibacteraceae bacterium | reverse complement strand
TACTACGAACAAACTTCGCCACTCGACGTACCCTTGTACGCCTTCGGGCAAGCAAAATCAAGTCTGAAGCCTTGATTTTGCTCAGTTTGTCCGTTCTGCATCTTTTTTTCCTATCCCCTAAAAAGGGGCTGCAAAAAAACTCACGTTTTTTTACAGCCCCTTTTTTACCATTCTCTCATTATTTCGGGATTCTGGAAAATCTCATCAAGCTTTTTAATAAATGGCATAACGTCGTTAAAGCCACCAATTCTGTGGTCAAACATAAGTGTTATTGGAAGCACCTTTTTGGTAGCTAAATCTACCTCACCCTTATCATTTCTAAAGGCGTACTCCGTATCTCTTATGCTGCCCATAGCCATTAAAAAGGTTTGTGGGAATAAAAGTGGTGTATAGGTTACGTTACCGTTAAGGCCCTCGTACAATGGGCCCCAGTTTGTAAGGCACACAGAGCCTTCATTAAGCTCCTCCATAAGAAGGATTGAGCCATCCCTCTTATTGTGGTGGAAGTGGTCTTTTATTTTAGCCACCTTGTGCTTACCCACGTAGCCTGTAACCGTTTGCGCAATCGTTGGAACAATTGCACCACTGAGCAAAAGGCCTACTGTTCTTTGGGCAATAACCTCGAACATTACCTTATCAATCTCTGTGTTCTTCTGGCGCTCTATAAGGTCATCAATTTGTGCAGAGAGCTCTTGAAGGCTCTTTTCCTCTGCCGCATTCACCTTAAGAGGGAAGGTTTCGCCGTTATCAAGCACAACAGGCATTGCAACGTCTATGTGCTTTTTAAGAACAATTGTGCCGCAGGAGGAGGTTGCATTGTACTTAATGTGTGCATTCAGCTTTGGCGCAACCTTTAAGCCCTCTACAAGCACCTTCATCATTATAGTGTTAAAAGAAATGTGATAGCCACAGGTTGATTTAAAACTCTGAAACTCTTCCCAGAATTTTGTAAGGTCAGCCTCGTAGTTGTAGCCACAGGTAGGAATATTCTGCTGTGCCTTTGTAAGGATATAGCCGGATACTCTCCCCTTTAATCCGAAGTGCTTAACGGTATCGCCCTTTTCAGGTCTGCCTAAAGCACCGTTCATAAATTTCTTTAAATCCATAATTATTATTCCTTTTTATCTTTTTTGTTGGAGGATTTGTTGAGAAGTGAAACTGAAAAAATAATTATACCAATAACAATAAAAATACCAACCATACCGGCAACAGAGCAAAGAAGTGCTTCGCCGATATATTCTGTGCTAAACTCAAGCCCGATAGACTTTAAAAAGCTCATCATAAGAATATTAAACATACATATACCTCCTATTATTTAGCAAAGAAGCTAAGTATCATACCACCAGCAATAACCGATGCAACCTGACCTGAAACGTTAACGCCTGTTGCGTGCATAAGAAGGAAGTTCTGGTTATCTGCTTCAAGACCTAACTTATGAACAACACGTGATGACATTGGGAATGCAGAGATACCTGCAGCACCAATCATTGGGTTGAACTTCTTTCCTTCGGGAAGGAAAAGGTTGAGGAACTTTGCGAAAAGCACGCCACCTGCTGTATCGAAAATAAATGCGATAAGGCCAAGGCCGAGAATAAGCGCTGTTTCGATAGTAAGGAAATCCTTTGCATTCATATTTCTTGCAACTGTAATACCGAGAAGGATTGTAACGAGGTTTGCAAGTGTTTTTTGTGCTGTTTCTGAAAGAGAATCGAGCACCAAACACTCTCTGATAAGGTTACCGAACATAAGGAAGCCGATAAGCACTGCAGACTGTGGAGAAACACATCCTGCAATAATTGTAACAACGATTGGGAAAAGGATTCTTGTTGTTCTTGAAACTGCCTTGCCCTCGTATTTCATACGGATTTTACGCTCTTTTTTTGTTGTAAGGAGCTTGATAATTGGTGGCTGAACCATTGGAACAAGTGCCATATATGAATATGCGGCAACGATAATAGCACCAATGTACTTTGAGCCGAGCGCTGTAGCAACGAAAATAGAAGTTGGACCGTCTGCTGCGCCGATAATGGCAATAGATGCAGCCTCGTTGATTGGGAAGAAAAGTGATGCTACACTAAGTGTAAAGAAAATACCGAACTGTGCTGCCGCACCAAAAATCATAAGCTTAGGGTTTGAAAGAACAGGTCCGAAGTCAATCATTGCACCGATACCGATGAACAAAAGCAATGGGAAAAGCTCGTTTGCAACACCTGCATTATAAAGCACCTCAATAGCACCGTGCTCCGAAATAACGCCCTCGACAAGTGCGAGAGGAAGGTTTACAAGAATTGTACCGAAGCCCATTGGCAAAAGGAGTGTTGGCTCCATATCCTTAGCAATAGCGCAGTAAATAAGCACACCGCCTATTGCCCACATAACAAGCATTGGAATAATTTCGCTTGTGAAATCCATGCCCATAATGGCTTCAAAGATACTGATAATTTTACTACCTAATTCCATTAAAGTATCCATATTTTTCCTTCTTTCTTATTTGACTTTTTTTATTACGTATGTTAGTATTTTGCGGCGAGGTGATGCTATGAAGGAGAAAAGCTTTTCGAAAGAGAAAATCAAGTCGTACGTGCTTGTTTCTCTTTTTACTGCGATTATTGCAATAGCCTCATTCATTACTATACCTTCACCTGTACCCTTTACCCTGCAAGCCTTTGCAATTTTTTGCTCGCTCACCGTTTTAGGTGGAAAAAGAGGCTTGGCCTGTGTTATTCTTTACATTTTTTTAGGAATAATCGGTCTACCTGTTTTTGCTAACCTTTCGGGAGGGCTTGGCCACCTGTTAGGTGCAACCGGAGGGTACGTTTTAGGATTTATTTTAACAGCTCTCATTTACTATATAATCACCAAATTCTTAGGTAATTCTACAAAAATTAGGGCTGTTGGACTGAGTTTAGGGCATTTAGCCTGCTATGCCGTAGGCACCTTATGGTACGCCGTAGTTTACTTAGGTGACGTTAGCTTTAAAAGCATTTTATCAACTCTTACCATTTGCGTAGCACCGTTTATAATACCCGATATTATAAAAATTGTTGCTGCAATTTTTATCGGCAATAAGCTATCTGCCATTATCAACTAATTCATCTGCTTCCCCTTCGGGAAGCAGATTTTTATTTAGCTTAAACTATGATACCTTCAAGGAAGTTAATATCACGAACTCTTGTTTCTCTGTCGATTCTAAACGTTTTGATTTCGTGCTTTTTAATATCAAACCAGAAGCCGTTATCAAACAGGCTTGACATCAAATAGCCCTTTGAATCATCAATACCCTTTGTTTCGTGGAGTCTTATAATAAGGTCACCCGAGCCATCCTCGCAGCGCTTAACTGCCGTAACAACAACATTATCAAGGTTTGTGCGAATAAAGCAATCTGTTTGAGCAAGGTCGCCCTTGTGGTAGCTTTCAGGCACTGCAACAACGTTATTGTTAAAGAGGTGTGCTTCCTTTGCGACGTCGCTAAGCTCTGCCTCACCTAAGTGAAGGTATATGCCGTATGAGAAACGGTTAAGGCCTTCATCTGTAAAGTTAAAGTCTGCAGCAGGTCTGTCTGAATAGTGGTCTGCAAATATTACGTTGCGAAGCGCTGTAAGTCTGAGCTCTGCACCGGGACAGTCATAGCTGTATTTTGAATCACTCATAACAGCTAAGCCTACACGCTTGCCGTTTTTAGTTACCGTAAGGTCTGCCCAGTTAAGCGCAGGCTCCTCTTCACCGTTGCAAGGTCTTTTTATAAAGCCTGCAGGAATTTCATAGGTGCTTGTTTCATCACTTCCACCAACAGGGAAAGCCATTTTAAGCATAGTGAATTTTTCCTGCCACATAGCCTTACACTCAACACGGAGTGTTTTTTGATTTTTAGCAAGTATAAATTCCTGTGTAAGATACGACTCGTTGAATTTATGCCTTGTACGAATAACGGAGCGAAGCGCACCACTTTCTACACGCTCAATGCTAACAAGCTCCATAAGGCCTTTAATTTTATGGAATTTGAACACGTTGTGCGCCCAAGTATCTGTGCTTTCATCGTCAATAACGGTAGGAATTGCAAGGAAGTTATCTGCCGCAAGGTCCTCACCTGTTTGTTTATCTACAAGCTTTTTAATAAAGCCTGTTTGAGCATCAAACTCTACAGCCATAAAGCTGTTTTCCATATAGAAATCCTGCTCGCCACCAAGCTCCTTAGGAGCTCTTGCCTCGTAGTCTGCCTCAAGCCAATACGTGCTGTAGCCGAAACCCGGTACCTTTGCAAGGAAAAGTGTATCAAGATGCTCATCGTTTGACCTTGAGGAGCGCACGTTCTGGAATGATACCTCGTTGCCCTGACTGTCTGTAACACTCTTTGATGGGTGGTACATTCTTACAGGAAGCTCCACATCGTATGAATGTGGGTTAAACACGATAACAGGTCTTGGGAAGCCTGCATCTGCGCCTGTGTAGTGGCGTGTTTCCAAAACTGGCTCACTAACCCCATCAATCCAGGTATCAACCCTTCTTGCAATTTTAAGAACAGCCCTGTTATATGCCTCGGAGGCAATGTTCATAGCGTAGCCCTGGGACTCCTTAACATCCTCATAGCTTTCCATTATAGAGCAGCCACAAAGAATATCGTGGAACTGGTTAAAGCAAACCTTTTTCCAAGCATCTGCAAAGCGCTCTGTAGAAGGCTTTGAGCCTGTAACTATAGATGCAATTGTATCCCACTTTTCAGCAGCGCCAAGAAGGTTTTCTGCCTTACGGTTAAGCGCTTTTACAAGTGAGGTTGCGCTGTAGCACCCACTTGCGTGGTGCTGAAGCTCATCCTTCCAGGATGGTATATCAAGGAAGTCGTTGTAGCAATCGTAGAAATAATCCTCAGGTGAAGAGAATTCCATATCGTTAAAGCCTTCTCTTTCGAGAGTAGCCTTAAGATACTCAATATCTCCCTTTGTAGGACCACCACCGTGGTTGCCTACACCATAGAACATCATCATTCCGTGGCCTGTTTGTTCAACTCTTTCGTTAATATCTGCAAGCCTTCTGTCGATGCTCTCTTTTCCGTTTGCAGCGTAGCTGTGTGGGAGCCTGTAGCAGAGCACTCTTGAGCCATCTGCACTATCCCACCAGAAAAGGTTTTCGGGAATTTCGCTATTTTCTTCTACATTTGGTCTTTGCATTACGTAGGATAACATACCACCCTTCACAAGAAGCTGTGGCATCATTGCATTGTGACCGAAGGAGTCTACATTGTAGCCAACAGTACAGGTAAGACCAAATTTTTCGTGGTAGTAAAGCTGGCTGTAAAGCGCCTGACGAGCAAAGCTCTCTGCAGACGGCATATTACAGTCGGGCTGTACCCACCAGCCGTTTACGGGCACCCATCTGCCCTTCTTTACCATTACCCTTATTTCCTCAAACATTTTAGGGTCAATTTGCTCAACCCATTCGTAATATGCTGCAGAGGAGCAGGTGAAAACAAAATCATCGTATTCGTTTAATCTGTCGAGAGCGCTTCTAAAGGTTTGTAAAACCTCTGCACAGCCCTCCTGCCAACGCCAAAGCCAAATTGGGTCAAGGTGGGCGTTACCTACAAGTTTGATTGTTTTAGACATTAGTTGTTGCCCTCCTCAATAAAGTTAAAGTATCTGCCAAGCCAGTATGCAAAGGTGTATGGGTAACAGCCCTCTACACAGCTTGCTCCACCACTATCCTCATCTTTAAATTCAAGTGGATTTCTATCGTATTTTGAAATGTATCTTTCGTCCGCCGGAAGAAGCGCTGAGGTTTCCTTATAGCCACCACCCATTAACTCCTTCTGTGGAATATCACGGCGCTTGGTGAGAGAAACCTTTGCGGCAAGTCGAGAAACGTTAGTTCTGTAGAACCAAGTTCTGATTTTCTCTGCATCAGGCTTTGCATTTTCGGGGTCGCTTAAGAAATATGGGAAATCGTAGCCGGGATTGTACTCAGGTGCAAGAGAATATCTCCAGCTTCTGAAGGCTCTTCTGTATTTCTCTAAAAGCACCTCATCCTTTTCAAGTGTGCAAAGGCCCCAGAGAGAAAGCACAGCAAGCATATGGTCACCGTACATAATCTCTTCTCTGTCTTCAACGCCACCCTGTATGCTTACGTGGTGGAAACGGTCGTAGTGCTTATAGGTTAAATCTGCATAGCCCTTTTCAATAAGCTCATCGTGAGTCTGCTTGAAAAGACCCTCTTCGCCTGTAATGTGCATTGTAACCTTAAGGTACATAAGCATTTGACCTGCGTTAAGGCAAGCATCTGCCCAGCCCATAGGGCTGTTAAAGTATTCAAGGTTCCATTTTGCCCAGGTGGTGTATTCACCACTTGCTTCACGAAGGGCAAAGTTGTTTTTAATAATGTGTGTTGTTGTATTTCTTGCTGCTGTTTTGAGAAGTTCATCATACTCAGGGTCTTCTCTGCCTAAAAATTCGTGAGCAACAAGAAGATGCATATAGTGGTGTGTAATTTCATCACTGCTTGTATCACCCTTATAAGTGATATCTGTATCCTCATTACCCTCGTCGGCATAATATTTACGAAGCCTTTCAGGGATAGGTGCATCTGCCTTACATTCAAGCCCTACAATGCCTCTCTCACGTGCGCCTGTAGTATTTACACAGCTTGCTGTTGCACCGTTCTTTTTGTAGAAAAGTCCGTCATCGGGAACAGGCTCATCCTTTGTGTGGTAGCTACGTGCTACGAAGCCATCACCTCTACCTGAAATGTACATAAGAAGAAGGTTTGCCTCACTTGCTCTTGTAGCGCTCTCACGAGCCTTAATAGTAGCCTCGTGGTATTCGCCTAAAACCCTTCTGAGAGTTGCATAACGGAAAATTTCACCCATTGCGTGTGCTGAGGAAAAGCTGCCGTCGTTATCACTACTGCCGTATGGAAGTATAGAATCAAGGTTGCCTGCCTCGGAAAGGTATTTTTGGCTATACATACCGTGACGAGCAACGTATTTGTGTGATTCTGCGAGAAGGCGCTCTGCCTTTTCTTCCATAGACATAAGCACCATAGCAATATGAGTTGCGCCGTTATCGGTAAGCACCCACACACCTTCACCGCCATCGGAAACGAGTGCAGAAACGTTGTTATCAAGCAAATCTCTATGGGCGCTGAAGTGCATAACCACGTCGTAAAGGCTTTCTGCATTAGGGTTGTAGCGTGTTACTCCCCCATTTGAGCCGTACCACATAACCTCCCCTGCGCCGTGGCAGAAGCAGGTGTAATCCTTTTTACGCTGTGGAAGCGGATATGGGAAATCTGATAAATCGGGTTTTTGAGGCTTGCTTTCAAGCAGAGCCTTTGGCACCTCGATATCGAATCTTTTAAAATGACTAACTACCCTCGTAAGCTGAGGATAAAGTTTGATTGCTTCAGGCATTATAAAACTCCTTTTGCTCCTATTTAAATTATTTGGATTTTCAATCTTTGACAAACACAAATTTTGACATATACATTCTACCAAAAAGCCTTGTAAAGTGCAACATATTATTTATAATTAATTGTATATTTATTGTTTTTTATATAAATTTTCTTAAATTTCCATAAATTTTTAAAATCATATTGGAATATTGAAAACATAGTGGTATAATGACTTATATATGTTAAAAATTATGCATTGAAAGGGTAATGCAAATGAATACATCGGCTTTCGAAAAATACGAATCAGAGGTACGCTCCTATTGCAGAAATTTTCCTGCAGTTTTCACACGTGCAAAGGGCTCTGTTATTTATGCTGAGGACGGCAAAGAGTACATTGACTTTTTCTGTGGAGCAGGCGCACTCAACTACGGCCACAACAATGATTTTATAAAATCAGAAATCATTAAATATCTCGAAAATGACGGAATTATACATTCACTTGATATGTTTACCTCTGCCAAGAGAGATTTTATTGAATTTTTTGAAGAAAAAATACTTGAGCCAAGGGGCTTCAACTACAAAATTCAGTTCCCCGGCCCTACAGGCACAAATGCTGTTGAGGCAGCCCTTAAGCTTGCAAGAAAGGTTAAAAAGAGAAATAATATTTTTGCATTTATGGGTGCTTTTCACGGAATGACACTCGGCTCTTTATCTATGACAACCGACAGAGATTCAAGAGCAGGTGCAGGCGTTGTGCTTACAGACGTTACACATATTCCAACACCGTATATGTTCCCTGATTTTGACGTGCTCCAATATATGCAAACGCTTATAGACGATGACCACTCAGGCATCAGCAAGCCTGCTGCAGTATTTATTGAGCCTGTACAGGCAGACGGTGGCATTCACGTTTTCAGCACAGAATTTCTCCAAGGCTTAAGAGATTTCTGCACAAGGAACGATATTCTCCTTGTTTGCGACGATATTCAGGTTGGCTCTGCAAGAACAGGCTACTACTTCTCATTTGAAAGAGCAGGCATCACTCCCGATATTGTTACGCTTTCAAAGTCAATAGGTGGCTACGGTATGCCTTTTGCCCTCGTTCTTTTCAAGCCTGAGCTTGATGTTTGGAGCCCGGGTGAGCATAACGGCACCTTTAGAGGCAGTCAGCTTTCTATGGTAGCTGCAAAGGCTGGCCTTCAGCTTATGCTTGAACAAAAAGTTGAGACTAAGGTTAAAGAGCAAAGCGCAATAATTGCCGAATATTTAGGTCAAATTAAAGCTATAAACGATGGCTTCGACGTTCGTGGTATAGGCTTTATTTGGGGTGTTGACTGTAACAAGGTTAAGCCTGACGTTGTTTCAAGAGCAATTGTAAAGGAATGCTTTGAAAACGGACTTATTGTTGAAAGAGCAGGCAGAAACAACGACGTTGTGAAGCTTATGCCTGATCTTTTGGCAAGTGAAGAAACACTCAGAAAAGGCTTGCAGATATTTGTAGACGCAGTTAAAGCAGTTTGCGAAAAGCTTTAATAATTTAATAAAAAAAAAGCCTTGCAACATGCGTTGCAAGGTTTTTTTTGGTTATTCAGTAATCTTTACCTGCTGGTATACGATACCCTCTCTTTGGTGGGTGTAGGTAATGTGAAGCACGTTGCCCTGTGCCACCATTGCAGGGTAACTGAATTCATGGTCACCCTCGGTAGGCTCGCATTTGAAAATTTCTTCAAACGTATCGCCGCCGTCTGTTGATGCCATAAGCACAAGTGGCGCTCTGTCGCCCCAGTTTTCAAAAATAGGGTTCATAATAAGCACAAGGGTGCCGTTTTCCATTTTAACAATATCAATGCCACTATTAGGATTACCCATAGGTGTTTCGTACGCCTTGCACCAGGTTTTACCCATATCCTTACTATCACTTCTGTAGATATGGCCCGCATTTGTTCTTATAAGCATATGAAGGCCTTTTTCATCCTCCCAAAGTGTAGGCTGAATCATACCTACTGCTTTGCCATCCTTTTTACTGCGCAAAACAAAGTTTGAATGCTCAAAGGTAAGGCCGTCATCGTTGGAAATATCTACAAAGCACTTCCAGGATTTCAACAAAGATTCCTTTGAGGCAGGGGCAACCACTGTACCGTTTGAAAGCCTTATGGCCTTATTCTTTACAGGACCTCTGCCACCGTCGTTATCACCGGGCACAAGCACCTTCGGTGTAGAGAAGCTTTTGCCTCCATCCTTTGAAATTGAATAGTAGGTAACCCACTTTGGAATAGGCTTGCCGTACTTAAAATAAAGAATAATTTCTCCGTTTTCTCTTAAAAACAGTACAGGGTTCCAATGAGGAAGAGCCTCGCCCTCTACTGCTACGCTGTAGGGCTGTGCCCATTTGCCGTTTTCACGCACGCTAACCCAAATCTTGACGTCGTCGTTACCCTCTTTTGTGCCACCGAACCACGCTGCAACAACGGTGCCGTCGGGCAACGGTAAAACGGTAGATGCGTGGCAACTATCCGTTACACTTTTTGGTGGGTATATAAATTCATTTACAAGAAATTCAGCCTTCATTATCTTCATTCTCCTCATCATCTTTTTTATCCATATAATCGAAGGCGTTCCACGCCCCTGTATCCTTTTTGGGCTTATCATCAAAGCCTATATCCATAACCTTAACAGGTCTTTTTGTTGGTGTAGTCGGCCTTGGCTGCATTGGCTCTGTTACGTACAGCTGGCTCCCGTATTTATCTGCAGTAGTTTGTATAAAGGAAGGGAAGCCCGGCTGCTTTGACAGCTCTTTATACAGCCTGTAGTTGAGCACGTAACGTATTGTACCTAAAACCAGACCGAAATTAAATGCAAACGCACCTAATATACACAACAGACCTATATCGTTTTTGACAGTTGCAAACATATAAACTGTTGCCGCTAAAAGCGTTAAGGGGGCATACCACTTACCCATTTTCATTTGATTTGTGCCCATTATAAAAACAAGCATAACTGCATAATTCAATATACCTAAAAGCGAACCTAAATTAGCTGCCATAATCGCAACCATAATAAGCAATGCAAACAAGGCGAAGTTTTTTGTCGTCATTTCTATATTATCTCGCCATTTACACATAAGCTCTTTTTTCTCTTCGTAGGATGCAGTCGCAATATCGTTATGTAAAAAGATTAGCTCTCTGCCGAATATTGTTTTACCATGCTCATATTTCACCTCATCGGAGCGTATTCTGCCAGGTCTTGCAGCGCCGTCTGTGCCAATATCCATTCTAATCGGCCGACTTTCGCCCTTGGCACGGGCATCCATTTCGCGCATTACCTCTTCCTCGCGAACCTGCTCATCTGTGCTAAATGGATTGTAGGAGGCCTTTACCCTTCCCTCGTATACGGTTTCCTCTTCATCCTTAAGATAAATTTTCTCTCCGTACAAATCGGCAGTATTAGCAATAAAGTTAGGAAAGCCCTTGCATTTGCGAAGCTCCTTAAACACATAGTTGTAGTTATAAGCACACCGAAACGCAAAGCACGACGGCACAACGGCAAAAACTGCCTGCACCACAATTGCGCTGATGATGTGAACCCCCTCAATTATATCTAAATTAAACCTTGCGCAGCATAAAATCATTCCCAAGAATACTGAAATATATCCGAGAAAGCTCCACTTTTTACAAAGGTATCCACCAAGCAAAAACAAAGCAGCACTGCCACCGTAAATAAAGAAAAACTCATCCTTAAAGCCACGCATAAAAAGAAGCATTATAACCGAGGTTGCAGCACAAATATACGAATACGTAGAAGCTCTGTTGCTTGTGCGCTCCCAGTCTGCCATCATTTCCTTCTTTTGAGCAAAGGTGGATTCGGGGAAATACACAGTTTCCATACTAAGCTTCATAATTAATAGCCCTCTCCTTGCTCACTTTTTGCAATAGACACTATTCTGCTTGTGCCTAATCTGTCTGCACCTAAGGAAAGAAATTTTTCTGCATCATCAAGAGAGGCTATTCCACCTGCAGCCTTCATTTTTACGCCCTCACCAATATTTTCGGAAAAAAGCTTAATATCCTCAAAGGTTGCGCCTGCTGTAGAAAAGCCTGTTGAGGTTTTTATATAATCTGCCCCTGCCTCTGTTACAAGCTGACACATTTTAATTTTTTCTTCATCGGTTAAAAGGCAGGTTTCAATAATAACCTTAAGTATATTGCCGTTGCAAGCCTTTTTAATTTCTCTGATTTCTTCCAAAATAAGGTCATAGCGCTTATCCTTGAGCCAACCGATATTAATAACCATATCAATTTCCGTTGCTCCGTTTTTGACAGCGTCTGCTGTTTCAAAAACCTTGCAGGCCGTTGTATTGTAGCCGTTGGGGAAGCCTATAACCGTACAAATTTTAAGACGGTCACCACAATACTCTGCACACTCCTTAACGTATGATGGTGGAATGCACACGCTTGCCGTACCAAATTTTATACCGTCATCGCAAATAGCTTTTATTTGCTCCCAGGTTGCTTGTTGCTTTAAAAGTGTATGGTCAACGTGGCCGAGTATTTCCTTCAATTGCATAAAAAGCCTTCTTTCCGTTACAAAAACGTTTATTTTATTATATTGTAGCATTTTTGCAAAAAAAGGTAAACAGTATTATTAAATAATGTAATATTTTATAATTGATTTACTCACCTTGATGTGATATATTTATTATGTATTTTTGTGTACAATTTCTATTTTGGGTGAACAAATGAAGCGAAACGTTAAAATAACTCTTTTAAGCGAGCAGTTTCGTCCCGATGAAAAGGACAGCTCAAAGCAACACACCACAGGAACTCTCGAAAAACGAGATAACGGTGATTACATAATTGAATATACAGAGCCTGACTCCGAAATGGGACAAAGCCTTTCTCAAATATTTGTTTTAGGTTGCCAAAAAATCCAGCTCAACAGAAGTGGTGCATACACAACAAGCCTTACCGTTGAGCAAGGCAAGGTAAACAAAACGGTTTACCAAACCCCCTTCGGCGAAATGGAGCTTGAAATACAAGGCAAAAAGGTTGATGCAAGGCTTAATGCAGAGGGTGGCTCTGTTTACCTTTATTATGAGCTTTCAAGCAACGGTCAAGCTATAAGTGAAAATAAACTTATTATCAATATAAAATCGCAAAAGTAATTTTTGGAGGTAAATATGTCAAAATTAATTAAAACGGCAGAGGAGCAAATCATCAGCGCCGTTACACAAGCAATAAAAGCAAATATTGCTGAAGGAGTTTTTATTGAGGCAGAAATCCCTGCATTTAAAACGGAAATTCCTGCGGATAGAAACAACGGTGATTACTCTGCAAACGCAGCATTTATGCTTTCAAAGGCATTAAGAATGCCACCAAGAAAAATCGCAGAGGAAATTCTTAATAAAATTGACTTGAACGGTACGTATTTCAGAGAATGCTCCGTTGCAGGCCCCGGCTTTATTAATTTCTTTTTAAAGCAGGAGTTTTATGCAGATATCCTTTTAGACGTTGACGCTTGTGGCGAAGGCTACGGCAGAAGCGACTTTGGCAAGGGCGAAAGAATAAACGTAGAGTTTGTTTCTGCAAACCCAACAGGCCCTATGCATATGGGTAACGCAAGAGGTGGCGCTTTAGGTGACTGCCTTGCTGCTGTGCTTGACTGGGCAGGCTATAGCGTTGAAAGAGAATTCTACGTTAACGATGCAGGTAACCAGATAGATAAATTTGCCCTTTCACTTGATATTCGTTACCAGCAAATTATTAACGGCGAGGACTCAATTGAGCTCCCTGAGGATAGCTACCACGGCGACGATATTCGTGTGCTTGCGCAAAGCTACATTGATGAGCACGGCACAGGTCTTATGGAGCTTTCCACAGAGGAAAGAAGAAAAGCACTTGTTGAATACGGCCTCCCTAAAAACATTGCAAAAATGAAGGCTGCAATGGCAAAATACAGAATCGACTACGACACCTGGTTTTCAGAGCTTACACTTCACAACGGAGGTGAGCTTGCAGAAACTATTGAAATACTCAAAAAGAACGGCTACACCTACGAAAAAGAGGGTGCTCTCTGGTACAAAAACATTGAGGTGCAAACAGCAATTCTCAAGCGCCAGGGCAAAACACAGGAATACATTGATAACCTTGAGCTTAAGGATGACGTTCTTATCCGTCAAAACGGCAACCCAACGTACTTTGCCGCAGATATCGCATACCACAGAAACAAGCTTGAAAAGAGAGGCTTTGCAAGAGCTATAGACGTTTGGGGCGCAGACCACCACGGCCACGTTGCACGTATGAAGGGCGCAATGGAGGCTGTAGGTATCAGCGGCGACAGACTCGATGTTGTGCTTATGCAGCTCGTTAACCTTATGAAGGACGGAAAGCCTGTTAAAATGAGCAAAAGAACAGGTAAGGCAATTACACTTGTTGACCTTCTTGACGAGGTGCCAATCGATGCAGTACGCTTCCTCTTTAATATGAGAGAGGCAGGCTCTGCAATGGATTTTGACCTTGACCTTGCTATAGAGCAGTCAAACCAAAACCCTGTTTACTATTGCCAGTATGCACACGCAAGAATTTGCAGTATTCTTAAAAAGCTTGCAAGTGAGGGCATTGTTTCAAGAAAGCCAAGCAAAGAGGAGCTCAGCCTTCTTATAAGTGATGAGGAAACAGACCTTATTGCTCACCTTGGTGCACTTACAGGTGTAATTGTAAATGCAGCAAACACATACGACCCTGCAAAGATTACACACTATGCAACAGACCTTGCAACAAAATTCCACCGTTTTTACAATGCACAAAGAGTTATGGTGGAGGACGAGGCTCTTATGCAGGCAAGAATTTTCCTTTGCGTTTGCGTACGCAACACAATGAGAAACGTGCTTTCAATGCTTAAAATTGAAACTCCCGAATCAATGTAAAAAAGAGTTGTTTTTTATGAAGAAACGGAAAATCAGCTTTTCCACAACCCATATAATAATGCTTAGCTTTTTGGTGGCTATTTTTGTGGGCGCCGTTTTATTAACGTTGCCCATAAGTGCCAAAAATGGCATGCCAACTCCTTTTATTGACGCACTTTTTACAGCAACCACAAGCACCTGTGTTACAGGTCTTGTGGTTGTATCCACTGCCTCGCATTGGAGCACTTTTGGCCATATAGTTATCCTTTTACTCATTCAGCTTGGAGGCTTAGGCATTATAACGGTAATGTCCTGTATTTCATTTTTTATTAACCAAAAAATGGGGCTTTCGGGCAGACTGCTTTTACAAGATTCCTTCAACCTTAATTCCTTATCTAATTTAAGCACCTTTGTAAAAAAGGTTGTTTTAGGTGCATTAACCGTAGAGGGAATCGGTGCGCTTATGTATATGACGGTTTTTGTCCCTCAATTCGGTTTAAAGGGCATATGGTTTTCTGTTTTTAATTCTATTTCTGCCTTTTGTAATGCAGGTATAGATATTTTAGGCGATAACAGCCTTTCTGACTATGCTGCAAACCCTATAATCAACGGTGTAACCTGTGTGCTTATAACACTTGGTGGCTTAGGCTTTGTAGTGTGGTTTGATATTTTGCGAATTTTAAAAGAACGCAAAAAAAGAAAAATAAAACTGTTTTCTTCACTTACGCTACACAGTAAAATAGCACTTACTGCATCGCTCATCCTTTTATTAATAGGCGCCTTTGCTACCTTTGTTTTTGAATACAACAATCCAAAAACAATTGGTGATTACACACTTTTTAACAAGATACAGGCTGCTTTTTTCCAATCTGTCACAACAAGAACAGCAGGCTTTTTCACAATACCACAGCATGAGCTTACAAATGGTGCAGCTTTTATTAGTGTACTGCTTATGTTTATTGGTGGCTCCCCTATCGGCACAGCAGGTGGTGCAAAAACCGTTACGTTAACCGTGCTTTTCGCTTCAGCTATTGCATCTGTAAAAAACCAAAACGAGGTATCGCTTTTTGACAGACGTATAAACGAAAAAACTATTCGCAAAGCTGTTGCAGTAACGGTTACATCATTTTCAATTACTGTAATATCAACCATACTCCTTGTTTGTGTTACAGACGCTCCGTTTATGGATATACTTTACGAATCTGTGAGTGCAACGGCTACTGTAGGTCTTACAAGAAATTTAACACCGACTCTTAATATCGCAGGTAAAATAATAGTTATAGCATCAATGTATCTTGGAAGAATCGGCCCCATATCCCTTGCAGTTGCATTGAATATGAAAAACGAAAACAAAAATATTATAAAAAATCCTACAGAGGATATCAGTGTAGGGTAAGACGGACTTTGAATACGGATATTCAAGCCTTTAGGAGGAAAGACTATGGCTATAAACAAAACATATGCCGTTTTTGGCTTAGGCAAATATGGCAGGGCTGTTGCAAAGGCCCTTGTGCAAAGTGGTGCAGAGGTTATTGCAGTTGATAAAAACGAAGATATTATTAACGATGCTGCTATAGATATACCCGTTTGCAAATGTGCCGACGTTACTGAACCTGAGGTTATACGCCAGCTTGACATTAAGAACGTTGACGTTGTAATAATTTGCATGTCAGAAAACCTTGAAGCAACTGTTATGGCAATCACCCTTTGTAAGGAAGCCGGCGTGCCTACTGTAATTGCAAAAAGCCGTGAAGAGCTACACCACACTATTTTCAGTAAGGTTGGTGCAGATAAGGTTGTTTTGCCTGAGCAGGAATCCGGTGTAAGGCTTGCCAAAAGCCTTTTAAGTAACGGTTTTACAGATATAATAGGACTTTCAAAGGATGTTAGTATGGTAGAAATACCTGTTAAAGACAAGTGGGTAGGCAAAAGCCTTGTAGAATTGAATTTCAGAAAAAAATATTCTTTAAATATTGTTGCAATAATAGATAATGACGTTGTTATAACCGACATTGACCCAAACACTCCACTAAAAGACGGAGAAAAGCTTATTGTTATTGCCAATAAGGAAAGACTAAAAAGACTCGACTAAATACAAGCATATAAAAAGCACTTGGAAAATGAATTTCCAAGTGCTTTTTTGAATTATTATTTTAAAAACCGAGTATGTTTAAAAACCGAATATGTTTAAAAGCCGAATATGTTTAAAAACCAAGTATGCGCCAAAATCACCTTTTGTGTTAAGCTGTCAGTTTGGATGCAGACGAAGACTTTGTTGAGCGACGCTGTATGAATATACAGCGAGAGAAACAAAGTCAAGTATGCACCAAAATCACAGCTTAATGGGGTTAGTCCAGGCTCGGCGACCCTCTTTATCTATTACTGTTGCACGTATATAGGTGTATGACCTGCTACCATTTAAATCGCAAGCTGCAGCTGTAAGTGGCTGACCTTCTGAATCAAATCTTTTTGAAGGGTGCTTATCGCTCTGGAAAAGAATTGTTTGACATCCACTTGCTTCAATATGTGCAACGCCTTCATCATCAACGTAAAAATCCTTAATCACAGGGCCACAGGATGAATAGAAGGCTCCGTTTTGCAACGCTTCAAGAATTGCTTTTACATTGTTTTCTGCATTTACCATAACCCAGCCGTGGCAATGCTGATACATTGCGTGGCCATCATCGGTGGCAACGGCAAAAATGTTTTTTCCCTGACCGAGCAATTCATCCCAATACATACCGTTGTCGGTATCCATAAGGTTTTCAATAGCGCAACCACTATTCCATATTTCAAAGGCAAAGTTTCCCTCAAGCTCGCTAAAATAGCTTACAGGTGTTGAGCTCCACTGTGGGTGACAGTAAATTGTAAGGTTATTTTTACTATGCGCTTCATCTATATAGCTCTGAAATTCCTTTTGATTTTTAGCTGTACCCGAAGGCATTTGCTCATCCTGCGAATAGCCGTTAGTAGCATCATCCGGTCCAATAAAAACCTGGTGGAAGGTTCTGAAGCCATTTTCTCTGTCAAAGGTGTTATCAAACTCCATACCGGGGATTATGGTAATATCCACATCCTCGGCAAAGTTTTTATAGTTATATATTCTATGGTCTGTAAGCGCAAGAAAATCATAGCCGTTCTTTTTGTGAAGGTGTATAACCTCTTCAGGTGCGCCGTCACCATCTGAACGGGTAGTGTGGCAATGAAGGCCACCCTTAAGCATTTTTCTTTGGTTTACAAATGCCTCTTGTCTTTTCATAGTTAACCCCTTTTTAAGTATTATTCTGCCTTTTTACTTCTAACTAACCAAGCGTTGGGTAAATATCTGCCTGTAGGCATATTTGTTGAAGGCTCGTTTATTATTTCTCCTTGGTAACCTATAACAGATGATGAGCCACCGTCACAAGCTGCTGCAGTAACTGCGCCGTATTCAAGAAGAATATCTGCACAGTCCTCCATTGTTGCACCCAGGGAATAGCCTACCTGCCTACCATCGGCAACAAGAATAAGCACAACGCCGTTTGCACATTGGCCGATAGTTGTACGTGGCTGAAGCCCCCAGCCAGCAGAATCCTCAACCACCTTCTCACCATTTAGTATAAGAGTTGGTCTGAATTGCATACCGTCTCGTATATTGTATTGCTCCCAATTATCGGTACCACCTACAATAAGTCTGTTTTCGTTATCGAAACCGATAAGGGTATATTTTGATTTGTATGAGCCCCAATATTCACCTTGAGAAACACACATTCCCGAAATTTGACCACCAAGGCTGACTCCACCTGTATCTATAAAGCCGGAAGCATTTACGCCTACAACAGCATTTTCTTTTTCAAGATAGTCGCATATAAACTCACCACGTGAGCCCTTGTAATCGGTTGCGCCTAAAAAGACTCTTGACGGGTCCTCTACAATTATAAGTTTAGCTTTAAAATTAGGCTTTTCAATATGGAGAATAACAATTTCCTCTTCTACATTGTTGGCGTAAACAATATTGCCGTGGGAATCGGGCTCCCCCTCAACAAGGGTAGTAATATCATCAACGTCAAGAGTTGCTTCAAGCTCTGTTATCTGCGTTATGCCCATATCCTTAATATCTACACGTCTGCTCATAACGTCATCTATGAGCCACTTAGGAAAAAAGCTGGTAGCAAGCCACCTGTGCTGGTCGGTGGTCATTGCCGTTTCAATCCATATATTGCGCCACTTTTCAACAACAGGAATGTGACCAAATGCCACGGTGCTATAGCCAACAACACCGATAAAAATAAAAATGGATAAAATCAAGGCAACTATTGTACTGTCCTTAATTTCTTTTTTATTCTTTTTCTTTTCTTCTTTTTTTCTTTCTCTTTCTTCTTGCTTTGCATCCTTTGATTTATAGGGATGCACCTCGCTAACACCGTCGTTTAGCCTATCTAAATCAACATGCTCCTCGCCTGTTCTGTCGACCACGTAATCACCTCTTAATTAGCCTGTATTTAATTATAGCAGAAATTGACGACAAAAAAACACTTTTTGCCGTCAATTTACAAAATATTTACTTATTATCTATATATCTGCAGGCCGCAAGAGCTGCTATTGCGCCGTCTGAGGAGGCTGTTGTAATTTGACGAATGCTCTTTTGTCGACAGTCACCTGCTACAAATACACCCGGTGTTTTTGTAACACAACTTTCACCTGCATCAAAATAGCCGTTATCATCAAGGGTAGCAATATCTGCAAATGCTAAATTTTTAGGCTCAAGACCAATAGCAACAAAAAGACCGTCAAGAGAAACCTCTTTTTCGCCCTGCACCGTATTAAGTACAACGCTTTCAAGCTCTGCCTCGCCCTTAAGCTCTTTAACGGTAACCTCTGTCATAAGCTCAACGTTTGGCTTGTTGGAAAGTATTTCCAAAAGCTTTTTCTCACCTGTAAAGAAGGCAAGATTTTGGAAAACGTAAACCTTTTCGCACAAATCGGAAAGAAGCACGGCCTCCTGCAAAGCAGAGTTACCTCCACCTACAACGCCTGTTACCTTATCCTTAAAAAATGCGCCGTCGCAAACTGCACAGTAGGAAACGCCGTTGCCAACAAGCTGATTTTCGTTAGGGAGGCCCAACTGCCTGTGGTGAACGCCTACAGCAATAATTACTGCTTGTGCCTCGTATTTTTTACTGTCTGCAAACACAAGCTTTCTGTTGCCCTCATCGATAATTCCCGTAACCTTTTCCATTTCAACCTCTGCGCCCATGGAAAGCACCTGGTCGAGAAGCTTATCTGCAAACTCGTTACCACTCATTTCAGGTATACCGGGATAATTTTCTATTTTTGGTGAAAACGTAACCTGTCCACCAAAGGTTGATTGCTCTATTACAAGCACACTTTTAGAAGCACGCAATGCATAAAGCGCTGCTGTAAGGCCTGCAGGACCTGCGCCTATAACAATTATATCGTACATAAAAACCATCCTTTTATGTGATTTTAAATTTCAAAAATTACCGCCCTTTCGGACGGTAATTTTATTTTAATTAAAGACTCTCAATGAAATCTTTGATTGCAGGAAGGTCTGCTACCTTTACAAATTCGTCGCCACGCTGAATAACAAGTGTTGGAGCCTGCTTTAACTCAAGCTTTGTTGCAAACTCTCTGTTATCCTCAACGAAAAGCTTTTCGAATGCGATGCCCTTCTTTTCAAGAAGCTGTGCGGCAATCTTGCACTTAGGGCAGGTTTTTGTAGCAAAGAGAATAAACTTTGCATCTGCATCTACCTTAACAGGCTCTTCGCACTGGCAAGCGCAATGCGCATGGTCTACTGACCTTGCTGCTCTGTCAAGGTGTGAGTTAGCAATATCGTAAACTCTTCTGTCCTTGAATTCCTGTGCCTTACCATCGTTAAAGTTCTGAACAGGACGGTAGTAGCCTGTAATACGGCTGTAAACCTCTGTTGCATTACCACAATCAGGGCACTCATACTCTTCACCTGCAATATAGCCGTGGTTGCAGCATACTGAGTATGTTGGTGAAATTGAGTAGTATGGAAGTCTGTAGTTTTCTGCTATCTTTCTTACGATTTCTGCAGCTGACTTCCAATCAGGAAGCTTTTCGCCAAGGAAAGCGTGGAAAACTGTACCTGATGTGTAAAGTGTGTGAAGCTCATCCTGTGCATCAAGTGCTTCAAAGATATCTGCTGTGTAGCCAACAGGAAGGTGTGATGAGTTTGTATAGTATGGTGTACCGTTTTCGTTTGCTGTAATAATTGCAGGATATTTTGCCTTATCGTGCTTTGCAAAACGGTAGGTTGTTGACTCTGCAGGTGTAGCCTCAAGGTTGTAAAGGTCACCATAAAGCTCCTGGTAGTCGGAAAGTCTTTCTCTCATATGGTTGAGAACGTCCTTTGCGAATGCCTGTGTTTCTGCGTGAGTCATATCCTTACGAAGCCACTTAGCATTAAGACCAACCTCGTTCATACCGATAAGACCGATAGTGGAGAAGTGGTTTGTGAAGGTTCCGAGATATCTCTTTGTGTATGGATAAAGTCCTTCATCAAGGAGCTTTGTAATAACGTCTCTCTTAACCTTAAGTGAACGAGCAGAAATATCCATAAGCTTATCAAGACGCTTGTAGAAGTCCTCTGCTGTTTCAGAGAGGTAAGCGATTCTTGGAAGGTTAATGGTAACAACACCGATTGAGCCTGTTGACTCACCACTACCGAAGAAGCCACCACTCTTTTTACGAAGCTCACGAAGGTCAAGACGAAGACGGCAGCACATTGAACGAACGTCACTTGGCTCCATATCGGAGTTAACGTAGTTTGAGAAGTAAGGTGTACCGTATTTAGCTGTCATTTCGAAGAGAAGCTTGTTGTTCTCTGTTTCTGACCAGTCAAAATCTCTTGTAATAGAATATGTTGGAATAGGATACTGGAAGCCACGGCCGTGAGCGTCGCCCTCAATCATAATCTCGATGAAAGCCTTATTAACCATATCCATTTCAGCCTTACAATCACCATAGGTGAAATCCATTTCCTTGCCACCAACAATTGCAGGCATATCCTTAAGGTCAGCAGGAACAGTCCAGTCAAGAGTAATGTTTGAGAATGGAGCCTGTGTACCCCAACGAGATGGTGTATTCACACCGAAAATAAAGCTTTCAAGACATTTTTTAACCTGCTTGTAGTCGAGGTTATCTACCTTAACGAATGGAGCAAGGTATGTGTCGAAGGAGGAGAATGCCTGAGCACCCGCCCACTCATTCTGCATAATGCCGAGGAAGTTAACCATTTGGTTGCAAAGAGTTGCAAGGTGGCTTGCAGGAGCAGAGGTAATCTTGCCCGGGACACCACCAAGTCCCTCTTTAATAAGCTGCTTAAGTGACCAACCTGCACAGTAGCCTGTAAGCATTGAAAGGTCGTGAATGTGGATATCTGCGCTACGGTGAGCGTTAGCAATTTCTTCATCGTAAACCTCTGAAAGCCAATAGTTGGCTGTAATTGCACCTGAGTTTGAAAGGATAAGGCCACCTACAGAATAGGTAACTGTGGAATTTTCCTTAACACGCCAGTCAGTAACCTTAACGTAGCTGTCAACAAGTTCCTTATAGTCGAGGATTGTTGATTTCATATTACGGATTTTTTCACGGTTTTTTCTGTAAAGAATGTATGCCTTAGCAACATCTGCATAGCCTGCCTGAACAAGAACAGCCTCTACACTATCCTGAATATCTTCAACTGCGATAAGGTTGTTTGAAATCTTTGATTCAAAGTGTGCTGTAACCTTGAGAGCAAGGAAATCAATAATGTTGTCGTTATACTGTTTGTTGCATGCTTCAAAAGCCTGTCTGATAGCAATGGCAATTTTTTCAATTGTAAATTCTGTAATCTTACCATCACGTTTAATTACTTGATACATAATTATCCCTCTTTCTTTCTTATTTTTATTTAACGTTTTAAAACCTTTTGTATTTTTGTGGTGCAAAACACACCCACTGAACGTTGCTAAAAGATAATAGCAGATATGTAGTGCAATGTCAATAGGGTATAGCACAATATGTTGTGCTTTTCCAAAATTATTTTTCATCACAAACACAACATATTGAATGCTTTTTGTTCATTTATGTAGATAATGCACATACTTTTGCGCTACGTTTTGTGTATTATTACTTTATATTGTCTTTTTAGAAATAATCAACCACTACATCTTGTGTTCGCCGACACAAGATGTAGTGGTTACTTTTAAATAAATGATATTTTTACACCTTATATACCTCTTAATTGAGCTGCAGGAATAAACTCCCTTACAACAGAAAGCATCTCTTGCATTTCTGCTTTAGAAACTCCTTTGCAGGTGTTGTCAATAAGCATTCCCGAATCTACAAAGTTTTGCAAAAAATACCTCGGAGAGCCCTGTAGCCATTGAGCAACACTGCGCATATCCTCAACTGTATGGAAGTTTGCGGTTACGGTTGTTCTGAACTCGTAATCCACGCCACTTTCCTGAAGAAGCTGTATGCTCTGCTCAACTGCGCTTATATCAAAGCTTTGCAGACCAATTGTTTGGGCATATTTTTCTTTGCTGTTTTTAATATCCATAGCCACATAATCAACAATGCCAAGCTCAAGAATACCCTTAAGCTTTTCAGGATAACTACCGTTTGTATCAAGCTTTACGCTGACACCTGCGCATTTAAGCTCATACAAAAATCTTTCTATATCCTTTTGAAGCAGTGGCTCACCGCCTGTAACGGCCACACCCTCTATTACACCTCGTCTTTTTTCGAGATGCTCAAATATTTCTTTTTCCGTGTACTCTATATCGTCCATTTCAGTTACAAGCAGGGCATTGTGGCAAAACGGACACCTAAAATTACACCCGCCAGTAAAAACAGTACACGCAACCTTACCCGGGTAATCTAACAGAGTAAGCTTTTGAAAACCTTTTATTATCATTATATCACCTAAAGCAACCATTTTTTATAAAGCAATCCGTAACAAAAATTATATAACAGTTTTTTTGCAAGTCAACCTTTTTTGCAAAAATCACCATTTTTTACCAATAAAAATGATTTTTTCAATATATGTACAATTTATATAATAAAACATCTATATTTTGTGTATTTACATTTGCGAATGTTTGTGATATAATATCGTTACTAATAGTGTATACTAAACACAACTATGGAGGAATTTATCATGAAAGCAAAAAAGATTCTTGCTGTTTTGTTAGTAGCAATTATGCTTCTTGTTCCGTTTTCATCAGTTGCAAGCGCTGCAACTCTTTCACTTGTAAGCGGACCAATCATCACAGCATACAAAGACACTGAATATTTCAACCCATATGGCATTGTTATTTCAGTAGACGGTGTAGAGGTTGCCTACACTCCTGACAACGAAAGCTTTAAGTTTGTACCTGCTCTCAACGAGCTGCTTTCCACAACCGACATGATAATGAAGGATGAATACAATCCTTTATTAGACGAGAACGGCTACAAGCAGTACACAACAGACGTTGCTATTTACTACAATGATCAGCTTGTTGACAAGGTTACTGTTTCCGTTAAGCACGACTGGGGCGAAACAACCTATTTCGACGAGACTCACCACGGCAACAACTGCAAAGGCTGTGGCATTGTAGACGAGGTTACCTTCGGTCCACACAACGTTGAGCAGTACATTCCAAATGATGACGGCGGCCTTTTCATCGAGCAGAGCGAAACAGGCACTTGTAAAGATTGCCACGCAGACGTTACAAGAAAGATTCCGGGCACAAATAAGTTCGAATCTATTTTCACAGGTGACTACACCGAAACAGAGAGCACAATTCTTACATACATCTCAACAATTCTTGTTACACTTATTCAGTTCTTAACAGGTATCAGATAAGGAGGGTTTTCAATGAGCAAAAAAATTATTTCAATACTCCTTGTTGCTATTATG
Organism: Acutalibacteraceae bacterium; assembly: GCA_045591945.1. Classification (GTDB taxonomy): domain Bacteria; phylum Bacillota; class Clostridia; order Oscillospirales; family Acutalibacteraceae; genus DTU089. The sequence goes on along the minus strand of JAZNTU010000049.1, from coordinate 29,271 downwards.
CTTTTTAGCTTCACAAGCATTGCTGTAAGCGCTGAAGAGCCTGCTCCTGAAGAGAAAACACCGGAGTATGTTATTAAAGACTTAAAATCAACAATCGCTATCACAGATAAAGATAAGTTTACAGGTGGTAGTGGTGCACTTGTTCCATTCAACGTTTCTGTTGACGTTATCGACAAGGGCGTTGTTCCTATGGACGGTGCAACTATAGAAAACATCTACACCATCAAGCAAATAAAGTGGATTGCCGGTGGTAAGGAAACAATCTACAACGAAGAAGAAAAAGAAACCTTCTTCGAGCTTTTCACCCCTTATACAATAATCGACTCAAAGGGCAAAGAGGTTACTAAATATCCTGACGGCGCTTTCGAAATCACTTTTGATATTGAATTCTCAGACAAAGAGGTTTTCGGTGAGCTTTCTTACCAGGTTATTATTAACGGCTTCTCATCTCCACCTGATATCGGTATTGATCTTGGTGGTGCAGAAATCCCAACAGCAAAAACATCAACTATTACTCCTGTTGATTCATTCCCAACTATAAAGAGCTATAGCAACATCAAGGCTACTGACGAAATGCATTACGTGGACTCAGAGTATATTGACCTTAACGGTACCTCTATTGACATTGTTACAACAGCAGATATCGCAGGTACAGTTTCATTTAGTAATTCAACAAAGCACGGCTTTGTTACATACCCTGATTTCGACAAGCCACTCTCTGTTGATACAAAAGAGATTGCTATATTCTTTATGGGTATCAGACTTAATACAGTTCCTGTTATAGTTGAGCATGATTGGTCAAACGGTCTTGTTTCAATCACAACAGATAAGTACACAGCAAACAAGCCGGGCTACCATGCAGTTGTATGTAACGGTTGTGGCGAAGCTAAAGACCCACTTCCACACAGACCAAAGCTTGCTGTTGACGAAAACGGCAACCCTGTTCTTGATGAAGAGGGCAACCCGGTTGAGGCTTGGGAATCAAATAACGATGCAACCTTTACAGGTAACGGTACAGCATCAGTAGAGTGTATCGACTGTGGCGCAACCCTTACAAAGGACGTTATGGGCTCTGCTCAGTTCAACACAGCTTTTGCTAACTACCACTTCCTCCTCGTTATTTTCGAGTACATCAATCTTCTTCTCAGAATCATTGGTGCTACAGGCGTTAATTAATTTTTGATAAATTCCATAACATAAACAACCGAGTGTTCAAAAGAACACTCGGTTTTATTTTTTTAGGCTAGGGTGAAATGAGTTATCCGAAGCTGCCCAAAAGCGAGTATTTTCAAGTCTTTTCGGCGTTTCGGTCTTGAAAGGCGCCAGCCTATCTTCGACCTCAACACCAAAAATCCAATAAAAATCTTTCGCTTTTAGGTCAAAGATTTTATACAGTGCGGATTTTTGGTCAGCCAAGGCAAAAACGCAGCTAATCCTTTCGGATTGGCGAGTATTTTAACACAGGATGAACGGAAATCCGCCTGAATAAAACACGGTTCGGACAATTCTTTTCACCCTAAGGAGGACTTTAGTTTTGGCAAAAATCAAATTAACTAAAAATGAGTTAAAGGTACAAAAGGATGCTCTTAAAATGTACCGTAGATATTTGCCTACACTAACACTTAAAAAACAACAGCTTCAAGCAGAAATTCGTGGTATACAGGCAAGAGCAATTCAGGTCAGAAAGCAAAAAGAGGAGCTTGAGCTCGGCTTTAGCGACTGGATTGCTGTATTTAGCGAAAAGGACGCCTTTCCTAAAGGGATAATTACTGTTAAGAGTATTCGAACAGGAAGGGGAAATATCGCAGGCGTTGATATACCAACCTTTGAGGGTGCAGAATTTTACCGAAGGAATTACGATTTATACGAGGTTCCTCTTTGGGTAGATATTGCTGCAAACCATATGGAAAAGGCGATGCTGCTTGATTTAGAAGCCGAAGTGTTAGACGAACAGGTTAGACTTTTAGAGGCTGAGCTATTATCAACCTCGCAAAGGGTTAATTTGTTTGAAAAGGTTAAAATTCCCGAAACAGAGGCAAATATTAAAAAAATATCAATTTATTTGGCGGACCAACAGGTTAGTGCTGTTGTTCGTTCAAAAATATCCAAACGTAAAATTGCCCTTCGTAATGATGTGGCTCCCGTAGAGGAGGTTTATTCATTATGATAGTGCCAATGAAAAAGGTATCGCTCATTACTATGGGTGATAAAAAAACAGAAGCTCTTAAAAAGCTTCGTAAATTAGGTCTTGTTCATATCGAAATAAGCGAAGGCTCAGGCGCAAGGCTTATAGAGCTTACCGAGCAAATCTCATTGCTTGAAAATGCGATTTTTATTATCGGTAAGGTGAAAAAGGTAGAGCAAAAAAGTGTTGAGCTTTCTGAAGCAGTTTCCATTGCAAGGAAAGTGGTTTCCCTTGATTTGGAGCAAAAGCTTTACGTTTCTGAAATGCTTTCTCTTAAAACAGAGCTGGATAGATTAAAAAGCTGGAATGATATTGACCCTGATTCTGTTTTGGAACTCGCACAAAAGGGTGTGGAGCTCCAGCTATACGAAATGCCTGTGGGTGAGTATGATGCTCTTCCGGAAGCAGTTAAAACAATCAGAGTTGCAACTACAAAAGCAAACGTTCAATTTTTGCTGGTTAAATCTAATTCAAGCGAAGAAACAGAGGTATTAGCTTCTATAAAAGCCCATAGGCTTGAATTACCTAAGCTTTCTACCTCAAAAATGAGGGAGAGAATAGCCGTCTTAGAAAAACAAGTTGAAAAGCTCAAGGAGGAAGTACTTTCCCAAGCCTGCTACGTTGATAGCTTTAAAGACGCAATAAAGGCTACGGAAAAAGAGGTTGAGCTTGAAACCTTTGTGACAGGTATGAGTGGCGAAAATCTTTCAAGTGATGCAGGCAAGCCTGTGCTTGTTGCGTATTTTAAAGGCTATATCGAAGCCGAAAATATAAGCAAGCTTCAGGCTGAGGCAACTAAAAACTCTTGGGGACTTCTTATTGAGGACCCAACAGAGGAGGATAACGTTCCCACCAAGCTTAAAAACAATAAGTTTGTTAGCCTTATTTATCCACTTACCGATTTCCTCGGTACTGTACCGGGTTATTTTGAGTACGATATTTCAGGTTGGTTTTTAGCGTTTATACTCATATTTTTTGGTATAATTTTTGGCGATGGGGGATACGGTTTATTAATTACTGCCGTTGCAGCAATCCCTGTTGTAAAAGCGCTTGTAAAAAAGAAAAAGGTACAGCCTGCATTTTTGCTTGTTGGACTTTTCGGCTTATCAACCGTGCTTTGGGGTACACTTACCTGTACGTGGTTTGGTCTTGCTCCCGAGCAGCTGCCACAGTGGCTTAAGGCACTATCTGTTCCCGTTTTCTCAAACGTGTATGCAGATAAAATTTGGAGCCTTCCTTGGACAGAGCCGGGTGTTGGCCTTACAACGTCGCAAAATTTACAGATTTTCTGCTTTACGTTAGCCTTGGTACAGCTTACGGTTGCCCATATTAAAGGTGCTGTAAGGAACAGAAAATCAATTAAAATGCTTGGCGATATAGGCTCAATATTACAGCTTTTTGGCATATATTACTTGGTTTTGAGCCTTGTTGTTAATGCACAGGTTTTCAGCTTTGGCTTGGTAATTGCAGGTATTCCAATAGGAACTGTTGCTATTGCGCTTATTGCAGTGGGTTTTGTAATGAGCTTCGTTTTCTCAAATTACGAAGGCAGCATTATTAAATCTATTCTTACAAGTCTTACAAACATTGTTTCTGTATTGCTTGGAGTTGTTAACGTTTTCTCTGATATTGTTTCATACATTCGCTTGTGGGCAGTTGGCCTTGCAGGCGCTGCAATTTCAGCTACGGTTAACGAATTAGCAGGTCCATTGCTTGGAAACTTTATGTTTATGATAATTGCCATTGTTCTTTTAGTGTTTGGTCACGGACTTAATATGATACTTAACGTTTTGTCCGTAATTGTTCACGGTATAAGGCTTAACACATTGGAATTCTCCTCGCATCTGGATATGTCGTGGAGTGGGCACAAATTTAAACCGTTTGAGGAATAATTTGATATAAAGGAGAGTTATTATGAATTTAGGATTATTAGGTACAGCATTGGCTATGGGTATTGCAGCAATAGGCTCTGCTATTGGTATTGGTTACGCAGGTCAGGCATCAATTGGTGCTTGGAAAAAGTGCTATATGAGCAATAAGGCAGCACCGTTTATTCTTACAGTTTTTGCAGGTGCGCCTCTTACACAGACAATATACGGCTTTCTTCTTATGCAGCAGATGAAGGCTTCCGAGGCAGACCCAGCATTCTTACTTGGTCTTGGTATTGCATCAGGTGTTGCAATGGCATTTTCTGCAGTTTACCAGGGTAAAGCAGGTGCTGCAGGTGCAGATGCATTGGCAGAAACAGGTAAGGGCTTTTCACAGTACATTACAGTTGTTGGTCTTTGCGAAACAGTTGCATTGTTTGCCCTTGTTTTCAGCATGGTTGCCCTCGGCTAATTTAGTTTATAAAGATAAGATAAAAACAAAAAAACAGAGAAGGTGCTTAGTGCAGCTTCTCTGTTTTTGTTGTCGGGTAATAAAGATAAAACCCCTTGAAGGATAAAAACTTCAAGGAGTCCTTGAAGACTAACCCTAATTTTGATAAAAATGCACCCCCCTTTTTTTGATGTAAGGGGGTGCAAAACCATTTTAGGGGGTGCAACCTACTTAATCATGCATTTGTATGAATTCCAATCATAGATTTCATATTGTATTTTTGATCCAATAAGCTTTGCAACAAAGCCCTTCTTCTTGTTAAGCTGTTGCATTGTTTTTTCAAAACCAGGTAACCCAAAACCATCTTTTTCATTTTTGTCAAAAATTTGGTCACCAATCCATTTTCCTTTTTTTAAATCATTGGCAACAATAACGATTACTTCATTTGAAATAACGCTCTTTATTTCATCGGTAATTGACTGTTGTAAAAATTCTTCTTGGCAGTCAAAAAGTTCGAAGAAATATTCACCAAAGTACAAATCAACAAAAGTATAGTTGCCGTCATTATTTTTATCAATGAATTGTAACTCAATATTCTTGTGGTTATTATTGCTCGTGATAACTAAAGCCTTTACGGGATATGTTCCGGCATTTTTTGTGTAAGCAAAAGGAGATATGTGCAATCTAAACTCGGCAACGCTATCAAAGTGCAATTCAGAAAAAGAAATATTATTTTCTTCAAGCAACATTTTTGCCGCATCAATAGTCATATCCTTCACCACCTTAATAATAGTTATAGCATAAAAGCTCTAATCTTTCAACGATTATTGCCTATAATTTAACGATTACCCCACTAAATCAACGATTATGGTTATAATTTAACGATTACCTGTATTTTAACGATTTGAAATTGGATTGAGCCGTAAATATGCAAATTTTCTCACCCGAAAAGTTCTCAAAAAGCTGTTTTTAGGTATAAAACAACCGTCATTCCGTTGTATCAGAATGACGGTTATTCTTTGGCGGAGATGAAGAGATTTGAACTCTTGCGCCGTTGTTCACGACCTACCGCATTTCGAGTGCGGACCCTTCAGCCTCTTGGGTACATCTCCAAATATTTTGCCTTGCTATTTTATCAAAGTATTCATTTAATGTCAAGGTAAATAATATCTATTTTTACAGAGGTTACAATATATTACATTATATTGCGATTTGTTGACTTTTATTGTTTAGAATGATAATATTAAGGTGTTTTAATACGTGAATTTGAGGTGAGATTTTGAAAACCAACTCCGTTATCTTTTTCACTGATAAAAAAGAGCAGCACTCTGACCTTGTAGAGCTGCTTGAGCTTAATACTAATCTTAGCCTTTGTACCTTTGCATCCGATTCCTGGACGGATATCGATTTCTATGCTAAAAGCAACGTTGCTTTTGTTATGGATGAGATACCTCACACCAAGGAGTCTACTTGGATTTTATCAAAGCTTTCTGAAGCAGGACTTTTTGCAGAGGTGCCGATTTTATTCACCACCTTCGATGCAATGTATGAATTTGAAAAATCAGGCTTTGCATCCTTTGCTTATGACGTTTTTCCACAACCGTTTGATTACGAGTTGGCTTACAGGCGTCTTCAAAATATTTCTGAAATAAGACAGCTTAAGCTACAAATAGTTAATTTATCTCAAATACACTCAAAGCGAATATTAAACCAAGCTAATAAGCTTAAAGAGCAAAATGCAAGAATGCAAACAATCAACTATGACCTTGTTGAGCTTCTTGTTGCTGCTATTGAAAGCAGAGACCTTGAATCAGGTCAGCACATCAAAAGAATCCGTTATTTTACCAAAGCATTAACTGATGCCGTTATGGCATCTTGCCCTGAGTATGAAATAACTAAAGAGCAGGCAGAGTATATTTACTATGCTTCCTCCGTTCACGATATTGGTAAAATTGCAATTCCTGATGCTATTATGCTTAAGGCAGGTCGCCTTACTCAAGAAGAGTTTGAAATTATGAAAACGCACACCACTCGTGGCTATGCGTTGCTTAATATGCTTGATGGTATTGATGCCGAAAACCCGTATTTTAAATACTGTCAAGAAATATGCCACTACCACCACGAAAGGTGGGATGGTAGAGGCTACCCTTGTGGCTTGGTTGGTGATGAAACACCTATATCTGCACAGATTGTAGCTGTTTGTGACTGCTACGATGCTCTAACAAGCCACCGTACGTACAAGTCAGCAATGAGTCACAGCGAGGCTGTAGATTTAATTCTTGCCGGTGGGTGTGGACAGTTTTCGCCAAAGCTTATGAAATGCTTTGAATCTGTTTTACCTGAATTTGCCCGAATAGAAAACGAATTAAAAAGTGAGGCTGTTAAGGTTTCTGAGGATAAGCTATCGTATACGGTGGATTCATCTGTTCCTAATGCAGAAAATCGTTCTTTAAGTTTTACTGATTGCGAGGAAAGCGTTTTATCGGGCCACGACATTATTTTTGAAGCAAACGTTAAAAAAGGATATTTCAACGTAGTAAGAGGTAATTGGACCTGGCTTTTCCCATACGTGCCTAAAAACTTTACCGAAGCTATTGCCCAATGCTTGCGTATATGCCACCCTGCAGATGCTGCAAGGTTTGCTACCAAGGTTAATATTGATGCCTTTGCCGAGCTTTGCAAATCCGGTAAAAAACGAACACGTGTTGAATTCAGAGTTATTCGTGAAGGCATTGAATACCTTGCAGTTGGTTTTATTTTGTTTGTTGCTGATGAAGAAAATAATCTTATTGGTTTAAACGGTGTTTTTAATATATACGATAGTGATGAGGTTCTTTCCGATATTAAGCGAGGCTTTGGTGTTACTGACTCGTTAACAGGGCTTCCTTTGCAAAAACAGTTTGAGCTTGACGTTAACTCATTTTTAAAGGATAATATTCAATCCAAAAACCTTCTTATCCATATTGATATCGATAATATGAGCACTTGCAACAATATTTTCGGTTATGAATATGGCAACGTGCTTATTAAGGAATTTGCCTCCAAGCTTCGTGGCGTTTCAAGTAACGATAAAATTATCGGTAAAGCTGCATCCGATAAGTTTTATATGTTTGTTAAGAATGTCACCAACCAGGTTGAGGTTGCTGTTTTTATTGAGAGCCTTCATAATCTTTTAAGAAAGCCATATAAAACAGCTACAGAATCGGGTGTTTTTACTGCTTCATTGGGTATTGCAAGGTATCCGAATGATGGTAAGGATTTTAAAACACTTGCCATTGCAGCTGAATTTGCTGCTAAATCTGCAAAATCAAACGGTATAAGCTCTTATGCATTTTTTAATTCAAATATGCAAAATCTTGCATCCTATTCAATATCCGGCGAAGGCTTTGGTTCAGATAAACCTAAAAAAGACTATGAGCCCCGTTTTTCACCTATTGTTGATGCAAAAACAGGGGAGCTTGTTTGCTATGACTATATGCCGTTTTTGTCATTTAACTCATCCGATATTATATCTCCGGAAGCTTTTTATGAAATAAACAAAAAAGATAAAAATGCAAAAAATCTTTGCCTTGTATCAATAAAAAGCTTAATGTATTTGCTTATTGGTTTACGTAATTTAGGCAAAAAAATTCCACCAATATCTATATACACCGTTTTTTCAAATGATGATTTACATTCGCTTTTGCAGGAGCTTAAAACGTTTATAACAGAAAATGATTGTAAAGATATTGATTTAACAATTCTTTTACCTCAAAATATTCTTGAAGAGGTAAACGTAAGCAGATTGAAAAACATTTCCGGCTTTATACACAAGCTCGGCTTTAAGCTGGGTGTTTACCTGCTTGGCGATAAGTATATTCACAACTATTGCCATATTTATGATTTGTTCGATAGGTACGTAGTTAAATCTGAGTATATTACACACGCTGTTTGCTCAAATGGTAATATTGAGTATTGTGCAGATACGTTGGCAATTTTAAAGAAATTTGTAAGCGATTTAACTGTTCCCAATATTGTATCTGAGTTCGAGCGAGAGCTTATGTTTAAAGCAGGCTTTTCAGATTTTTCTGTTGCTGAACAAGCAGTTGAGGGCTTGCAGACTCTTGTTAATGATTATAAGAACAGGGGAGTTAAAAAGGCGAATAAAGCTCACGTCACGGAAAATTCCGTTACAGCGCTTGACCCATCAGTTGCAATGCACGATATTATTAATGGCCGTATGGTTTTAATGAGCTATGATATCGCTCGCCAAAGATTAAGCGTAACCCCTAATGCTTCTAAGGTTTTGGGGTACGATGTGTATAGTGCTTTAAACGGTGATAACACACCTTCTGTTTTAAGTGCCATTCATCCAGATGACGTTCAGCTTGCCACAGAAAAGCTATCTCAAGCAAGAATGAGCCTTGGTTTGGTTATTTTTGAGCTTAGAATAGGTACCGGTCCTAACAGAGACGTATATAAAAAATTCTGCGTTACTGTTATCTGCTCTGTTGATGATAAGGGCACACCTGTTCGTTTCCAAATAACTCTTATGGAGGTTTCAGAGTAAATTTTTGAAGTTTTCCAATAATCTTTTTTCGATTCTCGATACGTAAGAGCGAGAAATATTAAGCTTTTTGGCTACCTCACGTTGTGTAAGCGGCGCTTCACCGTTTAAGCCATAGCGCATAATTAATATTTCTTTATCTCTGTTTTGTGGCATTGCTTTTATAAGCCTTGCTAAAGCAATTAGCTTGTTTTGGGTATCTATTTCGTCTACTATTGTATCGTCAACGGCAATTATATCCATTAAGGTTAATACGTTACCCTCGTTATCAGAGTCAATTGGGTCATCAAAGGAAATTTCACAGCCTTGCTTTTTGATTCCTCTGAAATGCATTAATATTTCATTATCGATACATCTGGCGCAATATGTAGCAAGCTTAACCTTTTTATCCGGCTTGTAGCTGTTAATACCCTTAATCAAGCCTATTGTACCGATTGAAATTAAATCATCCTGGTCAACGTTTTGCGTGTAATACTTTTTTACAACGTGAGCAACAAGGCGTAAATTGTGCTCAATTAAAAGCCTTTTTGCTTCCTCGTCACCATTCATATGCCTTTCAATTGCAGCTTCCTCCTGCTTTCTTGATAATGGCTTTGGAAATGAATTTGTATCTGTTACGTGCAAAATAAAATAAATCATATTACTAAATAGCAAGAGTATATTCATTAAATCACCTCATTTTTTAATAATATATTCACGCTTATTACAGGACTTGCAAGTCCGCATAATTTTGTGAGGTCTTATGAAAAAGATAGAACAATATCGCAATACTATACGAGCAACAGCCTTAACGGTTTTTTGTTTGCTTTCAACCATTGCTTATTACATTGTGTGGAGCAACATCTATAACCCTGATTTTGATAACCCATACAGCGATAAAGGTAGACTCTTTATTATGGGTGTTTACTTTGCTGTACTTTTTGTTACAAGTCTTATTATGGGATTGTATAGAATTGATGAATTAAGAAAAAGTGAGCTTATTTTCTACGAGTCAATTGCGCTTATTTTTTCCAACGCTATTGCTTATGCTCAAATATGCTTAATTAAGGCCGTTATTGCACCTATTGAGGGAATGGTTGTTATTCTTTTAATTGAGATTTCCATTCTTGTTGCTTGGACGTTTGTTTCATCGGCAATTGTACAGGCGCTGAGCCCACCGGAAAAGCTCCTTATTATTTACGGTAGCCACCTGGCAACCGAAATAGTTTATAAAATGAGCAAAATGGAAGATAAGTTTGTTATTTCCGAGTCTGCAAACGTTGATGAGGGCTACGATAAACTTACACAGCGCATAGATAGATTTGACGGTATTATTATTTGTGACGTACCTGCTCGACTTAGAAACGATATTTTAAAATATTGCTATCAGCAAAATAAAAACGTTTACGTAATACCAAAGATTTCAGATATTATTATAAGAAGTGCTTCTGATATCACTTATTTCGATTCTCCAATACTTAAATGCTCCTCAACAGGACCAACCGTTGAGCAAAGAGCTGTTAAGAGAATTATAGACGTAATTATTTCTTTTGTTGGCATTATTGTTCTTTCACCTGTTATGCTTATAGTCGCTATAGCTATTAAGCTTTATGACGGTGGCCCTGTTTTCTATAAGCAAAAGCGTTGTACAAAGGATTTAAAAACCTTTGATATATTAAAGTTCAGAAGCATGGTTGTAGATGCTGAAAAGGACGGTCCTCAGCCTGCTGTTGATAACGATAAGAGAATTACTCCCATCGGTAAAATTATTCGTGGCTTTAGGTTGGATGAGCTGCCACAGCTTTTCAACATTTTAAAAGGCGAGATGTCTGTTGTAGGGCCAAGACCTGAAAGAATTGAGCACGTCAAAGAATACTCCGAGCAAATACCCGAATTTGTTAACAGATATAAGGTTAAGGGTGGTCTTACAGGCTATGCTCAGGTTTTCGGTAAATACAACACGTCTGCATATAATAAACTTAAAATGGATTTGATTTACATACAAAACTATTCCTTGTTCCTTGACTTTAAGCTTATTCTTATGACAGTTAAGATTTTGTTTAAGAAGGAAAGCACAGAGGGTTTTGATGTAAAAAGAAAAAATCGTAAATAAAGGATTTTTAAAATGAATTTGTATTATATGATTCTTGCAGGTGGCGTAGGCTCAAGAATGAATTCACCTGAACTACCAAAACAGTTTCTTAAAATAGACGACGTTCCTATTTTGATTAGAACCATACGTAATTTTGAGGATTTTGGTGCTTTTAGAGCAGGCGTTATTTGTTGCCCTGTTGACTGGGTTGAGTACACCAAGGCAACTCTGCTTGAGTACGGTGTAGCTTGTGATAACGTTTTTGTTATTCCCGGTGGTAAAAACAGAAACGGTTCAGTCAAAAACGGATGCCGTTTTTTAACTGAACGCTTTAACGTAAAGAGTGATGACGTTATTCTTACCCACGATGCTGTAAGACCGTTTATTGATGCACGAATAATTAAAGAAAATATTGATGCCGTTGCAGAATACGGTGCAGCAAACACTGTTATGCCGGTTTATGACTCTATAATTCGAAGCTCAACAGGTAAGTTTTTTACAGAGCACCTCCAAAGGAGCGAGCTTTTTAGGGTGCAAACACCACAAAGCTTTAGACTTGAGGAGCTTAACAACGTAATTAACTCTTTGTCCGAGGGGGAGCTTGCCGAGTATACAGACGTGGCCTCCATATTTGCTGACAGAGGCTACCGTGTTCGACTTGTTGAAGGCTCTGACGTAAATATTAAGCTTACAACTCCCTTTGATATGGCTGTTGCACAAACAATAATTACAAATATGCCTTAGCTTGTATATTCCTCGATTAATATATTTAGTTCGTCTATTGAGTTTGCGTATATCCCATTTTTTATTTTGTTAATATCCTTTAGAGGTAATGATTCGGTTAAAATGTTATATACTTCAATAGGCTCCTGCTTTGTTGTGTCAAACAGAGCAATATATCCGTTGTGGTCGGAGAGAATATATTTATAATTTGTTTTTTGTGTATTAATTAATTCTGCTTGTGGTATTTTATTGGAGGTTGTAATATCAAACAGAAAATAACCGACTGAAAATGAAATTATAAAGCAAGTAAATACAATAATTTTTTTCACGTAATTAATCACCACTTTTTGTTTACATTTTTAACCAAAAGTGATGCTTTATTCAAATAATATACAATATAATTTTTGTTGGTAATTATTGAGGAGGAATCCCGATGAAAGACAAGAAAACAAAAAAGCCACTCCTTTCTGTGAAGGGGAAGGGTGGAGCAAAAAAACAGCGTAAGCCTAAAAAGGAACGCCCAAGACTAAAAAAATTCTTGCGTGTTGCTACAGTTGTGTGCAGTATTGCTCTTATTTGCGGTATTGTTGCAGTAGGTTACGTTTACAATTTTGCTAATGAATACGTTAATGGCGACAAAAAGGTTGACCTTGACGTTTACAAGGCTAATCAGGCTCAAACCAGCATTATTTATGCATATGACTCAAATAAAGAGCTTGTTGAGCTTTTAAGGCTGCACGGAGCTGAAAACCGTGTTTGGATTGAATATGATGATATTCCACAGGAAATGGTTGATGCCTTCCGTGACCTTGAGGATAAGCGCTTTGAGGAGCACAAGGGCGTTGACTGGTACGGTACTGTTTTCGGTGTTATGTCATCCGGCTTTGAGCGTGGTGCTTCAACAATAACACAGCAGCTTATTAAAAACGTTACAAAGGAAAACGGCAGAACTGTTTCCAGAAAGTTTTATGAAATTCTCAATGCTCTTAACGTTGAGCGTTTTTATCATAAGAAAACCATAATGGAATTTTACCTTAATACTATTTACCTTGGTAACGGCTGCTACGGTATAAAAACTGCAGCTGAATATTATTTTGGTAAAAACGTTGAGGACCTTAATGCAGCAGAGTGTGCAATAATTGCTTCCATTACAAAGGCACCTGCAGATTTCGACCCGTTAACCAAGGATGGTCTTGCAGCCCTTGTTGAAACTGATGAAAAGGGCAACGTGGGCAGACAAAGATATTGCCTTTCTTGTATGCTTGAAAACGGCTCCCTTACTCAAGAGGAGTATGATGAGGCTCTTGAATTTGAATTGATTTTTACCAACAGTGAAAACTACAAAGGCAGTCAGGTTACTGACGATGAGGAAGACGAGGACGAAAAAGAATATACAGAGGATGATATTAAATACAGCGATTCCCGTGATGATGGTAAATCCTCTTACTACGTTGAATACGTTATTGACCAAGTTATCGCCGACTTGATGGATGAGTATGAGCTCACCTATAATGAAGCTTGGCGTAAGGTGTTCTTTGGTGGCTTAAGAATATACACGGCTGTTGATTTAGACGTTCAAACAGCGGCAGAAAAGGTATTTATAAACAGAGAAACAATGCCAAAGGAAAAGGATACCGAAAAGAATCCTGCTGCCCAGGCTGCAATTACAATTATGGACTACAGTGGTAGAGTTGTTGCTATGGTAGGTGGTACAGGCGAAAAGGAAAGCTTCCGTGGCTTAAATAGAGCTTGTAATTCACCTCGTCAGCCAGGTTCATCAATCAAACCTCTTTCCGTTTACACTCCTGCAATTGAAGATAACGTTATTACCTGGTCTACTATGGTTCAAAACTACGGTATCAGAATGGGCTCATCACGTTGGCCTGTTAACTACGGTGGTTCAGCAGGCTCACCCAATAAATTTGTTACAGTTCAGTACGCTTTACAGCAGTCCTATAATACTGTTCCTGCGCAAATTGTTCGCCGTTACGGAATCAGCCCGTGCTTTGATTTCCTTGTTGATGACCTTAAATTCCAAAACCTTGTTACAGATGAGAATGACCCTAACTATGACGGTAACTATTCATCAATTTGTGTTGGTGGTATGAGCGAGGGCGTAACTACCCTTGAAATGGCAGCTGCATACGCTATTTACGGTAATAACGGATATTATTACGAGCCATATTCATATTATAAGGTTACTAATAACGATGGCACCGAAACGCTCCTTTCTGCAGGTAATGATGAAGGTGAGCAGGTTATTTCGGAGCGTACAGCCGGTGTTATGCGAGAGCTTCTTAAAACAGTTTCATCTCGTGGTACAGGTGCAGGCTACGGTGTAAGTGGTTTCTCAAACTTCAGTAAAACAGGTACTACCTCTGATGACTACGACCGTTGGTACGTTGGTGGTACACCTTACTACGTTGCTGCTTGCTGGTATGGCTACGATATTCCTAAATCAATTACAAATACCTCAGGTAACCCTGCAGGTAAGCTTTACAGCAAGGTTATGAATGCTGCACACGAAGGCTTAGATAGCTTATCCTTCCCAAGTGCAAGCGGTGTTGTAGCGAGAAAATATTGCTTGATTTCAGGTGATATTGCAGCTGCAACCTGTGCAGAAACAGCAACCGGCTATTATAAGAGCAATAAAATTCCTTCAAAATGTAAGGATTGTGCTATAAGGAATGGTATCGGCCAAGGCATACCGGATGTTATTCCAAACACTGCCACTACAACAGAGGTTTCAACAACTGCCCCTGTTAAGCCAACCGTTACAGCACCTATTACAACAGTAGCACCACCTACAACGGTGCCTCCTACAGTGGGAGAAACAACGGTTGCTCCACCTGATACAAGTGTTACAACGCCTATACCTGATACACAGGCGCCTGCATCTGTTCAAGCTCAGGTAGCAGCAGCTATGCACAATAATTGGAATTAAAAATAATATGTGGCTGATAGTTTTTTCTATCGGCCACTTTGAGGTATTTTATGATAATAATGTCAGTGGATTATGGCGACAGAAGAACAGGAATAGCTATTTGTGATAAGCTTGAAATGCTCGCTTCGCCCGTGTGTGTTTTGCAGGAATGGAATGCAGAAGCACTTGCAGATAAGATTGTTGCTTTGGCAATAGAAAAAAAGGCTGAAACAATAGTTATTGGTCTGCCTAAAAATATGGACGGAAGCAAGGGCTTTAGGGCAGAGGCCTGCGAAGAGCTTGGTGAGCTTATTAAAGCAAAAACTGAAATTCCCGTTTGCTTTTGGGATGAAAGGTTAACTACCGTTTCTGCCCATAGAATTTTAAGTGAAAATAACGTCAGGGGTAAAAAAAGAAAAGCAGTTGTTGATTCTGTTGCCGCTGAAATTATTTTACAGGATTTTTTAGAATACCGTAAAAATAGATAAAGGAGTGTGTTTGTAGTGAAAAAGAAAAAGACTGTAGCCCAGCCCGTTTTACCTAATATTGACACAGCTTTGTATACTGCAGATTACATTCTTTGTAAGGCATTAGATATAGGTGAAAATTTGCTTAAATGTGGTGGTGAGCCACATAGAATTGAAGATACTGTTACAAGAATATGCTCTGCTTACGGCGCTGTGCATACAGATGTTTTTGCATTGCCGTCCCTTGTAATGGCAGGTGTCAGAATGGCTGATGGTACAACTGCTTCGCAGGTGCGCAGAGTTTATAAAACGGCCAATAATATGTACCGTTTGGATAAAATTAATAATCTTTCAAGAAGAATATGTAACGGAGTTACTTCCCTTGAGGATATTGATACAGAAATTAAAGAAATAATTAATTCAAAGCCCTTTAACAGATTTTTTGCTTTGCTTGGTGGAACTATAGCAGCAGGTGGCTTTGCCGTGTTCTTTGGTGGCACAATTTATGACGGCCTTGCTGCAGCTATTGCAGGCTTCCTTGTATCGGCACTAAATCTTCATAAAATTAAATTTGTTAACCATATGCTTTACACAATTGTTGTATCGTTTATTGGTGCATTTGCAGGCCTTACTGTGCATAGGCTGGGTCTTGGTCAAAATCTTGATATGATAATGATTGGTACAATTATGCTCGTTATACCGGGACTTGCCTTTGGTAACGCTGTGCGAGATTTGCTTTTTGGTGATACTGTTTCGGGTATTATTCAGCTTGTACAAGCGATTATAACTGCAGTTATGGTAGCCTTTGGCTTTATTACTGCTATTATGGTGTTTGGAGGTATCAAGCTACTATGATTACTTCTATAATAATTAAAATAATTGCAGGCGTTATTGGTACTGTAGGCTTTGCCATTCTTTTCAGATTAAAGCCCTTGCATTGGGTTTATGCAGGTATAGACGGCTTGCTTGCGTGTATAGTTTATTTTATTGGTTTAGAAATTTTTGAGGGAGTGTTAGGCCCTAATATTCTTGCAGCCTTTGTTTGTGCTTTTGGCGCAGAGGTTTTCGCAAGAATAGCAAAGGCTCCGTCAACAGTATTTTTGTTACCGGGTATCATAGTTTTTGTGCCGGGTAGAACGCTCTACTATACAATGAGTGAGCTGATGAACAATAACTATGTTGAGGCAGGACATAATCTGCTATTAACAGTAGAGGTTGCTGTTGCACTTGGTGGTGGAATTATAGCAGCATCTATTCTTAGAATGATAATTTTTGGTTCCTACGATAAAATTAAAGCTAAATCCTTAAAAAAACGTAACAAATAATTCAGTTTTTGTTCGAGCTATTTCGAGGTGATTGGATGAAAAGAGTTTTTAGTGTAGCTGTTATATTAGCTATCATTCTTTCTCAGCTTAGCGTAATTGCATCTGCAACATTCAGCAAAACTGATTGTAAAACACTTGATGATTTTATAAGTGATTTTGTTGAATTAACAGAAAATGATGCCTTGCCCTTTATTGAGGACGAGGCAGATTTGCTATACTCAAATAATGGCGAAAAAGTGGTAGAAAGCGAACAAACGGAAGCAAAAGAACAAACACAGTATACAAATCGTCTTATTGTTAAGTCTGATACCGTTTTAAATCCCTTAGATGCTGTCGATTATGTAAGTGGTTACAATGATTTACATATTCTTCAGTTTGAAACAAGAGAGTCTACACTTAATGCCATTGAATATTATTCCTCATTAGATTGTGTCGAGTATGTAGAAGAAGATGTTTATCTTCACGAGGCTGTTGTAGATGATGGTAACGATGTGATATTTGAAACTGCTGTAGAGTATCCTACGGCAGTTCAATCGGGTAGTTTTGGTTATATTACTGCAAAGGCAGAGTCTGATGGACTTGATGTTGATATTGCAGTTATTGATTCCGGTGTTGAAATTAACCACGATTTCCTTGCAGGTAGGGTAGTGGATAGTGGTATAGATACTATTAGCAACAGCGGTACTGCTAACGATGACCGAGGCCACGGCACCCATGTTGCCGGTATAATTGTATCTAATACACTCGAAAATGTTACGGTGTATGCATATAAAGCCTTAAATGCATCAGGCTCCGGTACAGCTGCGCAAATATCACTTGCAATAGATGCTGCAATTGAGGATGAGGTTGATATTATTAACCTTAGTATGTCTATGAGGGGTACAAGCGCAACCTTGAAAAATGCTGTTCAAAAGGCATATAACGCAGGTATATGTGTTATTGTTGCAGCTGGTAATAATGGCACAGATATTACTAACGTATCATACTCTCCTGCCTCATTTGATGAGTGCATTACGGTTATGTCTTGTTCGAATGGAAAAAAGATTTTAGATACCTCTAACTATGGCTCGCCGTGTGATTTTGCGGCGCCTGGCGAAAATGTTTTGAGCACATATATTGGCAATTGCTACAAATTAAGCACAGGCACCTCAATGGCGGCACCGTTTATTTGCGCTGCAGCAGCATATTTATTGGCTAAAAACGATACTCTTACTCCCGAAGAGATAAGAACTGCTTTAGGTCAGAGTGTTGAAGACTGTGTTGATACACCAACAGGTAAATGTGTTATTCCTTCAACGAAAATACAAATAGATGATTTTGCACCTACTCCACAATTTATTACAAGCTCTGGTAAATTTGTTGGTAGTATGTATGTTGAAATTGCTGATTCAGATGATGCTGATGTTTACTATTATTTTTATAATAGTTCAACAACATATATGCTCTATAAAGAACCTATATTGATTACTGAAACTACCAAGATTTCAGCATTTACTGTTCAAGCCGGTAAGATTAACAGTAATATTAAAACCGTTACCTTTACCAAGATGGATTATGAGAATGATACTGATTTTGAAATTGTTGGTAATACTCTTGTTGCGTACAATGGCACCCAAGCATCTGTTACTGTACCAATAGCTTTTTACGGCAAAACAATTTACACAATTGGTCCAAATGCATTTAAAGATAACAAGAACATTACTGATATTACACTTGGTACAAGCCTTAACGAGATTGGTGAGAGTGCATTTGCAGGCTGCGAAAATCTGTTAAGCATTAGCGCACCTGGAGTAAAATATATTAGAGCAACTGCTTTTGAAAACTGTACAAAGTTAAATACTGTTTCTTTTTCAAATGCTGAATATATTGGCGAAAGTGCATTTGCAAACACAACGGCATTAAAAACCGTTGGAATTCCTTTATTAAAAACTATAGAAGCCAATGCTTTTAATAGCTCTGGTATTTCTTCAATAACGATTAGTAATGTCGAAACAATAGGCGATTATGCGTTTGCTAACTGCACTAATCTTCAGTCGATTATTGTTGGTGCAACACAAATAGGTGAAGGGGCTTTCTTTGGTTGCTCTAATATGAACTATGCTTCTGCAATGAATTTGGAGGTTATACCTTCATATTGCTTCAAGCAATGCACTTCTTTAAATAGTTATAATTTTCCGTTGGTAATTGTTGTTGAAGCTTCTGCATTTGAGGGTTGTACTTCGCTTCAGTCCATTGATTTGCCTGCTCTTGTAACAGTAAAGGAAAGGGCTTTTGCAACTACAGGTCTTACTGCTATTGAAAGTGATTCAATAATGGAAATTTCGCCTGATTCGTTTTCTGATTGCCTTAATGTCACTAATATTTCTTTAAGTAGTATGGAAAATGTTAATTTGAATTATTTTTTAACACTTAATAAAGTTACTACATTAATTTTATCAAACGCAAAGGAAATCATTTTTCCTGTTCGAGGTATAAGTGTAATATTCCCTAAGCTTACCACGTTTAAAGGTGAAAATATTGTTTCTTTGCCTGATAATTTTCTTTCTGAGTGTAAAATTTTACATACAGTTTCATTACCAAATGTTACAAGCATTGGTGCATACGCTTTTTATAATTGTGATAATTTACGTTCACTTTCGTTACCAAAGGCTACAAGCATTGGTGAATATGCTTTTGCATTCACTGACAATTTGGTTTTACTTTCATTACCAAGTGCTAAAAGCATTGGTGCATATGCCTTTCAAAATTGCGTGGGTTTAGCTCGTGATTTATCAAATTGTACATTTTATGCTGAGGAAATCGGTGTTGGTGCATTTGATGGTTGTCGATTAACACCGCTTAACCTTGTGAACCTAAAAGAACTTAATTGTGATATTTTTGGTTCTTCTGTTGCAATTATAACCAGTCTCAGTATGCCAAGCTTGGAAAGTATATCAAACTTCAGCTTATCGTCATTTTCCAAGCTTGAATCACTTAATATAGATTCGTATAAAGATATTAATAATAACACTTTTGTTGGTTGTTCAAAATTAAAAACGCTTAGTGTGAATTCTCTTGAGGATTTTTCAAGCCTTTCTTTTTCCACCATACCTAACCTTGAAAAACTTAGTGCTGCAAGTCTGAAGGAGATTCCCGAAAAAGCTTTCTATAATAATACAATATTAAAATCATTAACCCTTGGCTCTGTAACAAAAATTGGTGCAAGTGCATTTGAAGGTTGTAGTACTTTGAGTTATGTGAACAATGGTGCCACACCGGTTGAGTTAGCAGAAAAAGCCTTTTATGGTTGTAGAAGCTTTAGCGTTAAAGATATATATTCGGATGGTGTTATATACACATTCGGTAGTTTGAAAATTAAAACGCTTGGTAGCTATGCTCTTCGTGGTACAAAATCCGGTTGGTCATCGGCAGTTTTTGAAGAGCTTGTCAGTGTTGATGAAAACGGTTTTGCAGATATATACTGTCAAACTGCAGTTTTTGAAAAGGTTGAGGTAATGCACGATGTACCTGAAAATGGAAAAGTATTAATTGGCTCGAAGATAAGCGAATTTTCCGTAGATGCAGTCAATACATCAACTATATATTCACCTGCAGGTACCGTTGCTTCAGATTATTGCATTGCTAACGGTGTAAGCTATGTTGAATTCAATGAAAAAAATGCTATTGCAGGTAACACGCCAAGCATCAGTAATTCATATACATCTTGGTATTATTTCCGTGTTATAGGCTTCAATTTGACATACGATTGGTACGGATGCAATGAAAAGGATTGTTCCGATGCTGTTTTAGTTGATTCTGGGTCATATTCCTTCAAACCCAGCTATAGTGATGACAGTGGTATCCAATATAAATATTATTATTGTATTGCCAAGAGCACCGAGAACGGCAATCAGGTAATTATCAAAAGTAACGTAATTAGAGATGCTTTTACCTGTGTTGTTTCTCAATCACCGGATATTTCTATAGACCAATCCAATTCTTACATTTATTCTTATAGCGCTAACGGAGCAGAAATGATTTCTGGTACATACATAGATGCTGAAAATTGCGTTGTTACACCCAATAATTCATATAGCAACGTAGATTTTTACGGTACAGGCTCAAAGGTAGCCGTTGTAGATGATGGTGCGAAGGTACTCAAGGAGTTTACATTTATCCTTGTTGGTGATGTAAACGGCGACGGTTTTATTGATGCTCTTGATTGTACTGATATTGGTCTTGCATCAAACGAGAGGGCAACGTTTGATAATAACAACAATCATCTTGCCGCCGAAATGCTTGATGGTGCAGATGGTATTTCTGTTTCGGATTACCAGGCTGCTGTGAATAAAGCCTTGATATAAAAAAAGTAAAAGAAATTTTGATTTTTGAGGAGTCTAATATGAAAAAGTTTTTTAGTGTAACGATTGCATTAGCTATTATTCTTTCTCAACTTAGCATAATATCCTCTGCTGTAGTTAATGATACAGATTATAAATCACTTGATAAATTTGTAAGTGAGTTTGTTGAATTAACAGAAAATGATGCCTTGCCCTTTATTGAGGACGAGGCAGATTTGCTATACTCAAATAATGGCGAAAATGAGTACGGGGCTCAACATACAGATGAAACAGAACAAGTTGAATATACAAACAGACTTATAGTAAAGTCTGATGCTATTTTAAATCCACTTGATTCTGTTAACTATATTTACGGCTACAAGGATTTACATATTTTACAGTTTGATAACCGTGAGTCAACTCGTAAGGCTCTTGATTATTATTCATCCTTAAGCTTTGTTGAATACGCCGAGGAGGATGCCTATCTTTACGAGGCTGTATCAGATGAAGGTGTTGTATACGAAAGTGCAGTAGATTTCCCTACAAGTATACAGTCTAATATATTCGGTTTTACTGAAGCTAAGGCTGATTCAGACGGTAATGAGGTTGATATTGCTGTTATTGATTCCGGTGTTGAAATACACCACGAGTTTTTAGAGGGCAGGGTAGTTGATAGTGGTATCAATACGGTAAATGATAATGGTACTGCCAACGACGACAGAGGCCACGGTACACACGTTGCAGGTATAATTGTTTCAAATACTCTTGATAACGTCACTGTTCACGCATACAAAGCGTTAAGCTCTACAGGTTCGGGTACTGCCTCACAAATTGCCCTTGCAATAGATGCCGCTGTTGAGGACGGTATGGATATTATTAACCTTAGTATGCAAATGAAGGGTACAAGTGATGTTCTCTATGAATCCGTTAAAGCAGCGTATGATAAAGGCATTACTGTTGTTGCTGCTGCAGGTAACGCACACGAAGACCTTGAAGCAAATCCGTATTCACCGGCAGGTTTTGAAGAAACTATTTGTGTAATGTCTTGCACAATAGATAAGCTTCTTTCCGACACCTCAAACTATGGCACACCTTGCGATATTGCCGCACCGGGTGACCAGGTGTTTAGCTCATATTTAAACAATACCTATAAAGTATCATCAGGTACGTCTATGGCGGCACCCTTTGTTTGTGCAGCTGCAGCGTATTTACTTGCAAAGGATGATACCTTAACGCCTGATGAGATAGATGCCCAGCTTTTTGAACAGGGTATTTGGATGTACGGTAGCTACCGTGCAAAGCATATACAGGTTGGCACCGAGGTTCCTGTAAGCGCTTCAACTCCTGCGCCTGTTCTATCTTTGGCAGAATGTTCATTTGTTGGCTCTATGAAAATAGAAATAACTTGTTCGGCTGAAAATGCAGATATTTTTTATACAACAGATAATTCTGCCGTTGTACACCCTTATTATGAACCGTTTTACGTTTCCGAAACTACAACTGTAAATGCATTTGCTCTTGAAAACGGTTATTTAATGAGTGAGGTTTCATCGTGCACGTATACAAGAGTTAACGGAAATGCTGATGATTTTATTGTGGATGAAAACGGCGCTCTTGTTGAATATAACGGCGACTTAACAGAGGTTGATATTCCCTCGTGTGTAAATGGCACACATATTTTATCTGTTGCAGAAACTGCCTTTAGCAACAACACTCAAATAACAAAAGTTTCCTTTGAAAATTCTATTACTGAAATAAAAGCAAATAGCTTTAAGGGTTGTACAAAGCTTGCGCGCATTATTGCACCTCAAGCAAAAATTATCGGTGATAGTGCTTTTGAGGGCTGCTCTAACCTTGTTGAATTTACCGGTATTGAGGTTGTTGAAATTGGTGCTAATGCATTTTTAGATTGCACAAGTCTTGCCGTTTTTGAAACAAACAGAGTAAAAGCTGTTGGCGATTGTGCATTTAAAAACACCTTGTCTTATAAACATTTAAGTTTACCTATGGTTAATGAAATAGGTAGTAACGCCTTTGAAAATTCAGCTATAACTACTGCGGCTATTTCTACAGCTACAAAAATTGGTAGTAACGCTTTTTTGAATTGTAAAGGCTTAACAGGTATATTACTTTCTAACGTAACAGAAATAGGTGAGTGTGCTTTTAGTGGCTGTGACGCTTTAACTACCGTTTCGGTAACCTCACCCTCTATAGTTGAGGTTGGTGAAAACGCCTTCAAGGATTGTATTGCTTTAACAACAGTTGCAATTAATTCCGTAAATCAAATATACAAGAGCACCTTTAGTGGTTGTACTGCTTTATCCAGCCTTACTATAGGTACGGTTAATACAATAGCAGAAAGCTCTTTTAGCGGTTTCGAGTCATTATCTACCGTTAAAATTAGTTCATCTGCACCTGTGGAAATTGGTGCAAGCGCCTTCAACAATTGTAATGCCTTAACTACTGTTACACTTGGTACAGGCATTGTTACAATTCCTGATTACTGTTTTTATGGATGTGATTTGTTAAAGCAGTTAGACTCATCAAGTGTGCAGACAGTTGGTGCTTCTGCCTTCGAGGACTGCTCGGAGTTAAGCAGTTTTTATTTTAATTGTGTAAAAACTGTTAATGCTAATTCGTTTAAAAAGTCAGGCATAACCTCAATTACTTGCAACGGCACACCTTCCATAGCTCAAACAGCCTTTGATTACTGCACCAAGGTAACGAGCATAGCCTTTGACGGTGTTACGGATATTGATTTGAATTTGTTTTCTTACTGTTGTGCAGTAAAAAGCTTTTCATTTGCGGCTGCTAATACAATCACTTTCCCTGAAAACGGTATGGTGCATTTTTTTCCACTTTTAGAAAGCTTTTCTGCTCCGTACCTTAAAAGCTTACCTGATAATGCATTTGCAGATTGTGGTATGTTTAATACGTATAACTTTTTAAACGTTGTTACAATAGGTGATAATGCGTTTAAAAATACTGCAATCACTACAGTAAGCTTCAACAAGGCTACAAGCATTGGCGAAGGAGCTTTTGTTGATACAAGTAAGTTAGAAAGCATATCCTTGCCAAGGATGAATAATATCAGTGCAGATATGTTTTCAAGCCACCCTAACGTAGATTCTGTATCATTCGGTGGTATAACAGAGCTACCCGAGAATTTTGACGTTAGTACTATTTTCCCTCGGGTTTCATCCTTTTCAGCGTCAATGGTTAAATATATTCCTGATTATTATTTCAAGGATTGCAAATGGCTTAGTTCATTTGATTTTTCACCTGTTAATCGTATTATTGGTGAAGGTGCGTTTGAAAATTGTAATATAAGGTCTTTGCACTTGTATGCAACTAAAATAGGTAAAAATGCCTTTAACGGCAACTATATAACATTTTTGCAAATATTAGATTTAAAGGTTATAGATTGTGATTTTTTAGGCTCTGCAAAGAATACAGTTACCTCAATTTATTTCGATAAGGTTGAAAAACTCGACGGTGTTGTATTTAATGATTTTAAAAATCTTGAATCGGCTCGCTTTGATAAGCTGACCGTTGTTCCTAAGGAGTGCTTTAAAGGATTAACAAAGCTTACAACAGTTCAATTGAATTCAGTTACAGAAATAGGTGAGGGAGCCTTCTTTGGCTGTGAATCTCTAAAAAAGCTTTCTTTAAATCTTGTTACAACGCTTGAAAAGGATTCTCTTAGAGGGTGTACTGCGTTGGAGGAGCTTCAAATTAACTCTGTAAAAACCTTAGGTGAAAATGCAATTAGTGGTTGTTCGGCATTAAAGATTTTTAATGCACCTAAGCTTGAACAGGTTGATTTTGATTTCCTTAACGGTTGTATTAATATTGAATCAATAGTTATTGATTCAGTAAAAGAGTTACCGTCTAACGGCGTTAGCTCTCCCTTCGCTCACCTTGAAAATTTGAGTAGGTTTAGCGCACAAGGTGTAACAAGAGTGCCTGACTATACCTTTGCTGATTGTAAAGCATTAGTTTACGCTAACTTCTCAAAAGCAGAGTATATTGGACACTATGCGTTTAAGGGCTGCCCTCTTACAGAGGCTGATTCATATATTATCAGCGCAGCTAATACCATCGCCGAGGGTGCATTTATGGATAGTGGTATAACCTCGGTTAACTGTAATGCATCAACTGTTGGGGATAAAGCATTTGCTAATTGCGAAAATTTATTGCGCGTTAAGTTACCCCAAGTAAGCGTTATAGGCTCCGGTGCATTTGAAAATTGTATAAAGCTTAATTACGCTGAGCTTGGTGAGGTTGTAAATATTCAGGCTAAGGCGTTTTATAACTGTACAGCTCTTAAATGGGTAGAGCTAAGCGGAAATCCTGCAATAGGCGATATGGCGTTCTATGGATGTAGTGGCATAAATAACCTTGAACGCTTGAATCCATATTCTATTGGTAGCCAGGCATTTTACGGTACAGATATTGTTTACGATAAGCTTGAAATGCCAAACCTTATAAAAATATCTGAAAATGCTTTTGACGGTATGGAAATCTCAAATTTGATTTTAGAAAACGTTGAGGAAATATACGATGTACCTGAAAATGCCAACGTGTTAATCGGCTCAAATGTAAAAGCAGGCGCTATTGATAACAGCACAACCTCAACAATTTATTCACCTGCAGGTACAGTTGTATCTAAATACTGCTTGGCAAACGGTGTTAATTATAAAGAGTTTAATGAAAGCAACCCCATTATTTCCAATACGCCAAAAATTATATATAAGTACAGGCAGTTTTTGGAGTTTAATGCACTTGGCTTTAATACAGTGTATTATTGGTACGGCTGTAGGAATGAGGATTGCTCCGATGCTGTTCTTTTAAAAACTGACCAGGATTACCTTATGCCTATTACCGGTGAGAATAATGACCATATATACAAATACTATTATTGTATTGCAAAAAGCACGGAAAACGGTAATGAGGTTAATATAAAAAGTAATCTTATAAAAAATACGTATTTACTTGTTTTTAAAGGCAGAGATGTAATCGATGAAGAAAACGAATATTTGTACTTTAACCACCAAAATGGCATTGAGGCGCTTGAAATGCTTAATATTGATGAAGAGTATTGTGTGATTGAAGGCTCTTCACAAGCAAATTCTAATGATATTTTAGGTACAGGCTCAAAGTTTTCGTTTGTTGAAAATGGCGAGAAGCTTGTTGAATATACCGTTGTGCTTGGTGGTGACGTTAACGGCGACGGTTACGTTGATGCGTTGGATTGTACAGCTATTGGACTTGTTGCAAGCGAAAAAGCAGAGTTTGATGAAGAAATTTATAAGCGTGCAGCAGGGTTACTGAATGATGATTTTTTATATATCACAAGCGTCAATTACCAAAATGCCGTAAATAAAGCATTGTCAAATTAAATATTCTTGCAAAAAAAGGGGATGTAAAAAAAGCGCAGACCGCATAAAACAATATAAGTGAAGGGGGTTCCTGCAGGACTGATACCTGTAAGAACCCCTTAAACTATATGAAAAAAATAATATTATTAATAATTTCAAGTTTTATGCTACGAACAAACCTCGCCACTCGACGTACCTTTGTACGCCTTCGGGCAAACAAAAACAAGTCTGAAGCCTTGTTTTTGCTCGGTTTGTCCGTTCTGCATCTTTTTTTCCTATCCCCTAAAAAGGAGCTGTAAAAAAACAAACGTTTTTTTACAGCCCCTTTTTGTATGCTATAAATTAAAAATTATAATTTAAGGCTCTTAATAAGTGCTTCGCATTCAGCCTGGTCCATAATTTTTGGAACAGGGTAGAGTGGGTTGCCTTCCTTTAAAGCACGCTCTGCAATAAGTGGAATATCCTCGTCTTTAATCTGCTCAAAGCCTGTTGGAATATTCATTTTTGCATTAAGCTCACGAATGGCAGCTATAAAGCGCTTTGCTTTTTCTCTGTCACCCTGTGCAGGACCTGAAACACCTGCAACGTCAGCAAGCTCAGCAAGTCTTTTATAAGCAGATTCGCCAAAGTAATCAAGCACGTAAGGCAGAATAACTGCGTTTGCAAGGCCGTGAGGAATACCGTACATACCACCAAGGTTGTGGGCAATTGCGTGTACGTAGCCAACGTATGCACGTGTAAATGCAAGGCCTGCGTGGAAGGATGCAACAAGCATATTTTCACGGGCTTCAAGGTTTTTGCCGTCTACGTAAACCTTTTCGATGTTTTCAAAAATAAGCTTTGTAGCAATTTTAGCATCCTCAAAGGTTTGCTTTGTGTTGCTACCACCTATGTAAGCCTCAACTGCGTGTGTAAGGGCATCCATACCTGTTGTAGAGGTAATGTGTGGTGGAAGTCCTATTGTAAGCTCAGGGTCAAGAATTGCGTATTTTGGACGAAGGTTAGGGTCGTTAATAGCATTCTTCTCGTGTGTATCAGGGTTGGAAATAACAGCAGCAATAGTTGTTTCGGAGCCTGTACCTGCTGTGGTTGGTACTGCAAAGAAGGGTGGAAGCTTTTTAAGAATTTTAAAAAGACCACGCATATCTGATGGAGTTTTGTTTGGTTTTACAACTCTTGCAGCAGTAACCTTTGCACAGTCCATAGGTGAGCCACCACCAAAAGCAATAAAGCCCTGGCAGTTGTTTTCTTTATAGATTTTAAGTGCATCCTCAACGTTGTAAATTGTTGGGTTAGGCTGTACCTCATCGTAAACAGAGTATTTAATGCCTGCTGCTTCAAGGCCCTCAAAAAGGCCGTCTAATAAGTGAAGCCCCATAAGGCCCTTATCAGTAACAACAAGTACGTTATCAATTCCTTCAGCCTTAACAAGCTCAGGGAGTTTCTTAACTGCACCGGGACCCTTTGTTACCTTAGGTGGTGTCCAGTCAAGTACGCCGGCTGCAACCTTCATTACCTTTTGGTACGTTCTGCAATAAGCTTTAGTAAATGTGCTCATATTTAACCCTCCAATTATTTAATAATTTTATGGAATACCTTTTTGCCTTTTTTAATAATTACAAATCCTTTTTCAAAATCTGCAACAGGGATAACGTGCTGTGGAGCAGTAATCTTTGCGTCGTCAACGCTTACGCCACCTTGTTCGATAAGGCGCCTTGCTTCGCCTCTGGAAGCGCAAAGACCGGCTTTTATCATAGCATCAATGATGTTAATGCCCTCATCAGTAAAGTCTTCAGCAGAGAGCTGTGTAGAAGGCATATTATCGGAGTTACCTGCGCCTGAGAAAACAGCCTTTGCAGCATCCTGTGCCTTGTTTGCTTCCGCTTCGCCGTGTACAAGTGCTGTAAGCTCCCAAGCAAGAATTTCTTTTGCTTTGTTAAGCTCTGCGCCTTCCCATTTATCCATTTCATCAATTTGCTCAAGTGGGAGGAAGGTGAGCATACGAATACATTTAAGCACGTCACCGTCAGCAACGTTTCTCCAATATTGGTAGAACTCGTATGGTGTTGTTTTGTTAGCATCAAGCCAAACAGCGTTACCTGCTGTTTTACCCATCTTTTTACCCTGTGAGTCTGTGAGCAGGGTAATTGTCATAGCGTGGGCATCCTTGCCCAGCTTTTTACGGATAAGCTCTGTACCACCAAGCATATTGCTCCATTGGTCATCGCCACCAAACTGCATATTACAGCCATAGGTTCTAAATAGCTCCAAGAAGTCATAGCTTTGCATAATCATGTAGTTGAATTCGAGGAAGGAGAGTCCTCTTTCCATTCTTTGCTTATAGCACTCAGCTGTGAGCATTCTATTTACGCTAAAGCAAGCGCCAACCTCGCGAAGAAGCTCTACATAATTTAGGTTAAGTAGCCAATCGGCGTTATTAACCATCATTGCCTTGCCCTCTCCAAACTCGATGAAGCGTGACATTTGCTTTTTAAAGCACTCGCAGTTATGGTCGATTGTTTCCTTAGTCATCATTGAACGCATATCCGTTCTGCCTGATGGGTCGCCTATATATGCAGTTCCACCACCGATAAGTGCGATTGGCTTATTGCCTGCCATTTGAAGTCTTTTCATTAAGCAAAGCGCCATGAAGTGTCCAACATGAAGGCTATCTGCAGTTGGGTCAAAGCCGATATAGAATACAGCCTTGCCATTATTTACCATTTCTCTGATTTCTTCCTCGTTTGTAACCTGAGCGATAAGCCCACGAGCAACGAGCTCTTCATAAATTTGCATTTTCAATTCCTCTTTTAATGATTTTTTATGTTCTATGATATTTTAACAAATATATATTATTTTGTCAAGTGTTTTATTTTAGGGCGAGCATTTTATTTCTAAATTCAATATCGTGAGTTATCTCCTTGCCAAACCATTTGGGAATTTCAAGTGAGATTGCGTCCGCCTCGCTTTCGAATTCGATTTCGCACACGACAAGCCCGTCATGCTTGCCCT
>JAZNTU010000048.1:0-73856 GCA_045591945.1 Acutalibacteraceae bacterium | reverse complement strand
GACCGCTTGGCCTCCGACTTATTTTTTCATAGAAGTATGAGAAAAATCCTCGGTTCTACCGCCGTGACCGTCAAGAAGAATGTTATAAACCGAATATTTTTCCGGAACAAGCGGAATGAATTTTTCAAAATGATTAGGCGTTCCGGCGATTCCATGGACGAAAAGAACCGCCGTTTCCGAATCCGGAACAATGCGTCTGTATTCTTTGTGCTCCATAAAATCACCTGCCTTCGGTTTAATTATATCACCCGGCTGAGATTTTTCAATATAAATCAAAAAGCTCATTCCGAAGAATGAGCTTTTTGTTGGTGGGAGCGGGTGGGTTCGAACCACCGTAGTCACTGACAACAGATTTACAGTCTGCCCCCTTTGGCCGCTTGGGTACACTCCCATATAAATTATTCAGTTTGTCGATAGTGGAGCTGGTGGACGGACTCGAACCCCCGACCTGCTGATTACAAATCAGCTGCTCTACCAACTGAGCTACACCAGCGCCTCAACGCTTGAATACTATATCATAAAAGAAAATATATGTCAAGCATTTTTTGAAAAATTTTTTGTTTTTGTTTTTTTGCAAAAGCTATTGGTTTATTTGGACGAAAATGCGTCTGCCAGTGGCACCACTCACCAACGCAAGCGATGGTCCCCCCTCCTATGCCTACGGCATAAGAGGGTCAGGCTATCGCGATTACTTTAGGTTTAGCAAAGCTTTGGCAGCTAATTAAACTCCCCATTCTCACTTCGCTGCGGGGATTTCAATCTCCAAATCTGTAAGTGGGAATGAACAGCAAGGGTGGAAGCAATCAAACTTATAGTCTGCAAGGCGTCTGTATTCAAGCTTTTTAGGAACGTAGATTTTGCCCTTTAAAAGGTGTGAATGGCAGAAGCCACACTCACCGCTTCGGCACCTTGTAGGTACTGCGATTTTGCTTTTTTCAAGAATCTGCACAACAGAATCCCCTGTGCTGCCCTCAACTGTAAATACCTCATCCTGGCATTTAACAGTAATTTTAACTGTTTCGGGCACACCCTGTGGATAATCTTCCTGTGAAGCAGGGTTGTGGAATTCGCCAAACATTTCATGGCGTACAAATTTCTTTGGAAGGTTTAATTTCTCAAGCTCCTTGTCAACAAATTCATACATCTGCTGTGGACCGCAAAGGAATACAGAATATTCCTCATTTTCGGGAGCATATTTCTTTATAAGCTCTGCTGTAATAAAGCCCTTTTCTGTGCCCTCAATATCCGTATCCTCTGCGCTGAGCACGTGAACAACCTTAACCTTACTGCATTTCTTTTCAATTTCTGCCAATTCCTCACGGAAAAGTATATTATCGTAGCTTCTGCTACCGTAAAGCAGAGTCATTGTAAAGTCCTCATCGCCATCGGCAATAGCATTTGCCATTGAAAGGAAAGGAGTAATACCACTACCACCTGCAAGGCAAATTACATTTTTTGCATCACGAAGCTCCTGGTATTCAAAGTTACCTGCAGGGGCAGAAACCTCTACCTCTCTGCCCTCTACCCAGTTATCAAAAATAAATCTTGAAACAAGGCCACCATCAACAAGCTTTATGGTAAGCACATACTTGCCCTCAAGGGAATCCTTTGGTGAGGACGAAATAGAGTAAGCTCTTGTAACAGGCATACCCTCAATTTCTTCAAAAACTGTAAGATATTTACCTGCGCCGAAATATGCAAGCTGTGTTGTGCCCTTTTCTGCATTTGGAACAAGCACAAAGCTCTTACAGTCCTCGCCCCTTTCAATTACCTGTGCAATTTTAAGGTATTGGCGCTTTGGGTGGAGAGCCCTTGCAAGTGCAGTAGCATTATCTGAAAATGATGGTGCCTCTGCCTTTGCACTTTCAAATCTTGCCTGACGGTCAGGAAGCATTTTTATAAACTTTAAGCCCTTAAGCTTTTTAAGATTTGCCATATTATTTGCCCTCCTTCACTTTTTTAATAACAAGGCCTGCTGCCTTTTCGCCTGTATAGTATGCACAGCCGTAGCCGTCACCACGCTCCTGTGTTGCTCCACAGAAATAGAAGTTAGGGAATGGCTGGTCCTTAAGGTACTGTATTGTTCTTGGAAGCATACTATCCCACATTTCAAGCATATAACCGTAAGGTGTACCAAGTGGTGTATTAAGGTACCTTGCAAAGGTTGGTGGAAGGGCAATTTCAATCTCTTCAATATATGGTGTAATTGAAATGTTGAGAGCCTTTTCACAGGTTTCAATCATATCCCTTGCAACCTTTGTTTTAAATTTCTTATAATCCTGTGGCTTTATATCCTTCATAACGTCGCCAAAGGTCATTGTTGTAAGGAAAAGCTGGCTTGTGCCCTCAGGGGAACAATCAGGAATAATCTCGTTGTGGCAGTTAATAATACAGTAGCCGCTAAAGAAATTCTGTGCTGCCTCATACTGCTTATCGGAGTCAGAATCGGGAGCTATGAATATGGAGTAGTCTTTAATTCCAAGCTCCTCTTTTGTTTTGTTCATACCAAGGTAAACGGTTGTAAGTGTACAAGCAGTTTTTCTTGCATTAAGCATTTTAAACTGCATTTCAGGAACGTCTTTTTCATCTAAAAGCTCTGTAAATACCTTGTATGGATAGCTGTTACAAATAAAGTACTTGCCGTAAACCACTTTTTCGCCGTTAATTTCAACGCCTACAGGCTTACCATCCTTCATTATAAGCTTTGTAACCTCAGAATTATACCAAACCTCGCCACCGAAATCACGGATTTTCTTATCAATAGCAAGGCTCATTTCGTGGCTGCGAAGCTTTGGAATACCTGTACCACTCCTTACGTAGCTGTGGAGTACGCAAAGGTAATAAAGGAAATCGAACTGTGATGCAGGTGAGCCCATATAGCACCAATACGTATTGAAAATATCCTGTGCTTTTTTCGGCATACCCAAGGTATCAAGTGCCTCTGTCATTGTGTGGGAAACCATTCGCATAATGTCAGGCACGTCCTTAAGACTGCCCGGTATTTTTGAAAGGTCCTCCATACAGTCGAAGGCCTTAAACATATTTATTGAAAGGTCAAAGGCTTTTCTACAGCTTTCATATGAGCCGGGTACAAGCTCATCAAGCTTTCTTGAAAACGCCTCAAAGCCAACAGGCATACGGGCATCTACTGTAACGAGCACGCCGTCCTCGTTTACAAATGCATCCTCATCGCCCT
The DNA here is from genome assembly GCA_045591945.1 of Acutalibacteraceae bacterium. Taxonomy (GTDB): domain Bacteria; phylum Bacillota; class Clostridia; order Oscillospirales; family Acutalibacteraceae; genus DTU089. The sequence goes on along the minus strand of JAZNTU010000048.1, from coordinate 70,660 downwards.
CCTTTGCAGGTACAACAAGGCGGAAGGTTGAATCGTGCCTGCACCAATCAACATCTGCATCTATTCGGTTAAATACCTCTTCAATAGTGCCTGCCTCTTTTTCATCACCAATGCCTGCAAGCTCGTGGAGTGATGGCTCAAACTCGAACCTGCCCCTAACGAATGACGTTGCAGAGCCACCGGGGATATTGTGCCTTTCAAGCAGGAGCGTTGAAAGACCTGCCTTAGCACAGTTTGCAGCAGCCGCAAGGCCACCGTTACCTGCACCGATTACGATTACATCGTAGCTTTTCATTATATTTCCTCCGTTTCTTTTTCGGAATTATTTTTGCAATCTACAAGCTTAAAATGCTTTGCGCTATGCATACAACAAGGGTTACCGGCATAAAAATAAAAGATAGCACTTGCAAAAGCTTTACAATTTTGCCCTATCTATCTTCCGTTTTAACGTTGGTCATTTTACCAACCCTCTATTACTTAGTACATCTTATTTAATATTATCAGTTTAGTCATTATATGTCAAACACTTTAGTTAACATTTTATTTACCCTTTTATTCATCAAAAGACTTGATAATTTATTCCAAAAGAAATATAATATATATCTATACAAAAATAACTTTACATATATTTTTAGGAGGCATTTTTATGACACTCAAACCATTAGGCGACAGAGTTGTTCTTAAATTCTGCGAAGCAGAGGAAACAACAAAGGGTGGTATTATTCTTGCAGCCGCTGCTCAGGAAAAGCCACAAACTGCAGAAATTATTGCTGTAGGCCCAGGTGCTATTGTTGATGGCAAGGAAATCAAAATGGAGGTTAAGGTTGGCGATAAGGTTATCCTTAGCAAATACTCCGGCACAGAGGTTAAAATTGACGGCGAAGCACTTATTATTGTTCGCCAAAGCGACATTCTTGCAATTGTTGAATAATTAATTTCCCAGTATCTTTACTTTTTATTTCTCGGAGGTTTTACAAATGGCAAAACAGATTATTTATGGTGAAGAAGCTCGCCGTGCACTCCAGGCAGGTATCGACAAGCTTTCAAACACAGTTAAAATCACTTTAGGCCCAAGAGGCAGAAACGTTGTTCTCGATAAGAAATACGGCGCTCCTCTTATTACAAACGATGGCGTTACTATCGCAAAAGAAATTGAGCTTGAAGACGTTTTTGAGAACATGGGTGCACAGCTCGTTAAAGAGGTTGCTACAAAAACAAACGACGTAGCAGGTGACGGTACAACAACAGCTACACTCCTTGCACAGGCTCTTGTACGTGAGGGTATGAAAAACGTTGTTGCAGGTGCAAACCCAATGGTACTCAAAAAGGGTATAAAAAATGCAGTTGCTTGCGTTGTAGAAGCTATTAAGGCTAACTCAAAGCCTGTTGAATCCTCAAGCGATATTGCAAGAATTGCAACTGTTTCTTCTGCAGATGAGGGCGTTGGTACACTTATTGCAGAGGCTATGGAAAAGGTTACTGCAGACGGTGTTATTACAGTTGAAGAAAGCAAGACTGCAGAAACAAGCTGTGACGTTGTTGAGGGTATGCAGTTTGACCGTGGCTACATTTCTCCATATATGGTTACAGATACCGATAAAATGGAGGCTGTTATTGATGAGCCATTCATTCTTATTACAGATAAAAAGATTTCTTCAATCCAAGAAATTCTTCCTCTTCTTGAAAAAATTGTGCAGGCAGGCAAAAAGCTTGTTATTGTTGCTGAGGATATTGAGGGCGAAGCACTTGCAACTCTCCTTGTAAATAAGCTCAGAGGTACATTTACCTGTGTTGGTGTTAAGGCTCCCGGCTTTGGCGACAGAAGAAAAGAAATGCTCCGTGATATCGCTATTCTTACAGGTGGCGAGGTTATTACAGAGGAGCTTGGCCTTGAGCTTAAGGATGCTCAGGTTGCTCAGCTTGGCCGTGCAAGACAGATTAAAATTTCTAAAGAAACAACAATTATTGTTGACGGCGCAGGTAACCCTGCTGAAATTGCTGCAAGAGTAAATCAGATTAAATCTCAAATTGAGGTTACAACCTCTGACTTTGACAGAGAAAAGCTTCAGGAAAGACTTGCTAAGCTTGCAGGTGGTGTTGCAGTTATTCGTGTTGGTGCTGCTACAGAAACAGAAATGATGGAAATGAAGCTCCGTATTGAGGATGCCCTTGCTGCAACAAAGGCTGCTATTGAAGAGGGCTACGTTGCAGGTGGTGGTGTTGCTCTGCTTAACGCAATACCTGCACTTGACAGCTTTATTGCAACCCTTACAGATGCAGATGAAATTACAGGTGCAAAAATTGTGCGCAAGGCTATTGAAGAGCCTGTTCGCCAAATTGCTGCAAACGCAGGTCTTGAGGGCTCTGTAATTATTGACGGCATTCTTCGTTCAGGCAAGGTTGGCTACGGCTTTAACTTTGCAACAGAGGAATATACAGATATGGCCGAGTCAGGTATTCTTGACCCAACAAAGGTTACTCGCTCTGCATTACAGAATGCATCAAGCGTGGCAGCAATGGTGCTCACAACAGAGAGCCTTGTTGCAGATAAGCCGGACCCTGCAGCAGACGCTGCAAACGCAGCAGCTATGGCAGCTGCAGCACAGGGCGGCGGAATGTATTAAGATTAAATCTAATAAATGGAGCTGTGTCGTAAGGCACAGCTCTTTTTATTAGAAACCGCCTTTGCGTAGCTCTGGTAGCTGGCCGCTGGCGACCGGTGGCTAATTAAGCTTCCCCTAAATTCCTAATTTCTCATTCTTATTTCCTAATTTTACTAAATCCCCATCTTGACTTTATTATATAATATGGTATAATCATTTTTATAAAGGGGGATTATCCTATGAAAAAAACTATGTTAAAGTTATTCTCATTAACAATGGTGCTTGTTATGCTTTTCAGTGTATTACAGATTTCATCTGTAGCTGCAGTAAAGCAATACAAAATTACTAACCCATATGCAGGTGTTACAGCACTCCTTGCAGATGATGACCACCACTACAAAACAAACCTTCACACTCACTCAACCTATAGTGATGCTTATATTGACTTAAGCTCAATGGTTAAGGAGCACTATAACCAGGATTTCGATATCCTTGCTATGTCTGACCACGGTGTTATTGGTGTTCCGTGGAATGAGCAGCCAACACTTCTTGCTCTTTACCAGTACAACCATGCTTTACTCAATGAGCAGTCACACCTTTCTGATGAAGAGTTTGAGGCAATTCTTAACGGTACATATAAAGATGATTACACAAGACGTACTGTAGAAAATGGTATGGAATGTGTTACAGGCGCTATCGAAGGCAACTACCTTGTTGCACAGAAAAACCACATTAACGGCTACTTTATGAACGACAACAGAACAGAAGGCGTTATGGGTACCGAGGGCGACTTCGAAACAATGATTGGTATGATTGAGGCTGCAGGCGGCATTTCTCACATCAACCACCCAGGTGACTGGCTCGGCTCAGCAAACGGCGAGCTTGTTTACGATGAGGATGGCAACGTAATGCTCACACCTAACGGTGATGAAATGACAAAGGGCTACCAAATCGCAACAGACCCAGGCAACGTTCAGTTCTTTGCAAAGGCTCTTCGTAAGTATCCTTCCTGCCTTGGTATTGAGGTTTACAACTCCTTCGACCGTCCTACAAGTAGCGACCGTATTCTTTGGGATGAGCTTCTTCAGGTTATTATCCCTGAAGGCAGAAACGTTTGGGGCTTTGCTAACAACGATGCTCACGGATACTACGATATTGACACATCATTTATGGATTTCGTTCTTCCTGAGTATTCACCTGAAAACCTCCGTGCTGCTATGGAAAACGGACAGTTCTTCGCAGTTTCAAGATATGAAGCAGGCGAAAGACTTGGTGACGCAGTAGAATACCCAACAGTTACCTGCATAATCGTTGACGATGCTGCAGATACAATCACAATCATTGGTAAAAACACAGATAGAATTAAGTGGATTGCTGATGGTGTTACACTTCAGACAGATTCAGTTTCAACAAACGGCGTTGTAGCTTCTACAATTAAGCTCGCTGACTACTCTGATGATATCAGCTGCTACGTTCGTGCAGAGCTTAACGGCGAAGGTGGTACAACACTTACACAGGCTTTTGTTTGTGATGACGGTAATATGGATGACCTTATTAACAGAGGCGCATTTAACCCTGCTCCTGTTGACGTAATTTCAGTTATCCGTTCCTTCCTCAAAATGCTCCTCAGAACTCTTAAGGGCATTGCTGTTTGATTGTTATAATTAAATAGATAGAAAAAAGGATAGTACATTCTCGTAATGTACTATCCTTTAACTTTTAGTGAAGAATAAAGGCAAGAGAACTACCCACCGTATCTCGTGCCGAAGGCACATATCGAGCCGACAGGCATATCGAGTGCGAAGCTCTGGCAGCTGGAGGCTGGCGACTGGCAGCTAATTAAAGCTTCCCCGCAATTCTTGATTTTTCCTTTAGCTATTAACTACCTCAAACGGGAACTGGTCATCTGCAAAGCCTAAGGTGTATGCAACTCTTATTGGAAGCTCGTAGTTATTTACTACCTCGCCACGGTTAATAAAATTATCGGAGCCGTATACTAAAACCGGCACGTTTGCATTTGAGTGAGAGCCTTTTGTAAATACGTATTTATCACCCTCAAGTGTTATACCACCTGTTTCGTGGTCTGCAGTAATAACAACAAGTGTTTCGCCGTCGTTTTTAGCGTATTCAAGCACAGCCTCAATAGTTTCATCAAAGGACATAAGCGCTTCCATCATCTCTTCATCCAAATTATCGTGGGAGTGCTTATCTATATGTGCGCCCTCAACCATAAGGAAAAATCCTTCATCGGTATCGTCAAGTATATCGATTGCCTTCATTGTCATTTGCTTAAGTGTAGGTGTTTGCTTGTCGGACTGCTCAAGCGTCCACAAAGCATTATCAAACTGTGCAAAGCTTCTGCCTCCCTCGGGGAGTGCCATCATTTGCTCGTAGGTTTTAACGTATTCAAAGCCTACTGCACCTGCTTCGCCCGCTGTAACGTAGCCGTTTTCTGCGCCCCAAATTAAGTCAATATCAGAATTAAGCTGGTCAAGTGATATTGCCTCGGCTCTGTCACGGTTACTTTCGTGAGCAGAAAATGCAGATGGTGTTGCACCTGAGGTTTCGTCTGTTGTAACAACACCTGTAAGCATACCGTTTTCTTTACAAAGCTCTGTAAGGCTCTTTGGGTAAGAGAAGGTTGCTGTAAGGTCTGTCATATACACGCCGATTGCGCCGTTTGAGGTTCTTGAGCCTGTTGCAAGGGCTGTACCTGCTGCTGCGCTATCTGTAACGGAGTTTGAAAGTGAGCGTGTTTGTGCAGAGCCTCTGTAATCTACTGTTTCCATAACAAGTGAAACGTTTTTCTCTGCCTTTGTTTTTTCAAGGTGGTTGCCACCCATACCGTCACCAATCAAAAAAATTACATTTTTAATATCTTGGTTGTAATATTTTTGTGCTTCTGTTGTTGTGGAAGGTGTAAAAACACCAAAGGTAAGGCCGAAGGACATAATTATGCTCATTATAAGCGAGGTAATTTCTGCCCAAAAGGCTGAAGCGTATGCCATAGTATTATCTCCTTTTAATTCATAATGTAAAATTATAATATTACAAAAATTAACTAAAATCAATAAAAATTTAAGGAATGCAAGCGAAGGGCTTACATTCCTTTTACTCTTTTATTCCTCTGCTGCAGTAACTGTAGAATCCTCTGTGGGTGATTCTGCTGTTTCATCGGTAGGAGCGTCATCTGTGGGAGCTTCCTCCCCTGTATCTCTATCCTCAAACTGACGGTAGTTTACTTTACCGATTTTTGTAGTTGGCAATGCATCGGTAAATTCAAACTCTGTAGGCTGAGCATTTTTTGCAATGTGCTGACGGCAGAATTCAATAATTTCTTTTTCTACCTCGGCTGTGCGCTGCACACCCTTTTGAAGCACAATAATTACCTTTGGTGCCTCCTGGCGTACTCTATCCTTAACACCTACAACAACGCTTGATGCAACAAAACGGCATTTGTTAATAACGTTTTCAAGTTCTGTTGGATAAATGTTGTAGCCGTTAGAAATAATCATTCTCTTAAGGCGAGAGGTAAAGTGGAGAACACCACCCTCATCCACAAAGCCTAAATCTCCTGTATGAAGCCAGGTGTAGCCATCCTGGTGTACTCGTAAAGCGTTTTTTGTTTCTTCAGGCTCGTTAAGGTAGCCCATCATAACAGTTGGAGCATTTACACAAATTTCGCCTACTGTACCTGCAGGTAATTCCTCGTTTGTTTTAGGGTCGCATATTTTAATAATATTATCAGGGTTTGGAATACCTAAGTTATCTGTTTCCTCAATAGTCTCAGCAGTAGCAGCAATAAATGCCGTTGCCTCGGAAAGGCCGTAGCCAACCTGAATGTGTGCATCGGAGCCACATGCCTTAAAGTATGTAAGCACCTTTTCTCGCACGTCATCACTCAAATAGTCGCCACCCGAAAGTATTACCTTAACGGAGCTGAGGCTATCGGGTCCTAAGGACGGGTTATTTGTCATAGCCTTAAGCATTGTTGGTATTGCAGGCAGAAGGTTCGGTTTTTTCTTCTTTATGGTGTTGTTTAAATCACCAACGCTGATTTTTGGCAAAAGTATACACTTAAGGCCAAGGGTAAGTGGCACGTGTATGCTTACGCACAAGCCGAAGCCGTGGAAAATAGGTAATGCAGATAAAATTGAATTACCTGCCCTCGCCTCTTTACAAACTGCATAGCACTGTGTAGCAAGTGAGTTAAAGCAAAGGTTTGAAAGCACAATACCCTTTGATTTACCTGTAGTGCCACCACTGTAGATAATAACTGCAGGGTCATCCTTAGTGCGCTTGATAATATGGCCGTAGGCAACCCTTTTGTTTAAAAAGTCCTTCCAACGGATAAAGTTAGACGGATAGCGAAGGGCTTTTCTGTTTTTAAGGTTATAGGCTGTGCGAAGCAAAGGCTTCATAGAATTTGAAACCTCGCAAACAACAACCTTTGCCTTAACGCCCTCCACCTTTAGCGCAGAAACGTCTGTTGTAAAAATCAAAGAGGAGTTTGAGGACTCAACTGCACTAACAATATCATCGTGGTCACTCAACGGATGAATAACGTTGCAAACAGCGCCTATTTTGTTAATTGCATAAATAAGGAAAATTGCCTCAGGCATATTTGGCATACAAATTGTAACGCTTTCATTCGGAACAACGTCAAGCCCTAAAAGTGCCTGTGCCACCTCCTCAATATGCTCGCTTAAATCTCTGTAAGAGTAAACAACGTCAAAATACTCCATTGCAGGGTAATTTGGGTATGCTCTTATTGCATCGTAGAGCATATCGTAAATTGACCCTTGGTGGTATTCAAGGTTTTCTGGCATCTCGCCGTAAAATTGCAGCCAGTTTTTATCAAAGGGCAAATCTGTTGCCAGCTTTATTGGCGCCATATTTGAAAGATATTCGCAAGGCTTTCCCATTTAACCGCCTTCCCTTCACGCTATATTATAATAGTATAAATATCCACATAGAAAAAGTGTAGTTGTTTTTCGTTATAAAGTCAAGTGAATTTTGTGTTAACACAAATCATTCAACAGGTGTTGTATAAAAAACAGTCTTTCCACAGTAAAATGAAAAGACCGTTGATTTTATTCTTTTATGAGTAGCTTGTAAAGAGTGGGCGAAATATTAAATTCCTCAATAACCGACTCCACCTCTGCTAAAGCCTTTTGCTTTGTAGCACTTGTGGTGCTACCCTTTTTAACTGCACGTATAAGTATGTTTTTAGGCGTATGTGCAAAGTCAATAAACTCTAAAAGCTGTGTTTTATAGCCACAGTATTCTAAAAGGTTTGCCCTTACAGAATCTGTAAGCAAGGCAGAAAAGCGCTCCTGAATTATGCCGTAGCGAGTAAGCAACGCTAAATTTTCTGTTTTAATTTGCTGATTTATTTCGTGCTGACAGCAGGGTACGGAAAAAATCATTTTTGCGCCCCAGCTTATAGCATTATAAAGAGCATAATCCGTTGCCGTATCGCAGGCGTGAAGGGTTATTACCATATCCACGTCGAAGGGACACTTAAAGCCGTTTATATCGCCCATTTCAAAGCGCAGCTTTTTATAGCCGTATTTTTGTGCTGCCTTGTTGCACTTTTCTATAACCTCTGCCTTAAGGTCAAGACCTATAATTTGTGCATCTATTCCCCTGATTTCAGTAAGATAGTAGTACACAATAAAGGTTAAATACGATTTACCACAGCCAAAATCTATAATATTAAGCTTTGTAAGGCTTTGCTGGCGCACAGCATCATCAATTATTTCAATAAACCTGTTAATCTGCTTGTACTTGTCGTACATTGAGGCAACTACCTTGCCCTCTTTTGTAAATATGCCCATATCCACAAGGGGCTCAATCACCTTGCCCTCGGGGATAATGTATTGCTTTTGCCTGTTATGCTCAACAGTAACCGTAGGTGAATGTGCCTTTATGCCCTTTGCCTTGTAAAACACCTTGCCTTTTTTGGAAACCATAAGCGAAAACTCTTTTTCGTCGCTCCAGGCGTTAAGCTGAAGGTAGCCACCCTCCATAAGCTGAAGGCACCTTTGAGCAATATCATCAAAGCCTACGTTTTCGTGAAAAACCTGCTTTTCGGTATACTTTGCAAGCTGATATACCTTAGGTAGACGGCTTATTGTAATTTTTTTAAATTCTGCCGATTTTTGGGCAGGCTTGCTTATAACGGCCTTGGTTATGGTATTTGAAAATATTTGATTTATTGCTTGTTGTAATTCCGACATAAATTCCTCCAAAACAAGCGACTAACGACTAAATACACTTAATTCCAAAAGCTATTTCGCCGTCGTTTACCTCGCCGATTTGCTCAAGCAAGGTAAAGCCACACTTTGTGTAAAATTTAACTGCATTAACGTTTTTACTGCCAACCGTAAGCATAACGCCCTTAACACCCTTTTTTGCAAGGTGCTCACAAAGTGCTTTTATAAGCTGTGTGCCGTAGCCCTTGTGGTGGTATGGTGGCGCTAAATCTATGTGCAAATGCGCAGGGTACTCCTCTTTATACTTTGCCTGTAAAACTGTAGAATTTTTTGCCCAGTTATAAAGCCCCTCGGAAAGGTGCTCGTTAAGTGGCAAGTATTTTTCATCGAATATTTTTTTGTACCTATCGTAATTTTCTGCACAAATAACGTAGCCTACAGCCTTACCGTCATCTGAAAGCACAAAGCAATTTTCAGGCTCGTTATCTATGTAGTAATCGCAAAACGTGTGTAGCACAAACTCCTGCAGCTCAGGTGGGTCCTCAGGTGCATCCTCACAATGTAGGCACACGTACTGCACGTCCTCGTAATCTTTAGCTTCAAATTTTCTTATCTCAATCATTTGCTTTCTCCTAATTTTTAATGCATTCCTCACATAATCATACATTATTTATTATACTTTTTCAATATTGAAATTGATTTATAGTGTATGTATAATTATTATAGAGTATTTTAAATTCAGGAGAATGCTTATGAATTTCGATAAAATTTTAGGCAAGGCTGTGGGAGGCCTTTCAAAGGCTATAATCTCCCTTCTTCCAAAAAAACATTTTACTACCCCCGAAGCAGCAGATAAATATATGCTCTCGGGCGATGAGGTTTTTTCAAAAACCTGTGGTGAGCACTTTACCTGTGGCTTCGGTAAAGAGGTGGTTACACCTGCCGACGTTACTTCTCGCAAATATTTTATTGCAGGCTACGACTCCAACAACCCTGCTAAAGGTGTGCTTGATGATATGTATGCCCGTGCTGTGTTTATTGACGATAACACAGGCAGAGGTGGCGTAATTATTTGCAGTATAGACTCAGTAGGCTTTAGCAGGCACGATGTAAACGATATACGAAGGCTCGTTATGGAAAGTGGCAAGGTGCAAGGCATTAAATCAATCTCCATTTGCGCCACCCACTCCCACTCTGCTGTAGATACACAGGGCCTGTGGGGCGAAAAACTTTACAAATCGGGTAAAGATGCAGAGTATATTGCATTTTTAAAGGAAAAAACTGCACAAGCAATTATTAGCGCATACCAAAACCGTACACAGGGTAAGCTTTTTTACTCCGTTTGCGCTACTGAGGATATGCTCTATGACCACAGAAAGCCTGACTGCTTCGATGAAAATCTTACAAAAATTACGTTTAAGTCCTTTGACCACAGTAAAAATATTCAAATAATTAATTTTGCCTGCCATGCAGAGCTTTTAGGCAGTAAAACAACGCAGATAAGTGCTGATTTTCCCTGCTATATGATTAGAGAAATTGAAAGCCACAACGAAAACACAGAGGTTATTTATATAAACGGTGCTATAGGTGGTATGATTTCTGCAAAGGAAATAAAAAAGGTTTATCGTAACGAAATTGACTGCGAGGCATACACAAAGGATTTTGGCAAGCAGGTTGGCGCAATTGCAAACTCCCTTATTCAAGAGGAAGAAATTGCACCACTTATAAACGTGCGCTCTGTACCTTTAAAGATTAAGGCCGAAAACTTCGTTTTAATCCTTGCAAGAATTTTAAAGGTTTTTAATAACGATATTTTCCGTAGTGAAAAGCGCAGTCAAGCGCTTTTAAGCACAGAAATCGGCTATATAGAGCTTGGCAACGAGCAAATCGGTATGTTCCTTATTCCCGGTGAGCTTTTCCCCGAGCTTTGGAACGGTGGCTTTCACTCTGCAGAGGAATCTGCCACAGGTGACAAGGCTGATTACAACGTTCTTTGCAACCAAACTCCCTGCAAGCATAATTTTGTTGTTGGCCTTTGCAACGATGAGCTTGGCTATATTATCCCCGATAACGATTTTATCTTAAACAAGGATATTCCATACATAAAGTCAGGCGATGACCGTTTTGGCAGAAATCACTACGAGGAAACAAACTCAACAGGCCCGTACACAGCAAGGGCAATTCTTGACGGAATGCAGACTCTTATTAATTCCGTAAAGGAGGCTACGCTGTGAATTACTTTTTAGGAATAGATGGTGGTGGCACAAAAACTAAGGCTGCCGTTTGCGATGGGTGTGGCAAAATAATTTGCCGTGTAACAGGCGAAACAATTAATTTTTACGCCGTTGGTATGAGCACCAGCCGTGAAAATCTTAAAGCAATAATCAGTGAAATAGAGCAAAGCTGTGGCGTTTCCTCTTTTAAGGTGGCTGTAATCGGCTGCTCTGCTTTAGATGGTGAAGCAGACGAAAAAACAACGCAAGCACTTTGTGGCGAAATAATCAACTCGCAAAAAATATATATGAACAGCGATGCTTTTATCCCTTTAATGTCGGCAGAGTGTGATGCTGTTGCCATTTGTGGCACAGGCTCAATGGCTGTAGGCCTTGATGAAAACAAAAAATCAATCACTACAGGTGGCTGGGGTCACGTTTTAGGTGATGAGGGCTCTGCATATGCTATTGCCATTAGCGCACTCAGGCTTTGCTGTGAGTATACAGATAAAAATCTCTCTCACCCACTTTTAGAAGCTGCAAAAAGCTTTTTCGGCATAGAGGATTTTAGAAAAGCTATTGATTATATTTATAACCCTTCTACTACAAAGGCAGATATTGCAAAATTCAGCGCAGAGGTAGATGCTTTAGCACAAAAGGGCTGTGAAGCTGCTGTTGAAATTATAAAGCTTGAAGCTCAAAAATTCAGTAAAACTGTTATCACCCTTTTAAACAGAGCTAAAGCCTGTGGCACCCTTGCCCTGTATGGTGGCGTTTTTGAAAATTCTCAAATTTTCAGAGCAGAATTTTCACAGCAGGTGGAAAAGGCTTTTTCAAACGTTAATATACAGCTGCTTAAAGCTCCCCCTGAAGAAATTGCGCTTGATTTAGCAAGGGAGATGCAATAAAAATGAAGCACAACGAGTATTTTGAAAATATAAAAAGCATTTTAAGCATAATTGAAAAAAACTGCTCACAGCAAATTGAGGAGTCAGCCGTTCTTTTTGCAAATGCAATAAAGAACAATAAAAAAATCTTTCTTTTCGGCACAGGCCACTCCCATATGTTAGCAGAGGAGCTTTTTTACAGAGCAGGCGGACTTTTGAACGTTCAGCCCATTTTTGTAGAGGAGCTAATGCTCCACGTAAGCGCCTCCGAAAGCACCGTCGCAGAACGAAAGGAAGGACTTGCAGGTGAGATTTTTGATTCCTATGCAATTACAAATGAAGATGTAATCGTAATTATTTCAAACTCGGGCAGAAACGGTGCGGTAGTTGATATGGCTCTGCTTTGCAAGGAGCGTGGGGTTAACGTAATTGCCCTTACAAGCCTCGCCCACTCGAATGCTGCAGAAAGCCGTCACCCCTGTGGCAAGCGCCTTTGGGAGCTTGCAGATATCGTTTTAGATAACTGTGGCTGCAACGGTGATGCCTGTATAGAAATAGACGGCGTACAAGGTAAAATATGCGCAACCTCTACTGTAGCAGGGGCAGCAATTTTAAATGCTGTAGTTGCACGAGCAGTTGAAATCTGTGCAGATGAAAAATTTTACCCTGACCATTTTTGCAGCGCAAACGTTGACGGTGGCGACAAAATAAACAATACTCTTATAGAAAAATACAGAAGGGAGATAAAGCACCTGTGATTTACCCCGTACCTCAAAAATACACTCTCAAAGGTGGTCGCCTTAATATTAAGGGCGTGCTTTTAAAGGGCGATTATGCTGATGTAGAAAGAGTATTTAGCGAATATTCCATCCCTACAAGCGAGGGCATTCCCGTTACCTTTACCCTACTTCCACAAGAGGAGCAACAGGAAAAATATTATATTGATATATTAAAAACTGAAATCACCGTAAAGGCACCTTCAGCCGTAGGGCTTTTCAGGGGTGCCCACACCCTTTGTAAGTTAATTTCTGCAAACGAGCTTTACGAAAGTACCGTTGAGGACTACCCACTTTTCAAAAAAAGAGGGTATATTGAAGGGTTTTACGGCCCTACCTGGGAAAGCTCAAAAAGACGCTCCGTTATGAAGCTTATGGCTGCCAACGGAATGAATACCTTTTACTACGCCCCTAAGGATGACCTTTACCACAGAGAAAAATGGCGTGAGCTTTACCCCGAAAAGGAGCTTGCAGAATTAAAGGCGCTTTTTGATTTGGCAAGTGAAAATTATATGCGCTTTTATTGGGCAGTTGGGCCGGGCCTTACCTACCACTACACAAGTGAGGAGGATTTTTCACTCCTTTTAGCCAAATTTAAAAGCATTTATAATATTGGTGTACGCAATTTCGGCCTTTTACTTGACGATATTCCTTGGGATTTCCAATATGACGATGATGAGGCTGCCTACGAAAGCATTATTGATGCTCACGTAGACCTTGTTAACAGAGTTTATTCTTCTCTTAAGGAGCTTGATGCAGCCATTAATTTAACCGTTTGCCCCACACAGTATAGTGGTGATGAAAACGGCGAGTATATTTCAAAATTCGGTAGCTCTATCCCCCAGGAGGTAGACCTTTTCTGGACAGGTGCAGAAATCTGCTCAAGAGTGCTTACCGTAAGAGAGGCAGATGCCCTTTACAGCTCTACAAAGCACAGGCCTCTTTACTGGGATAACTACCCTGTTAACGATTGCGAAATGTACCACGAGCTCCACCTCGGAGCAATTATCGGCAGAGATAAAGACCTTTACAAGCATTGCGAGGGCATAATCTCCAATGTTATGGAGTATGCAGAGTGCTCTAAAATTCCACTTTTAACAATTGCAGACTTTTTGTGGAATCCTATTGCATATAACCCCCAAAAGTCATTACAAAATGCTCACCGAGTTATGCTTGGTGATGATGCCGACAAATTCTTTTACTTTGCAGACCACCTGGGAGTTTCCTGCCTTTCCAGGTACAGCTCTGCATTTATGAGCGAAACCTTAAGCCATATAGCATTCCTTGAATCTGTAGGCAAAAAAGAAAAGGCTCTTTCAGAATTCAGAGCATACATAAATAATATGCGAGAGTGCTTAGCGCTTATAAGCAACACAGAGGTACCTCTTTTTGCCGAAATGCAAAAATGGGTTAAAAAGTTTTCAATGTGCTGCGATTTACTTGACGCTATTTATGCAGTTAAAGAAAACCCGACTAAGGCAAACGTAGCTGCCCTTATAGAAAACACACATACGTATTGCTTTGATGCGGTGCTGCTTACAGGCTTTTGCTTGAGAGAAGCTGCAGAAAAAACAATAAATGCAAATAAACATATTTTGGAGGATTAAAAATGAGCAAGGAATTACCTCGTACATACAAAAGCTTTACTGAGTGGAAGGAAAAATCAAAGCAGACCGAATACATCCAAGAAACACCCCTTCTTAACCCCGACGGCACGCTCAATGCAAAGGGCTGGGCAAGAAAAAACGTATTTACCTACGACAGAAACCTTGTAAAAACAGGTATAATGAGCCGTAAGGAGTGGGATTTTTATAACATTCTTGTTGGTGATGAGGTGCAAATCCTTGTAAGCTTTGCAAATATTAATATAGGTGGCTATGTGGCAGCAAAGCTTACAAACGTTAAAACAGGTGAAATCATTTGCGACTCTATACAATACTTTTTAGGTGCAAACAAGCACGTACCACCTGCAAAGGGAGATGTACCTAACAGGTACAAGGATAAAATCGGCAAAACAGAGTTCGATTTTAACACTACCGAAACTGAAAGAACGCTTTACTACAAGGGCGCCTATAAGGGTAAGCCTGTAGAGGTAAGCGTTACAATGGATATCCCTGAAGGCCTGGAAAATATTACAACCGTTTTTCCCTTTGAGGGTGACAATACCAAGTACTTTATGACCACCAAGCAAATGTGTATGCCCTGCTGTGGTAAATTTAAAATGGGTGACTACACCTACACCTTCGGTAAAGAAAATTCCTTCTGCACTCTCGACTGGGGCAGAGTAAACACCGTACACAAAATGGTTTGGTATTGGGGTAGCGGCAACAAATATATTGTAGATGAAAAGGGCGAAAAGCACCTTTTCGGCTTTGAAATCACCTGGGCTATCGGTGATGAGTCAAACGGTACGGAAACCTGCATTTTTTACGACGGCAAGGTGCATAAAATAGGCGCAGTTGACGTAGAAAAATTCCCCAAGGGCAGATTCCTTGAGGAGTGGAAATTTATTTCGGAGGATGGGCGCTTTAATATGACTATGACACCTACCTTTGATAACCATACAGACGTTGACTTTAAAATTGGCAGAATGAATTGCCACCAAATTTTTGGTAACTGGAACGGCAACGTAGTTTTAGATGATGGCACAGTTATTGAAATAAAGGACCTTTTTACCTTCTGCGAGTATGTGGAAAATAGGTGGTAAGACGCAGAAAATTGAAAATGCGAAGTGAAGCTTCGCGAGAATTAAAGTATACCGAAGCCTGACCCTCTTGCAAACCGAAGGTTTGGAGGAGGGGGGACCGTTCCTTAATTAAGTAAAAGCTAAAGGATAGTACATTTTCAAGAAATGTACTATCCTTTTATTTTTACTCTTTAATTTCCACCATTTGGTGAATATCTACTTTAGGTACGGCAAAGGCTGCTCTGCCGTTTGAGTATTCAAACTCCAACTCCTCGCCTGTGGGCACAAGGCATATTTTTGAAGGCCTTTTCCCACATTTTACACTGCATTTTACGTTGTAAAGTGGAACGGTATCCTCAATAACCTCTGTATTTTTACCCCTTACTGTGGTGTGGGCAAAAAGAAGGTGAAGCATATTTCTCTTTTCGTTTTCCTGCCTTGTGTAGGTAACAACGGCTCTGTCCGGTATATCTGCAAAAACAGTAGCCTCATCCCCTAAAAGTCTTTTAACTGCATAGCTGAAAAGCTCCTTAAAGCAAAGGTGTCCAAGGTTTGCATAGGCTGTAAAAATATCCCAGCCAATATATGCAACGTTTCCGTTAATTACTGCACCTGCAAAGCTTTCGCAAGGATTATTCGGTGCGTGCATATGTGAGCAAAAATGCTCTAACGTTCTGTTAAAATACGGATTTTGCACAAGAGCCACCGTTTCGCCCTGTTTACACTCAAATTTGCTGAAATTACAGCGCATAACGTATTCCGTTAATCCGTTTACAGTTTCAAATTGTGGCACAAGGTACGTAGGGGCAAATTCACTTTCGCCCTTATACTCACAGCCAAAATCTAAAATAAAGCTTCCGTTGTGCACCAAGGCTTTATTTGTTGCAATAATTTTACCACCGTTATTTGCAAAAGCTTTAATTTTCTCTATCAGCTCGTCATTATAGCCTACAGCATCAGGTAAAATAAGCAGCTTGTATTTAGAAAAGTCTGCATTTGCATCTACAAAGTTATACAAATAGCTTTCCTCAAGGAGCATTCTGTTTGCGCCTATATCTGCTCTTTCTCTATCCTTACCCAAGGTAGCCTCTGCGCTTAAAACGGCAATATCTGCAACGTTTACTGCGCCGTTTAACCACGGCTCCTTTTCTTCAACCAATGAGTATGCCTTACCTATAAGCTCATAGGTTGCCATATTCAACTCGGAAAGTGGGTGCATCTGGTCACCTATGGAGCACCCGGCACCGTTTGCTACGCTTAAGGCTGTTTCGTAAATAAGGGCATTTGGGTGCTTGTAGCCACCAAACTCACCCCAGCTATGGTGAAATTTGCCTGTCATACCAAGGTATTCTGCATTTTCAATAGTACGCACATATGCAGCAGACAGCGGAAAATGGTCGTAGCCCCAGCCACCTGTTGGCAGACTTTCCAGCTCAAGGTGAGAGTTTGCGTTAATATAACGGTAATCTCCCT
This sequence comes from Acutalibacteraceae bacterium, assembly GCA_045591945.1. Lineage (GTDB taxonomy): Bacteria > Bacillota > Clostridia > Oscillospirales > Acutalibacteraceae > DTU089. The sequence continues at coordinate 53,804 of JAZNTU010000048.1, read as the reverse complement.
TTGGAATATGGCCGCTGTTATGGAAAATTGTTGCCGTTGCGCTGTGCTTTCTTACAGCATTGTTTGTTGCCTCAATATACTTGTTTAAAACTATTTGTGCAAATTTCTCTCGGTCGTCTTCGTTTTCCGTATCCAAGCCCATTGCTCGCATATCACTTAAGCACTTATCACAGTAGCAAACCCTTGCTGCAATAATATCTAAAAATATGCCACAGGGGTTATATTTTACCATAACCTCTTCAATCTGCTTGCAAAGAAAATCAAGGTAGCCTGTATTAAAGCAAAGCAGGTGAAAATGCACCTCATTGCTGTACTTTTCGTTTTCCTCTTTTACAGGAGATGGGCAATAGCGCCATTCTGGGCGCTTAAGGTATTCCTTCTCATCAAAGCCTGCCGAAATGTACACAGGTGCATTAACGTCAATTTCTTTACAAGCCTCAAGCTGTGCACCTAAAAGGTCAAAATCTAATTCAGGGTGCATTTCGTTTGCCTGTGTTGGGTGGTAGGACCATCCGTGGTGGCATTTTGAAAATACCGTTATTGAATTCACGTGCCCTGCCTTTAGTGCCTTTTGAAACTGCTCCTTTGAAAAGCTTTTGCCAACAGGCAAGGTGCCGTTTGTATGAAAATCAAGGTGTACCTGTCTTTTTCTAAGCATAAATTCAACTCCTCTATTATTTATTATAGTATAAAATCTTTATGTTGTAAATCGTAAATAATACATACGAACTATTTAGAAATAAATTACTCAAAATTCGTGTAGATATCACCAAATAAAAAATTTTTAAAAAATGTTTGATAAATTATTGACAAATCATAGTATGTGTACTATTATAGTATTCGTACTAAAACAAAATCGCATAAAGTGAGGGTATTATGGCACACAGAGAAAACAATTCAACCCAACAAGCTATTATTAACACTGCCACACGGCAGTTTCTTGTAAACGGCTTTCACAACACCTCGGCAAAAATGATTTGCCGAGAGCTTGATATAAGCCCCGGTAACTTAACCTTTTGGTACCCCACAAAGGCAGATATTCTGCTTGAGTTTACAAAAAAAATAATGAGCTACCACGAAAGATTTATAGAATATAATAAAAATAAAGGTGAAGAGAATATATATACATATTGCCTTGAAATTGTTGTACAAATTGCCTTGTGCGAGGAAAGGGAAAATATAAGAGATATTTACTACTCTATGTACTCCGAGCCTCTTACAATGGCGTTCCTTAAGGATTGGACAGCACAAAAAAACCTTAATATCCTCGGCTCCTACCTGAAGGATTGGGATTTAAAGCGCTTTAGGCGAGCAGCAAACGTAACCTGCTGCATAGAGCGAAGCGCACTAGCCGAGCCCTGTACCGAGGATTATTCTTTGGAAGATAAAATTCAGCTCACTCTCACCTGTCTTTTGAAAATATACGATTTTGAAAAGCAGGAAAGAGAAAGAATTATTAATAAAATTCTTGCAACCGATTACCACAAAATCAAAACAGAAATGTTAAAAGAATTAGATAAATATATATCCTGAAAGGAGAATACCGATGAAAAACACATCTAAAAAAATGAAAAAGGTATTAAGCATTGCGCTGTGCCTTGCTTTTGTAATGAGCTACATTCCCCTTGCAAGCATTACTGCATTAGGTGCAGAAAGCGTGCTCTACCTTAATGAATACGGTAATGAAAGAAACTACACAGGCGAATATACCCAGGTTACAAGCGATTTAACCTCCTGGGCAAACGGCTGGTACGTAGTAAAGGGTGAGGTTACGGTTGAAGGCCGTATAGGTGTTTCAGGTACTGTAAACCTTATTCTTACTGACGGTGCAGCACTTACAGTAAAACAAGGTATTTGCGTAAACAGTGGCAACACATTTACTATATACGCACAATCTGAAAATAAGGCAACCGTAGGCAAGCTTACCTCAACAGGCAGTAAATATAATGCCGGTATTGGTGGAAACCAAAGCAAAAACGGTGGCACGGTAATTATAAACGGTGGTTTAATTACTGTAACAGGAGGCTCAGGAGCCGCAGGTATCGGTGGCGGATACGGTGGCGGTGATTGTGGTACAGTTACAATCAACGGTGGCTTTGTAAATGTATATGCCGGCCAATACGCTGCAGCTATCGGTGGAGGCGATAGCGCATACAGAAACGGTGGAGACGGTGGTAACGTTACTATAAACGGAGGCGAGATTTACGCTAAAGCCGATGCAAGAGCTGCTGCAATCGGCGGAGGCAGTGGCGATAATGGTAAAAACGGATACGCCGGCAACGGTGGTACACTTACTGTTAACGGTGGATACGTTGTTGCTGACGCTACCGAATATATTTCCATAGGCATTGGTGGTGGTTACCGTGTTTCAGAAGGTCAAGGAGGTAACGGTGCTAACGTAACTATAAATGACGGTATTATAATAGTTAAAACAGAATACGGCTCAAGAAAATCAATCGGTGCCGGTCACTCTAATGCAGATCCGGGTACTCTCACCACAAACGGTGGTATGTTATTCTACGATAAAAACTGTACAATTTACAGCGATAACATCACCTTAACAAATGATTTAGTAATCGAAAAAGGCGAAACCCTTACAATAAACGAGGGTCAATCCCTTACCGTTGAAGAGGGTGTATCTTTAATAAACAAGGGTACTATCGTCAATAACGGTACTATTATAAACTTCGGCATTATTGAGACTACAGACGTAAGCATTTATAACGGCCTTGTAAATGTAGAGGGTGGCGTAACCTACACAGAGCACGCCTTTGAAAACGGCTTCTGCACAAGGTGTGGCGATGCCTGCGCCTCTCACGTAATGGTAAACGGCTTCTGCAAAAACGGATGCGCTTCTGTTTACGAGCCTGCAACAGAGGTAAACGATAAATACGACGTTAACGGTGACGGCTACACTGACCAGGTTTATGAAATTGCAAATGCAGGCCAGCTTTATTGGTTTGCAGGCCTTGTAAACGGTACGCTTTCAAACGTACAGCAAAATGATCAGGCTAACGCAGTATTAACAGAAAATATTGTTGTAAATGAAAACGTTCTTAATGATGATTACTCCCTTAACGGCGATGGCAGTAATTTCCGAGTATGGACACCTATAGGCATCGGCTATGCTGGTTATTCAGGTGTTTTTGACGGTAAGGGCCACACAATTTCCGGCTTATACTATAATGACACTGCTGAATATATGGGTCTTATCGGTGGCTGCTGGGTATCGAGTAAAATAAGGAACGTAGGCGTTATTGACACATTTTTCCATACAAATAGCAACGTTGGTACTATAGTCGGTCAAAACGCAGGTACAATAGATAATTGCTATGCACAGGCAAACATAAAGGGCTACTCAGTTGGTGGTATATCAGGACTTGGTATAATATTTAACGGAAAAGGTCGTAATATAAGCAATTGCTGGTTTGCAGGAAAGGTTGCCGGTGGAAAACCGAATGCCATAGGTGCAGATACCAATGCGCAGAATTGTTATTATGACAATACACTTTATACAGGCACGTCTTTAGGTACAGGCAAAACTTCTGCTGAATTTGCAAGTGGTGAGGTTGCTTACCTTCTTAACGGCTCCAGTCCTTACGGAATTTGGAAGCAGACTCTTGGCGAGGATGCTTACCCAACCTTTATTGGTGATACAGTTTATTACGGCTATTCCTGCCGTACAGAGGAATTTGTAGGCTATGCAAATGAAAAAGCACATCCTACACAGCCACATTATGACGAAAACGGATATTGTTCAATATGTAAATTATATCAGCCTGCAACACTTAATGCAGATAATTACTATGAAATTTATAACGTAGGTCAGCTTTATTGGTTTGCAGAAGAGGTAAGTAGCTTTAATAATGATTGGGACGCAGTTTACAACGCTATTCTTATGAATGACATTGTAATCAACGAAAACGTTGTTGATGAGGAAGGAAATCTTACGGAGAATACAGACAATCTCCGTGAATGGCGACCTATAGGCAACGGTACACACACAACCTTTAACGGTGTTTTTGACGGCAATTACCATACGATTTCGGGTATTTATCTTGATGATACAAATGCAAGCTATTCCGCACTTTTCGGTAGTATCGGTAACGGTATAGTTAAAAATCTCGGCATTACGGATTCGTATATTAATGGCAAGAAAAGTGCAGCTTTTGCAGGTATGTCAAACGGTACGATTGAAAACTGCTTTGTTACCGATACTGTTATCAAAGGTGAAAGCGCAGATTCTTTTGCGGCGGTCTATAGTGGTACGGTTTCGAACTATGATTATCCGTGTATTACAAAAAATTCCTATTCAACAGCACTTGTTTACGAAAACGGTACAAAAGTTGACGGCGCTTTAACAAACGACTATATTTCTGAAAATGTTTACTACCTTGCAGATTCCGACAACGGCACAGGTGGTAAAACTGCAGAGCAATTTGCAAACGGTGAGGTAGCTTACCTGCTTAACGGTGCTACAAGTGAAGGTACACTCCCCTGGGGCCAGACTATTGATACAGATATTTACCCTGTATGGAACGGTGCAAGGGTTTACAAGGGCTATGACTGTGGAGGAACAACTGCATATTATTCAAACTCCGAGCTCCTTGGTGAGAACGATAACAACCATATTCACAGTAATTGGACATATAGCAACGAATATGGCAAGCACCAGCGCTACGTTTGTACACGTGAGGGCTGCACACAGTACCAGGTAATAGAAACAGAAGACTGCTACGGTGGTGTTGCAACCTGTACAGAAGCTGCTGTATGTAAGGTGTGCCACCGTTATTACGGCGATTATGATTACACCAACCACACAAGCTCATTAACGTATATAGAGCAGTACGATGAAAACAGCCATAAGCTTTTGCATAGCTGCTGCGATACAGAAATTGAAACTATTGCTCACTCCTACGAGAGCTACGATTTCGACAGTGATTTTCACTGGAATGCCTGCGAATGTGGTTATGTTAACAATGCTGTTAAGGCTGCGCATACCTTTGATGCAAACGGCTTTTGCTCAGTATGTAACGGCTACGAGCCTGCAAGCGTATTGTTTGATGAAGATAATTACGCCTATATAGCACAAATTGAAAATGCCGGTCAGCTTTTCTGGTATGCTAAAAACTATTCAGAGGGCACTATTGATGGCGACGGTGATGGCTATGGTGATAACGCAGGTGCTATTCTTTTGAACGATATTGACCTGAACCCCGGCTACACCTTCTATAGCGACGGCTCATATTCAACCGATGACTCTGCAGAAAACTACAGCCCTGTTTTACGTGAATGGGCGCCTATTAAAGGCTTTGCGTGGGTTGATTTTGACGGACAAAACCACACAGTAAGCGGACTTTATATAAATACTCCTGAGGTTGATAATGTTGGTATGTTTGCAGCTAACGATTATTACTCAATTAAAAACATTACACTCACAAACGGTTACGTTTACGGTGGTAGTAACACAGGCGCAATTGTTGGCTATAACGCAGGTAGCATAACAAACTGCCACTCCAACATCCCTGTAAACGGTAGAGGCTCTATCGGTGGTATTGTTGGTTACCACGCCGGCTCAGAAATCAGCCATTGCTCAAACACAGGTAGTGTTGTAATCAACGGTTATTCCTCAGCAACAGGTGGTATTGTAGGTAATGTTTACGGTTACTCCTCAATTACAAACTGCTTTAACACAGGCTATATCAAGGGTGGTATATGTGTAGGTGGTATTGTTGGTGATGGCGATGATGCCACAATCTCAAACTGCTTCAACACAGGTCTTGTGCTTTCAAACTTCTCCGATGCTCACGGTATTACAGGCCACGGCATAATTGAAAACAGCTACAGCCTTGCAATTGAAGATGACGGTGCAGTTAAGAAAACAAAGGCTCAGTTTGAAAACGGTCAGGTTGCTTACCTCTTACAAAACGGCAACACCGAGCAGGTTTGGGGACAGTACAGCAACACACCCGGCTCATTGCCTGTATTTACTGAAAGCGTGCTTTACACACCTGTAGAAATAGGCGAAACAGGCTACTACTCTGTTTCTAACGTTGGTGATGTTAACAGCGATGCAACAGTTGATATAAACGATTACCAGGCACTTGTAAACTCAATACTTGCAGGCGACCACGAGCAAAGTGAAACTGCAGCCTACGATAACATTATAAGGTACGACCTTAGTGGCGATGGTTACCTTGATGCTATTGATGCATCCCTTATGCACCTTTTAATAAACGGCTTAAAGACTGTTACTGTATATGAGGTTGGTGACTTTAACGCAAACGGTGTTGCCTTTGAAAATTCGGAGCTTAGCACAATAAAGCACGCTATTGAAAACCCAACAAAGCTTTCAACTGCAGAAAAATACGCCTGCGATATTAACGCAGACGGAGTAGTAAGTGAGGCAGATTTAATTGCACTTGCAGCTACCTATGGCGAAATTGAAGCAGACGGCCACGTATTTATAGGCAAAAAATGCAGAATTTGTGGGGCGCAACAATAAACGTTGCTGATGTTTCGCACTCGGTTTAATTTAATGATGCAGTGAAGCCTTCGATGGTGAATGGATAACATTTTGAATAAATACCATTTAGGTTAAATAACATATTATTGACTGCTTGTTACTTAAATCTAAAATTCAGTTCTTTCCAAATAAAAAACAATTAGTCGGCTGAGAAATCAGTCGGCTAATTGTTTTTCGTTATTCGGCAGTAGGTAAATACTCTGTGCTTTTCGTAACCAAGGTATTTAAAACCGTTATATTCGGAAAATTTAAATTACATATCTGCCTTTTCCACAGAATCGCCGATAGCACGTATAAGAGAACCCTCCTGTGATGAAGGCAGGTCGCAGGTATAGTGCCAAAACATAACACCACCGTAACCGTTATTTGCAGCATATTCTGTTTTATTTTTGATTACAGAAGGTGTATTGAACCAAAAATCTTTATTGATTTCATCGCAATGGTACCAACCGTCAGCATCTATATCTTCAAAGCATTGGCTGTATCCATACCAATATGCAGACATATCAGTAGGTCTTGAATAAAAAGGAAGTCCGATATTTACTTTATAGGGATGTATAGCTTTAAGCTCCATATCTTCAATAATTGTTACAGTATCGTCATAGGTAGCGTGTCTACCTTCTCTGTCAACATAATCGTAGGTCATAAGCTCAAAGTAATCAACTGCGTTTGCTGCTTTGCGAGTATATTTTATATTCCAATTCACAAATGCTACACCGAGAGTACGTTCACCCAGCTTCTCATCTAAAGATACAAGGAATTTATTATAAATTCTCCACGCTTTTTTGGATAACGGATATTCATAATCAAAATGTACACCGTCGAAATTATATTCATCAAGTATTTTTACAATGTTTTCTTCTAAAACTCCACTTTTAAATGCCTTGTTGTGTTCATCGCTTTGTGATTCCATCTGCTCCTCCCATACGGTAGAGTCAGTTGAAGCTCCGGGTCCTAATAAATTAAGCGAAATATCCACATCTCTGTTACCTATTGCAGTACGTAGATTTTTGAGAGCGATTTCAAGTATATCTTTATCGTAAACTATTTCACCTTTATTATTAAATGATGCACACTCAAAAAGAATAACATCTGTAATTATATCAAAATCTTCAGGATGAAGAGCCTCGCCGGACTGAATAAACTCGCCCCTCACGTAAGCAGTAACTCTAAAATCCCCTTCTCTCTGAGGAGCCTTGGCACATCCTGCAAAGCTCAACAAAATAATTACACCACATACAATCAATGAAATTGTTTTCAAGGCTATTGTTCTCATACTATCCCTCTCCCACATCACTAATTAAAAATTATCAGTATTTTTTTACATTTAGTGGTTTGTGAAAAACAGGCTCTCTTTCGCCTGCATTAACCATCTCCCTTGCAAGTAAGCTACGCATCATAACAAGAATTTTTTCATAGCTTTTGTTATTAACAAGGTTGTTTTTCTCACACGAATCATTTTCTATATCGTATAGATAATCATCAAAATAGTGAATTGCATTTGGTTTGTGCCAGCCCGAACCTATTGCACGCGCAGAATATTTCCATTTTTTTGTTCGCACAGCTCTTCCTATATGCGACTCACTTATTTGAATAAAAACACAATCCCTTTCAGGGACTTCTTTATTTGCAACCGGTAGAATGTTACCCGAATAGCTTTCGGGAACCTCTATATCTGCAATACTTAAAAGTGTTGGCGGAATATCAATAAGACTTACCAAACAGTCTATATGACCACCCTTCTTGACAGCTCCACCACCGAACACAAGTGGCGTGTGTATGCTTGAATCATGACAGCTGCGTTTATATTCAGCATTTCGTGTTTTAAAATGACATCCGTGGTCACTTGTATAAACAATAACAGTGTTATCGTATATTCCCTTTTCCTTAAGTGTTTTTATCAGCCTGCCTACATTTATATCAAGGGCGTGAATGGAGGCAAGGTAGTCAGGGTATTCTTCTTTATAATCCCCATTGAGAAAGGTTAAATCCTCCGGCAAAGGATAGTCTTGGAAATCATCGACAGTATCCTTTGGCCCTTCAAAATGTCCCCTATCGTTTTGATGATGAGGTTCAAGCTGAGATATAAACATAAAAAATGGCCTTTCGCCGTTATGGTTATTAACATACTCAATGGCAAAATCGTTTATACAGTCTGCTCTGTAACCGGTAAAATCAATTCGCTTACCTGCTTCATCAAATACGTATCCGTCATATCCGTGAGATGTAAATTCCAAAACATCGGCTGCTCGCCAATACTTATACCCTCCTTGCCGACTTTTGGGAACAGCAGTTTTTTCACAATGAACACCTATGCCCGGGTAACGGTCCGATGCAAGGTGCCATTTTCCTATGTACGCTGTATCATAACCATTTTCATTAAAATAATCAGCTAAGGTTTTTGTATTCTCTTTTAGTGCTATTCCGTTCCAATAGCATTTGTTTTCAGTTGCATACTGACCTGTTTGCAGGCACGCACGGGCCGGGCCACATACAGGCTGGCACGTAAAAGAATTTTCAAAAAACAAGCCCTCTTCTCCCAACTCCCATACGTTTGGCATAAGGGTACCGTTAAGTGTATCCCAACGCTGCTGGTCTGAAAAATAGAAAATAATATTCGGTTTCATAAAATCTCTCCATTAGACTTGTTTTACAAATAATTTTCACATCTGATTTCATTCGATTTATAACACGTTTTTATTATACGACCACTCGGTCGCCATGTCAATTTTTAAGATATAAGGCAGATATTTTAGAACAGAAGGCAAGGCATCTCAGCTTGGCGACTTTATTGACAGATTAACGTATGCAAACTATAATAACTATGTATACGATAATTATTTTTTGAGGATGATTATATGAACAAAATAGTTGTTGACGGAAAACGTTTTGTAGATGAGTTTGGAAGACAAAGAATATTTAACGGTGTAAACTACTGCGACAAAGGTGAATTTAACGGTTGGGGAGCTCCCCGAACCTTTTATCTTAACGGAAACGAAGATACTGAAAACGCAGTTCGCCAGCTTAGTGAAAAGGGATTTAATATTATTCGTCTCGGCGTAACGTGGGCAGCAATTGAACCCACACCCGGCAAATATGATGAAGACTACATTAACAAAATTGAAGCCTTTGCAAATCTTTGCGAAAAATACGGGATGTATTTTTACCTCGACCTACACCAGGATTTGTATGGGGGTCCCGGCAATGCAGGCGACGGTGCGCCCGTATGGGCTTGTATGACTGACGGCAAAAAATTTAAGCCCGTAAGATTTGTTTGGGCTGAAGGCTATTTCTTCAGAAAAGCCGTTCATAGATGCTTTGATAATTTTTGGGCAAATAAAGAATATGACGGTATTGGAATTCAGACACGCTTTCTTAATATGTGGTCGCATCTTGCCGAAAGATTCAAAGACCACCCGGCGCTTTTTGGTTTTGATTTGTTCAATGAGCCATTCCCGGGCACGAGTGGAGGCAAGGTTTTTCGAAAGCTTATACTTAACCTGGCAAAAACTGTGCTTACAGATAAACGCTGTAAAAAGCTATGGATGATAAAGCAGCTGCTTACGGGCAATGCTGTCCGTGTTTTAGAGCCCTTCAGCGACCCTGAGCTTTTTCGCAAGGTTACAAGTGCAGGTGATAAGCTGGTAAGAGAATTTGATGAGGAAATTTATTCGGATTTTATCAGCAGAGCTACCAAAACTATAAGGAACGTTACCGATAACGGAATAATCATTATGGAAAACACTTACTATTCCAATCTCGGTATACCATATTGTGCTAAGCCTGTAAGCTACGACGGAATCAAAGAGAAAAATTTGTGCTACACCCCCCACGCCTATGACCTTATGGTAGATACCCCTGCTTATAAATACGCAAGTAACTCCCGTGTGTGGTCAATCTTTAGTGAGCAAAAAAAGAGCGCTGACCGTATGGACGTACCTTTAATGGTGGGAGAATGGGGTGGTCATTCGGATGGCTACGAGTGGCTTTCTCACATAGATTTTCTTTTAGCTAAATTTGATGAAAATCAATGGAGCCATACCTATTGGTCATACTACCGTGAAATGTTTGAAAGCCCCATAGCTGAAAGTCTTGTAAGAACAGTACCTGTTGCAGTTTGTGGTAAGATTAACAGCTATAAACACGATAAAGAGAACAATATTTTTATTCTCGATTTCAATCAGGAGAGAGATTTTAATGCTCCTACGGTAATCTACGCTCATAAAGAAATTGAGAGCATTGAAACTGACGGTGAATACAAAGTTATTTCGCTTGGTAAAAACGGTGGCAGTAGAATTGAAATAACAACCGGCATCGGAAATCATAAGGTAACTATACGCTTCAAATAACAATCACAGTCGAAATTATAACCAAACAAACCTTCTTCTTAAAAGCCGGAAACCCTATAAAATCAATTTAAACGGGGCAGGCAGATCGGTCGGCTATCCAACCACCGCAAATTACGGGCAGTAGCCCGAACCCACTTGAGTTATAAAGTACAGGTTTAAGTCTCTACCTGTTTTACACTAACAAAAAACCGAAGGACACACTATTGTGTGAACTTCGGTTTTGGTGCAGAAGAAGGGACTTGATGGGCTCTGCCCTTCACGCTCGCAGGCTCGCTAACCCGATTGTGTTCGCCTTCGGCGAGTGGGGTTCAAGTCCCGATTAGTTAATCAGAACAAAAAAATAACAAAACCACCTTAAGTGATTCCGTTATTTTGGTGCAGAAGAAGGGACTTGAACCCTCATGAAATTGCTTTCACTAGTACCTGAAACTAGCGCGTCTGCCATTCCGCCACTTCTGCAAATATTTAAATTTTATTTTTGTACTCCGTTACTGTATCATAAAAAGTACTTTGCGGGAAGGACTCTTGCGGTTCCCAAAATCGTTGACCGCTCCTGCTCGTCGCTTACGATTTTGACCGCTACGCCTTTTCGCCTTTACTGCATCTGCCACAGGCAGCGTGCAGGCTCAAAGCTGCCATTCCGCCACTTCTGCAAATATTTAGTTTTAGCGACAGCCTGACCTCACGAATGGTCCCCCCTCCTCCAAACCTTCGGTTTGCAAGAGGGTCAGGGCTTCGCAATACTTTAATTCTTCGTAGCTCTGCTATTTTATCACATAAACCAAGGAGTGTCAATTAGGCTAAAATAAAAATAAAGCTCGGAATAAGTCGATAATTTGCTTATTCCGAGCATATTTTATATTTCTATGGTTTTTCCACCATTTTCTCTTGATTTATCGGCAAGGAAAATAATTTTATGACCCATAACAGAGTTTTGAATGGCTGTGCAGGAAACAGAAGCCTGTTCCCCTGCTATAAACTTCACAAAATCCTGCATAAGGCCCTCATCGCCACCGCCGTGGCCCTCATCGGGCACGTCGGAAAGGTCGATGTACGTTTCATCAAAATACGTTGTAGGTGTTGGGTTTATTTCCTTAAGGGTAACAAACTTATTTTCCATTTCGGCATAAATTTCACCCTTTGTTCCTATTACCCTGAGTGTACGCAGGCTTTCTGCCGTACCTCCCGTAAGGTTATGGGTGCCTGTTGCACCACTTGCAAAGCCAACAAGCACACTTTGGTGGTCTACAACGTCGTTACCACACTTAAATATGCACTTACCGTAATCGCTGTTAATAAGGCTATTTTTATAATCCTCATACGTAGGGTTTTCTATGTGCTCAATATCTCGCCAAATGTAAACCTCCCAGTTATTTGGGTGGTCTAAATAAAGTCTTTTAGCACTAAAGGTACAAAAATCTACCCTTGGGCAGTCTACCAAGCAACGTGTGCCCGACTCTGCAGGGGCATTTTCCTCCCTAAACTGGAATCGTGTACCCATTGATGATACGCAAACAGGCTTATCATCACCCATAAGCCAGGTCATAATATCTAAATCGTGGCAGCATTTTGCAAGGAGCATAGAGGTATGGCACTTTTTAGAGTTACCCCACTTACCCCTAACAAACGAGGTTGAAAGGTGGTGGTAGCTTACGTTTTCAACGGTTTGAATATTTAAAACATCACCGATTTTGCCCTCAACAATAAGATTTTTAACTGTAAGGTACACCTTATTGTACCTAAGCACGTGGCAAATCATAACCTTATTTTTATTTGCCTCAACCACAGCCATAAGCCTGTCCAGCTCTTCCTCATTAACTGCAAAGGGCTTTTCAAGGAGCATATCGTAGCCAAGCTCTAAAAGAGGGACAGAGGTTTCTACGTGCTGCTCATCCATAGTGCCGTTAATTACTGCATCGGCAAATTTAGGCACGGCTGCAAGAGCCTGCGCACTTTCAAAAACGTGCTCGGGTGAAATATTAAACATATCTCGCACAGTGTTTCTGCGAAATTCATCAAGCTCTGCAATACCCACAATTTGAATTTCATCGGGGTGTGCCTTAGCATATGCAGCATATGCCATTGAGCGATGCCCTGCACCTAATATTACTGCTGTTATCGGTTTTTTTGCCATATGTATCACTTACTTTAACCTTTTTGCCATTATTATGGCATTTATTGTTTTTGATTTTATAACTGTTTTAAAGCCGTTGCGCTTGTAAAAACGGACTGCACCCACATTATCATAGCCTGCAGTCAACATAATGCCCTTTACACCCCTGCTCTCAAGCTCTTTAAAAAGTGCGTCTAAAAGCATACTGCCATAGCCCTTATTTTGGTATTCGGGCAAAATATCTATATGCATATGGGCAGGGTAGCTTCTGCCAAAAAAAGTACAGGGTACAGGCAAAAAATATGCCAGCCTACCCTCTTTTTTACTTATTTTTTTAATTTGTGGAGCATCCACACGCCTAAACACCTTGCTGTAGCGCTTGTAATTTGGCTCACACAAAATGTAGCCTACAGCCTTATCGCTATCATCTGCCAAAACAAAGCAGGTATCTGCACACTCACGAATGTAATACGTGGAATAGGTTTTTGCAATAGCCTTACCTAATACCTCATCGGTTTGGGCCTGCTCGCCTGCCGTCATACGGCAAACATACTCAACGTTTTCAATATCCGTGCTTCGAGCTTTACGTATAGTGGCCATTACTGTTTTTTACCACCCGGCTTTTTGCCTGTGGGCTTTTTACCTGTAGGCTTATTGCCACTTGGCTTTGTAGCGCCTGTCTTTTTAACAATACGCTCCTTTGTGCCGTCAGGCCTTACAATAATTGTAGACTCAAGCTGACTTTCAAGCGAGCTGCGAAAAGCCTTTACATATTCGGCTCTAAGTGCCTTTTGCTCAATTGCTTCTTCCTCTGTAAGGCCTACTGTTTTTGCCTTACGTGCAAGCTCATTTATTCTGTTTATTTTCTCTTGTGTAATCATAGCAACTCCTATAATTATAGAAAAATTACAACGAGAATTATATTATAAATACATTTTAAAGTCAAGGTTTCACTGTCGTTTTGCACATTAATTTTGCAATAAAGTTATGCAATCATACAAAGTTCTTTTATTTTTCTTTTTTAGAATTATACTCCTTGAAGAATTTACCTTTTTGTGGTAATATGATAATATCTATTTTTGTACGCAAAAGGAGAAAGATTATGAACATTAAACAAATGGCTGTGGATACAGTTTCCAAAGTCAAAACCTATTGGAAAACGCCTATGTCCGGCCGCTATATGCCTTTCAAAGAAATTGCAGCATATTCAGGCGGTGGTATTGGTGCCTACATGATTATCACCATGGGTACTGCCTGCTTGCTTGCCGCTAACAACACTTTGCTTTCCAGCGTTTTAGGTATTGCGCCTATGGATATGTACATAATGTACGTTATTGCCGTTGTTGCAAATATACCTCTTACAGCTATACGAGCAAATATTATTGATAACACGCGTAATAAAGCTGGTAAATATCGCCCATACATAGTAAGCATGGCCATACCTGCCGCTATAATTTGCGTGGTTATGGTATGGTTCCCATATAACGTTTTAAATACCATTTTTGGGGATGCTGTAATTTTAGGTAAGTCATTAGCATATATTGCAAAATGTGCTATAATTATGGTTCTCAATCTCTTTCTTCATTTTTTCTACTACTTCTTCTACGACGGATACGAGAATCTTATTCATGTTCTTTCCCCGAACTCACAAGAAAGAGCCGACGTTGCTTCCGTTAAGAGCATTGTTTACTCCTTCGCTCCAACGGTTGTAAATCTTTTCACACCTCTTATTGCTCAGTATTTATTCAAATCCAACTCTACGGATATTCGTGTTTACAGATTGCTTTACCCAATTCTTGCAGTATTAGGTATCCTTCTTTGCATTATAGTATATAAGCATACCGAGGAAAAAATTGTTCAGGCTAAAACCCACGTTATTCAGATAAGGTTTACAGACGCTTTAAAAGCCGTAGCTAAAAACAAATATTTTTGGATTATTTCCCTTGCCGGTTGGATAGGATTCCTTGAAAGCTCCTACAGTAACATAATGAGATGGCTTTACGATTACGGTGGAGCCTGTTCGGGAGCAACCTTTGGATTAATACAGACTTTTTACGGAAACGCATCTCTCTGGGGTATGCTTGCAGCACCTTTCTGCATACGCAAATGGGGTAAAAAATCTGTTCTCGTTGTAACAAACCTGTTTAACATTGTTTTTATTCTCGCTATGCTCCTTTTCACCGACGAGATTACATACAATGTTACTATCCTTCTCATAATGTCTTGCTTGTGGCTTAACGCTCTTATGGGCTCTTTTGCTCATATACTTAATCCGTCTATCCAAGCAGATATTCGCGACTACCAGCAATACAAAACCGGCGAACGTATAGACGGTATGTTCTCTGCAGTAAATACTATAGGTACTGTATTAGCGCTGGCGACCTCTTCTGTTCTCCCCTTTATTTACAAGCAAAAGGGTATTACCGAAGAAAACGCAAGAATCGTTACCTCTAACCCCGAAATTCTTAACCGTGTTGTAAACTTAGGTAAAGATAAATTTACAACAGTTGGAAAAATTCTTGAGGAACAGTTAGCCCAAGGACAAGATAACTACTCTAACGCCTATTCAGCTCTTTACGATTTTGACATTCTTTTAAGCCTTGTTGATGTATTAATTGTTTTGGCTGCTTTCGGCGCTTTAATGAACGTAATTCCGTTCTTCTGGTATGACCTCAACGAAAGAAAGCAAAAATCAATCGTTCGTGTTCTCAGAATAAGAGCCATGTTTGAGGACTTTGGTAACGGTGTTCTTAACGATGGTAACCTCGTTGAAGCTGTTGATATTATCCGTAAGGCTCGTGAAATGCGCAATGCTTCACCAGTTACAGCAGACAAAAAGGGTTATAAAAAGATTAAAGACAAAGCAGAGCGCAAAAAAGCAAAGCAAGCCTACCTTGCCGCAGTTGAGCATAATGAGGAAATTGAAATTGCCAAGTTTGTTTGCGAGGAGCTTGAAAAGTTTGAAACACCTGAATTTATTTTCCGTGTAGAGCAGAGCGAAAAAATTGTTGCTGCAGGGCTTAGTGGTTTATTTAACCTTACACTCCCCGAGGCCCAGCAGGAGCTTGCAGAGGCAAAGGCTATGGCAAAGGATACTCCTGAGCGCAAGGCCGTTCGTGCTGCAGCTATTGAAATTGCAAGGGAAAAAATCTCTGCTTGCAAAACAATTGCAAAGCATTTTAAAGATCTTAGTGAATTTGTTCAGCCAAAATATTCAGAGCTTCAAAAAATCTTTGATAAAGAAGATATGCTTGAGGCAAAGCTTAAAGGGCTTTATGTTGCACTTAAGCAGGCTAAAAAGGAATTTTCCAAATATCCTACTGAAAAGAATGCACGTAAGGTTGACGAAATCAAAGAGAAAATCAAAAAGCTTCGTGCAGAGCTTGCTGAAACCCGCAAGGCAGAAAAGGCAGAAACAGACAGACAGGCTATTTTTGCAAGAGCTGCAAAGCCTTTCCTTGATGCACAAAAGCTTCTCAACCAAAAGGCAAACTACAGCCACTTTGATGATATAGATGCTCAGTACGAAATCTCTAAAGCTAACCACGAAAAAGCTGTAGCCAAAGCAGAGGCAGAGGCACTCCGTAAAAAACAGCTTGAGGATGCTGAAAACGAAAAAATAAAAAAAGAAAAAGCAGCTAAGAAGGCCGCTAAAAAAGAGGCAAGAGCAGCTAAGAAGGCATCCAGAAAAAATAAATAAGCCTTGACTCTTAAGTATTCTTTCAAATATAATACTCTCTCATAAAAATATGTAGTAACAGCCATCCGAGAAATCGGGTGGCTGTTTGTTTCACGTGAAACAAATTTAGCTGCCAGTCGTTAGCTACCAGCTACCAGAGCTTTGCAAAATAGCAAATAGCAGTTAAAATTAAAAATTCAAAATACAAAATTAAAAATTTCGGAACTGCGTTGCAATTGTAAAGCTTCGCAATACTTTTTTTATCGCGGGTCATCAGCGTTTCGCAAAACAGCAAATAACAGTTAAGGGTTTGCAAAGCTTATATTGTTCGGGAGCATCGCTTGTAAGGGACGGATTTCAGCCGTCCCGTTGTTTATGTTTGCTTTCGGGTGGGCTACAATCCCACCCTTACAGTTTTTCCATCTAACTATGCAAAGCACCGGTAGCTAAATCTGTTTCACGTGAAACATAGTTTTGTCATAAACAGCTTTTTTCGACAGTTTTCGATGTTTTTGTCGTTTTGTTAACATTTGTAGAACTTTATGTTTACCTATTTACAAGACTCGACCTATATGGTATAATTTACACGTACCGTGAAAAGGAGCCGCACCCAAGTAACGGTATTTAGTTCCCAATGGAACTAACCTCCTCAAGTATACAAAAAATGTGTTAACATTTTTTGGGACCTACCAAAGAATCCCCTCCTTGGTAGGTTTGTTTTTTTGTGGTTTGAATAAAGCTCTTTTTTTCGTCAATAATTAGGTTGTGATTATTGATAAAAAAGGAGCTGTTTTTTATGGATGACAAAAACAAGGATAAGCCTCTCGATATTCCCGATAACAACCCGGAATCTCACACAGAGGCAATCCGTTCAAAAAGCAAAAATAAAAGAGGGAAAGCCCTTAAGGCCGCATATGCCTTTGGACTTTTACTTGCTTTAGGTGGTGGCCTACTTGCAAGAGTTGTAACACAAAGGAACCTGGGTAACTTAAACACACCTATTGAGCAGGAATACGTTACTACTATTACTGCACCACAGCAAACACAGAAGCAGGAATTTGAAGTGAGGCAAAACAAAACAGACGTGCCAGATACAAGACCTGCAGAAACCGAGTCTGCAACACAACAGGAAACAGAAAAACAAACTGAAGCCACAACAAAGGCAGAGTCAGAATATGCTATACCTTACAAGGATTACTATACCTTACCTGCAGGCACGCAAATCAGCAAAGAGTATTTGCCCCAAACCCCGATATACAATGCAACTACAGATGATTGGCGCACACACCCTGCTATAGATTTTAATATGGCAGACGGAGCGCAAATAAAGGCAATTTCTAACGGCAAGGTGCTAAAAATATACGAGGATGCTCTTTTAGGCACAGTAGCAGAAATTGACCACGGCAACGAAGTAATTGCCCGATACTGCGGACTTAACAAGGATACTATTGAAATTAAACAGGGTGACACCTTAATACAGGACCAGGTAATAGGCTACCTGGGTACGGTGCCTTATGAAAAAAGTGAAATTTCTCACCTTCACTTTGAAATCAAGTATAAGGGTGAATACGTTGACCCGCTTGAGCTGATGGGAAAGTAATTGTTACCAATTAAAAATTCAAAATGAAAAATTAAAAATTTCGGAACTGCGTTGCAATTGCAAAGCTTCGCAGGAATTAAAGTATTGTGAGGCTATGACTCTCTTGTGAACCTACGGTTTGTATGAGAGTCAGCCTTTGCTTTATTAAGCTGCTAATTTGCTTTTTCACCAAATATTTTATTCATCCTTTATATAAGTATACAAAAATCTGTCGATTTATTGACTTTAGTACATTAATGTACTAAAATTGCTATCGTAGGAAAATTTTTGAAAAAAGGATGATAGTTATGAAAACTAAAAACATCATTTCAAAGATACTTATAGTTGCATTTGTAGTTATTTTCGGTGTTATTTGTTCACTCACCGGCTCTATTACAAACCCTGTAGGTACTCTTTGGTCGTTATTCCCACCGGTTGTGGCAATCGGCCTTGCTCTTATCACAAAAGAGGTTTACTCATCTCTCTTTGTAGGTATTGTTGTAGGTGGCCTTTTATCTTCAAAGTTCAACATTATTCACACAATTGACTCTGTTGTTACAAATGGTGTAACATCTGCTGTTTCAGGCAGTGCAGGTATTTTTGCATTCCTTGTGCTTCTTGGAATTGTTGTTGCACTCCTTAACAAGGCAGGTGGCTCAAAGGCTTTTGGCGATTGGGCATCAAAGCACGTTAAAACCAAGGTTGGTGCTTCTATTGCAACCTTCCTTTTCGGTGTGCTTATCTTTATTGATGACTACTTTAACTGCCTTACAGTTGGTGCAGTTATGCGCCCTGTTACAGATAAGAACAAAATCTCCCGTGCAAAGCTTTCTTACCTTATAGACGCTACTGCAGCACCTATTTGTATGATTGCTCCTATTTCCTCTTGGGCAGCAGCTGTTTCAGGCTATGCTCCTGACGGACAGGGTATTGCTCTTTTCTGCCAGGCAATTCCATACAACTTCTATTCACTTCTTACCTTCGTATTCATCATTGGTATTACCGTTATGAAATTCGATTACGGCCCAATGAAGCTCCACGAAGCAAACGCTCTTAAGGGTGATTTGTTTACAAGTGGCACAGAGGTTGGCGAGGATGATACACCTGCTACCACAAAGGCAAAGGTTATCGACCTTGTTTTCCCAATTATTGTACTTATTGTTGTTTGTGTATTCTCACTTTTCTACGTTGGTAGATGTATGGGCGAGGAGTGGGTATTTGCTTCTGCAAACTATGACCCATCACTCGGCTTTGTTGATGCCTTCTCAAACACAGATGCAACAGTTGGTCTTCCATGGGGTGGCCTTGTAGCACTTCTTTTCACAATTATTTACTTTATTGCACGCCGCCTTATCAGCTTTAAAGAGGCTATGGAGTGTATTCCAAAGGGCTTTATAGCAATGGTTCCTGCTATCCTTATTCTTACAATGGCAACGTCACTTAAGAATATGACAGGCCTTCTTGATTCCTCCACATTCGTTAGCGAGGCTCTTGCAAATGCAGGTGCATTAAGTAAATTGCTTCCTGCAATTATATTCCTTGTTGCTTGTGGTATTGCTTTCTCAACAGGCACGTCTTGGGGTACCTTCGGTATTCTTATTCCGATTGTTCTTGCAATATTCCCTGTTGGTGATACAATGGGCGTTATCTGTATGTCAGCTTGCCTTGCAGGTGCTGTTTGCGGTGACCACTGCTCACCAATTTCAGATACAACAATCATGTCATCTGCAGGTGCACGTTGCGACCACATTAACCACGTTTCAACACAGCTTCCATATGCAATTACAGTTGCAGCAATTTCCTTTGTTGGCTACATCCTTGCAGGCTTTGTTAATAACTGGATGATAGTTCTTCCAATTATGGCTGCTGTAACAATACTTGTATTGTTTATTATTAAAATGGCTACAAAGAACAAAGCAGCATAAGTTAGTTAATACATAAGAAAGCACCTTCCGTTCATCACTGACGGAAGGTGTTTTTTTAGTGAATAGGTAATAGTGAAAGGTGAAGAGGTAGAGCAGTTAGCATTTAAATTAAAAATTCAAAATGAAAAATTAAAAGTTTCGGAACTTCGTTGCAATTGTAAAGCTTTGCAAGAATAGCAAATAGCAGTTAAGTTTTTGCGAAGCTTATTATGTTTGGAAGCGTAGCTTGTAAGGGACGGATTTAAGCCGTCCCGTTGTTTTTCTTTGCTTTCGGGCGGGCTACAATCCCGCCCTTACGGTTGTTCTATCTAACTTTGCGTAGCTCCGGTCGCTGGTAGCCGGCGACTGGCAACTAAAAAAGGCTCTCTTTCAGGAGCCTTTTTTAATGTGTTTATATCATTTTTGCTTTAAGGAAATCTACGGCTGCACGAATATCTCTTTCAGGGTCATCGCCAACCTCTCTTTCAATTGTAAGGAAGCCGTTAAAGCCAATATCCTCAAGTGCCTTAAGGTAATTTGGCCAATCAACGCTACCCTCACCGAGAGGCACCTCAATAAAGGAATCATCAGTAACAATAACGTCCTTTTTAATGCCGTAAACAATTTCAGGGTCACGGTAGAAAATCTGCTTGCCGTCTTTAGCGTGGGTGTGCACAATATACTTTTTAAGGTTATGTACAGCCTGCACAGGGTCATCACCTGTTACCATTACAAGGTTTGCAGGATCAAGGTTAACGCCAACGCCTGTTGAATTAAGGCTATCAAGGAACATTTTAAGCACAGCGCTTGTTTCAGGGCCTGTTTCAACTGCAAAGTGGGCATCTATAGAGTCTGCATACTCTGCAAGCTCGTGGCAAGCCTCCTGCATAATTTTAAATCTGTCGTGGTTAGGGTCGTTTGGCACAACACCTATGTGTGTTGTAACAATATCTGTTTCAAGCTCCTTAGCAAGGTCAAGTATTCTTTTCGAATACTCTACTCTGTCACCGTTAAGCTCCTTGTGGATAAAGCCACCACCGCCTAAATCACCACAAAGGGCAGAAATTACAAGGCCGTTTGACTTAACGATATCAAGAAATTCTTTTCTTTTTGCGCCAACAAGCTCATCCGGACTCATAGCACCACGAGTTGCATAAACTTGAATACCCTGGGCGCCGCAAGCAGCTGCCTTTTTAACAGCAGTAGGGATATCTGTTCTAAAGCTGTCGACGATTACACCGATTGGAAATTGTTTCATATATATCACCTTTTGAAAAAATAATTTACTATTTATTGATTATTTGTATCTGTAGGGGCATTGTAAGCGCCTACAGAAGGGGTATAAATAGGGGCTTGAGGTGGGTTAAGCTTGTTTTCAAGAGTTTTAAGCTTTTTCTTGTTTTTACTGTGCTTTGCAATTAAAACAATAGCAACAATAATAACAACTAACGTTGGTATTGCAAATACAACAATAAGAACAATGCAAACTATACGAACGTTTTTATTGTATGCTTCAAGCTCCTCTTCGTTTAAAGGTACGTCCTCATAATATTCATCACCGTAGAAGTCTGAAAGGTAGCTCTCTGCATCTCTCTTAACTGCATCTTTAAAAGTCATTGCCGATGCAAAGTCAACGTTTTGTGCTGCCTTATCACCTTCAAAGAAGGTACCGTTAACACAAATTGAAGCAAAGGTTTCTTCAAGCTCCTTTACTACAAGCTCTGTATTTTCAACCTCGTAAAGAACGGTAATAAAATAAAGGTTTTCCTTCGTTGCTGTCATATATCCGTAAAAGCCGTAGGTGTGCAAATCATCCTCTGTTAACTCTCCGTTATCCCATAAATACGTGCCCTGCAGCTTATACATTTTAACACCGTTAACTGTTATAACCTCAAACACATCGTAGGTCATATTGTAATGCTGTGCATCCTCTTCATTACTCTCGGAAAGGAATTTTAATACAAATATATCCTTAATCTCCTGCTCCTCAAGGGCAGTAATGCCGTTTGGAATACAGTCGTTTGCCTGAACGTCTACAAAAAGAGTATCGCCTCTGGCTCCGTGTGAAAAGTTATAATAAACGTCTTCCTCAGAATATGCGTAATACTGGTAAAGCTCTGATACTGTAATAAAAAGCTCTTGTGATTGTATCTCTGTTTCGTAGGTTGGATTTTCGGGATAAATATTTTCTGTTTCCTCGTGGGCATAGACACCTATGCAAAGCATTGAAGAAACGGCAATAATTAAAGCAATAATTAAAGAAAGTCTTTTTAAATTTTTCATTATGCCTCTCCCCCTTCATTTTTATCATCAACTGGTGCTTCGGCAGGAGCTTCCTCTGTTGGCTTTGGCTCTTTTGTTGCAAGTGAATATTCAGTACCTTGTGGTGCAGGCTGTGGCTCTGCCTGTGGAGCATTTTGTTGCTCCAGCATAACGTTTATACGTGTTTCACACTCTATAATTTTCTTTTTAAGCTTGCTGTTAAGTACAGCAAAAACTATAAGTAAAATAAGTGCAGGTAAGAAAAGGAATGAGCTTACCATAATAGCTACTACAGTAGCTATTAAAACAGGCACGTTTTCTTCACCGAATTGCGAAAACATATACTCTAAATCCTCAATAGAGGCTGTATAGTCATCTGCATAAAGGCTATCGTCAAGGTAAAATTCATCATCACCGTAAAGGATTGCTGATTCGCCGTCCTCACTGCCTATAGCGCCGATTGTATCGCCTGCAAATATATCCTGCTCACTAATTGCGCTTACAGCAACGCAAAGTGAGAAAATAAGAGCAATACTTAAAAGGAGCGCTAAAACTCTTTTTTTCATAAAATATCCTCCTAAAAGTTTATTCTTGGTTATTTTCATCTACAGAAGGCTCTGTAGGTGTTGGTGTGGTTTGTGGTGCCTCAGGAGCAGGTGCAGCTACAGGTGAGCTCTCTCCCTGTGGCATAGGTGGTGGTGCAGGCATATTGCTTTGCTGTGGTGGCACAGGTGGCTGCTCGGCAGGTGATGTTGGTGCACTACCGTTTGGCTGCTGTGCAGGCACGTAAACAGGTGTTGTTACGTAGCTGAGAGGGCCGTACATACGCTCGTATGCCTGAAGCTTTTTAGATTTTGTATAATTCAATACAGCAAGGGCAACTATAGCAGCTAATACGCACAAAACAAGTATGCCTACAATTATAAAGCCAATTATACTGTATGCCATCCCGTATGCAAAAAGGTCTTCATCCTCGCCGTAAAAATCCTGCTGGAGTGTAAGCTTTACAGCAGTTTTAAAATCGGGAGCATTTGCAAAATCACTGTCGAGAGTTGTTTTTTCTCCGTTAAAATACGTACCGTTTATTGCAATTGTATCAAGGGTTGCCTTAACGTCCTCCTGCTCACGGAAAATCTCTGTGTTATCTTCAAAAATAATCACGTAAATGCTTTCCTTTGTTGCAAAAAGGTATGATTCAATAGCGTAATAGTACGGCTCATTGGAATCGTAAGCATCGTAGGAAATTACACCACTAAGCCCATAGCCTGTAACACCGTTGTACTTTTTCTTTTGGGCTGTGGCAACCTCAAAGGTTGCTTTACCGTTTCCAAAAGAGCCTTCTGCGTTTATTTCGTCATAGTAGTCAACAGAAATTTTTGTTGCCTCCTCCTGTGTTAAGGCGTTTATACCTTCGGGAGCGCAATCATTTTTTTTGCAAACTACGTAAATATAGTCTGCATCGTAGTTTGAATACGTAAGGTGCTCACCTTCAAACCAGCTATTAAGCTCGTATCCATCGGGTAAGGAAAGGTAAAGCTCCTTTGTTCTTATGGTACCTTCATCAATATCATCAAAATCCTCGTGCAGAGTTTCGCTTTCTGCAAAAGCAACAACACTGAAAAGGGTTAAAACCATAATTACACTTAAAAGCACCGCAAATAATCTTTTTTTCATAAATAACCCTCCTAAAAAAATTTAATTTTTATCTTCCGGCTGCCCTGTTGGCTGTGGGTTTGCACCCTGCTCACCTACAGGTGGCTGCTCAGCAGGTGCTTGTGTTGGCTGTGGTGGATAAGGCTGTGCATAGCCTTGCTGAGAATTTCCTTGCACCATATACGGATTTTGCTGTGGTGGGTAGTAGACCTGTTGTGGCTGTGGGTAACCGCTTTGGCCTGCCCTTTGTGCCATAATATTATTCCTTACAGCATAAATCGGACCAAAGTAGCCTTCAAATTCTTTAACAAGCTTTTTGTATTTTACGCATTGAATTATTGAAATAATAAGGGCAATAAGTACACCCGGTATTGAAATTATTGCTAATAAAACGATTACAACACCAACACCCAGTCCATCATCAAATGCTTCATTTGACACATAAAATTCCTGTGTGTACTCAATAATTTCATCTACATAATCGGGTGAGTGTGAAAAATCGTGGCCTTTTATTGGTTTGCTGCCATCAAGCTGTGTTCCGTTGAGAACAAAGGTAGAAACAATTTCTTCAAGCTCCTTTTTCTCATCTTCGCCCATATAGTCAGCTTCAATTACACAGTAGTATTCTTTTGTTGCAAAAACGTAAAAGCATAATTCTGTTTCCATAAGGAATGAATCAACACCTGAAATAATAACAGCACTTTGACCGTTTATTTTTCCCCTGTTAACTGTATTAACAGAAAAATCTGTACTCCAGTTAGTAATTTTTCTTACTCTGTCAATAATTAAGTTATCATCAAGTCTATTAAAGCCTTGTGGGAAGAATATGTTTCCTCCAACATAAAATTCCAGAGAAATTGCTGACTCGAAATGGCCGTCTACATAGTAATTTTCCGATATAGAGGAATCGAGTACGTACCCTTCGGGTATATCTATGTAAAAAATGCTGTTATCAAGTACAACCTTTTCCTCTGCCTGTGCACCTACCCCAACACAAAATGAGGAAATAAGCAAAATACAGGCAAACAATACCGCAAATAATCTTTTTTTCATAAAATTCCTCCTCGATTATTTATTTTTTGCCTTTAATTTTATCCCAATATTCCTTGGCGGCCTGCTCTTGCTTGTTGTCGCCATAGAAATAATATTGAGTACCCTTAAGCACGTCGGGTAAATACTGTTGGTCTACCCAATGGTTTGCAAATGCGTGCGGATATTTATAAAACTGCCCTTTTACTGCTGCATCATCACCGTCAAAATGCTTGTTTTGAAGCTGACGTGGTATAGGGCCACTTTTACCTACCCTTAAATCCTCCATTGCAGCGTTAATTGCATCGTGCCCTGAGGTGGATTTTGGGGAATTACATACTAATATAACTGCATCTGCAAGGGGAATTCTTGCCTCAGGCATACCTACCTGCAGGGCAATATCCGTTGCAGCCTTTACAATAGGCATAATCATAGGGTATGCAAGGCCTACGTCCTCACTTGCGCACACAAGCAGCCTTCTAATTGCAGATGTCATATCCCCTGCCTCTAAAAGTCTGCCTAAGTAATGCACAGCCGCATCAGGGTCGGAGCCACGCATTGATTTTTGAAATGCAGATAGTATATCGTAGTGCTCATCACCCTCTCTGTCGTAGCGCATAGCACTTTTTTGAGTAAGGCTTTTTGCGCTTTCAAGGGTGATTATTCTTTTTTCGTTTTCTTGTGGCTTTTTTGCTGCAAGGAAGCAAAGCTCAACAGCGTTAAGGGATTTTCTTACGTCGCCACCACAGGCAGTTGCAATGTGTAGTGAAACGCCCTCTTCTATTTGAAGCTCCTCACCTTTTTCCTCTGCAAGTAAATTAAAGCCTCTGTTTACCGCTACCTCCACATCCTCAGGGGTAACGTACTTAAATTCAAATACTGATGAACGGCTGAGAATTGCGCTGTAAACGTAAAAATACGGGTTTTCCGTTGTAGATGCAATTAAAGTGATTGAGCCGTTTTCTATGTACTCTAAAAGAGTTTGCTGCTGCCTTTTATTAAAATACTGTATCTCATCAAGGTATAAAAGTATTCCGTTAGGGGCAGTAAAGGCGTTTAAATCCTCAACAATATCTCTTATATCCTGTGTACCTGCTGTGGTGCAGTTTAATTTTCTCAGTGTTCTGTCTGTTTTCTTTGCAATCATTCGGGCAAGGGTGGTTTTGCCTGTACCCGAAGGGCCGTAGAAAATCATATTGGGAAGCTCGCCCGATTCTATAATATTCCTTAAAGGCTTGCCCTCACCTATCAGATGCTGTTGGCCTACAACCTCATCTAAGGTTTGTGGCCTTATTCTGTCTGCTAATGGGGTGTGCATACGTTTCTCCTTGATTTACATACTAATAAATAATTTTACGAAGCTTTGGCGACTAATAAATCATAAACCACTCAAAAATACCGATAAATATAGGAATTACTAATGGTATAACTCCCCTTTTTCTGTATACAAACATTTTAAGTGCATCATCTTTTAAGCCGAGCGCTTCGCCTGCTTCAATGGTTTTGCCTATTTTTTTCATATACAGATAATCTGCCTTAATACCTAAAATGACACGGCAGGCAATAAGCAAAACAGAAATACCTATACTTATATATGAAGGTATCTGAATATTTTTTATTTGCTCTAAAAGATTTTGCTGCTTAGCAGTAAGCACAACCTGCTGCCCTGCCTCGTAATTTAAAATATTTTGGTAGTAGTAAGGGTCCTCTGCGGCACATTCTGCATTTGCCTTCATCAATGGCTCATTTGTGTAAATAAAATAGCCGTTTACTGCAAAAATCATTACGTAAAGCGCAAGAATTAAAGCAGAAAGCTTGTACATTTTACGGTAAAAGCTCCAGGCAAGGGGAACAATGCACGCCCAAAAATTCCAAAGCCTTGCTTTGCTGCCAAGCTGACTAATTGCCAAAAATCTTGGCATATAATATTTTTGATTTTTTCTTACTGCAATATCGTAAAGAAGGGCAGATTTGCCTTCAATTAAAAGTGTTTCGGCAGGCGTTGCAGTAACGGGAATACCATTAATAATAACGGGTTCCTGTTGTGTTTGTGTATCACGGTCAGGCTGTGTGCCTTGGGTGCTTTCATCAGTAGTAAATATAGCCTCATCTGCAGGTGCAGAGTCTTCCTCTACAGCGTAATCGGAACCTAAATTTGTATTATTTGAATGTTGGTCTGCATTAAAGCATTTATTATTTTTAAACCAGCATTCTCTGTGGTGTGGTGTGCCACAATCGGGGCATACAACTACGTCGCTGTTTTCATCAAATTTTTCGTTGCAAACGGGGCAAAAGTATTTAGTGTAATCCATGGTATCTCTTTTCTATTTATATATTTTGGGCATATTAACCCACATTCTATTTCACTTTAAATTCTAACCCATATATTCATAAAAAGCAATATAACTTTTTACTTAAAATTTTTGAACATTTTTGTCAGTTATTTTGCAAAGTAGGTTGAATTTGAGATGTTTGTATGGTATACTTTAATGGCATATATATTGTTTA
The DNA here is from genome assembly GCA_045591945.1 of Acutalibacteraceae bacterium. Classification (GTDB taxonomy): domain Bacteria; phylum Bacillota; class Clostridia; order Oscillospirales; family Acutalibacteraceae; genus DTU089. The sequence continues at coordinate 26,202 of JAZNTU010000048.1, read as the reverse complement.
TAATATATAAATATATTTAAGTTAAATAAAAACATTATAATTTACTTACGGGGTGAACTTTTTGGACAATATTAATGAACTCTGGTCGGCCATAATGCAAGAGCTGACCGGCATGGTTTCAACGGCAGTTATGTCCACCTGGATTAAAACCTTGGTGCCTGTTTCATTTGATAATGACTGCCTCGCACTTGAAACTACCTCAGACTTTAAAAAGGGTATTATTGACAGCCGTTTTAAGAAAGATATTATGACTGCAGCAGCTGCAGTGCTTGGCTTTGATATTAATATCGAAATTGTTGTTGCTAACGGTGAGGGTGCACCGGTATCTACAAACACACAAGCAAATACTACAGATACATACACTGTAGATACAAAAAGGCTTGAGCCTACCTTTGCAAACTTTATTGTTGGCTCAACAAACCAGTTTGCATACGTGGCAGCAGTTGCTGTTGCAAATAATCCAGGTAGCGTACACAATCCGTTGTTTATATACGGTGATTCCGGTTTAGGTAAAACCCACTTGCTTAAGGCAATCAGGGCAGAGCTTAAGGTTAAAAGGCCAAATATGAATATTCTTTTTACCAGTGGAGAAAATTTTCTTAACGAAATGATTAACCATATGGGTGATAAAAGAATGTCTGAATTTCACAACAAATACAGAAATGCAGATATTCTTCTTATGGACGATATTCAGTTTATCGGCAGGACAAGCGTTGCACAGGAGGAATTTTTCTACACCTTCGAGGCGCTTATTAATCAGGGTAAGCAAATAGTTCTTACTTCTGACCGTCCTCCAAAGGATATTCCAACACTTGAGGAAAGGTTAAGAGCACGCTTCGTGCAGGGTCTTTTGGCAGATATTCAGCCACCTTTGCTTGAAACGAGAATTGCAATTATTCGCCGTAAGGCACAGGCTCTTGAAATGGTTATTCCTGATGATGTTATTGAGTTTATTGCTGAAAGGCTTAAAAACAACGTAAGGCAGATTGAAGGTGTTGTAAATAAGCTTTACGCAATCTTTTCAATAACAGGCGAGGAGCCTACCATAGGCGTAGCAAACGACGTTATAAGAGATATTATTTACTACGAGCAGCCAACAGAGGTTATTATAAACAGCATTATTGAAAAGGTTGCCGCAGCCTTCGGTGTTTCTGCAGACGATATCCGTTCAGATAAGAAAAAGGCAGAAATTTCAAATGCAAGGCAGTTTGCAATGTACATTATGCGTGAGGTTACGGACCTTACCTTTGAAGAAATTGGTGCACAGTTTGGTGGTAAAAAGCACTCAACCGTTATTTACTCTATAGAGGCTGCCGAAAGCAAAATGGATGATAACCCACAGCTCAGAACAATAGTTTACGATATTCTCAAAAGCATCAAGGATGAGAGAATTGAATAATATGTAGGGTGCAGACCTTTATTTTTGGCACTCAAAGGACTTAAAAATTTTAATTTTATTCTACAATTTGAACAGGTATGTTCAAAGAGTTATGAACAATATAAACAGAGCATTTTTAAAAGGCGCTTTTACTGACATTATTTAACATTTTATAAACAAGCTGTAAAACGTGGTCAAGCCCTTTAAAAATAAGGCTTTAAAAGGCGCTTCTACAACCTGACAGGTCCTACTACTGCTACTGTTTAATATATTATTATTCCCACAAAAAAAATTTTTATTCGTTACTTTTTACTTTTTATTACGGAGGTAGTTCTTATGAAATTTACTTGCAACACATCTGTATTTGCAGAGGCATGTAACATCGTTCAGCGTGGTGTTCCTCAAAAAAGCACAATCCCTTCAACAGAAGGTATTTTCATTCAGGCAAAAAATTCAAGGCTTAATCTTACAGGCTACGACCTTGAGGTTGGTATTACAACCTTTATAGATTGCTCAATAGAGCAGGAGGGTAGCATTGTTCTTAATGCACGCCTTCTTTGCGATATTCTTAAAAGACTTCCTGCTGCTTCAGTTACTATTTCTGTAGATAGCCACAGCCTTTGCAAAATTAACTCAGGCGAAGCAGAATTTTCACTTGTAGGTATACCTGCACACGATTATCCTGAGCTTCCAACAGTTTCAGGCGGTCTTCCATTCTCAATTAAGCAGGGTATTCTTCGTGATATGGTTAAGCAAACAATATTTGCAGTTGCAGTGCAGGATATTAAGCCTGTTCACAAAGGTATTAAATTTGAGATTGAAAATAACAATTTAAGACTTATTTCCTGCGATGGCTTCCGTCTTGCAATAAGAAATGAAGCAATTAATTACACAGGAGAGGACCTTACCTTCGTTGTTCCTGCTAAAACTCTTGCAGAGGTTTGTAAGCTTGTAGTTGATGACGAAGACAACGTAAGCTTCTCTATCGGCAAAAAATTTATTCTTTTCGAAATTGGCAATTACAGAATTATTTCCCGTCTTTTAGAGGGCGAATTTTTCAATTACAAAAATGCTATCCCTGCAGAGAGCTCAACTAAGGCAAGGGTTAACCTTAAGCTTATTGTTGATGCAGTTGAAAGAGCTTCTCTTCTTATTACAAGTAAAATAAAGAGCCCAATCCGTTGCGTTTTTGATGATAATACTATCAGATTGGCAAGCGCAACAGCTCTCGGTGCTTCTACAGACAAAATTCCAGCTGCTATTGAAGGCAAAAGGGTAGAAATAGGCTTTAACAATTCATACCTTACAGACTGCCTTAAAACAGTTGATGCTGATGAGGTATTAATTGAGCTTTCAAGCCCTGTTTCACCGATTATCATTAAGCCAATTGAAGGCGATAGCTTTATTTTCCTTATTATTCCAATGAGATTAAAGAACGAAAACATTGGTTAATTTAAAGTTTTAAAAGAAAGCTGTTAGCAACAGCAAAACTTATCTACAATAAACCGAAAGAATGTTTATAAAATGAAAATTACAGTTAAGGTTGCACCAAAAAAACACGTAGAATTTACCTTAAAGGCCGAATATATAAGGCTTGATGACCTTTTAAAAAATCTTTCCCTTGTTAACACAGGCGGTCACGCAAAAATTGTTATACAGGATGGCGAGGTAAAGGTTAACGGCGAGGTTTGCACAATGCGAGGCAAAAAGCTTCGCTCAGGCGATTTCGTTGAATACGAGCGTGTTATTTACGATATTAAATAACGTAAAATTATTAAAAATTTTAAAAATCTGAATTACGGAGGAAAAAATGAAGGTTAATTCAATTAAATTGAATAATTTTAGAAATATTTCCTCTGTAATTTTAGAAGCAAATAACGGTGTAAACGTAATTTACGGCGAAAATGCACAAGGTAAAACAAATATCCTTGAAGGAATATGGCTTTTTACAGGGTGCAAAAGCTTTAGAGGCTCAAAGGATGCCGAGCTTATTCGTTTTGGCGAGGAATTTGCTAAAACACAGCTTATTTTTGAGGATTCCTCAAGAGAAAAAAAATGCGAAATAATATTTTCAGATAAAAAAAAGCTCATTACGCTTAACGACGTACCTGTTAAATCAACAGGGGAGCTTATAGGTAGCTTTTATGCCGTTATTTTTGCACCAAACCACTTATCACTAATAAAGGATGGGCCTGCAGAGCGAAGAAAATTTACAGATACTGCGCTTTGCCAGCTTAAACCCGGCTACGCAAAGGCTTTGGCAGGGTACAGAAGGGCACTTTTACAAAGAAATGCACTGCTTAAGGATATTCACCTTAATTCAGGACTTTACGATATGCTTGATAGCTGGGATGAACAGCTTGCAAGGTATGCTGCAGTTGTTATTGCCGAAAGGCTGAGGTACGTTGAGATTTTATCTCAATACAGCAAAAGCATATATGCGGGAATTTCTGAAAATAAAGAGGAAATAAGCGTTACCTATTCTCTTTCACGGTCTTTAGATAAAAATTCAACTATAGACGATATATATGCAATTCAAAAACAGCTTCTTTCAGAGGCTCGTAAAGAGGATATAACTTTTAAAACAACTTCCGTTGGCCCTCACAGAGATGATTTAGAAATTCTTATTAACGGTGTTAGCGCAAGGGCCTTTGGCTCACAGGGTCAGCAGCGCTCCTGTGCACTTGCACTTAAATTAGGCGAATCCGAAATTATAAAAAAAATTACAGGTGAAACACCTGTTGCGCTTTTAGATGACGTTATGAGTGAGCTTGATGAAAAGCGTCAGGACTACGTTATGAACCACATTCAGGACAGGCAGGTTTTTCTTACCTGCTGTGACCCTTCGCAGGTATTAAGGCTATGTGGTGGCAAATCCTTCTTAGTAAAAGGGGGAGAGCTTTTATAATGTTTATACACATAGGTCACGATACAGTTATTATAGATAGCGAAATAATCGGTATTTTTGATATGGAAAATACTACGGTTATGAAAAAAACAGTTGATTTTTTGAACAATTCAGAAAAGCTTTGTCAGGTAAAAAACGTTGCTCCCTACGAGCTTCCAAAATCCTTTATAGTATGTATGGAGCCTGCAGGCAAGGTAATTTATATTTCCCCCGTTTCTGTGGGAACAATTTTAAAGCGAATTGAAGCTGCCAAAAAATCAAATTACTAATTTATTAAGTTTATTATTTTTTTTACATAGAAATCATTTAAAATATAGATTTTTACGGAGGTCAGTATTTTGGACGAGAACATTAAAACTCAGGAAGAGCTTTTAGAGGAAGCAAGAGAGGATGAAGTTGTGCTTGATGACAGCGCCGAAATCGATACTGTTGTTACAGAAGTTTACGACGCAAGTGCTATTCAGGTGCTTGAGGGACTTGAGGCTGTTAGAAAAAGACCCGGTATGTACATAGGCTCCACAGGCCCTAAAGGACTTCACCACCTTGTATACGAAATTGTGGATAACTCTATAGACGAGGCATTAGCAGGCTTTTGTACTCATATAGAGGTTGAAATTCTGCCCGGAGATATTATTACCGTTCGTGATAACGGCCGTGGTATCCCTGTAGGCATTAATGAGCAGCAGGGCTTGCCTGCTGTTACCGTTGTTCTTACCGTGCTTCACGCAGGTGGTAAGTTTGGTGGTAGTGGCTACAAGGTATCAGGTGGTCTTCACGGTGTTGGTTCCTCTGTTGTTAACGCACTTTCAGAGTGGTTTGAGGTAGAGGTTTCACAGGATGGTCACGTGCATTACCAAAGATTTGAAAGAGGTACACCTACCTGCGACCTTAAGGTAATAGGTGATACAGATAAAACAGGTACTCTTATAAGATTTAAGGCTGACCCTGAAATATTTACAGAAACAACTGTTTACGAATTCGAAACTCTTGAAACAAGACTTCGTGAGCAGGCATTCCTTAATGCAGGTCTTTCTATTACCCTTACAGATAAAAGGGACCCTGAAAATATAATAGAGCAGGTACACTGCTACGAGGGTGGTATTTCTTCCTTTGTTGAGTTTGAAACAAAGAAAAAAGGACTTAAGCCACTTCACGAGGCTCCAATTCATTTTTCTGCAGTCAGTGGTGACAGAGAAGCAAACATAGCTATTATGTATAACGATAGCTATAACGAAATGCTTTTAAGCTTTGCTAACAACGTACGTACTATTGACGGTGGTACACACGAAAACGGCTTTAAAACTGCGCTTACAAGAGTATTTAATGAGTATGGCAGAAAATACAAGCTCCTTAAGGATAACGATAAAAACCTTTCAGGTGATGACGTTCGTGAAGGTCTTATTGCCGTTATAAGCGTTAAGCTTACAGAAGCACAGTTTGAAGGCCAAACAAAGGGTAAGCTTGGTAATACAGATATTACTGCGCTTGTTTCAAAGTGTGTTTACGAAAAGCTTTCTGCATATTTTGAAGAAAACCCAACAGAGGCAAAAATTATATTTAATAAGGCGCTTGATGCTTCAAGAGCAAGAGAGGCTGCACGTAGGGCAAGGGATAGCGCAAGAAAATCTGTGCTTAAGAGCAATTCCCTTCCCGGTAAGCTTGCAGACTGTATCGAAAAGGACGCAACCCGTACCGAAATATACATCGTAGAGGGTGACTCTGCGGGTGGCTCTGCAAAGGCAGGCCGTGACAGAATGATACAGGCAATTCTTCCTCTTTGGGGTAAAATGCTTAACGTTGAAAAGGCAAGAATAGATAAGGTTATCGGTAACGATAAGCTTACACCTGTTGTGCTTGCCCTTGGTACAGGCTTAGGTGAGGATTTTGATATAACAAAGCTTCGCTACGACAAAATTATTATTATGGCCGATGCCGACGTTGACGGTGCCCATATCAGAACACTTTTACTTACTTTCTTCTTCAGATATATGCCCGAATTAATTAAACAGGGCCATATTTACCTTGCACAGCCACCTCTTTACAGAATTAGTAAGGGTCAAAAGCACAGGTATGCTTATTCCGACGAGGAAAGAGACCAAATTATGGAAGAAATTGGCACAGGCTTCTCAATACAAAGATATAAGGGTCTTGGTGAAATGGACCCTGAACAGCTTTGGGAAACAACAATGAACCCGGAAACAAGACTTATGCTTCGTGTTACGGTAGAGGATGCCGAAAGGGCAGACGAAACCTTCTCCATACTTATGGGTGATAACGTTGAGCCTCGCCGTGAATTTATAGAGAAAAACGCAAAGTTTGTTAAAAACCTTGATATTTAAGAGAGGGAGGATTAAAAATGGACGAATTTAACGAGAAAAATGAAGGCGTCACACAGGGAATAAATAATCTTCCCGACCCTTATGAAAATCAAAGAATTGTAAACGTTGAAATTAACAAAGAGGTTAGAACAGCTTTCCTTGACTATTCAATGTCTGTTATTACCTCCCGTGCTTTGCCGGATGTAAGAGACGGTCTTAAGCCTGTTCACAGAAGAATTCTCTACACAATGTATGAGAATAACCTTACTCCTGATAAGCCACACCGTAAGTGTGCTGATACAGTCGGCTCTGTGCTTGGTAGGTACCATCCACACGGTGACGCATCTGTTTACGATGCAATGGTTAGACTTGCACAGGATTTCTCAATGAGATATATGCTTGTTGATGGTCACGGTAACTTCGGTTCTATAGACGGTGACCCACCTGCTGCATACCGTTATACCGAGTCAAGAATGAGCAAAATGGCTTTGGAAATGCTTACTGATATTGAAAAAAATACAGTAGATTTTGTTCCAAACTACGATGACCGTCTTAAGGAGCCTACAGTTTTACCTTCAAGGTTCCCTAACCTGCTTGTTAACGGCTCACAGGGTATTGCTGTTGGTATGGCTACAAACATTCCTCCCCACAACCTTGGTGAGGTTTGTGCTGCTATTGAATGCCTTATTGATAACCCTGATGCAGAGCTTGAGGACCTTATGGAGCATATTCAAGGACCTGACTTTCCAACAGGTGGTATCATTATGGGCAGGTCAGCAATCCGTGCTGCATACGCAACAGGCCGTGCAAAAATACTTGTACGTGCAAAGTGCGATATTGTTGAGGGCAAAAACGGTAAGTTTAAAATTATTGTTACCGAAATTCCTTATATGGTTAATAAGGCACGCCTTATTGAAGCTATTGCAGACCTTGTTAAGGATAAAAGAGTAGAAGGTATTGATGATATCAACGACTACTCCTCCGATAAAACAGGTATGCATATTGAAATTGAGCTTAAAAGAGATGCTAACCCACAGGTTGTACTCAACAAGCTTTATTCCTTTACACAATTACAGTCCACCTGTGGTGCAATTTTACTTGCACTTGTTGACGGTGTGCCTAAAATTCTTACTCTTAAAGAAATTCTTCAGCATTACATTGACCACCAGTGCAACGTTATTGTAAGAAGAACACAGTACGACCTTAAAAAGGCTCAGGATAGAGCTCACATTTTAGAGGGTCTTGCAAAGGCAATTGATATTGTTGACGATATTATTGCAACAATTCGTGCTTGTAAGGGGGGCCAGTCCGAGGCAAAGACTGCTATTATGGAAAAATTTGACTTTGACGAGCCACAGGCAGCAGCAATCGTTGCTTTCCGTTTAGGTCAGTTAGCAGGCCTTGAAATTCTTAAAATTACAACCGAATTAAATGAGTTGAAGGAAAAAATTAGAGATTACGAGGATATTCTCGCATCTCACGAAAGAGTTCTTTCCATTGTTAAGGAAGAACTTTCAAAAATCAGCGAAAAATATTCCGACCCACGCCGTACAGCAATTGAAAACGTCAGTGGTGAGGTTGATATTGAAGACCTTATCCCTGAAGAAAAGTGTGTTTACACCTATACTCATAAGGGTTATATTAAGCGTCAGCCTGTTGACGTTTTCTCCACACAAAACAGAGGTGGCAGAGGCGTTAAGGGTATGGCAAGAACAGAGGATGACTATGCAGAAACTATGTTTGTTGCATCCTCACACGATATAATTATGTTCTACACCACACGAGGCAGAGCATATAGACTTAAGGGATACGAAATTCCAGAGGGCAGCAGAACAAGTAAGGGTACAAATATTGTTAATATCCTTCCTCTTGAAAACGGCGAAAAGGTTTCTGCTATGATTCAGGTGCCTAAGGATGACGAGGGTATGTACCTTTGCATGGCTACACGTAAGGGTCTTGTTAAGCGTTCATCACTCGATATTTTCAGAAGCACGAGAAGAAACGGTATTATTGCCGTTACCCTTCGTGAGGATGATGAGCTTGCCTGGGTTAAAATTACCTCGGGTAACGATGACCTTCTTGTTGCCACAAGGAAGGGTATGTGTATACGCTTCAACGAAAACGATGCACGTCCTCTTGGCAGAACAGCAAGTGGTGTTAAGGCTATAACCCTTAATGAGGGTGACGAGGTTATCGGTATGACAGTTATGTCAGAAAACGGTAAGCTCCTTACAGTCAGCGAAACAGGCTACGGCCGAATTAGTGAAAACAACAACTACCGTGTACAGTCAAGAGGTGGTAAGGGTCTTAAAAACTACCACGTTGATAAGTACGGTGAGATTTGCGCTATTAGTGAAATAAACGAAGAGGATGATATTATCCTTATTTCTCAGGATGGTATTATTATTAGAATCCCTGCTAATGCAGTAAGGCTTTGCGCACGTCCTTCAAAGGGTGTTAGAGTTATGAAGCTTGGCGAGGGTGATAAGGTTGTTACACTTTCTACTACAGAGCACGATGAGGATGAAATCAACGGTGAGGTTGAGGATGACGGCACAGCAAACGAGGGCGAAGCTACTGCCGCAGAGGAAATTGATGAGGCTCCTGTAGATGAAGCAACTGATGAAGGAACGTCGGAGGAATAATTAATGTCTAAACCAAATAACAATAATGGTGATATGCAGGATTACTTGGACCTTTTAGACGAGTATGCTACACCTGCACACAGTGAAAAACCGTCAGAGGCAGTTTCACTTGCAGATAAAAGGGCAGCAGAGGGAAAAAGTCCAAGACCTACTCCACCAAGCGACGTTGTTGATGCAGACTTTTTTGAGGATGAACCAAAAGCAGGGGATATAGACTCATTTTTTGAAGGCTCTGCCCCTGCACCTACAAAAAAAGCACCTGCAAAGCAGCCGTCAAAAAAACCTTCTGCACCTCCAATGACAAAGGCTGCTCCTAAAAAAGATGAAAAAGTGCCTGAGTCAATTGATGAAGAGTCAAAAACGGAGCCCGAGCAGGAAAATACAGAGGCAGAGGATAAAAACTTTTTTAAACGCCTTGTTGCAAAAATAAATGCACTCCCTAAAAAGAAAAAAATTATTTTAGGTATTGTAGCAGCCTTTCTTTCAATAGTGCTTGTGCTTGTTACAATTGCAGGTGTGTTTATAGGGCAAAAATTCAGCCTTTTAGGTGATAATACAGAGAACTATACAGATGATGATATTATCTATGAGGATGAAGAGGTTGAGGATATTAAAATAGATATCGGCTCCTCAGACTTTAAGCAGTCACTTATAGACTGGGCAACAACAGGCAACGATAAGCATATGTACAGCAAAAACGTTATAAACGTTTTGCTTATTGGTGCTGATAGCCGTAAGGGTAAAAACGAAGGTAATACCGATGTTATGATGCTTGTTTCTGTTAACAGAAAAACAAAAGAGCTTAAAATGGTATCCTTCCTGCGAGATAGCTACCTTTACGTTGAAGGTGACAACAGCTCATACTGTACAAAGCTTAATGCAGCATATTCAATGGGTGGCCCCGAGTGCCTTATGAAAACAATCGAAAATAACTATAAAATAGAAATTGATAACTACGTTATGGTTAATTTTGAGTCCTTTAAGGCAATTGTTAACGAGATGGGTGGCATTACCGTTGACGTGCAGGAGTATGAGGCTAACTATATTAACCAAAAATATAAGGTTGGCATACAGTTTGGCGAAAACGTGACCCTTAACGGTAAGCAGGCGCTTGCCTTCTGCAGGGTAAGAAATTGCGATGCAGATGGTGACGTTAGCCGTACACGTCGCCAACGCCAGGTTATTGACAGTATGGTGCAAAGGGTAATCGGCTCATCTGTAGGTGAGATTAATAAGTATATTGATACCTTGCTTCCATACGTTGATACAGGTTATTCTAAATCGCAAATAATAACCTTAGGTCTTAAGGCAATTACAGGTGGCTGGGCAAAGTACGAAAGAACACAGCTTTCCGTACCAAATACCAAGGACCCAAGCGCAAACGAAGCAATTTCAGGTAGCGCTAATATGTGGATTTGGGTTGTAGATTACCAGCAGGCTGCATATAACCTTCAAATGGAGCTTTACGGTGAGTCTAATATCGTTTTAGATGAGGATAGAACGTCTATTATAGATGTTTACAGGGGTGCAAACTATTCAAGCCCTTCTACCTCTATAAAGGATAATAATAAAAATGAAACAGAGGTACCAAACACTACCGACGTTATTACAACGCTTCCACAAACAACCGTGCCTCAAACAACACAGAGCGAAACAACTGATGTAAATAACCAGCCTACAGAGGAAATAACCACTCAAGAGGATACAACTGTAGGCGAGGAGCCATCAAGCGAAATAGTAGAAGACCCCACAGATGCAGAGGTAGACGTACCTGTAGAGGAAGATACCGATGCAGTGGAGCAGGAGTTTTAATAAATGAGTAAGCAAAATAAGGAAAAAGTAAAAAAAAGAAAAAGCTACTACAGCTTTTCTCGCTACTATCCGGGCAGAATAGGTGCAAAATCCTATATAATAGGTGATAGTGTTTCTGAAAAAAGCCGAGAGCTTAAAAGAAAGGTCTTAATTGCCCTTTTAATAATTCTTTTGTTTATAATCTCCTTTGTTGCAACCTCTGTTTGTTTAAATATTGCAGGAATGAAATAAAAAAGAAGGCTCGAAAGAGCCTTCTTTTTTAGCTGTCAGTCGTCAGTCGCCAGCTGCCAGAGCTTCACGAAGTTAGATAGAACAACTGTAAGGGTGGGATTGTAGCCCACCCGAAAACAAAAAAGAACAAAGGGACGGCTGAAATCCGTCCCTTACAAGCTTTGCAGGATAGCTGTTAGTAAATATCAATTAGCTGTCAGTCGTCAGTCGCCAGCTACCAGAGCTACGCAGGAATTAAAGTATAGCGAAAGCTTTTCTCATTTTACTTATGCAAAATATATCGTATAACAGCTGTGACAATATAAAAAGTTAATCCTTCAGTCCTAAAATATAATCTACCGAAACGTTATAATATTTTGAAAGAGAAATAAGTATTTCTGTAGGAATATCAAGATTTCCATTTTCATACCTTGAGTATGTTGATTGGCTTATATTAAGCATTTTTGCAATATCTGATTGGCTAAGGTCTTTATCTTCCCTTAGAGCCCTGATTCTTTCGTACATTTTTATCACCGAGATTATTTTATTATATGCACTAATTGCATATTGTATTTTATGCAATAATCGCATATAATATTTAAGAGGTGATAGTATGTATAAAAGAATGTACCTAATATTATTTAATGCAATAACGACAGCTTTAAAAGAAAATAATATAAATAAAATAAAAAATATTCTAAAAAAAGCACAAATAGAAGCGGAGGAAATATGTATCGAAAGTGATGAAGAAATATAGCTGCCAGTCACCAGCTACCAGAGCGTTCTGCAATCACAAAAAAACTCTCTCACCACAGGTGAGAGAGTTTTGCTTTAGATAATATTAAAATTATTCAGCGTCGCCTTCGTCATCGCCACAGCAATCACATTCGCCGTCGCAATCGCAGCCACAATCCTCAAAGTCGATTTGTAACTCAAGAGCTTCGCCACAGCTTGGGCACTCAATAACCTCTTCCTCAAGCATATCAGCATCAAGGAGAAGCTCTTCGCCACAAATTGGGCACTCGATTTCGTAAAGCTCTTCATCGTCGCAGCAGCAATCAAAGTCATCGTCGCCACAGCAATCGCAGTCGCAATCGTCTTCAAAAATATACTCTTCAAGCTCTTCAAGGTCCTCGTCAATAGCATCAACAAGCTCCTCGCAAGCACTTAAATCTTCATCAATATCGCAAACTGTAAGAGCCATATCCTCGAGAATATCGAACATAGCTGCAAAAAGCTTGCCTTCCTTTGAATCCTTATCAAGGTCAAGACCTTCTGCAAGACCCTTAAGGTATGCAACCTTTTCAGTAAGTGTCATAAAAAAGACCTCCTAATTATTAGTAACAGGTAAATTATGCTCTTGAGAGATATTCGCCTGTTCTTGTGTCGATTTGAATAGACTCGCCCTCTTCGATAAAGAGAGGAACCTTAATTTCTGCACCTGTTTCAAGGATAGCAGGCTTTGTAGCATTAGTAGCTGTGTTACCTGCAAAGCCAGGGTCAGTTTTTGTAACTGTAAGAACAACAAATGTTGGTGGTTCAACGCCGAAAACGTTGCCCTTGTAGGAAAGAACCTTACAAACCATGTTTTCTTTAACAAACTTGAAGTTGTCGGAAAGGTTTGAAGCATCTACAGGAATCATATCGTATGTTTCCTGGTCCATAAAGTAGTAAAGACCACCGTCTTCGTAAGAATATTCCATATCCTTTCTCTCGATGAAGGCTGTTGGGAATTTTTCTGTTGGGTTAAAGGTTTTTTCTGTAACGCTACCGTTAATAACGTCACGAATTTTTGTACGTACAAAAGCAGCACCCTTACCAGGTTTTACGTGCTGGAATTCGATGATGGAGTAAACCTTACCATCCATTTCAAATGTAACGCCGTTTTTAAAATCGCCTGCTGTTACCATAAATAAATCCTCCGAAATTATTATTCATATTTTAACATTTTAATTTTATAACAAATCGGCTGTATTTTCAAGTGTTTTTATTAAAAATACAGCCTTAAACACAGTTTTTAGGGTGTTTTATTCCTTTTCGGGAGCGGTAATGCCAATTCCAAGCTCCTGGAGCTGAACGTCGTCTACCCTTGAAGGGCACTCTGTCATAGGCTCACTTGCATTCTGTACCTTAGGGAAGGCAATAACGTCACGAAGGGAATCTGCCTTAACAAGCTGCATAACAAGTCGGTCAAGGCCAATACCCATACCACCGTGTGGTGGTGGGCCAAACTTGAACGCATCAAGCAGGTAGCCAAATTTCTGCTGTGCCTCTTCATCAGAAAGGCCGAGTAGCTTAAACATTCTATCCTGAAGCTCAGGGTTTGTAATACGTATTGAGCCTGAAGAAAGCTCTATGCCGTTAAGCACAAGGTCGTAAGCCTCTGCACGCACAGCAGCCTTATCTGTTTCAAGGTATGGAAGGCACTCAGGAAGTGGAGAGGTGAATGGGTGGTGCATTGCAACAAACTGGCCTGCATCCTCATCCCAGTCGAAGAATGGGAATTCAACAATCCAAAGAAGGTTAAAGCCTTCCCCAATAATATCAAGCTTCTTTGCTGCCTCGTTACGTAAAGCACCAAGCACGGAAAGAACAGAGTTGTTCTTTGTATCTGCTACAATGAAAACAACGTCGCCCTTTTCAGCGCCTGCTCTTTCGAGTATAGCAGCCATTTCTTCCTCTGTCATAAACTTTGCAAAGCTTGAAGCAATGCCGTCGTCTGTAAGTCTAATCCAAGCAAGACCCTTTGCGCCGATACCCTTTGCAAACTCGGTAAGCTTGTCTACCTCTTTACGGGTATAGGTTGTAACTGCATTTTTTGCAGTAATACCACGTACGGAGCCACCACCTGCAACTGCACCTGAAAATACGGAGAAGCCACAGTCCTTAACAATATCTGTAAGGTCGAAAATCTCCATACCAAATCGTGTATCAGGCTTGTCGGAGCCGTATTTTTCCATTGCCTCTTTATACGTTAAGCGAGGAAGTGGAAGAGGAATTTCTACACCTAAAGCCTCCTTGAATACTCTTGCAATGTAGCCTTCACCAATTGCAAGCACGTCCTCCATTGTAACAAAGGACATTTCAAGGTCAATTTGTGTAAATTCGGGCTGACGGTCTGCTCTTAAGTCCTCATCACGGAAGCAACGGGCAATTTGCATATATCTGTCAAAGCCTGCCACCATTGAAAGCTGCTTATAAAGCTGTGGTGACTGTGGAAGGGCATAGAAGGTGCCCTGGTGAATACGGCTTGGTACGAGGAAATCTCGTGCGCCCTCCGGAGTTGACTTAATAAGCATTGGTGTTTCAATTTCAACAAAGCCGTTTTCGTCAAAGTAATCTCTTGTAATTTTAGTAACCTTATGACGGAAAAGAATATTTTTCTGTAAATCAGGTCTTCTTAAATCAAGGTATCTGTATTTTAGGCGAGTAAGCTCTGCAGTTTGGCAGCCCTCAACAATATCGAATGGGGGAGTTTCACTTTTTGAGAGAACTCTTAAATCCTTAACGTCAATTTCAACCTCGCCTGTAGGGATTTCGGTATTTTTTGAGGAGCGCTCTCTAACAACGCCCTTTGCCATAAGCACGTATTCGCTCCTTACACCAAAAGCCTTTTCAAATATTTCTTTCTCTGTAGTTTCGTCAAAAGCAAGCTGTACTATGCCTGTTTTATCTCTTAAGTCTACAAAAATGAGGGCACCAAGGTCACGCTGCTTTGCAACCCAACCACAAACGGTAACCTCTTGGCCGATATGCTCGGCACGAAGCTCACCACAAAAAATGGAGCGCTTAAGACCATTCATATTATCCATTTATAATCGTCCTTTCGGAATATTTTTTAAATTTATTTTATATTAACCTTATTTTTTACAAGGTACACTAACGGAATATTTATAAGCGTTGAAAGTAAAAGCGTAAAAGCAGGGCCTGCAAAGTTAAAGCCGTAAAGGTAACGGTCAAGCTTTAGCTGTGTTGTTACTATATTGCTTGTAAAAATAACGTTTTCTGTGGTAACAACCATACCCATTGGTAAAAACCTTGTAACAATGCCTGTAAGGGCAACCACAACGCCAAAGGTGAGGAAGGTAACAAGTATTGCACCAACTGCACCCAAAGCAGAAATGCCCTTAACGTGTGAGCAGGTAATACCAAGGTAAATGCTTTGCACCACGGCAAACATTACAATGCCGAACCAAATTAAGTAATAAATAAGTGTTGCGGCAAGTGTAGAAAAGGATTTACCGAAAAGCAAGGTGAAAAGCTGATTTGCCATTTCTGTGTAATCTACGCCTAAATAATCACGAGCTTGGTAAAACCAAAGAAAAACAGCGCCGAAAAAGAGCAAATAAACTGCATACGTCCAAATAAGGCCTGAAAGCGTTTTTGACCAAACAAGCTTATTGGTTTTAACAGGTAACGTAAGGGTTAAATAGCCTGCTCTGCCAAAAAGTGTTTTTGAAAACAGCATAGCAACGGCAATAACAATTACAAAGCAGGCAAACAGCATAAGCACTGAAACTAAAAGTCCACCAAGCAAGGTTACTACTGCTGATTTTGAAACCGCTATTGCAATTTCTGCTACCACCGAGGCAATAATAATTACAAGAAAAATTGAAGAAACGGAGCTCCACTGAGCCTTTAAATCATTTTTAAGAAGCTTACCAAACATTTGAAAATACCTCCTTAAAAATATCCTCAATACTTTTTCCATCTGCTGTAAGCTCGGGCACACTGCTGTTAATAAGCACCTTGCCGTTGCCAATAAAAAGTGCGTGGGAAAAAATATTCTCAAGGTCGTTTATAAGGTGTGTGGAAATGAGCATTGTTGACTGGTTTGCATAGTTTTCCATAATGAATTGCAAAATACCTGTTCTTGAGGCAGGGTCAACGCCACCCATTGGCTCATCTAAAATATAAAGCTGTGCATTTCTTGACATTACAAGGGAAAGAAGCAGCTTTTCCTGCATACCCTTTGACATTGTTTTTGCCTTTTGCTTTGGGTTGAGGGAAAAACGGTTAAGCATTTCAAGAGCCTTGTTTTTATCAAAATCTGCAAAGAAATCATTGAAATAATCTATAGCGTCAATATTCCTCATCCAGTCGTGCACAAAGGTCTGCTCCGGAAGGTATGCTGTAATTGCTTTTGTTTTTTCACCCGGTGCGTTGTCGTCTATAAGCACGGTGCCACTATAGTCGTGAATAAGGCCTGTAAGTATTTTCATTAAGGTAGTTTTTCCGCATCCGTTTGGGCCAAAAAGACCAATAACCTCACCCTTAGGCAGGGTAAAGCTCATATCCTCAAGCACCGTTTTTTGACCGTATGCTTTTGTAAGCCCTTCAACTGTAATAATAGACAAAATAATGCCTCCTAATAGAAAAATGCGTATTTCAACACAAAATTACACTATTATATATTTTACACTATAAATGTATTAATAGTCAAGAGTAATTAACAGAGGACAGATGCCAGAGCTTTGCAAAATAGCAAATAGCGGTTAGCAGATAGCAGTTAAAATTAAAAATTCAAAATGCAAAATTAAAAATTTCGGAACTGCGTTGCAATTGTAAAGCTGCCGGTTGCCAGCTGCCAGCAACCAGAGCTACGCAAAGTTAGGTAGAACAACTGTAAGGGTGGGATTGTAGCCCACCCGAAAACAAAGAAGAACAACGGGACGGCTGAAATCCGTCCCTTACAAGCTTCGCAGGATAGCAAATAGCAACTATAATTAAAAATTCAAAATTAAAAATTCAAAATTTCGGAACTGCGAAGATCTATCTCTTCACTCTTCACTATTACTTTTTCACTAAAAAAGCACCTTCTTTTTTGAGAAGGTGCTTTTCGTTGCTTTCAAATATTAATAATTATTTTTCTTCCATTTTTGCTCTTTGCTCAAGTACCTGGTTGTGTATATCCTCTTTCGTCTTACCTGTAAGCTTGTAGAAGAAGAATGGTACACCTGCAAGGAACATCATTATACCGTGCATAATTGTGTAGAAGAAAAGGAGAGTAACCTTCGTATCAAGGCTCTGTACAGGGTTTGGTACAAGGTCGGTTGGCTGAATATAGCCGATAATTGAGCCTTCACCGTAAAGGATAAGTGGAGCAACTGTACTTGCAATTGTACCACTGATAAGTGTGCCTATACCAATAACAAATGGGAAGGAGGCATCAAGGCGCTTACCTGTTTTAAGCTCAAGTGTTTCAAGAACATCGGCCTGGAACATACTTGGAAGAAGGTTTGAAGCACCAAACTGTAAGCCGATAAGGAACAGGAATATAATAAATATAACCTGTAAAAGAGCCTTGCCTGTTGTAAAATATGCATAGCCAACGCCGAAAGCGATACAGTTTGCGCAAAGTGAGTAAATACCACTTGCAATGTAAAGCTGTCTTGCATCAAATTTCTTTAAAAGGAAGTTGATAACGAGCATACCTACTGCAGTACCGATACCAACAGGGAGCACGAAAAGAATTTTCTTTGAAACGTCACCGAGCACGGCTGCTGCAATAAATGACTCCATAAAGGTTGCAATACCACGGAAGCTCTTTAAGAACTCTGAGAAAATAATTGTCCATGCATATTTGTTTTTAATAACGTCAACAAAGCCCTTAAGAGGATTTTTCTTTTCTGAGGTGTAAACTGTTCTTTCACGAACAAGCCTCATACCGAGGAGCACTGTAATAACACCAACAACGCTGCAAAGGGCAGCAGAAATTATGTACTGAAGACCTTCAACGCTTCTAATGCTTGTGCCTGTTACCATTTCAACAAGCTCAGGGTTATTTTTGCTCCAAATAAGGCCGATAACAAGTAAAATAACAATTGGTGCAGAGTTACCAACAGCAGACGAAATTGAACGGAAGGAAAGCACCTGGTCACGCTCTTTAAGGTTAGGCGTCATAACGTTTGCAACCATATTAATGGAGTTGCCGAACGTACATAAAACTGACCAAAGAACAGCGATTGTAATAATGTAGATGAAAAGAATGGTGCCTGAAAGCCCCGGTGGTGCCCAGAAGGTGAGCATCATAACAATTGCCATTGGTACGGCTACCAGCATAGCAACAGGACGGAATTTGCCACCCTTACCCATCCTTCTGCCATCGATATACATAACAATGAAGAAGTTGAGAACGAAAGGAATAACTGCTATTAAGAAGTTGAAAAGTGAGGTTTGCTTCTCAGGGAGCCTTAAAACGTTAACGAGGTATGCGCTACGGTTACCACCAACCATACCTGTCATTGTGGTGTAGAAAAATACACCCATTAAATACAAAACAAATTCACCTTTGCCAACGTGCTTTTGCTCGGTAGCAGGGGCATTAGTAGCAATGCTTGGCTCTTTTATTTTTTTACCCATTGTGCTTCTCCTTTAAATATAGTCTTACATACTGTGATTTTATCATATAAAAGGCAACTGTGTAACCCCTAATATTAACCAAAATAGTGTGGTAACATTTGTAAACTATATAAAATTATTGACTTTTTTGTGCATTTGTGGTAATTTATTTTTAGTAAATTAAGGAGGCGAAGTAAATGGATTCTATTTTAGGTATCTTAGCAAACCTTTTCGAAGGTTTAGACCTTGAAAAAGTTCTCGGTTCAGTTGAGGGCTCACTTATGGAGTATGGCGTTAGCGTTATATTCGATACATTCTCAAGCTTCTTCGGCGGCCTCTTTTCATAAGGATATAAAATTAAAGCACCTTCCGTTTGGAGGGTGCTTTTTTTAGTGAAAAAGTAATAGTGAAGAGGTGAGCAGTTAGCATTTAAATTAAAAATTCAAAATGAAAAATTCAAAATTTCGGAACTGCGTTGCAATTGTAAAGCTGCCGGTCGACGGTTGTCAGCTAATTAAGGCTTACCCTTTCAAAGAGCCTGTCTACCTCTTTTTCCAAGGCAAGGCGCTCCTCTTGAGAGATTTCTACTGTACAGTTGATAATCTCTTTTGCAGAGCTTTGTGCCTCGTAAAGTATTCGTGTATCCGTCATGAGGTTTGCAACTCGCATATCGGGTAATCCGTGCTGGCGTGAGCCGAAGAAATCACCCGGACCTCGCATTTCAAGGTCCTTTTTGGCAATTTCAAAGCCATCTGTAGTTTTGCACAAAATATCAAAGCGCTCTGTAGCATCCTCATTTTGCGCATCCGAAAGCAAAATGCAGGTGCTTTCCTGCGAGCCTCTGCCTATACGACCACGTAGCTGGTGCAGCTGCGAAAGGCCAAAGCGCTCGGCATTTTCTATAACCATTACAGTTGCATTTGGCACATCAACGCCAACCTCAATTACAACGGTTGAAATTAAAAGGTCAATTTCACCACTGTAAAATCTGCTCATAACAGCATCCTTATCCTTTGCCTTCATTTGGCCGTGCAGAAGACCAAGAGTGCAGTCGGTAAAGTGTGTGGATTTTAAAAATTCATAATATTCTGTTGCAGGTATAAGGTCACTTTCCGATTCCTCAACAAGTGGGCATACAACGTAGCCTTGTCTGCCTTCTGCAATATTCTTTTTAAGAAATTTATATACTCTTTCGTGGTAGCTTGTAGGCACACAAAAGGTTTTAATAGGCTGTCTGCCCTTGGGCAGCTCATCTAATACAGAAATATCCAAATCGCCGTATATCATCATAGCAAGTGTACGTGGTATTGGTGTTGCCGACATAACAAGGGTATGTGGGTTTGTGCCCTTATCTGTAAGGGAGGCTCTTTGCTTAACGCCGAAACGGTGCTGCTCATCGGTAATAACAAGACCTAATTTGAAAAACTCTACGTCGTTTTGAATAATTGCGTGAGTGCCAACTACAATGTGTACTGTGCCGTATTTCAGCTTTTCACGAATTTCTTTTTTAGTTTTGGCAGTTTGCGAGCCTGTGAGAAGTGTAATTTCAATTTCTTCACCGAAAAAGGCCTTTAAGGTTTTGTAGTGCTGGTTTGCAAGCACCTCTGTAGGTGCCATAAGCGCTGCCTGGTAGCCGTTTTTTACTGCGTTGTGCATAAGTGCCGCAGCAACGGCTGTTTTACCTGAGCCAACGTCACCCTGTAAAAGGCGATTCATAGGCTTTGAGGTTGCCATATCTGCAAGTGCCTCGTTAACGGCTTTTTTTTGTGCGCCTGTAGGCTCAAAGGGGAGTGAGCTCCAAAATTCTTTGCTGAAATCTGCCACCATTCTTGGTGCAACCTTACCTGTAGTTGAGCTTTTTTGCCACAAAAGACCCATTTGCAAAAGCAAAAGCTCTTCAAAAATAAGTCTGCGCTTTGCAAGGGTAAGCTCACCCTCGCTTTGTGGAAAGTGTATTGCCCTGAGTGCCTGTGAAAATGGCATTAGCCTGTATTTTTTTATAAGGTATTGGGGGATTATTTCGGGTATTTCCCCAAGCTGATTTAAAGCGTTTTCTACAATTCTTTCAATATTTTTTGAAGAGAGGGAAGAGGTTGCCCTGTAGATTGGGCGTATTCTCTGTTTTTCGCCTGCTTTTTCAAAGCGAGGTGAAAGCATAGTTTTTGCACCGTATTTGTTAAGCGTTACCTTGCCGAAGAAAAGGTATTCCTCATTTTCCTTAAGCTGGTCCTTAACGTATTTGTTGTTGAAAAAAACTATATGAATATAGTCTGTGCCGTCTGCAATAGCTGTTTTAACAAGTATTCTGCCTCCGTTTATTCTGCTTACGGTGGGCACCTCGGCAACAATTGCCTTAAAGCACACGTTTTCGTTAATTTGCGCATCTCTGATTGGGGTAACAAAGTTCCAATCCTCGTAGGTGCGAGGGTAGTTTCTTAAAAGGTCGTAAACAGAGTAAATGCCCTGCTTTGCCAACGCCTTTGCACGAGATTCACCCACGCCCTTTAAATATTGTATTTTAGAGTCGAGAGTAACCATTCCCTCACCACCTGAAAGAGTATATTTTAAATATATTATAATATATAATTTTTTGAATGACAATAAGAAATATAATTAGGAATTAGGAATGAGGAAAGAGGAATTTTGGGGAAGCCTTGCTAAAATTCAAAATGCAAAATTAAAAATTAAAAATTTCGGAACGCTATGCGTTGATTATAAAGCTTCGCTATGTTTAAAGTATAACGAAAGCCTGACCCTCTTGCGAACCGAAGGTTTGGAGGAGGGGGGACCACCGTAGGTGGTGGGTGGTACCACTGTTGTAATTAAAAAAAGCACTTGCCGAAGCAAGTGCTTTTTTATTAGTCGTTTTCTTCAGCAGCCTTTTTAACTACGTCATCAGGCACAGCCTCGCCGTGCTTAACAAAGATAATACAAAGGATACTCAATATAAACATTATTGGGCTGTATACGAAAAGTGAAAGGTACGTGCCGCTGAACATTCTAACAATACCGTAAATAATTGGTGAAGCAATCTGTGCTGAGAAGGTTGCTGTGTAGTAGTAGCCTGTGAACGTACCAACCTTATCAATACCACCAATATCAAGTACAAGAGGTAACGTGTTAACGGTGATAAGCATATTAGCAAAGCCACCGAATACAAGAGCAACCCAAATAAGAGCCATGCTACCTGTAAGCACATACATAAGGAAAACAGCCATAAAGATTACAAGACCTATAAGTATTGTTTTCTTTCTGCCAAGCTTTTTACCCATTTTACCTGCAGGGATTGCAGCAATAGCAGAGCAAATAGCAAAGAGAGTTGTCATAAAGGTTGCTTCGCCTGTAGATTTACCAAGCACCTCTGCTGCGAAAAGTGCAAAGAAGGTTGTAATAGCGTTTGTACCGCAGAAGAGGAAGAAAAGTCCACCAAGCATAAATATAAGGCTCTTTCTTTCGCCCTTTGAAAGCTTCTGCTGTTTTCTTGCTTCCTTTTCAGCCTTTTTAGCCTCTTTTTCAGCCTTTGCATTGTCGGCATCCATTCTTGCAACGCCGTCTGCAATTTTGCTTGAAGGCTCTTTAACCTTTGAAAGGATAACGAGCATACCGATAACCATAACAATAGCACCAACAAGGAAAACATATGGGAAGCTTGTTGTCTGCTCATTTTCAACAGTAACAGCTGTGCCTGTTACGAGCTTGTAAATAACACCAACAAATGTGCCGGCAATCATACCGATAACGGAGCCTACGCCACCCATAAGGTTGATGATTGCATTACCCTCACTACGAAGCGATGGAGGTGTAAGTGCAGGCATAAGTGCAACTGCAGGTGCTCTCCATAAAGACATGGAGAAAACAAAAAGAATGATGAATACCATTGTTGCGGGGAGTGAGTTTGAAAGAGCAACCCACGGAATAATTGCAAACAATGCTGCAGAAACAGGTGCACCAAATACTATAAACGGACGGCGCTTGCCAAGCTTTGAGCGGCAACGGTCTGAAAGCTTACCGAAGGTAGGCTGGAAAATAACACCGAAAATGTTATCGAAGGTCATAATAATACCAATAAATAACGGAACAAGTGTAATTCCACCACCAACAGTGGTAACATCTTGGCCCTGAGTTTGTGCAAATTCTGCAAGCACAGGGAAAGCCTCGTTAAGCTTTTGGCTTAAGCTTGTAATCCACTCGGATTCTGTAAGAAGTCTGTTAAGGATTTTTGTAATGTATGGGTCATAAATAGCCCATGCAATTGAAGATGCAAGAAAGGCAAAGCCTGTAAGTATGGTGTGACCAACGTGAAGCTTACCGTTTTTCTCGCAGAAAAGTTCTTGTCTGCTCATTAAGTATTTCCTCCTTTTCGCCCAAAGGGCTTTAGGCAAAGCCAAAACTCTCGGTAAGAGCTTATGTGGCTTGCTGATTACCGGGCAAACTGCCACAGCAATACAATTAGTATTCTACCACAAACTGCTGCAAATTCCAACAAAATAAAGGTGGGTAAAATATTTTTGTATGAATTAATAAATAATATACCGATAATTTGGTGAAAAAGCCGTTGGGAGCTAAAATAAAAGCTAAGATTATTTATTTTTTTCGATTTTAACAGTTTTTATCTCCCAAGGGTGGAAGCGCAAGGTGTTATGGGAAATTGCTTTTACATTGTTTCCGAGTAAATCTGTTTCGCAGGTAACGCAACCAAAATCAGTGCTCAATTCAGCAGATACACAGTTATCGGAATAATTACAAAAACGAGCCAGAACGTAGTCCTTTTCGGGGTAAAGGGTGGTTAAAATTATATTCTCCGAGTCAGGCTTAAGGTCAAACAAGCTAATATTCTTTTTATCACTGTTACTGTAAGCTGTAACAAGTGGGAAGGCGTAAGATAACGCAGTTTTATGTAGCTGTATATTGCTTTTTTCTGCAGAAAATGGGAATATAGCAAACTCACTTTCAAAGGTTCCGTTTAAAATACGTGTTCCACACATATATTCATTAGAGTATATAAGGGGAATTAAAAGCTTGTTGCCACTTACGGCACAACCCATACAGCCCTTGTTGAATATGGCAACACCTTTTTGCTCATCTCTAAGCGCCAGCCAATAAATCCCGAGGAAATATGTGGTGGAAGAAAAGGATTCCTCTTGACTAACCGGAGTATCAATAAGAATGTCGTCATTGGGATACCAATATTTTTCTGTTTTGCGCAAATCGCCGTTCCATTCCGAAATAGAGTAAGGCAAATCTCGGAACATTTTACGGTTGTTTTTAAGGTTGAGGTTAAGATTTAAGCAGAGCTTATCCTCGTGGTGGTGGCCGTTAAGGGTAAAAGGCACAGGCCTGCCTTGTGTAACGTCTGTTCTGCCTACAAGCTCACCGTTCATATCAAAAACAGTTTTACAGTCAATTACAGCAGAGCTACCGTTAAATTTCATTGTAAATTCCAAGGGTATTCCACCGATTTCGCCTTTATAAACAGCGCAGGCAGAAAGGCTTGTTAATTTTACAGTCCATTTGCCTTTTGAACCACAATCAGCACCATTAACGTTTGCAGTAAAAATTGACTCATTTGCATTATCGCAAATATATTCACCTGTTGTAACGTCTTTAATATATTCAATACCTGTATTTGTCAGCTTAATATTATAGCAAGGGGTTTTTAACGTACCTTCAGCTTCATTGTATGAGAAAACTGCTTGCTGTTTTACCTGCTCCTGCTTAAGGCGTAAGCTTTTTACCGTAAAAGGAGCTATGCTTATATGTACAAGTAGAGTCTTGTTGTTTTCGTTTGTAATAACTTCACTTTCTAAACGGGCTTCACCGTCAAAAACAGCAACGTCACCTTCAACAGGCACCTCCACCCATTGTTCAACAGGGAATGAATGGTGGTTTATAATAAGGAGCGAGCTTTCGTCTTTGCTTGTGATACCGGTACACAAAAAGCTCAGAGCCTTTTCTTTTACAGCCTTTGAATGCTTCAGAGATTCGGGAATAAACCTTCGTGAAAGGTCTAAAAGTCCACATATAGTAACGTCGTGGTGCTCGGCTGCAAGCACGTATTTCCAAGCCTCTACGTTTTCACTCTCAAATGAGTTATCGCCTAATAAAACAGAAAAGGCATTAAGCTTTTCTGCCTCAATGGCGTTTACCTCACCCTGACGGCAGCCGTTAAAAATCTCATTTCCACAGTAACCCCAAGGCATTTGCACGTGAAAATCATTGTCGGTAGTGTTATATTCGTCTACAGGCTCACCGTATATAGAAGGAATATCCTCTAAAAGTGCGTATTCGTAATTATCCTTTGTTTCGATATGTGCAGTTACCTGTTCAATAGGCTGGGTAAGGTCATCATACCTGGATGCAAGAAGAGGAGAGTATTTTTTAAACATTTCCTCAAAATCCTCAAGGGAATAAAGGTCGGAATCTACAGGCCAACGGGAAAGAATCCAGTTATCAACCGTTGTGCAGTTGTAGCCTCGGCCTTGCTTATCGTAGGTAGGCACAGCAGGAATTTGTGTGCCGTCCTTACCTATCCACTTACCCCAGGCGCTATCGTAGGTTTTGGGGTAGCCGTAGCCCATAACGTGTGAGCGAAGCAAAGCAGCCTTGTAGCCACATTGTGAAATAAGCTGTGGTGTTTGGTTGTGCAAAGCAAATTCAGATATTGCATAAACGTTAGGGGTTTTATTAAAGTATTCAAGGTTAGTTCTTACAGCGTAAAGAAGCTGACGGGCGTTAGACTCATCATTAATAGTTAATGCCAAGGGCTGGCCGTAGGTTGTAGCACCAAGGCCGACCCTGTCGGGGTATTTTTCTAACAGCTTGCCGATTAGCTCCACTACCTCTGCATCGCAACGTGAAAACTCATCGAAAGTAAAGGATTCATAATCTAAACCAATGCGTAGCTTGGGATATTTTTCGAGCCACTCAAAAAGCTTTAAAAGACGTGGCTTTACAACGTCTGCCCAAAGCACGTAGCCACCGTGCTCGTAGGTTAAAATATATAATTTTTTTTGCTCCATAAAAACACAACCCTTGCTGAAACGTTTCGTGATTTAATGTAATTATACATCGTAAGATTTGTGTAATCAATTAAGAATAATGTATAAAAATAAAACACAGAATTTGGTGAAAATAAAAATTAGAAATGAGGAATTAGGAATTGAGAGGAAGCCTTAATTAGCTTCGCAAAATTGAAAATGCAAAATGAAAAATTAAAAATTTTGGAACTGCGTTGCGATTGTAAAGCTTTGCAAGGATTAAAGTATAGCGAAGCCTGACCCTCTTGCAAACCGAAGGTATGGAGGAGGGGGGACCACCGTAGGTGGTGGGTGGTATCCTTGCTGTTATTTCTCGGTTGGAAAAAACAGCTGTAAGGGCAGGATTGTAGCCTGCCCGAAAGCAAGCATAAACAACGGGAAGGCTGAAATCAGTCCCTTACAACTAATCTGATTAGGGTGAAATGAGTTATCCGAACCTGCCTAAAAGCGAATCTTTTTAAGTCTTTTCGGCGTTTCGGCCTTGAAAGGCGCCAGCCTATCTTCGCCCTCAACACCAAAAATCCAATAAAAATCTTTCGCTTTTAGGTCAAAG
>JAZNTU010000047.1:0-6731 GCA_045591945.1 Acutalibacteraceae bacterium | reverse complement strand
CTATTTGCTATTTGCTATTTGCTATTTGCTATTTGCTATTTGCTATTTGCTATTTGCTATTTGCTATTTGCTATTTGCTATTTGCTATTTGCTATTTGCTATTTGCTATTTGCTATTTGCTATTTGCTATTTGCTAATTTATAGTTCTCTAATATTCTCAACAATACTGTTCTTCATTTCTTTTCTTATTTTTGAATAAATACTCAAAGAGCACAAGGCAAAAAGAACAATGCCGAAGCCTAAGGTAATCCAAGGGTTAAATACCATTTGCGCTGTCAAACCCTTTGTAAGTGGCACCAGGTAAATAACAAGGTACGATATACCAAACAAGCCGAAGCCCAAACCGAAGCCCCACTTAAACATTGAAAGAAACTGAATAACATATGAAAGGGTTATTTCTTTTTTATTTGCACCAACTGCACGTAATGTGCCGATTTTCTTTTTATCTTCTTTAATATTTGACGAAATTGTATTATTTATAATACTTGCACAAACAGTAAAAAGGAGTATTACCATAGCGCAAATAATCAGACAGAAACTTTGAATGTCTTTTTTTTGCTCAAGCTGATAATCGTAATTTGAGCTATAATCACCACTATCAACACAGGCTGCAACAGATTTCAAAAGTGCTGTAACCTCTTTGTTAATCTCTTCATCGCATTCACCTTTTAAATCAAAGGATAAATGCTTGTACCTTGCCTTTGGGAAAAAGTGGTTCATACCTTCTATTGAGGTTATAATAACATCGTTGCTTACCGAATACATAAGAATTTCCGTAAACTCGCTTGTATCGTTTATTACTGCGCCTATTTCAACCTGAGCATTATTAACCTCCAGCTTTTCTTTTGTAACTATGGGGGTGCCGTCATCCGCAAACTCAGGATGATTGTAATCATCACAGTAAAGAACACTTAAATCAAGCTTTTCCCCTGCTTTATAATCGCACGGAACAGAGGTTATAATTTTAATATCCTCTCCTCTTTCAAGGTTAACATCAATGTGAGAGCGCTGACTATACGTGCTAAGCATTGAGCTGCCGTAAGAATCGGTATGGACTGCTAAAATAACCTCTTTTGGTGCAACCATAATCACCTGCTGTCCACTATTGATTTTGCCTATATCAATATCACCGTCAACAACATTTTTGCTAATAACGTTTATTAAATCTTCACTTAACGCTACTATTTCAAAGGGTAAATAATCCCCCTTGTACCCGGCTGCATTTTTCAACTGCTCATTCGCTGCATTTATAATACCGGGGTTAAGCTTATTTCTGAAGTTATTTTGGTCGAGCTCTTTTAAATCTGCACCTACTTCATAGCCGTAGTGGTAAAAATCATTGTGCGAAATATATCTGTAGTCCGAAAGATTTTCAGCATCATCTACAAGAATATTTACGTTGGCTCTCTTTACTCCACCGGCAGAAGCAATATGCTCATTAAAAAGCACTGTTTGAAGGTGGTTTTCGGTAAAACCGTTATTCCCTTCGGGGAAGTTAACGGTACCGTACATTGAATCGGTGTAAAGATGCATTTCGTAATCGCTTTTAAGGGAATGTATATCATTTATTGCATATGTCATCGATGACAATGCATAGGAAGAAAACAAAATTGTAACAACAAGAAAAACACTAACAATTATTTGCTTACTTTTTGAAACTTTAAGATTTCTTTTAGCAAGCAGTCTTGGCACATTAAAATCTTTTTGTGTTTTAATTTTCTTCTTTTTTAATTTCCTTGCAGTTTCAATATTTCTTATTGCCTGCATGGGTGTAATTCTTGACGCAGCAAACAACGGTATAAGCGAGGCAAGCATAACACAAAGAATGCTGAACACACCACATATAATAAGCACAACAATATTAGGTGAAAAATATGCCTTTTCAAACACATATCCCACTACAAGCTTAACTGCAAGGTATGATATTGCAAGGCTGATAGGCGTACATACAGCACTTAAGATTAATGCTTCTCTGCCGAAAAGCTTAAAAATTTGCTTTTTGGTTGCGCCTACTGCCCTGTAAAAACCAATTTGCTTTTTACGTTCTTTAAGGTTTGTGGTAAATGCGTTTATTATGCCTATTGATGAAGCAAGCCAAAGCATGCATACAACAACCATTACCAAAGAAAAGGAAAGCCATTCATTTGGATCAGCGTTAAAGGTCTCTTTAAAAGAGTTAACGCACTCAATATTTTCTATACCCAGCTTATCTCTTGCTTCATATACCTTTCCAAAGCCCTTTTCTGCAAGAATACTGTAAACAACAGTCTTTTGTTTACCACCTAAGTCTATTTTTTCGTTTTCGCTCACAAATGCAGCAGGTAAAACCTTTTTTTCCTCAAAACCACTTGCAACATTATTGCGCTTGTCGCTCATTATACCGGATAAGGTATACGTTTTTTCTTTTATTTCAGGTAACAGCTCGTTACCGTTTTGCACCTTGAATTTAAGGGTAATTTTATCTCCTGCCTTTGCTGTAATCCCCATTTGCAAAAGAGCTGTTTGCTCAATAGCAATTTCGCCCTTGCTTTGTGGATATGTACCACTAATAAACGTGGGATTTACAAGCTCTTGAGAAACCTTATCAAGCTTTGCAACGGCTGTACCTGCCAAAATATCATTTTCATCGGTTAATGCATAGCCTAAAACATAACCATAGCCTATTTCGTCAATCGCCTGATTATGCTTAAGCTCTTCAAATAAACGTTCATCGTAATCGCTAAAGTACATATCGTAGTACCCCAGCTCTACTGCATTTTTTTGTGCAGAGGTACTGTAAACACTATATGCAAAGTAAATTATACCCGATGAAAAAATCATAGATAAAACAATACCAAAAATCATTATAAAATATTGTTTTTTCCTTTTTATCAGGTTTCCCATTGCAAGAGAGGTGTATGTTAACTTTTTATTTTTCATTGTTTCACCATCTTCCTGTAAGGAATAAAGTATAAATCCTGCGAAGCTCATTTCGCATTCCGAACTTCGAATTTCGCATTCTTTTAAAGCTCTCGTATATTCTCAACAATACTATTCTTCATTTCTTTTTTAATTTTTGAAACTGTATTTATTATGCAGGCTACAAAAAGGAGTATAACGCCTGCCAAGGTTTCAACAATTGTTATTTTTATATCATCAGGGGTATCACCTATTGATAAGAATATAAGGTAATACAAGCCATACAGCACAAAAAATAAAACAAAGCCTGAAATTGTGCCCCACCCTAAAATTGAAAGTATCTGGCGAAGGTAGGAGCTGTTAATATCCTTTTGTGTGGCGCCTACTGCCCTGAGGGTGCCTATTTCTTTTTTACTTTCTCGAATACGTGCAGTAATAGAATTATTCACCATACTGCCACAGGCTGTAAAGAACATAGCTGCAACAGCAATAATAACAATAAGTGTTGCTCGCACACGGTTTTCCTGCTCCTGCCTTTCTTCGTAAAATGATGTAACATAGCCACTTGTACCTGCGCCTACTCTGCTGAAAAGTGTTTGCATATCGTTATCAATTTCTGCAGTGCACTCTGTATTCAGGTCAACACCAAAGGCATGGTAATCAACGTTTCCACCTGTAAGCTTATCAAAACCATCGACAGTAGTAATAATTCTCACACTATCGTAAAACACACTATTTAAAAGAGAGCCGTCATTGTAGCTCCACATTTTATAAATAACAGAGCCTACAGTTACATTGTTCTCAATTTTTTTATATTCAATGGGTTGCTGGTCTTTTGCAAGGTGATAAATATCGTGCTCAAACTCAGGCTGTTCCTCGGCATATAGCCAACCTAATTTAAGCGTATCACCCTTCTTTATATCGCAGGTGCTTTCATCAAGGAAAAAATCTTCCGTAGCAAGTTCAGGAGATTTTTCTATTGTTGTTTCATGTGTGCTGATAAACGAATATTTGCCTGTTTCTTCAAGATGGCTTACGGTAAGCATAAGCTCCTTGGGAACGTTTATAATTACCTCTTCACCTGAGTTAAGCTTATCTATATCAATATCCACCTTGCCTTCTACTACATACTCTCCTAAGCCCTTAACGAATTCCTCATCAAAAGCTATTATCTCCACGGGAACCAAATCGCCTCCGAGCTGTGCACACTCTCTTACAAATTTCTCCTCAGCATCACCTGAGCGTGTATACTCTTTGTAGTTTTCTTCGGTTACCCACACATTTTCGGGTTGGCAGTCATAATGGCTGGTATAGTAGCAAAGGTGGTGCATATACTCAGAAAAATCTGCTCTTTGAATATACCCTTTTGTTTTTTTATGTGTACTGATATCCTCAACGTTTTCGTTAAGCAAAACCTCTGTTAAATTATTTTCGCTTAAGCCTCTGTAATCACCCTTGTAGTTAGATAAAAATCCGGTTGCGTCATAATTACCTGCTGTTACCACATAATCGTGCTCGTAAACGTCAAAATCATCCTTAAGTCCGTTAACAACTGAAAAGCCTAAGCAGGAAATCACAACAGAAATGCATACAATTATGCTTGTAATAACACCCTTCCCTCTAAAAAGAGTAATATTTCTTTTTGCAAGAAGCTTAGAGGTATCAAAAGCCTTTTGGGTTTTAATTTTTTTGTTTTTAAACTTTCTGCCAAGCTCGGTATTTCTTATTGCCTGCATTGGTGAAATACGTGAGGCAGAAACAAGGGGGATAAAGGATGCTATAAGTACAAAAACTATACTCACGGCAACACTTACGGGAACAATCCAAAGCTCAGGCTTAAATACATAGTTTTCGCCAAAAAGAGGAACAATTGCAGCTACAAGCCCAAAGGAAAGCACAACGCTTACAGGGGCGCATATAAGGCAAAGTATAAGGCTTTCTCTGCCGTATATTTTTATTATCTGCTTTCTTGTTGAGCCAACGCTTCTAAGTAAGCCTATTTGTTTTTTACGCTCCTTAAGGCTTGCGCTAAATGCATTAATTATGCCGATATCTGCTACAAGCATAAAAACAGACGAGAGCACTGCAAGAAGCACCACAGGAGAGGTTATTCCCGAAAAAGAATCTAAAACATCGTATTTTGCAAGCCCTGATATTTCATACTGCAAAACCCTTCCGTTTCCATCACCGTAGTTTTCTAAAAAAGCAGAAAACTGTTCATTATACGCCTTTTGGTTAAAAAATTCTTCGGTTGCAACAAAAGCCATAGTAGAGGCTTTTCCACCTGCTACAATAACATAATCGTTTGATACTATTGCTGCAGGCAGCTTCTTGTGATCGAGAACTGTCATTTTTTCAATGTTAGGGCGCCTGTTTTCAAGTATACCAACAAGGGTAAACTCAACCTTTTGTGAGCTTTTTGATAAGCTCTCCCCATTTTTCACAAACATATCAAGGCTAAGCTTATCACCTAACTTGCTGTTAAGCCCCATACGAACAAGAGCCTCTTCCTCAATAGCAATTTCTGTCTTTGCTTCAGGGAGCTTACCCTCCTTCAAGGTTATATACATAGCCTTTGACTTTTCATCAAAGCTTGCAAAGCACAGTCCGCTTCCATCTTCTGCCTTAGGGTTTGAAAGGTAGCCAAAAACATTGGCGTAGCCTACTGTTTTGTAGCTTTTTTCCAGTGCTTCAATACACCTTTGATTATCCGTTATATCAGGAACAATTATATCCTCTGCACCGTATACATGGTTTTTTGTAGCCTCTGCAGAGGAAAGTGAGCTTGAAATAAGAAAAGGCACACTTGCAGAAAACACCATTGAAAGAATGATGCCTAATATAAGTAAAGTATATTGCTTTCTACGGTGCTTCAAATTACCGAAAGCAAGGGTACTAAAGGTTAATTTTTTCTTCATACTATCACCTGTTTGCTATTTACTTATTGCTGCTTACTATCCTCTACAACTGCACCGTCTTCAATTTTTATAACTCTATCTGCCTGCTCGGCAACGTGCAAATCGTGAGTAACAAGAATAAGTGTTACGCCTAATTCCTTACTTACATACTTAAGAAGTGAAAGCACTTCTCTGCCACTTTTACCGTCAAGGTTACCTGTAGGTTCATCAGCAAAAAGGATTGACGGTTTGTTTGCAAGTGCTCTTGCAATAGCGATTCTCTGCTGCTGACCACCTGAAAGAGCAGACGGAAGATGAGAAAGTCTGTCTTCGATACCGAGAATGTCAATAATTTTCTTTAAATACTCTTCATCGGGCTTCTTTTTATCCAGCATAATGGGGAGTAAAATATTCTCATAGCCTGTCAATTCTTCCACAAGGTTATACGCCTGAAAAACGAATCCAAAACGCCTTCTTCTGAGAATTGAAAGCTGATTATCATTATACTTTTTAAGGCTTTCGCCGTTGTAAATAACCTCACCTGAGGTTGCGTTTTCAAGGCTACTCAAGCAATGAAGGAAGGTTGATTTACCTGAGCCACTCGGACCTACAATTGCAACAAATTCACCTTTATCGAATTCTAACGAAACGTCGTTAAGTGCAACGACTGTATTTTCACCACTTAAATATTCTTTTCTTAAGGCTTTACATTCAATAATGCTCATATAAAAAACTCCTTTAAATTTGATTTTCGGGAACACCATTCCCCTAGGGTGAAAAGAATTATCCGAACCATGTTTTCTACAGGCGGATTTCCGTTCATCCTGTGTTAAAATACTCGTAAATCCGTCAGGATTTACTGCGTTTTTGCCTTGGCTGACCAAAAATCCGCACTGTATAAAATCTTTGACCTAAAAGCGAAAGATTTTTATTGGA
>JAZNTU010000046.1:0-88454 GCA_045591945.1 Acutalibacteraceae bacterium | reverse complement strand
CAAAAGGAAAGGAAGAAGCGCTGCAATATACGTTCCACAAGCACCGACCGACGAGCCTAAAATACTCTCGATAGCGGCTATGTAACCACGCTCTAAATTATTTGTTGTTCTTCTTGCATTAAGTGCAGTAAGTGCGGCGTTATAAAACGTTGAAAATGCATCGTTTAAAAAGTAAAGAATTACAAGATAAATTACTTTAAACGTGTCTGTTGCTTCGGGGAAAAATGATTTTATTGGTAACGTTTGCAAAATTAAAACTAAGTTGCAGGGGAGAATCATTAAAAGCAACCACGGTTTAAATCTGCCCCATTTACCAAAAGTCTTTCTCGATTTATCAAGAAAGCTTGAAACAATAACGTCGTTAGCAATATCCCAGAAACCAAGAACAAAAATTATTGTGCTGTACGTAGCAAATGCCTGTTCTGAAAGTCCTAAAAACGTTGAAGCAACAAGTCCACCAAAGAAACCACTCATTGCAGTAGAAACTTTAGATATTGCCGTACTCGAACCAAATGCAATATATTCTTTTTTAGTTATTTTTTCATTAACGTCTGTAGCCAGCGTGTTTTTAAATCGTTTCATATTGCCCCCATAAAAATAAATCTATACAACCTTATTATATAATAAATATTGCATAGATTTCAACTTGAAAGTTTTAAATTTTTGGTTAAAAGTTTCAAAAAGTAAAAAATAAAAGGTAGTACCTTGTGGTACTTCCATTCATTTTGGCGGAGAGCAAGGGATTCGAACCCTCGAAACGGTTTTGGCCGTTTACACGATTTCCAATCGTGCTCCTTCGACCAGCTCGGACAACTCTCCATCTGTTCAAAGTTTTTATTATCTCCGTGTGTAACGGACTTTGTTATTATAACTAATGAGAAATAAAAAATCAAGTCATATTTTAAATATATTTTCGAAAGTTGCTTTTGCAAAACGTTAATAACAATTAAAACAGTGATGCTCGTTTATTTATTATTTGACCTTAGGCGATATATGTGCTATAATCTGTGTTATAAAATTATCAATGTTAAATGAGGTGTAAATATGGGTAGAAATGCAATCTACGGTGCAGGCTCACTTGGTACAGTGCTTGGTGCATTCATCACTAAAAACGGTGGCCAGGTTGACCTTATAAACCGTAACAAGGCACACGTTAATATTCTTAACGAAAAGGGCGCACACATTATAGGTACAGTTGATATGACAGTACCTGTTAAGGCTATCACTCCCGATGAAATGGAGGGTAAGTACGATGTAATCGTGCTCCTTACAAAGCAGCTTTTCAATAAAGACGTTGTTACAATGCTTAAGGAATTTCTTTCGGATGACGGTGTTATTGTAACCCTTCAAAACGGTATCCCTGAGCCCGGTATTGCAGAAATTGTTGGTGCAAACCACACAATGGGCTGTGCAGTAGAGTGGGGTGCAGCACTTATTGAGCCTGGTGTTTGCGAGCTTACAAGCGAAACAGACAGCCTTTCCTTCCATATGGGTAAGCTTGAAGGCATTACAGATGCTCAGTTTAAAATGGTTAAAGATTTGCTCGAGCTTATGTGCCCTGTGCACGAGGAAGAAAACCTTATGGGTGCTCGCTGGTCAAAGCTGCTTATTAATGCAACCTTCTCAGGCCTGGGCACAGTTGCAGGTGTCGTTTTCGGTGATGTTTCTGAAGATAAAGAGGGTAAAAAGATTGCCATTCGCTGTATGAAGGAATGTATAGACGTTGGCCACGCAGCAGGTGTAGAGTTTGCGCCTGTGCAGGGTAAAAATATTACAGCGCTTTTCTATTATACAAATCCAATTAAGCGTGCTATAGGTCAGCTCCTCATTCCTATTGCAATGAAGAAGCACAGACTTATTGAGCCTTCAATGCTTCAGGATATTAAGCACGGCAAGCCTTGCGAGGTAGATGCAATTAACGGCGTTGTTTGCGAATTTGGTGAAAAGTACGGTGTAAAAACACCAATAAACGACAGAATTGTTGAGGTAATCAAAAAAATTCAGGCAGGCGAGCTTGAAGCATCAAAAGCAAACTTTGCACTTTTTAAGGATTTACTTTGATTTAATTTTTAATAACTAAAAAAGCTGAGATTCAACCGAATCTCAGCTTTTTATACGCTTGCTTTACATTAAATTTTCATCGTATACGGCTCTCTGGCCACCAATAAATTTTGCTCTTACTCTTGCCGCTAAAACAGTAGCCTCACCGATTTTGTTGTTTTGTAGCCTTACGGGTACTGCAACCCTTTTAAGGTGCATACCAATCATTGTAAAGCCTATATCAAGCCCTGCATCTGCTTTTATTTCTTCTAATGCAACGGGGCTTTCAAATGCTTTATATGCTGCAGTTGCAAAGGAGCCGCCTGCCTTTGGTTGGGGTACTACGTTGCAGTATTCACAGCAGGGTACAGCCTTTTTTTCTATAATAATGGCTCTGTTTAAGTGCTCACAGCATTGTGCAGCAATAAAAACACCTCTTTCGTCTGCAGCTTTTTTAATGCCGTTGAAAATATCAACAGCAGTATCGGGGTTTGAAGCTGTGCCGATTTTACTGCCTACAACCTCACTTGTGGAGCAGCCTATTACAAGAATATTACCTGCGGTAAGACCTGCAATTTCTATAATTTCCTTTGCGCTTGAATATGCTTCGTTAAAAATATTGCTCATTTTATTTTCTCCAAAAATCATTTTATCTAAAATTATTTTACACCCAAAATAAAAAAAGTAAAGATATTTTTATAATATCTTGCTAATAATAAGGAAATCGTATAAAATAGAATAATAAAACAAACCTAAAATGCAAGAGGTGCTTTTATGGCAGTAAAATTAAATGAAGATAAGGCAGTTGTTCAGCGTATTAAAGAGGGTCTTAAGGCTAAAGACGGCTATTGCCCTTGCAGGCTTGCAAAAACACCTGAAAATAAGTGCATTTGCAAAGAGTTCCGTGAGCAAATAGCAGACCCCGATTTTGAGGGCTACTGCCACTGTATGCTTTATTATAAATCAAAGGATTAGGAGGATTTTTTATGGCAGAATTAACAATAACAGCAGCAAATTTTGAAGAAAAGGTTTTAAAGAGCGAAAAGCCTGTGCTTCTGGATTTTTGGGCAACCTGGTGTGGCCCTTGTCAGATGATAGCTCCAATTGTAGAAAAAATTGCAGTTGAGCATCCTGAGCTTGTTGTGGGCAAGGTAAATGTAGATGAGGAAATGTCCCTTGCAGTTGCTTTCGGTATAGAGAGTATACCAACCTTGCTTGTTTTTAAAAACGGTCAGCTTGTAAATAAGGGTATAGGTCTTATGTCCGAAGAAAAAATTCTTAAGCTTGTTCAAGGGTAAAATACGGTGGGATAATGAGAGGTAGTTATGGAAGTTTTTATTTCGTTTGCACACGCAAACACTAAAATTGTTGAGGAAGTATGCCAAAGATTTAAAGAAGAAAATATAAGCTATTGGGCATATATGGATAACAATGCCTATGGAGATGATTTCAAGGTAACAATCGTAAGGCAGATTGAGTCAGCGAAGGTTTTTGTAGCATTTTTGTCCCACGAATATTTTGAGTCTGATATCTGTAAGGATGAGCTTGCTTTTGCAAAAAACAATGGTATCAAAATTATTCCTGTTTTCATTAATAAGCTGGATGAGCTGCCCAGTGAGTATAAGCTTGATTTCGTTCGTATTCATGGTATTGAAAAGTCGCACACTTTTATTGATGATATTGTGGCAGCTGTAAAAAATAGTCTTGGACAGGCCGATACATATCCTGTGAAAAGCACAAAAAAACCGAATAAAAATATTGCAATTATTTGTGCGTTGGTTTGTGTTTTCGTTGCTGTTGTTTTAATTTTTGTCGGTGGTGCTATAAGTGGAAAAAACAGCACAACTGCAGATGAACAAAATAGCGGAAAAAACACTGATTCAGAAGCTCAGGTTTCCAGCACAATTTCAATGGAAGAGCTTATTCAACAGCAACAAGCCTTGCTTAACAGCATCATGGACCAGCAGAATAATGCAACCACCACAGCAGATACTACTGCAGCGGATACTACAGTAGCTGAAAATAGTAAAGGTGAAAACCAGATTCCCGAAAAATTCAATAGTGATATTGAAGCATTTGAGTATGATCAATTCAGCAAAATGCGCACGTTAACCGTGAAGGTCGGAGAAAAGGTTTTGCCTCATTCTTGGTCAGAGGGAACAATTCTTTCTCAGGATACATCTATTGCAGTGGCAGATGGACGCTTGATAAAGGGCGTTTCTCCGGGTGAGGTTTATTTTGTTATAACTCCCGATATTAACGGCACAATGTGTCATGTTTTTAAAATCATTGTAATACCGTAATATTTTGTTAAAAGGTCTTTCTTGCGAAAGACCTTTTATATTACATTTTATTACAAAATGGTTACTTCGTTTGACATAGTGGTTATTTTATAGTATTATTAATGATGTATAGGTATGTTAGTAAAAGGGAAATTTTGCTAACTAATCAGAAAGGATATGTCTTTAAATGGGTATATTTGTAGATTTAGAAGGCTTAGACGGTAGTGGCAAAACTACCCAAACACAGCTTATTTGCACAAGACTTCAGCAGGATGGCATTGCTTTTAAGCAAATAAAGCTGCCTGATTACGAGAGCGATTCAAGTATTCTTGTGCGCAAATATCTTGCAGGTGATTTTGGCAAAAATGCAGGTGACGTAAATGCATATGCCGCATCTGTACTTTATGCAGCAGACAGATATGCTTCATTTACAGAAAAATGGGGTAAGGAATATAATGAGGGCAAACTAATATTTGCAGACCGTTATACGCCTGCAAATGCTCTTTACCAGATGACAAAGCTTGATAAAGCTGAGTGGGATGAATACCTTGAGTGGCTCTTTGATTTTGAGTACAACAAAATAGGTATTCCTGCTCCCGATAAAGTTATTTTTCTTGATATGCCTGTTGAGGTTTCACAGCGCCTTATGACTGAACGCTATAACGGTGATGAATCTAAAAAAGACGTTCACGAGGCAAACGTGAGCTTTCTTAACGCTTGCCGTGAGGCAGCACTTTATGCGGCACAAAAATATGGCTGGAGTGTAATTGAATGCTCAAAAAATGGAGAGCCATTACCTATTGAGGTTATTAACGATAAGGTTTATGCTCTCGTGCTGGAGGCGTTAAAAAAATAATTTATGCTCGATTTGCGTCATTTAAAGCTTGAAGATAAAGCTATTATTGAAAAATATATATCAACCTGCTGTAGGCAGATGTGTGATTTTACATTTGGTAATCTGTATAGCTGGAGCACTGCAGAGCATACCGAAATTGCAGAAAAAAACGGCTTTTTGTTTTTGCGCTCCACCTTTAACGGCGTTACCTCTTATACATTCCCTTGGGGTGAGGGCGATATTAATTCTGCCCTTGCAGAAATTGTAGCTGATGCCGAGGAGCGCTCTGCAGATTTAAGCTTTTTCTGTGTGGCAGAGGAGCAAATACCGTATCTCAAAGCATTTTTTGGTGAACGCCTTGTTTACAGGGAGCAGAGAGATTATTTCGATTATGTATATCAGGCTGAAAAGCTTGCTACACTTTCCGGCAGAAAGCTGCACTCAAAAAAGAATCACGTTAACTCTTTTATAAAGCGCAATAATTACACCTTTGAGGTTATTAACGAGGATAACTTAAAGGATTGCCTTGCTTTTACTCACAAGTGGTTTTCAGAAGCTCAGGGTACACAGCGCCTTGAGGCAGAAAGGCAGGTTATAGCCTGCGCTTTCAAAAATTACTCTGCACTTGGTTTCTTTGGTGGCGTCTTAAAGGTAGAGGGTAAGGTGGTTGCCTATTGCTTAGGTGAGCCTATGCGCCATAGCGAAACCTTCTGTGTTCATTTTGAAAAGGCAGATAATGCTATTCCCACAGCATATGCAGCAGTAAATAAGCTTTTTGCTGAAATACTTGCAAAAAAATACAGATATATTAACCGTGAGGATGATGCAGGGGTTGAGGGTCTTCGAAAGGCAAAAACCTCTTATCAGCCCGAAACACTTATTAAAAAATATTATGCAAAGGTTATATAATATCGGCTTTCCGTCTGATGAGCATATACCTGCACTAAAAAAACTGTGGGCAGATGTTTTTAAAGACGGTGAAGAAGTAATAGATAATTTTTTTGAGAATACTCAAACAAATTCAAATACAGTTTGTGCTTTTTGCGATGGTGTGCCTGTAAGTATGCTTTTTGCAGTAGAAAGCGAAATTTTTTACGGTGGCAATACCTACAAGGCTTACTATGTGTATGCAGTTTGCACCCATCCCGAGCACAGAGGCCAGGCTCTTATGAGCAAAACAATGTCTTTTCTTGAAGCAGTGGCAAAAGAGAGAGGTTTTTCCTACCTCTACCTTGTGCCTGCCTCGGAATCGCTTTTTTCACTCTATAGCGCATTAGGATACAAAACAGCATTTTCTTATAGCGAGATTGTTGTTAAGGCGCCAGAGTTACCTGTTGAGCAAGGCTTTTCCTTCGGTGTTGATTATGCCTTTTATAAAAGCTTACGTACAGCTCAAAACGATAGCCCAATTGTGGTTTGGAGTGAAGCAGGCTTTGCAGGGTTTGTTCCTCAAAGTATGACAGCCGACAGCTTTGCAATAACAGTTAAAGACAAAGGTTATGCTGTGGTCGAAAAAATTGACGGAAAATTCTTGGTGCAAGAATTATTTGGTGATGAAAAGAGTGTACTTGAACAGGTTTTTGCTGTTACAAAAGATGACTCGATTATGCTGAGGAAAGCAACAAAAAATGTTGGAGTGCCTTTAGGTATGCTGAAGGCTCTCGATAATTCACCGTATTTTGAAAATGGTTTTATAGGCTCCTATGGAGGATGATTTTATGATATACGTATTTTTAGCAGATGGCTTTGAAGAAATCGAAGCATTGGCACCTGTTGATTTTTTGAAAAGGGCAGGTATTGAGGTTGTTACTGTTGGCATAGCTTCAAAAGAGGTTACAGGCGCACACAATATAAAGGTTGTTGCAGATATTACTGCTGATGAGGTTAATCTTAACGATG
Organism: Acutalibacteraceae bacterium; assembly: GCA_045591945.1. Lineage (GTDB taxonomy): Bacteria > Bacillota > Clostridia > Oscillospirales > Acutalibacteraceae > DTU089. The sequence continues at coordinate 81,398 of JAZNTU010000046.1, read as the reverse complement.
ACCTTCAGGGTATAATTCTTCCCGGTGGAATGCCCGGTGCAGAAAACTTAAATAACAGCCCTCTTGTGCAGAGTGCAATTGATTACTGTACTCAAAACAATAAAATAATAGCAGCTATATGCGCTGCACCGTTTATTCTTGGCAGAAAAGGACTTTTAAACGGCAAAAATGCAACCTGCTTCCCGGGCTTCGAGGATGAGCTTGAGGGTGCAAATTTAAAAGACGTTGGTGTTATGGTAGATGGACTGATTGTTACGGCTAAGGGTGCAGGCGTTGCCTGGGAGTTTGGCGCAGCAATTTGCTCCATAATTACAGGCGAAGAAAAAACTCTTGAAATACTCAGAGGTATTCAATGGAGAAAATAATAGATATAAGACCTATAAAGAAGAAAATGAGAGCAGATGCGAAAGAAATGCGTCGCTCTATGAGTCCTGAGCTTAAACAAAGCTATGACAGGAAAATAAAAAACAAGCTTTTAAATTTGTGGGCAGTGCGTGAAGCAAAAACTGTGCTTTGCTACGTTTCTACGCCTATAGAGGTAGATACACGTGAGCTTATAACCGACCTTTTGGAGATGGGTAAGCGTGTAGCAGTGCCAAGGTGTGAGGATGATAAGGGCGGAATGGAGTTTTATTATATAACTTCACTTTCCCAGCTTTCATCAGGCAGCTACGGTGTAGAGGAGCCTGACCCCACAAAATGCTTAATGGTAGGCGATACTAAAGGTAGTGTGTGTATAGTTCCTGCTTTTATGTTTGATAGAAAGGGCTATCGCATAGGCTACGGCAAAGGCTACTACGACAGATATTTATCTCGTTTTAAAGGCTCTGCAATAGGCATTTGCTACAACGATAACCTTCAAGAGGAGCTGTATCACGGCAAATACGACAGAACCGTAGGTCTTGTTGTTACAGATAAAGAAATACTTACCATAGGAGAGGAGAATTAATATGGCAAGAGAAGATAAAGGCTACGATGACCTTTTGAGTCCGTTCGATAGCTCGGCTGATGAGAAAAAACCAACAGAGGGCGAGGCTCCTAAAAAGCCGAAGGCACCACCTATTAAGGGCAAAACGCCTATGGCAGGCCGTTTTAATCCTGATATGGAGGACGTAAGCTCTGATTCATCTATTCCCACAGGTGGAAAGAAGAGAGGAGTGTATTTCTCTAATCCACCAAGAACAATTAAAGACCAAGCGGCAAGGGAGCAGGGGATTGCTATTAACGGTGAAACAAAGCGCAGGGTAAGCAAGCGCTCAGCAGCACTTCGTGAAAGCGCTGAAAAGAAAGAAAAAACAAAGGCTGCAAAGCTTAAAACAGCAGGTATTATGCTTGCGATTATTGTTGGCGTAAGTGCAATACTTTGCCTTTACGGTATAGGTTGTATTAACGACGTGCTTGCGCTTAACGTTGATGATAAGCCTGTTGAGGTGCGTGTTGAAAAGGGTATGAGCGACTCTGAGGTTATTGATATCCTTCACGACAGCAAGCTTATTAAAAATAAAATGTTCTGTAAGCTGTTTATAAAGTTTTTCAATAAGGATGGCGACTACATTTCAGGTATATATACTCTTACACCAACACTTGGTGTTGAAAAGATGATATCTACAATGAAAACTGATTTTAAGAGCGCCGAAACAGTAACCCTTACCTTCCCCGAGGGCTGGACAATTTCTCAAATTGCCGAAAAGCTTGAGGCAAACGAGGTGTGTACTGCTAACAGCTTTATATCAACGCTTCAGTCTGTTGATTTTTCTGAGGAGTACTCATTTATTAAAAAAATTCCCGATGTGGACAAGCGCTTCCGTGTGCTTGAGGGCTACGTTTATCCGGATACCTATGAGTTTTACGTAGGCGAAAACGCATCCAGCGTTGTAAGAAGATTTCTCGATAACTTCAATGCAAAGTGGACAGAGGAGTATTCCGAGCAGGCTAAAAAGCGTGGACTTACAATGGATGAGGTTATTGTTATGGCATCCGTTGTTGAAAAGGAAGCAGCGAACGATTCGCAGATGTCTACTATTTCCGGTATTCTTTATAACCGTCTTGACAGACCTGCAAATTTCCCATACCTTGAATGTGACTCAACCTACGATTATTATGAAAAAACAATTGTTCCTGCATTAACAAGCTCTGTTGAAGATGTTCAAAAGAAAACAGAGTACCGTGCAAATTACAGAACCTACAGAGAGCCCGGTATACAAGGCCTTCCTATAGGACCGATTTGCAACCCGGGTGCAGATGCTATTGAGGCTGCCCTTTATCCGAAGGATACAGATTACCTCTACTTCAGGCATAATGTAAACACAGGTGACGTTTACTATGCTAATACTCTTGCAGAGCATGAGGCAAACGCTAAAAAAGCAATGGCAGACTGATAAACAAACAAAAACGCAGATGCGATTAATAAATCGTATCTGCGTTTTTATATTAATTCTACAATTATGCTGTTGGAAAGCAAAGCGCCTTTTGTTGTAAGGGAAAGGGTTTCTCCATCAAAGCTTACTAAGCCGTGCCTTTGCATCAGAGGAGCCTTTTTGATTATTTTATCGCAGGCATCGGGGGAGTAAAGTTTGCTTAATTCAGAAAGCTTTAAGCCTTCCTTTAGCCTTAAACGGAGCATTATGTACTCTTTTTCATCTCCGCCCTCGCAATCAAGCTGTGCTGCCTCGCCGTTTATAAATGCAAGTGTATCTCTTTTAAAGTAAAAGCGTTTTCCATCTACAAAGGAGTGCGCAGCAGGGCCAAGACCTAAGTAGTTTTCAAGTGTCCAATATTTGGTGTTGTGCTTGCTTTCATATCCGGGTAGTGCAAAATTAGATATTTCGTAGTGATTAAAGCCAATATTTTCTAAATATTTACAGCAGTATTCGTACAGCTCACAGCATTCATCCTCGTCAGGAAAATTAAATCGGTCACTGTGAGTGTGAAAAAACGTGCCATCCTCTATTTTTAAGATGTAAGCGCTAACGTGCTGTATATTGCATTCCTTTACAAAATCAAGTGTATAGTGCAAGCTTTCCTTTGTTTGGTTAGGTATACCTAACATAATATCGAGAGAAATGTTTTTGATGCCGTTTGCCTTAAGCAAATCAATTACGTATTTTATACGTTGCCTGTCTGCACTTCTGCCTAAAGCTCGCCTTTCCTCATCCATAGCAGATTGCATGCCTAAAGAAATTCTGTTTACTCCACAGCTTAAAAAGGTTGGGATAAGCGTTTCAATAGGTGAGCTTGGGTTACACTCTACTGTTATTTCTGCACTCTCGGCAATATTAAAGGTGCCTTTGGCAGCCTGTATAATTGCTTTTAATTCCTCGCCCTTTAGTACAGAGGGAGTGCCACCACCAATATAAAGTGTATCAACCTCACTAAAGCCGTCCGGCAGAAAAGCCTTTGTACGGCGTAAGGTTTTTATTTCGTCTATAAGCGCAAGGGTATATTGTGCTTTTAAATCATCATTGCAGCGCTGTGAATGAAAATCACAGTACGGGCATTTTGATTTGCAAAAGGGTATGTGTATATATACACCGTTCAAAGCTTCACCACCTTGTAATCATCATTTCAATAATTATACAATTATCGGCCGTTGTTTTCAATATAGTTTTCTATACGTTTTTTTATAATGGTATTAAGGCACCCACCGTTCATGGTTTCGCATTTGTGGGCGTTTAAGCAGCGTATTTTCTTTGCGCCGTTGTGGAAGGTAGTTTCCTCAAGAATAATGTTTCTGCCAATAATATTGCAATATTGTTCAAAAGTAAAGCAATGCTTGTTCATAATGCACCTCGTTTTTAAAATCTCATTAATAGTATGCTCGTGCCCACCGTTATATAATCTGTTCTATTATAAAATTATAAAACATAATTTTTAATAAAGTTAGAACGAAATATAAATATATTATAAAGTAAAGGTGATACAATGCTCTACGCAATTTGTGCAGTGGTTGTTTTAATAGTTTTATGTGTGTTTAAAGGTAGTGGTAAGTTTTTCAAGGCGGTATTTACAAGTGCTTTAGGGGGAGTGGGCGCTCTTTGTGCTATTAATACCCTAAGTTATTTTATACCACTGGGTATAGGGTTTAACATTTTTACAATTGCTTTTTCTGCGCTTTTTTCGGTGCCCGGGGTAATTGCTTTACTGTTTTCTGATGCCTTGCTTTTTTAATTTGATATAAAAAGCGCTTTTACTATGTGATTGACTTTTAAGCGTAATAGTGTTATAAAATATATAAATATGTTTTATGACAAAGGAGAAAATAAAATGGCAGATTACACAGAGGTAATAAAGTCAATTGAGGGCTTAGATTACGAACAGCTTCTTATACTTACACATGATGCATTAAAAAGGCTTCGCCCTATTTTAAAGCTTATTGATATTCAAAACCGAGGCTTATTGCTTTTCCTCAATATTATTTGTACTGCAATCGGTGCAGACGGTGAGCTTACACAGCTTGAAAAGAACTTCGTTTGCGATGCTTTTGATATTGATGAAGCAACACTTGAGGAGCTTATTAAATTCCCCGGTAACGAGAGCCTTGTTGACAGACTTGCAGATTCAATCTCTGACGAGGTGAAAATGGACGTTGCAGTTATTGTTTGTGCAATCGCAGCCTGCGATAAGAATATGTCAAGAAATGAAATTGCTTTTATCGAAAAGATTCTTGCGTAATTTAGTGTAATTGGTTAATTAAATTAGAATTAAAGCTCGGGTGCATCTGCATCCGAGCTTTTGCTATGAGTTTAACTTATGTTCATCTTCGCCGAGGGGAGTTCGAGTCTCTCCACCAAGCTTTTTAGAACACAAATAAAAAAGATATTTTTGAAAGTGCTAAACTGATGATATTATGTTTTATTTTTTGCTGATTTGTTCAAAAAGATCACTTGCTAACATTTTTAAGGACGTTCTTGCAACTTCAAGCATTACCATAATCATATTTTCGTCGTTCCAATGGCCGCCGTCGCCTTTTGTGTAAATTGAAGCGGCCTGCAACATAATGGTCGTGTCATTGCATTTAACAAACCTATTTTCACAAAGGTTTGTGTTAATGGGCATACCATAATTTGCAGCAGTCAATCTGTCAAGACGGTTTAATTTGCCAGCATTGTAAACTAATGTTACTTCTCTTCCATCAGGCCTTGTAACAGTTACATTTTGTGTTAGAAAATTTGAACCTTCTAAAAATAATATATATGGAAAGTATCTCTCTCCCAACATATAATTTGCAATTTCATTTATATTCTTATATGCTCTTTCTATAACATTGCCAGCATCCATAATATCCTGATTGTTTTTCTTACCAACCAGTTTTCCAGCTTGAATATTTTCAATATCTTTACCTTGGTGTTTCGCCTCGGACACTAATACGACACGCCAAATGCCATTGTCGTCTTGAACCTCAATAATTCCTCCATCCGGAATTATGTTCGCTCGCTCAACATAAAGAGTCTGCCCAAGATAAGGATCAACTTTTTGAAGAGCCTCATTGATTTCTTTTTTTGATAGTGTTTTTCTATATCGGAATGTTAGCATTGGGAACTCAAGTTCAAGTTGCTTCATTACTGTTAAAGATGTATTACCAACTTCTTTGTCGTGGATTTGCGCATCTTTATGAAAAATTGTAATAGGCCCCTGTCCCTCTTTTTGTTGAGTTGTTAATCTGCTTGACTGTCCCTTTTTCATTGGTTTTTACCTCTCTTATTCAGCATCAAAAAATTCTTCTACAGTTTCTACTTTCTCGTAATTTGCATCTTGTCCTAAATTTCTCATAAGTTCAAGATGTTTGCTGAAAAAATCTATTGATGCGGGGTCACTATCGCACATAATACAATGTCGCCCCTCTTTTATACTCACCCTTCCAACTGTTCCACTACCAGCGAAAAAATCCAAAACAGTGGACCCGGGGTATGAAAGTGCCTTGATAAATCGTTCAATAATTTCAACTGGCTTTTGCGTAGGATGACCAACGCGTTCTTTACTGTTTCCGTTCAGTCTGCCAATCTGCCATACATTAGTCGGATTTTTTCCTTTTCGGGTGTTTTCTGGATTTAGTCGCTTATCTTTTAGGGCAAGTTGCAAATCTTCTTCTGAATATGGAACTCTAACAGAATCCAAATCAAAATAGTAATCATTGGTTTTTGCTAACCAAATCGCTTCTTCGTGCCGGTTTGCAAAATATCTGTGAGCAGACATACCATTTTTATAGTGCCAAATAATAGTGTTAATGAGTTTGAATTTTGTATGCTGGCGAATATGTTGAATAATATCAATTAAATCGCCGGATTTTGCATCTCTAAACTGAATACCGCCAAAAATAACCATATTTCCATTTTTTGAAAGCACTCTATATGCTTCGTCAAGCCATTTCGCGGCCCATTCAATATAGTTATCGTAAATGTCCCATCCTGTAAGTTCAAGATTATACGGTGGATCAATGCAAATTAGTTGTACTGACTCATCCGGCAAATTTTTAAGAAAGTCACAGCAATCCATAATGCAATGAAGAACTTTTACTTCTCCTGGGATTTTAAAGTCTTTTGCACTTTTTTGTTTCATATTGTTATCCTTGCGCATTTTATTCAAAGACATAAGCGCATGGTTGCTGTGCGATTTATTATGAATAGCCATAATTACCTCTCAAGACCTAACATTTTTCTTATTATAACATAAACAATGTCGAAATACCAGTATTTTTGATTAAATACTCATGTTCGTCAAAACTTATGCCTCTTTCGGATGAAGAATAAAAAGGGTTCAAGTCTGTTCAAAAGTAAAATATCTTTTTGTATGAGGGAAAAATATGAATAATTCTTTGTCTATAAAAACAGGAAAAGCCCTGATAAAATCAGAGCTTTCCGTGGCTATATCTTTTTTATAGCCTTTTGATGGCGCAGAAGGAGAGACTCGAACTCTCGCGCCGGTTTCCCGACCTACGCCCTTAGCAGGGGCGCCTCGTCACCAACTTGAGTACTTCTGCATTGGTAACAAAATATTGTTATTAAGTTTTCAAAATGCTGCAGGGTAACTGCAGCATTTTGTTTGTGGCGCAGAGAGTGGGATTCGAACCCACGGTACGTTGCCGTACGACGGTTTTCAAGACCGTTCCGTTATAACCACTTCGGTATCTCTGCATTTGTTAGCCTTGATATAGTATCACATCATTTTCAAATTGTCAACATCTTTTTTGCTTTTTATTTATAAAATTTATTGTAGGTTGTATTTTTACTGCCTTTATGCTACAATTGCCACAAAGGTGGTGTTTTTATGGAAATCATTAAACAAATCTGGGCAATCAACCCTCCTGCAGCTTTTGCTACTGTTTGCCTTGCGCTGTATTTTATCGGAATGGCTGTTGTATTTATTTCTTCACCTATTAAAAATGCCGAAAGCTTTTCCGTTAAGCCTGTAGATAATGCAGGTAAAACCGAAATCCGTGTTTACTACGGTGGTATATCCGGCGCTTTGGGTGGTTTTTTACTTTACCTTGCTATTGCTACAGGTACAGCCTACTACTCTCTTATAGGGGGTATGTTTTTTGCTACAACCGTGCTTGTAACAAGAACAATTTTCCTTTTTGTAGATAAAGGCTGGAAATGCCCTTACACAAAGCTTGCAATCCCTGCAGAAAGTGCTTTTGTAGTGGCTCTTTGGGTTTGCTTCTTTCTTGCGCAAAAATACAGATAATTGCACAATAATAACATATAAAGCATCGCATATAATAATATGTGGTGCTTTTGTTAATATTTACACTAATTATTTTTCTATTACAGTTGATTTTAGTGTTATTTTAGTGTAAAATGTATAAACAGATGGGTTAAAAACCCTGTTTTTATAAAAATTTTTGGGGGATTTGTATGAATTACAAGCTTACAAAGAAACAAGCAAAAGAGATGCTTGAAAATAAGCTTTTGCATTTTTTCGGCATTTCAACAGAAAATGCAACCTATGAGCAATACTACAAAGCATTAGTAATGATTGTTCGTGATATGATGGCTCAGGGCAGAGCAGAGCTGGGCAAAAAGGCAGACGAGGAAGGCAAAAAGCGTGTTTTCTACCTTTCAATGGAATTCCTTATGGGTCGTTCCTTGAAGAACTCACTTTTTAATCTTAACCTTACAAAAACGTTTGAAAGCGTACTTAAAGATTTCGGAATCAGCCTTGACAGACTCTACGATTGCGAGCCTGATGCAGGCCTCGGCAATGGTGGTTTGGGCAGACTTGCTGCCTGCTACCTTGATGGTCTTGCAACACAGGATTATCCTGCACGTGGCTATTCAATTCTCTACGAATACGGTATTTTCCGTCAAAAGCTTATTGACGGCAGACAGACCGAGCTTCCGGATAACTGGCTTCCCGGTGGTGAGGTATGGCTTGTGCCGAGAGAAAGCAGCTCTGTAAACGTTTGCTTTGAGGGCAGAGTAGAGGAGTATTGGGATAATCACTACCACCACGTAGAGGTTAAGGATGGCAACGTTATTCAGGCTGTGCCATACGATATGTTTGTTGCAGGTAAGGATGGTAAGGGCATCAGCGTTCTCCGTCTTTGGAGTGCAAAAGCACCTGAGTTTGATATGAAGTCCTTCAACCAGGGCGACTTTATGCGCTCTATGGAGCGCCAGGCAATGGCAGAGGTTATTTCAAAGGTTTTGTATCCTATGGATAATCATCCCGAGGGTAAATCACTCCGTTTACGTCAGCAGTATTTCTTGGTTTCTGCTTCTATTCAGGATATTGTTCGCCATCACCTTCGTGAGCACGGCTCAATAGATACGCTTCCAGAGAAGGCTGCTATCCATATTAACGATACACATCCTACAATGGCGATTCCTGAGCTTATGAGAATACTTCTCGATGAATGTGGCTATGGCTGGGATGATGCTTGGCGTATAGTAACAAACACTATGGCCTACACAAACCATACTGTTATGAGCGAGGCTCTTGAGTGCTGGAGCGAGGAGCTTGTTAAACGCCTTATTCCTCGTATATACGATATTATAAGAGAGATTGATAACCGTTTCCGTGCATACGTGTGGGAAAACACTCACGATGCAGACTACGTTGAAAGAACAGCAATAGTTTCCAACGGCGCAGTGCGTATGGCAAACCTTTGTGTAGCAGCCTGCCACAGTGTAAACGGTGTTTCAGCCCTTCACAGCCAAATTCTTAAGGATACACTCTTTAACGATTTTTATAAGCTTACACCAAATAAATTCACAAACGTTACAAACGGTATTGCTCACAGACGTTGGCTTTGCCAAGCAAACCCACGCCTTACAAAGTATATTACCGAGCTTTTAGGTGATGACAGCTTCGTTTACGATGCCGAAAACCTTTCAAGGCTTACAGCCTTTGCTGAGGATGACGCTGTGCTTGCGAAATTAGCTGAAATTAAACGTGCTAATAAAGAAGAGTTTGCAAAAAGAATCTTTAAGCAAACAGGAGTACAGCTTAACGTTGACTCTATTTTTGACGTTCAGGTTAAGCGCCTTCACGAATACAAGCGTCAGCACCTTAATGCATTCAATATTGTTTCAGAATACCTTGCTCTTAAAGAAAATCCAAATATGGATTTTGTTCCTAAAACATATATATTCGGTGCAAAGGCAGCTCCCGGCTACTACGTTGCTCAAAGAATTATCAGTATGCTTCTTGAGCTTTCCGATATGATTAACAACGACCCCGACGTTAAGGATAAGCTTAAGGTTGTATACGTTGAGGATTATAACGTAACAAATGCAGAACACCTTATGCCTGCCGCAGATGTTTCCGAGCAGATTTCACTTGCAGGTAAAGAGGCAAGTGGTACAGGTAATATGAAGCTTATGATGAACGGTGCTATCACAATCGGTACGCTTGACGGTGCTAACGTGGAAATTCACGAATCAGTAGGCGACGATAATATGTTTCTTTTCGGTATGCGTACTGAGGAGGTTAATGCTCTTCGTAATAGTGGCTATAATCCAATGAACTATTACAATAACAATGCCGAAATTCGCAAGGTGCTTGATTTCATTTCTCACGGTGGTATAAACGGCAAGGATTTCTCCGATATTTCGGGTACAATTATGCACCACGACCCATTTATGGTGCTTGCTGATTTTGCTGATTACCAGCGTGCACAGGCAAGGATTCAGGAAACCTTCCGTAACCAAAGAAAGTGGAATCAAATGTCCCTTATGAATATTGCGCTTTCAGGCAGATTTGCGGCAGACCGTGCTATTAACGAGTATGCTGAAAATATATGGAATACACAAAAAATGGATTGATTTTTCGGCTTTTTGACGAAAATATTTTAAAGGTGTATATTTATAAAAAATTTAACTTGACATTTCTCGCCTTTTAGGGTAATCTATGATTGTCTAAAAAGAAACTTATGCCGTCCGAAAGGGCGAGTAGTGAAAGGGGTATTTTACCAATGAAAAACTCTGATATGAAGGTAATTGCTATAATTCTTAGCATTGCACTCTTCATCACAATCATCACAAGCAACGCAGTTGCAGTAGCATCAGTTATCTTACTTGCTCGCGACGGCGGAGCAGTTGTTGAACAGGGTGGCCAGCCTGCACAGCAAGGTGGTACAACAAGCACAACACCAGGTGGCTCATCATCCTCTTCATCATCATCTTCTTCCTCAAGCAGTAGCAGTTCATCAACAGAGCAGACTACAGCTCCATCAAACAGCGGTACATCAACAGATAAGCCAGCTGACAAGCCAGCAGACAACAATGCTAATGACCCTGTTCTTGCAGATCCTCTCGGCTTCTTCCAGAAGGCAGCTAAGGATATCCACGAGAACGGTACAGCAGGCTACACAAAGAAGGGTTGGCAGACAGTTGAAGGCGACCTTCAGCTCGATAAGCTTACATTCCTTTCAGGTCCTCTTACAAGCCTTATCAAGGGCTTCATGACAGAAGAGTCAGCAGCTGAGGAAAAGATTAACGAAAAGGGTTCAGACGATGCTAAGAATCGTATGCCTATCAGTAACTGTGCAGCAAGCGATGTTGCAAGCGCTACAGCTAAAAAGCTTGACAACGGCAACTACGAAGTTGTTATCGTTATGAAGGATATGGTTAACCCATCATATTCAGATACAACAGGTCTTGTATTAATGTCAAAAGAATTCCTTGATATTAAAGACGTTCAGAACACAGTTGCAACTGACGAAACAGTTAAGAAACTCGTTAAGAGCGTTGATGGTACAATCACATACAAGGCTTACACAATCACAGCTGAAATGACAGCTGACGGTAAGTTCGTAAGCATTACTCACTTCTGCGCAGCAGATATCGTTGCTAACGTTGAAGCAGTTGCTGGTTCACTTGGCGCTTCAGGTGCTCTCGGCTTCAATGCAAAGTACTACGACTTCAAGTATTAATTAAATACATACTAAACACAAACCGACTTGCGAAAGCAAGTCGGTTTTTTTGTGCTTTATTTGTTTTTTATTTGTTTTTTATTTTGTTGACTATTATATGTTTTTTATATATAATTATTGTGTATATTTATAAGTATGTTTCACTTGAGAAAGGTATATTGATATGGCTAAAAAGAAAAGAACAAACAAAAAGAAAAAAGGGCTTGTTATAGGCTGTATAGCGCTTTCAGCTTTGTTAGCTGTAAGCACGTATATTTCTATTGTTGTAATAGGCGTTGTTGCCGAAGAAAATAAAAAGGGTACACTTATAGGTACGCCGGATGTTACCGAGCCGACTACACAAAATGTAAATAACCCTGCTTTAGATAACGGTTACATACAGTACGAAAATCAAAACAACAATACTATTGTGCCCAATAATCAGGTTCAAAATAATAATGAAACTATACCCAATCAAGGCAACTTACAACAAAATAACAACGGCGATGCTCCCGTACAGCGTCCTGTAAACACTCTTTTAAACGAGAATAAAACAAAGGCAGATATTGTTAAAATATATGCCGACGTTATGAATAACGCAAAAGCAAAAGCCCCTGCCTTTACTAAGATTGAATATCAAGAGCTTCCCGATGGTGAGGAAAACCGAGTTTTCTCCGAGGGTGGCGATAAAGCGGGTGATGAGGCTGTTGCTAAAATGCTCAATTTTGTGCAAACAATGGGAGTATTCATTCCTAAGGAGGAGGCAGAGGCTAATCCGTATATTCACGAAAAGGGTGATGCTGATATGGCTCGCTTCCCTGTTTTCGACAGAGAAAAGGGCTCATACCTTACAGATCCTAACAGTATAGAAAGCTATACCTACAAGGTGCTTCCAAATGGCAATGTTAAAATGACCTTTATTCTTGTTCCTGAGGATAATCCGGAGCCGATAGCAGAAAACACAAACGTTGCACCAAGCTACACAGGTGCAGTGTTCTCACCTATGTCAAAGGCCAAAATAGATGGCACCGTTTATCATCCGATTGTAACAGTATTTGCAAAGGATATTAAGTATTCACTCAGGTACCACGATTGCTCTGTAGAGGTTGAGTTTAATCCAAATACATTGGAGATAGTTCACCTTGAGCAGATTGCAAGAGTGAGTATCAAGGGTTCAGGTAACGTTGTTGGTCTTGGCAAAATAGGGCTTGAACGCCAAGAGCTTATAGGCACAGTTATTTGTAAAGACTTTACATATTAAAAGTTGGGGTTTTAATAATGATTTTGTGGATCTTATTTGCGTGTTGCTTTGTAATACAGTGCTTTTCAACACCATTATTCTTAAAGCTTATTTGGCCCAATAGGTCAATGAAATCACTTGCAGCAAAAATGCTATCAGCTACACTTTTTGTTTGTGTAGGCTTTTTGAGTGTTAATATAGCAAACAATAAATCAGATTTTGCAACTACTATGGTTGTTGGCTTGCTCCTTGGCTGGGTTGGAGATTTCTTTCTTCATTCCGAGAAAAACTCGTTTTTCGGTATAGGATTTGTAAGCTTTCTTGCAGGGCACGTTGCATACATAACGGCTTACGTAAGGGCGCTTAATACCTTTGAAGGCTATAATAATTTCAATGTAGCTGAGGTTACAGCTTTTATTGTTTTAATGCTTCTTTCTGTTTTTACGTTTAAGCGCTTTAAACTGGAATTCTCTATTAAGCTTTTAAAATATGCCGTTTGGGTTTATACAGCTGTATTGAGCTTTATGTTTATAAAGGCTACATCCTTGGGTGTGCATTTTTTGCTTAACGGTGGGCAAAACGGAGTGCTTGCACTTCTTGCACTTTTCTTTGGCTCATTATTCTTCCTTTTATCCGATGCAACAATAGGCATACTTATGTTTGGTGGTCAAAAGAAAAACAGACCATTAAAGATTTTTAACATAGTAACGTATTTTGCAGGTCAAATGCTTCTTGCATCATCAATTCTTTTTGTAAACGTGTAATAAAAGAAGATATTTCAGACCGTGAGGGGTTTTGTTTTGTTTGAAAAAATAGTTAATCGACAGGGTAGTGGCTCGTATAAATGGGATACAACAGTAACCGATGGCGCTATAGAGAGGGGCGCATACCCACTTTCTGTTGCCGATATGGAGTTTAGAACACCACCCGAGGTGCGTGAAGCAATTAAAGCCTTGGCAGATGAGGGCTTCTTTTGCTATACAGATAGTGATAAAGCATACAGAGATGCTGTGCGTTCTTTTATGGAGCGCCGCCATAGCTTTAAAATAGAAAACGACTGGATTACCTGTGTAGGTGGCGTGGTATTTGCAATTAATACAGCAATACGAGCCTTTACAGCTGTAGGTGATAAGGTTATTATACAGTCACCTGTTTATTATCCTTTTAGAAATTCTATAGAAAACAACGGTAGAATAGTTGCAGACAACCCTTTAATTAAAGGTGAAAGCGGCTACGAAATGGATTTTGAAGAGCTTGAAAAAATAGCAGCTCAAGAGGACGTTAAGCTTATGCTCCTTTGTAGCCCACATAACCCTGTAGGCAGAGTATGGACAGAAGCTGAGCTTAAGCGTGTAGGTGAGATTTGCCTAAAAAATAACGTGGTTTTGCTTTCCGATGAAATTCACTTTGATATTGTAAGAAACGGTGTAAAGCATACCGTTATAAATAACGTAGATAAGTCTTTTGCAGAAAACACAATTATTTGTACAGCTGTCAGCAAGTCCTTCAACCTTGCAGGCTTAGGTACCTCTAATATCATTATTGCCAACAAGGCCTTGCGAGAGAGGTTTCAAAAGCAGCTCTCTGCAGACGGCTATAGCTGTATAAATTGCGTTTCTCGCCCTGCAACAATTGCTGCATATACACAGTGTGATTATTGGTTAGATGCTATGAATGAGCAGGTGGATAAAAACATAGCTATTGTTAAGGCGTGTGTGGAAAAAATTCCACGAATTAAAATGTACGATTGCCAAGGCACGTACCTTGTTTGGCTTGATATGACAGAGCTTAATATGACTGATGAGGAGCTTGATTTATTCCTTCGCAATGAGTGTGGCATAATCCAAGACCCCGGTTTTTGGTTTGGCAAAGCAGGTGAAGGCTTCACAAGGCTTAATATAGCCTGTCCTCAAAAGGTTTTAGAAAAATGTATGGCAAGGCTTTTGGAAGCCGTTTCAAAAATATAAATGAAGGTGCAAATATGAAAAGTAAAATATTATCCGTTTTTCTTTGTGTTGTTTTATTCCTTTCGCTTGCTGCTCCCGTGGCGTTAGCAAGTGGAGATATTCCCGAGCTTACTCTTGACTTTAATAAAAGGTATACGGATATATCTGAGTATGAGGACGTTAACGACCCTTTTCTTGATTTTGGAGAGAAAAAAGAGGAAAAGGAGCAAAAAAGAAATATCTACGTTGTTGTACTTGTTGTTTTGCTCATTATAGCTATAGTTGTTTTTATACGAGCAATGCGACGTGTGCCCGATGATATGGATGAGGAGACAACAGTTAAAAAGGTGAAAATACCTAAAAGTAGTGTTGAAAAGCCAAAAGCAACTGCACAGCCAAACCTTGCTGATGAGGAAAAATCAGAATGAGAAGAATAGTTAGCAGAGTAAGAGCTGCTGTAGATGATTACAAAATGATTTCAGCAGGGGATAAAATCGCAGTTGGTGTATCAGGTGGTAAAGATTCCTTGCTGCTGCTTAAGGCTCTTTGCGAGCTTAAAAGGTTTTATTCAAACGAGTTTGAGCTTGTGGCAATTACCGTAGATATGCGCTTTAATAAGCAAGCAGGCGACTTTTCCGCTATTGCTGAAATGTGCCGAGAATACGGTGTTGAGTATATTGTAAAGCCTTCAGATTTGTATGAAATTATTTTTGAGGTGCGTAAAGAGGAAAATCCTTGCGCATTGTGTGCCAGGATGAGACGTGGCATACTCCACGATACGGCTAAAGAGGCCGGTTGCAATAAAATCGCCTTAGGTCACCATTTGGATGATGCAGCCGAAACCTTTATGATGAATCTTTTATTAGAAAGCAGAATAGGCTGTTTTGCGCCTGTTACGTACCTTTCGAGGAAGGATATCACCATGATACGCCCCTTGATATATATTCGTGAAAGAGAGGCTGTAGCAGCCACGCAGAGGCTGCAATTGCCCGTTGTAGAAAGTAAATGTCCTGCAAACGGATTAACAAAGCGAGAGGATATAAAAAAGCTTTTAGAAACGCTTTCTGCTACCTATGGCGACGTGCCCGAAAGAATAATAGGCGCAATGCAAAGAGGCAATATCGACCGTTGGGAAAAAGAATAAGAAATACAAAAAGCTGTGTAGAATTTTCTACACAGCTTTTTTACTATTTTTTTTGCTGATTAATAGCCAAAGCCTTCAAAGTAGCTGAATGGGTCCATGGCCTCTGTTGTGGGCTCCTCCTGTGGAATAATGTTGTCGCCCTTATCCTCAACAAGCTTAACCTTTGCAGTGAAGGTTTTGCTAATATTACCACTGTTGCTGAGTCTGCAAACTGTTAAAGTAAGCTGGTCACCAACCTTAGCTTTTTCGATTTGCTCAAGTAGAACATCTGTTGTATCAAGCTTTTTACCATTTACAGCAGTAATAATATCACCAACCATAATTCCGTGGTTGTTAAGGTCACTGCTTTCAGAAATATGTGCAATTGCAATAGAGCCGTATGGAAGGTTGTTTCTCCAAGCAATGTTTGCGTAGTTATAATCCTCTGAAACAGGGAAGTAGCTTATGCCCAGCATAGGTCTGTTGGAAACGTAACCGTTTTTGATGATTTCATCATAAACATTCAAAAGAGTTGTGCTTGGTACGGCAAAGCCCATACCCTCATACTCTGTGCTTGAAATTTTAGATGAGTTAAGGCCAATAACCTGGCCGTATTCATTTACAAGGGCACCACCTGAGTTACCGGGGTTAATAGCCGCATTGTGCTGTATACAAGGTAAATCGTAAGAGCTGTTTGAGGTTGGAACAGGTCTGTCAATAGCGCTTATTATACCACTTGTAAACGAGCCAAAAAACTCTGTTCCACCTGGGTTACCAATAGCGTAAACTGTTTGGCCTACGGAAAGATTATCGGAATTACCAAAGGTTGCAGCCTTAAGACCTGTTTTTTCTACTCTTATAACACCTATATCTGTTTTAGCATCATAGCCGATTATTGTTGCGTCGGTTTCAGTTTCGTCGCTAAACTGTACTTGGATTTTAATGTTTTTGTCTGCAATAACGTGTGCCGCTGTGAGGATGTAGGTGTATTTATCCTTTTCACCTACAATTATACCTGAGCCTTCGCCTGCCATTTTGTTTTGCGCATATACAATAACGCCAACGTTGGTCTCCTTAACAGAAGCGTATACCTGCTCAGGTGTCATAGCACCCTTGCCTGAATATTCCTTGAAGGATACCGGTGAATCCTCTTTGTTTGGCTCAGCACCTGTACCGTCAGAGATAAATGAAGAATCATTACCACCGTTATTAGATATATCCTTTTCGTTTAAGGATGAGGTAATTGCAATTGTGCTTAAAACAATGCTTATACATATAAGTGCGATAAAAATAACTTTGCCAAGCCCTACTTTTTTCTTTTTAGGTTGTCCCTGTGTATACTGCACGCTTTGAGGCTGTGGTGGGTTACCGTATGCAGGTGTGTACTGTGGAGTATACTGTGGGGTGCCGTATGGAGCCTGACCTGTTGTGCCGTATGGCGTTTGCGGTGGAGGTGTAGGCTGTGTAGGTGGTGTGTTTGTTGGATTTTGTTCGGGTGTATTGCCCTGTGGTGTGTTGAACATATCGTCCATAAAATTTCCTCCAAGCCTTTGCTACGCAAAGGATATTAATATTATTTGTTTTTATCAGGCTTAGGTAGCTTTACTGTGAAGCGTGTGAAATTATCTGTTTCGCTTTCAACAGTAATAGAGCCCTTGTGTAGATTTATAATACTTTTAACAAGGAATAAGCCTAAGCCTGTGCTTTTTGTATCTGTGCTTCTTGACTCATCAACCTTGAAGAATCTGTCAAATACGTTATCTAAATCCTTTTTGGGGATGCCTTTGCCTGTGTTTGTGATAGCAAAATATACGTATTTTTTATCTTCGGTAGAGTTTACTGTAATTGTACCGTTTTCGTTTGTGAATTTCACTGCATTATCAACTAAATTGTATATAACCTGGTCAATCATTGCACTGTCGGCCTTGGTTTTAATAGGTGGCAGGTCATCAAGCCCTACAACCTGTATGTTTTTATTTGAAATAAGCTGCTCAAAGCCTAAAAATGTAGTGATTATTTTGTCAGCAACATCAATTGCTTCCATAGTAAGCTCGACGTTTCCTGTTTCAATTTTAGATATGTTGAGCATCATATTAACCATACGGGAAAGTCTTTCGATTTCCGATGAAACAATATTTAAATAGTGCTCTTGCCTTTCAGGAGGAATTGTACCGTCAAGAATACCGTTTATAAATCCACCAATAGTTGTCATTGGTGTTTTAAACTCGTGCGAAACGTTAGCAACAAAGCTACGTCTTGAGTTTTCAAGCTGAGCCAACGAGGTTGCCATTGCATTGAATTTTGTAATAAGCAAGGCGAGCTCATCGTTTGAATTAATTTCGGGAACACGGTACGAAAAATCCCCTGTAGCATAGCAGCTGGTTGCAGTTTCCAAATTTTTAATAGGCTTAGTTATTTTTTCGGTAACTACGTATACGGCGATACTCACAAGCACAAGCGCAATTGCTGCAGAAATGAGGAAAACAAATAAAATCTGCCTAATAGCCGATAAAAATTCACCGGTAACAGGTGAAGCAACCACGCAAAAGCCCAAAAATGAGTTGTTTACGTATATAGGCTCCATAGATATGGAGTGATATGTGCTGTACGATGTGCCTAACGTAGAGAACTCTGAAAGCTTTCCTCCCTTTACCTTTTGTACGTAAGGTGAGGGGATTTGTATTTTTGAATGAATCTCGCAATGGTTGTTAAATTCCAGATTGTAGCCGTCTATGGTTTCGGGGCAAATTTCTATTTGTCCCTTTGCATCGCAAATATAAACGTCGTTGCCTGTTGTGGATGCCATCAGGTCAACGTTTTGGCACAAAAGCAAAACGGCGGCTTCTCTGTTGTTTTTTACTGTGCTTGAATTAAAAAGCTCTGTTGTTGTAACAGCAAGCTCATGGGCGTTGCTTTTTGTTTCGTTAAGCACCTCTGATGACATGTAGTTAGTAACAAACAGCATCATAGAAATACCGATAACTAAAAAGCTTACAAGAATAATTGCCGAAAATATGAAGAAATACTTAAAAAACAACGCACCTTTTTTATGTTTAGCAAACTTCATAAAATCACCGGTAGCTTATTTTGTTTTAAATTTGTAGCCCTTGCTCCAAACTGTTTCAATTTCCCATTTGTCGGATACGCCCTCAAGCTTTTCACGTAAGCGCTTAATGTGTACGTCAACAGTACGTGAATCTACGTAGCACTCAAAGCCCCATACCTCGTCAAGCAGCTGGTCCCTTGTGAAAACTCTGTTAGGGTTACTTGCAAGGTGGAAAATAAGCTCAAGCTCCTTCGGGGGAGTAGGAACAACAACACCGTTTACTGTTAATTCGTAGTTGTTAAGGTTGATTGTAAGCTTATCGTAGCTGATTTCCTTAACGTCCTCTGTATTGCTGTTTTGTGGGGCGGAACGACGAAGCACAGCCTTAATTCTTGCCACAACCTCTTTAGTTTCAAATGGTTTTGTAATGTAGTCGTCTGCACCAAGCTCAAGGCCCAAAACCTTATCAAAGGTTTCGCTTTTGGCTGTGAGCATAATAATCGGAATCTGCGAGGTTTTTCTTATTTCTCTGCAAATTTGCCAACCATCCATACCGGGCAACATAATATCGAGTAGCACAAGGTCAGGATTAACTGCTTTGAATGTATCAAGAGCTTTATATCCATCTGTAACAAACTCAGTATCAAATCCATCTTTTTCGAGATAAAGTCTTAACAGCTCGCAAATATTTGCGTCATCATCAACTATAAGGATTTTTTGATTTGCCATATTAGACCTCCTGTATTTATCAACAATTTTGTGTATCTATAGGTAATTATATACTTAATTTTTAAAAAATATATGAACAGAATTTTAAATTAAAAATAATAATAGCGAATTATGGTACAAAAAACGGCAGCGTTCAAAACTTGCCTGCTGCCGTTTAAATATTACTTTTTGCTTTTTTTGTCGGCTTTGGCTTGAGCTTTCGCTTTTTTCTTAAGTTCCTTTTGCCTGCGGGCACGGACCTTGGCAGCATCGTTTTTAGTTCTCTTTGATACAACCGCAATCACAATAAGTGCAATTATAAGCAGAGCGCAAAGTGCCGAGGCAACAATTATAACAAGCTTTCGTGTGTCCTCGTTCGATATCCCTGAACCGTTAGAGGAGGAGGTGTTTGCTTGTGTAGGGTCTGAAACAAGCACAACAGAGATAATACCGTCATCGTTTACAACGTACTTGTAGTTTTCAGGCAGCTGCTCATAGTTACCTTGACTTATTACGTTGCCGTTTTGGTCAACAAGCTGGCCCTTATCGTTTACGGAAAGCACGTTGCCTAAAATCCCCATAGCAGCATTATTTACGTTTGAAATAAGTGGTGAGGCAGGGGGTAATGAGGGTGGTGTGCTGGGACCTACAGTTGGTTTTTCTTGTGATGGTCCGTACGTAGGAACAATGCCTGTAATATTACTATCCTCCGGTGCCTTTTGTCCCTGGTGAACAACAATGTTATACGCAGATTTTTCAGTAACACCATTTGCTTTATACTCTGTAACAATATTTATTGTTTGCTTTGCTGCATCGGTAAGCTGTACAATTGCGTATTTACCTGCCTGTACAACCTGACCATTTATGTATACTACAGTGCCTTGTGTGAGAGGGTTAGGATTAATTGAAAGGTTCTCTCTTTTTGCTTCAAGGAAAACGTCGTATTCGTAAATATCGGAATAAAATTCTTTCTCTAAGTCAAATCTGTCTGTTTTTCTTAAAACAATATCAAAGCACTCTTCGTAGTCATATTTTTTGTGTGATATAGTAACGTTTGCATCCTCGTATGCCATACGTTGCAAAATGTAATATGGCACTCCGGGTGCTTTGCGTGAACGAATTAATGCTTCGGGGTCAAGTGAAACCTCGTATTGCTCACCTAACATAGCTGTAAGGTATTTGTCAGCAATTTCGTCGTGTGTGGCGTTTTCAGAATCTATGGAGATACCATAGCCTCTGATTGTCATAATGGCAACACGCTTAAAAATTTCATCTCTGCTAAGGTTTGGTATATCCTTAACCGAAACATAGCCGTTTACATACAGCGCCATCAAGGAGGTGTAGTAAATATAATCCTCAAGGCTACCGATTTCGGTTTTGCCGAAAAATCTTATCATGAACGCTGTAAGTGAGTTTTCGTTACCTGATAGAGCTACAATGTGCATTATTAATGCCTCTTCCATAGGGGTACCCTGTGGAATCTCAAGATGCTCGCCTGTAATAACGTAGCAAAAGTCGTTTCTCATCATAGCGTACAAGGCGCTTATCATAAGCACCCTTTCAGCATCTGCCTCGTCCTCCGGGGTAATAATAACGCCCTTCTCACGGAGCCAGTCAGCCTTTGTTTGGTTTGAAACTGTAGGCTCTGAAATTATAGTTAAAGCGCCTATTTGGTCTAAAAGGTATAAATAAGCTGCTCTTTGTGCATCCTTATCAAGGCTATAAATTTTTGTGTATTCCTCAACCTGTGCTTTGAAGTGAGGTGCATCAGAGGTGTAGGGGTAGGCAGTTACAGGGTGTAAAACAGCCTCTGTCATAATACCTTCAACAGAGAGCATATCCTCCTTTACAGTAAGCTGACGCAACCAAGCAAGGTTGTTTTCGCTATATGCATATTGAGTGTTTACACCGATATTTTTATCAAACTTTGGAGCAAAATCCTTTGCTGAGGCAGACGGAATCAGCGTAGTAACAAAAAGTATCACTACAAGAATTATAACTGAAATTTTTGTTGCTTTTCGCATAAATTCGTCTCCTTTCATTGGATTTTGTGTTTGAGTAATGCAATCTTACTTATTATATCAAAATTAATTCATACAGTCAATTGGATAATATATTAATTATTTATTAACAGCAAACGAAAAAATCGTTGTTGACCTGTATTCTTCACCTGCATCGTAAATACAGCTTGGCCATTCAGGATGGTTTGGAGAATCAGGGTAAACCTGTGTTTCAAGGCAGAAGGCAGAGCGCTTTGTTATAGGCAGGCCTCCTTTGCCGATTACAGAGCCATCAAGAAAATTGCCTGTGTAAAGCTGTACGCCGGGCGCTGTTGATTTAACCTCCATTGTAATGCCACTTAAGTTGCCCTTTGCAACAGCGATTGTTTTAAGCGAGCCGTCATAGTCTGCAATGCAGAAGTTGTGGTCGTAGCCCATACCGTTTTTTATTTGCTCATAGTCAGCATCAATATCTCTGCCTATAAGCTTTTCTGTTGTAAAGTCAAAGGGTGTACCCTTAACAGGTATAAGCTCACCTGTGGGTATGCTGTTTTCATCAATTGCGGTAAATCTGTCAGCATTAATGTAAAGGGAATGCTTTAGCACGTCACCACTATTGTAGCCGTTAAGGTTAAAATAGGCGTGGTTTGTAAGGTTTATAACAGTTTTTTTATCGGAAACAGCGTAGTAATCGATTGTAAGAGCGTTGCTGTTATCAAGGGTATATACAACACGTACCTCGACCTTACCCGGGAAGCCCTCGCAGCCGTCAGGGCTTATATACGTAAACTCAACGGAATTTTCGCTTGTGGGATTACCTACCCAATGTGCAGAGCTGTATTCTCCACCACCGTGAAGGCAGGTGATATCTTTTTCGTTTTTTGTAACGTTGTATTCAATGCCGTCTATTGTAAAGGCGCCACCACCGATTCGGTTTGCATATTGGCCTACAATAACACCCTGGTAATCGCTACGGTTTATGTGCCCGTCGAGTGTATCGTGGCCAACAAGTATATCAATAAAAGCGCCGTTTTTATCCTCTACCCAAAGCTTGTCGAGAGTGGCCCCCTTTTCGATTATTTGTGCCTTATAATTATTGCTGTTTGTTATAACAAATGCGAAAACGCTTTCGCCGTTCATTACACCGTAAATATTCTTTTCAATACCCATAAAATACCCCCAAAATTATCTACTTTAATAATACCCTAAAGCACCCTGCAAGTCAAGAAAACAAAGACAATATAAGAATAAGTTTACATTTTATTATCACTTTAGTAACAAAATATAGTGGGCTGATAATTGATTATTTCTTGCAGTTATGGTATTATTGAAAATGAATAAATATGTTGTCAGTGAAAGGGGGATTATCGTGCTCGGTTTTATTACTGCAATAGCGCCTGCTATGAGGTATGCTGTTTTAGGTATTGTGCTTTTTATTGTTATCAGAATGCTTTTGAGCCTTTTCTTTAAAAAGACCTCGGACCCTATTCGTGGTAAGCTGATTAACGCTGTTACCGGTGAGGCTATATCCTTACGTGAGCGCGAAACTTCTATAGGCAGAAATAAAAGCTGCGATATTGTTTTACCCTTTGACACGATTTCACGTCTGCACGCAGTTATTGCGTACCGTAGTAGAGGCTTTATTATTTTCGATACGTTTTCAAAATCAGGTATTAAGCTTAACGGAAAGAAAATAGAAAAATGGGCGTACATTCACAGTGGCGATGAGCTGAATATTGGTGGTGTGCAGTATCGCCTTAGCGAAGGCAGATATAAATTTATAAAAGATAAAAGTGGAGTGTTAGGCTCACCGTCATATAAGCTGATTCTCGGACTGCTTACAGCCTTGAATTTGATTATAATGCTTTTAAACCTTTACCCCAACGGCGTTTTCAGCGAGATGACCGTAGTGGTTTATTTAGGTTATATTGCTCTACAATGGTGCTATTATTTGTTTGCATCGTATATTTTAAGAGTTCAAAATTATGAGCTTGAAATAATAGCCTTCACATTTTGTTCCATAGGCTTAGGGATAGTGGGAAGTATGTACCCCCAAGCAGTTGTTAAACAGCTTTTTGCAGTTGTTTTAGGCGTGGCAGGGTATTGTATGCTGCTTATGGTGCTTCGTTTTGTTGAGGTACTAAAGTATTTGCGCTGGATTTTGGCGGCAAGCGCAGTTGCTATTTTAGCAGTGACCCTTGTAATTGCCGAGCCAACAAATGGGGCAAGGAACTGGCTTAGCTTAGGTGGTATATCAATTCAACCCTCCGAGCTTGTTAAGGTAGCCTTTGTTTTTGTCGGCGCAGTAACGTTGGACAAGCTGCAATCTATTAAGAATTTGTCGTTGTACATTGTTTTTTCTGCCATTTGTGTAGGCGAGCTGTTTTTGATGTTCGATTTTGGTACAGCGCTTATATTCTTTTTCACCTTTATTGTAATTGCCTTTATGCGCTCAGGTGACGTTAAAACGCTTTCCATCGTCTGTGGTGTTGCTGCAGCAGGTGCAGTGCTTATATTAATACTTAAGCCGTACGTTGCATCAAGATTTTCCACCTATTTACACGCTTGGGAATTTATGGATGAGGGTGGCTATCAGCAAACCCGTACCCTTATTTATTCTGCAAGTGGTGGACTTTTTGGATTAGGTCTTGGTAACGGTGAGCTTCGCAATATTTTTGCTGCAGCTGAGGACTTGGTTTTTGGTGTTGTTTCGGAGGAGTTTGGACTTATTGTAAGCTTCTTTATTCCAATAACCTATTGCATTTTAGCGATTTGGGTAATAGTTAACGGCAAAAAGGCAAAATCAACCTTTTATACCCTTGCAGGTACAGGGGCAATAGCAATGATACTTTTCCAAACTATGCTCAGTATTTTCGGTATTACTGATTTGCTTCCTTTAACAGGTGTTACACTTCCGTTTATAAGTAAGGGTGGCTCAAGTATAATTTGTTGCTTCTGCTTGCTTGCATATATTAAAAGCGTAGATACAAGAACCTTTGCTAATTTTAAGCCTGAGCTTACACCTGAGGATATTCCTATAACCGTTCAGGAAACAAAAGGAGGTGCAAGGCGTGAAAACAACAGCTAAGCGTGGAATTGCCTTGCTGCTTCTTGTAGCCATTGTTTTATCGGGCTTGGGCATACTCGGTTATCGTTTTGCAGTTAACGGTGAAAAATGGGCAATGCTAAGGGCCAATGAGCACCTTACGGAAAACGGCAGCTTTGTAGGCGCAGGTGCTGTAACAGATAAAAACGGCGAGGTTTTAGCCTGTACCGAAAATGAACAGCGTAAGTATAATGCTTCTGAAAGAATAAGGCGTTCAACCCTTCATATTGTAGGTGATACCGAGGGCTATATAGCATCGGGTGTGCAAACGGCATATAAAAGTCAGCTTGCAGGCTACAGTCCTGTTACAGGTGTGCATACTCTAAAAAAATATGGCAGAGGGAATGATGTTACCCTCACTATAGACAGTAAGGTTTGCGCCGTTGCATACGATGCCCTTAAGGGCAGAAATGGAGTTGTGGCTGCCTACAACTACCAAACAGGCGAAATAATATGCTCTGTATCAGCTCCTAATTACGATATAGAAAACAAGCCCTCGGAGGATGTAATAAACGAGAACAAAGACGGTAAATATGAGGGTATTTATATGAACAGGCTCATAGACGGTCTTTATACTCCGGGCTCAACCTTCAAGATAATCACGGCTATGTGTGCTATTCAAAATATACCCGATATAGACTCCTTTGAATACGAATGCACAGGCGAAATCACTATAGATACAGACAAGGTTACTTGCCCCAACAAGCACGGAAAAATGAACTTTTCGGAGTGCTTTACAAATTCCTGTAACTGCGCCTTTGCCGTCTTATCACAAAAGCTGGGTGCAGAAAAAATACAGGCAACTGCAACTCAATTAGGCTTCGGTGAAAGCTACTCCTTTGGCAATAAACAAACTAAAGAAAGTCTTATTGATTTATCCTCTGCGTCACAAGGTGATGTTGCCTGGGCAAGCGTGGGGCAGTATGATACCCTTGTTAACCCGTATCATATGCTTAGTGTAGTTGGTGCTGTTGCAAACGGTGGTAAAGCAGTTTTTCCGTACGCTGTTTCAAAGGTATCAACACCTAAGGGCAGGGTAATAGAAAGCGCCGTTGCACAGAGTAAAGAGCTTATTGACCCTTCACTTTCGCAGGAGGTGGCTCAGCTTATGCGAGGTGCTGTAGAAAATAAATACGGAGATGACAATTTTAAAGGGCTTTCAATGTGTGGTAAAACAGGTACTGCAGAGGTTGGTGATGGCAAAAAGCCACACTCCTGGTTTGTAGGCTTTGCACAAAACGACCAATGCCCTGTAGCGATTTTGGTTGTGGTAGAAAACGGTGGCTGGGGTTCCTCGGAGGCTGTGCCCGTTGCAAGTAAGGTTATGAAGGAGATATACAAATCTCTTTCATAAGGAATAACACAATGTTAACAATTTATTTCATTTCTGTTAATCCATTATTATATTGACTTAAGTATAATTTTATTGTAAAATATAAGTTAATTGTGAAATGGCAAGCTTTAAGCTTTCGCCAAAAAATTTTATTGTTTGAAAGGCTGAAACAAATGAGCTTTATTGAATTTGATTCCGTTTACAAAAGATACAAAATGGGCGAGGTCGTTATCAATGCGGCAGACGGCGTAACCTTCAACGTAGAGCAAGGTGAGTTTTGCATTATTGTAGGTGCCAGTGGTGCCGGTAAAACCACCGTTCTTAATATCTTAGGTGGTATGGATGATTGCGATGACGGTAAGGTGCGTGTTGCAGGCGACCTTGTTAACGAGTACGACAGCAAGCGCCTTATTGAATACAGACGCTTTGACGTAGGCTTCGTTTTCCAGTTTTATAACCTTGTGCCTAACCTTACAGCGTTAGAGAATGTCGAGCTTGCTACACAGATTGGTACAAAGGCACTCAGCCCTGCAAAGGTGCTTGAAAGGGTAGGCTTAGGTGAACGTCTTAATAACTTCCCTGCACAGCTTTCAGGTGGTGAGCAGCAGCGTGTATCCATTGCACGTGCCCTTGCTAAAAACCCAAAGCTCCTTTTGTGCGATGAGCCTACAGGCGCTCTCGACTACAACACAGGTAAACAAATTCTTAAGCTCTTGCAGGATACAAGCCGTGAAACAGGTATGACAGTTATAGTTATTACCCATAATCAGGCTCTCACACCAATGGCAGACAGAGTTATTTCAATGAAGAGTGGCCGTGTTGTTGATATAACAACCAACGACAACCCTGTTTCAGTTGAAGATATAGAATGGTAAGTTTGAAAGGAAATATGTAGAATGACAAAGTCATATATTACAGACAGCTTCCGTTCTATACAGCGTTCTTTCAGTAGATTTGTATCAATCATTGCAATTGTTGCAATGGGAAGCGGTTTGTTTTGTGGTCTTAATGCCATCGGTCCCGATATGGCAAACACTGCAAATGAGTATTATACAGAATATAATCTTATGGACCTTCGTCTGCAATCCTATATAGGCCTGTACGATGAAGAGCTTGAAAAGGTGCGCCAGATAGAAGGCGTTAAATCCGTTCAAGGCATTAAGTTTGTTGACGGATACGTTCAAACCCCTAACGATAAAGGGGAGTATGAGGGTATCGTTGATATTGACGGCTCAGAAATGACGGTTAGAGTTTACGGACTTAACCTTATGGATGCCATTAACTTTCACAACCGTAACGCTGTGGCAGATTACGTTGATAACCCCGATTACATAAACCGACTTAAGCTTCTTGAGGGTAGATTTCCTGAATCACCAAATGAGTGTGTTGTTACCTGTAGTGGGCTTACAACTCCACCCGAATTTGTTATCGGTAACACCCTTAAGGTGCGTGGTGACGGTGAGGATATTGGCTACTATCTCAAGCACAATATTCTTACAATTGTAGGTGTTATTGAAACACCTTATTGGGTATCCTATGAGCGTGGTGTTACTACAGCAGGTAGTGGTAAGCTTGGCGATTTTATTTACGTTAATAACGACGCATTTACAGAGAATATAACCTACTACAGCGAGGCTTACGTTACCCTTGATGATGCAGATAAATACGAGGCATACACAAAAGAATACGATGAGTATGTTGAGTCAATGAAAAAAAAGCTTGAGGTTGAGGCAGAAAAGCTTTCAGCAGAAAGCCGTAATCGACTTATTGTAGGCCTTCCTCAAAAGGTGGCTGATGCAAAGCAAAAAATCGATATTGCGGTAGATACTGTTGGTGGCGCACTTGAAGACGGCAGAGCACAGCTTGAAGAGCTTTATGAGCTTGAAAAGACAGGTGCAAAACAGCTTGAAGAAGCACAAAAGACAATGGATGAGGAATATGCCAAGGTTCAAGGTCAGCTTCAGGCAGGCAGTAACCAATACGTTGCAGCCGTTAATGAATATAATGCTAAAATCACACAGTTTTCACAAAGTCAGGTAGCCCTTGCTAATAAGCAGACAGAGTATAATACTCAAAAAATGGCTGCCGATGCTGCAAGAGAAAAGCTTAACGAAGCAAAGCTGCAGCTTACCGTTGCCGAAAAAGAAATTAAGTACACAGAAACCTTAGTTACTACAACTGAAAGCACACTTAAAAATCTTAAAGAAAATCAAGACGTTGCTCAGGATGATTTACACCTTGACCAAATTGCAGATAGACTTGAGCAAACCAATCCTGACCTTGCAGATATTTTAAGAGGTGCTTCAAACCTTACTGCACAGGGTATGGCAGCTGATGCTATTGTTGAGGTTGAGCAGCTTCTTGACCAGTATAATTCAGAGCTTGCTGTTGCAAAGCTGCAGTATGCAGAAGGAATGAACGAGTATAAGGTTAATGATGCCGAATGCACTGCCGCAGAGCAAAAACTTGCAGCAGCAAAAACGCAGTTGGATGCTGCGCAGGCACAGCTCGACTCTGCAGAAAAGCAGCTTGCAGATTTTAAAGCTAAAATTGAGTCAAGTGGTGATGAGCTTCAGTACGGCTCCATAGAAGCACAAACAAAATATATGACAGCACAGGCAACCCTTGCTCTTAAAATGACACAGTACCAAAACATAAAGGCGATTATTGAGCAGGCAGAAAAAACCTTTACCGAAAAAGAGGAGCTTGTTAACTCTAAAATCGGTGTTGCTCAAACTGCCTACGATAAAGGTGCAGGTCTTATAGAGAATATTAAAGAGGGTGTTGGCTGGTCTGTTTACACAAGGCACGATAATCCCGGCTACACAGGCTACGGTCAAGCTGCCGATAATATGATACGCCTTGCGTATATTTTCCCAACGTTGTTCTTTGTTGTTTCTACTATGGTTTGCCTCACAACTATGACAAGAATGGTTGAGGAGGAACGTACACAGTTAGGTACACTTAAGGCCTTAGGCTATTCGGATAAAATGATAGCGGGCAAGTACCTTCTTTATGCAGGTATTGCAAGCACCTTCGGTGTTGTTTTAGGTGTAAGCTTGGGCTTTACTGCAGTACCAAAAATACTTGCAAGCGCTTGGGGCATTATGTACGAAATGCCTGAGCTTAAAATTGCAATTTTGCCGTTGTACCTTATTTTAGGTATTGTTCTTTCAGTTGGTACAACAAGCTTTGCAACCTACTTTGCTTGTAATAAAGAGCTTTCTGCCGTGCCTGCAGTGCTTATGCGACCCAAGGCACCTAAAGCAGGTAAGCGGGTATTCCTTGAAAACGTCAGCTTTATTTGGTCAAGGCTTAGCTTTACAGGTAAGGTTACTGTAAGAAACCTTTTCAGAAACAAAAAGAGGTTTATTGTTACAATTATCGGTATTGCAGGCTGTACAGCTTGCCTTGTTGCAGCGTGTGGCCTTCGTGATGCTATTAGTGGTGTTATTGATAACCAGTACGGTAAAGGTACAGGTATTGCACAGTACGACTTACAGGTTGTTTTAAAGGATGGCCAAGCCGACTATGCAAACAGCCAAATCGTTAAGCAGATTACAACTAACGACCAAATAACAGATTCAATGCTTGGCTACCTTAAGGTTTGCCACGGCTATTCCGACAGAACCGATAAGGAAATGGAAATAGATATTCTTATTCCGGAAAATCCTGCTGTATTAAAGAACTTTATTAACCTGCGAAAGGGTGATGATATTATTCCGTTCTCCGAGGAGGGCGCAATAATCACCAAAAAGCTGGCAAGTAAAACAGATACAGAAATAGGCGATACAATGACAGTATCCTGGACTGAAGGCTCAAAAACTGTTGAGTACCAGGTTAAGGTTGTCGATATTGTAGATAACTATGCATTCCATTACGTTTATATTTCCCCAACCTATTATCAGCAAATTACAGGTGGTACGCTTGAGTACAACTATCTGTTCTGTAAGCTGCAGGATGATATTACCCAAGACCAAAAGGTAGCGCTTGAAAAAGAAATAAACGATGTAAACGGTGTAAACGGCTCTGTTTATACAACAGTTGTTATAGATAACTTTGCAAACATCGTTAATACGCTTAATATGGTTATTATGCTGTTTATTGTTGCAGCTATGGCACTTGCCTTGGTTGTACTTTATAACCTTAACAATATTAACGTTAACGAGCGTGTGCGTGAGCTTGCTACACTTAAGGTGCTTGGCTTCTATAATGGTGAGGTTTCTGCATACATCTACCGTGAAAATGTTATTCTTACGTTAATCGGTATTGTATTTGGCCTTGTTTTAGGTATACCTCTTAATATTGCCATTGTCGGTATCGTTGACATTGATACGCTTACCTTCAAAACAGATTTGGAGCCTATAAGCTTTGTGATTTCTGCGATTGCCACTGCTTTCTTTGCAGTAGTAGTTAACCTTCTTATGCACTTTAAGCTTAAGAAAATTAGTATGGTTGAATCACTTAAATCTGTAGAATAAACAATATAAAACTAAACGCTCCAAGAGAAATCTTGGAGCGTTTTGCTATGTGATTTATTATATTATTTTGCTGCGTGTCCGTAAATTTGTTTTGTTTTGTAAACGCCGTCAAAATAGCTTCGTGCAAAAAATTCTGCCAGCTCTCGAGGAGGTATTTTCATACCCTCATCCATCCAATCAATAACAACGCCAACAATGGCATCTAAGGTGTAGGTGGTAACGTACCTTGCAGGATTTTCTGTATCAAACACATCCTTTGAGTTAGGCAGATTGTGAAGCATAAGCATTTGTATCTTTTTGAAAACTAAATTGTTTGTATCGTTCTTAATTGTGAATTTTACAAGGTTTTCGTTGTCACGGCAGTATATAAGTATGCGCTCGGCATAAGCAATAAAGCCATCCATTGTAGTAATAGATGCATCAGATTCATCAACAATCTCTTTGAAGGCCTGGTATGATTCGTTTTGCAGCTGTTGAAGCATATCGAGTATATCTGTATAGTAAAAATAAAACGTAGCTCTGTTAACGTCTGCTAAATTTGTAAGCTCGGTAACAGATATTTCGTTTATAGGCTTTTTTTCTAAAAGTGTAAGTAAAGCATCACGTAAAGCTTTTTTGGTGCGCTTAACTCGTCGGTCGGAGTTATTGAGCGCTCTTTTCTTTTCGTATGGCAATTATTCCACATCCATTCATATTTTTGTATAATATCTTACATTATGATATCACATAGTACGAAATAATTCAAGTGTAGAAAAAAGCTTAGGAAGTGTTAAAAACGTTTCCTAAGCTTTACATTTTTAAATCTTTAAAATTAATCCTTATACAAGCTCTTTAACAGCTCAATTTCCTTTTGGTAGCCATCTATATCATTGGGCGTTTCAAGGAAAAACGGTAAATCACGTAAAAGGGGATGGTTAATTATTCTTTCGGTTGCCTGAAGCCCTAAGCTACCACCTCCAATAACCTCGTGCCTGTCCTTGTGTGATGCAAAAGGATTTTTTGAATCATTAAGGTGAATTGCCTTGAGTCTATCAAGACCTATAATTCTGTCAAATTCTGCAAGAACACCGTCAAGGTCATTAACAATGTCATAGCCTGCATCGTATATGTGGCAGGTGTCAAGGCAAACGCCTAATTTATCGTTTGGCGCTACCTTATCAATAATAGCACGAATTTCCTCAAAGCTTCTGCCAACCTCGCTGCCCTTGCCTGACATTGTTTCAAGAAGCACGGTTGTGCCCTTGCTTGTAGGGAGTACAACGTTAAGCATATCTGCAATAAGCTGTATGCCTACCTCAGCACCTTGCTGTACGTGGCTGCCCGGGTGGAAGTTGTACAATGCACCCTCAAGGTGGTCAAGTCGCATTATGTCATCTGCCATTGTATTTTTTGCAAACTCTCTTAGACCCTCGTCCTTTGCGCAGGCGTTCATTGTGTACGGTGCGTGTGCAAGCACGCTCGTTATTCCGTTTTGCTTTCTGTATTCCTCAAAGGCTCGCATATCCTCAACGTCTAAAGGCTTTGCCTGTCCTCCACGAGGATTGCGAGTGAAAAACTGAAAGGTGTTTGCTCCGATTCTAACAGCCTCCTTGCCCATTGCAAGGTAACCACCTGAGCTTGATAAATGACATCCTATTTTAAACATATTATTCTCCTAATTTGTGTATGAAAAGTCCACTTAAAAGCTTTGGCTCAAACCAGGTTGATTTAGGTGGCATAATCATATTTGCATCTGCAATAGACATAAGGTCCTCAAGTGTAGTAGGGTACATTGAAAATGCAACTGCAGCGCCGTTGTTTACAAGCCCTTCTAACTCGCCGAGACCACGAATACCACCAATAAAATCAATTCGCTTATCTGTACGAGGGTCCCCAATACCTAAAATAGGTGTTAAAAGATTTTTCTGTAAAATAGAAACATCCAGCTGGTCCACAGGGTTAGCCTCGTCAAAGGTGCCACCCTTTGCAGTGAGCTTATACCAGGTGTTGCCTAAAAGCATACCAAAGGTGTGCTTGCTTTCGGGATGGTATGCACCCTCGCAAGGTGCTTTTTCTATCTCAAAGCATTCTGCTACCTTTTGTATAAATTCCTCTTGTGAGTTGCCGTTAAGGTCCTTAACTACTCTGTTGTAGTCCATTATTTCAAGCTCATTTGCAGGGAAAAGCACAGCAAGGAAAAAGTTGAATTCCTCATCACCTGTATAATCGGGGTTAGCCTCACGCCTCATTTTAGCAACGTTTACTGCAGAAGCGCAACGGTGGTGACCGTCGGCAATATAAAAATCGCCTGCGTTGGCAAGTAAGTCGGAAAGCTTTTTACAAGCCTCAGCTTCACGAATAACCCAAACCGTGTTTGCAATGCCATCCTCTGTAACAAAATCGTATTCAGGCTCCTGTGCCTTGTAGCCGTTAATGATTTCTGTTATTTCAGCAACAGCCTTGTAGCAGAGAAAAATAGGTCCTGTGTTAGCGTTACAGATGTCTACGTGGCGAATACGGTCAGCCTCTTTATCTGCCCTTGTAAGCTCGTGCTTTTTAATTCTGTTTTCGATGTAATCATCTACCCAGGCACAGCCAACAAGACCTGTTTGCTCTCTGCCGTTCATAATTTGTCGGTAAACATAAAAGTACGGAGCATTATCAGAAACCATAACGCCATCAGCTTCAGCATTATCGAGATTTTGCTTTGCTTTAGCGTAAACCTCGTCGCTGTAAAGGTATGTGCCTTCGGGCAAATCAATTTCAGCCTTATCTATATGAAGGAAGGAGTAAGGGTTACCTTTAACCATTTCTCTTGCCTCTTCACTATTCATAACGTCGTACGGCAAGGCAGCTACTCTTGAAGCAAATTCTTTAGCAGGGCGCAATGCCTTAAAGGGTTTAAAAACAGCCATATTAAACCTCCGAAAGCTTAATTATTTTTACTTCTTAATTTTACTTTATGCAATAACTCGTTGTCAATACAATATTGAATTTTAACCCATTTTGTGGTATTATAAATATGTAAATTTTGAATGCTTAGAAGGTTAAAATAAATGAGTAATAAAGCAGAATTATATAGATTAATGGATTATATCAGGGCACTTTCGCTTAACAATAACCGTACCTGGTTTCACGAAAATCACGACGAATACGATGCTGTGCGAAAAGATTTTATTGCATTTCTTGATATGTTTCGTTTTAAGCTTAGTAAAGAAGCACCCGATGTAGGCAAGGCAATAATGTATATGGAGCCAAGGGAGTGGATGTACAGAATAGCTCGTGATATGCGCTTTCACAAAAATGGCCCACCGTATAACCCTGCCTTTAGAGCATATATTTGTGCAAATAAAAAATCCTGGCAGCCTATTGGCTACTATTTAAGATTATTCCCAAACGGAAGCTGCTTCGGTACAGGCCTTTGGTGTGAAAATACTGCCCAAATGAACAACGTGCGAAAGTATATCTCTTTGCATTATGAGGAGTTTCAAAAGGCACTTAAAAAGGGTGGAATATCTGTAGACGGTGAAAGGCTGAAATCTATGCCACGAGGCTTTTCAGCAGATGACCCTGCTGCAGAGTATATAAAATTTAAAAACTGGACACTTATTGTGCATATACCCGATAAGGATATAACAACCTTTGAGGAGCTTTCAGACGTACTGATATTTTATGTACGTAAAATGGAGCCTATGCGACAGTTCCTTTTAAAGGCGTCACAGTATGTGGATAACGGCAGACCTGAGTTTGAATGGTAATATGAAACACCCTCGACAAACATTTTAGTGTTTGTCGGGGGTGTTCTTGTTAGAAGGTTATTCAATTACTGTCTGTCCCTGATTCTTTGTAGGTACAAGTGCAATGTAGCTTCTGCCCACGTTAAGTGAAAGCTCTTCGCCATCAGCACCGTAGAATTTCATAATGTCAGAGTAGTCGCCCTTTTCCCAAGTGATGTTTTCGTATGTTCCGTTTGAAACGTACACGCCCTTACCACTTGAAAGGTCGTAAGAAATTCTGCCCTTACTGTCAAGAACGGTTGTTGTAGAGTAAACGATGATGATGTTTGTAAAGCTTTGCTGTGTGCCGTTATCATCCTTAAAGGCATTGCCGTTAAGGGAGCTTAAGTAAACCTTGTTTTCAGCATCATAAGTGTACTTATAGGTAAAGCTTGAGGAGAATGGTACACTTACCTTTGTGCAGGTGCCACCTGAAAGGGTAGCGGGAGCTTCGTTAAACTTAAATGGCTTATCCTTGCCTTCTTCAGCAGTTGTTCTGAAGCTTTTCTTTTCGATGTTGTTCATAACACCGTCTTTTGTTGTGTATGCTGTGTGCTCAGAGTCAACGTTTCTTGACCTGTCACGGGAGAAGCCACTGTCGCTCATACCATCTATGTGAGCTGTGTTGTGGCTATTGAGGGCGTTATAGCCTTGTGGGCTACCACCGAAGTGAACAAATATAGAGTCAAAGCCTTCTGCAATTTCAACAAAGTAATGCCTTGCACTTCTTGTAGGGCCAATCTTATCGGGAAGGCGAGAAGCATCTGCAAACATACAAAGCATTCTTGTAATGCCACCCTCAGCAAGCATTTCCCAAACAATATCTGCCGATGCAATACCCCATTGTGGCCTTGCCTGTGGGTGATTTTCAACAGATACTAAAACTGAACGGTTGCCGATTAACTCTTCGGGGTAATCTGCCTCACCTGTAAGTGGGTTAACGTTTGCAGGTGGAGGGGGAAGTGTAGTTGCCTCGGTTGTAGGTGCTGCTGTGGTGGTAGGTGCTTCCTCTTCTTTACCACAGCCTGCAAAGCAGCTTACCATGAGTATAGCAGCCATAGTGAGCGAAAGAATTTTAATAAGCTTTGATTTTTTCATTTTAGTCAATTTTCTCATTCCTTTAATAGGGTTTATAACCAGAATTCCACAAGGTGCTTAATGTGGCCAAACAGCTGTGGTCTCGTTACATCTATTGTAACATCTGCCACGGAAAAAACAAGACAAAAAGTGTAAAGAACGCTGAAAATTGTCGAAATGAATAATAATGAGTGCAAATTTTTGGTTGATTGAGCATCATTATTTTTATTGAATAATGCAAATATTACCAAAGTAGCTGCAAAGAAGAAAATATAGCCGAAATCACTAAAGTATCTTTGCAAAAGTCCACCTGCCTGCGTATCGGCAATTACTGTTGCAATAGCTATTAAAATGCTTATAACGGTAACTCCAAAAAGCTTGCTTTCTTTAAGGGTCTGCTTTGCTTTAGGTAAAGCAAACATAAACCATAATACAGGTGTGCAGGTAATAATACCACCAAAGCAAAGCTCGTAAATTGTTTTACCAACGTAAGCAGTGCTTATCTGCACGTTTTTAATAAACGGGAAGGTAGCTACAATTTGTGGTGTTTGGAAAAGGTATGTGAATAGTCCAAGTCCTGTACGGGAAATATCAAAGCCTCTGCTTGTAACGTCGTTTGTAGTAAGGTTGTAGCCTGAGCCAAAATCAAAAGGTGAGCCGAAGCGAATAAAGTTGTAGTACATTATTCCCGAAGCAACAATTACAAACGGTACGGCAAGGGCAATAAGATTTTTAATTCCTTTACCCGATAAAATGTATTTATCCTTAAAGAAAAACTCTGCAAATATAGGTAAAGCTAACGCACACGTAAGCACGCTTTGAGGTCTGCAGCCAACAGAGAGTGCCATACAGCTTGAGCCGATAATAAAGTACAGCATTTGTCTTTTTTGAGCATACTTGCCTTTAAGCCACCAGTACAAGCCCCATACAACAAAAGCCATGGCGCAAATAATAGGTAGTGAATAAAAATCAGGTCTTTTTACAAGGAACATTGTTCCACAGCAAAATATAAAGGCAAATGAGGTTAAAAGATACGTGCCAAGCGAAAGCTTTTTAAAATACCTTGTGGCGATAAGCTCAAGTAAAGAGAAAACACCTACAGCAAAAATAAATGCGAAGCCGATAATACCAAAGGCAGTAGGGAAGGGTGCATCAAGTATTGCTCTGCAGGGAAGGTACATAAGCAATAATGGTACAATACCGAAATATACGTAGTAGTGACCGTTAAAAAATGCTACGTCCCAACGGTAACGGTCGCCTGTAAGGCTTTGCTGCTGCATACGTGCAGTTGTATCGTATGGGTTTTCCATATTTAGTAACGATTCAGGGATATCGTTGTTATCTATATATGTTTTACCTTGTAAAATTGCTTGGGCAAGCTCATCGTATTGATTGTGGTGCTGCATACTCAAAGGTGCAAGTGTAACACCGTTTTCTGTGTAATCTAAGCCAACAAACAAGGGATTTAATATGCCGATGCTTATAAACGCAATGCAAAGCGCAATATAAAGCAGAGTGCGTAGGTTGCGCTTTGTGATTGGAAGCTCACAAAGTGGGGCTCTATAAATACGTGCGCTTGGCTTGAATATATCGTAAAGCAAGAATATGCAAATAAAAAGCATGAATCTTCCAAATGAAAAATCAAAAGGTCTTTCCTCATTTATGGAAATATCTTTAATCTTTAAAATGTAGTCATCACTGCTAAAAATCAATTTTAGGTGTTGTGATTCTCCAGCCGTATTAACGTTTATATAGTAGCTTTTTTCAACGTCTCTGTATATCACCCTTGCAGGTGTCGGGTAGTAAAATTCGTTACCCTGGTCGGTAAGATAAACAGTTACCTGCATTGTTTGTGGAGCAGAGCCGGAGGGTGTTATTTTTATGTTTTTAATTTCTCTGTTAAGCTCCGAAAATTCAAGCTCGTTTCCCGAAAGTACGGTGTATTCGCCTTGAGCATCCTTTTGGTCGGAAATATAGTTGGTTAACGAAAAATTATCGTAGCCCTTGCTTGTGTAGTAATTAATGTTGAAAATTGAGATTTCAAGACCAAGGCAAAACAAAATTATTGCAATAAATGAAAAACAATCTCTTTTTGAGTGTGAATCTGCCTTGGTGGCCTTTCTATAAATAAAAAATGCGAGGGCAGAAAATATGGTTAAAATTATAAAAGCAAGAAAAATCATAAAAATTCTCCGTAGATTAAAATTATTAGATAATTAATATAACACAATTAAACCATAAAATTTGTTATTTGTAAATAATTCAGGTTACTTAAGCATATATTCTAATATCAAAATATTAGAGGTGCTTATGGAAAGAATTATAAAAAGTGAAGCAGTTACATATGATTTAATGAAAAAGTATATAGAAAAGCTGTGCGCACAATACAGTAGCTTAAGGCTGGTATCTTTAGGCAAATCCGTTATGGGCAAGGAGCTTTTTTGCCTTCGTATAGGTAACGGCAAAAAAAGGGTGATGTACGTAGGTGCTACCCACGGACTTGAGTGGCTTACTACACTTGTGCTGTTAAAGCTTTGCGAGGAGCTGCTTTGGGCAGAAAAGGAAAATACCTGTATACAGGGCTATAGTGCAAGAGCTTTGTTAAAAAACGTAAGCCTTGCAGTTGTGCCAATGCTAAACCCTGATGGTGTGGATATTGCCCAAAAGGGTATTAGTGCCTGTGAGAATTTGAAGGAGCAGCTTTATGATATTTGTAAGTTTGATTTTTCAGAGTGGAGCGCTAATGCTAACGGCGTAGATTTAAACCACAATTTTAATGCCGATTGGTATACTTTGAGAGATTTTGAACGGTTAAACGGCGTAACAAAGCCTTCTCCACGCAGGTTTGGTGGCGCTTACCCCGAAAGTGAGCCAGAGGTAAAAGCGCTTACAGATATTTTAAGAGAAGTGCATTTTCACAGACTTTATTCCTTCCATTCACAGGGGGAAGAAATTTTTTTTGAGTACGGCAAAAACACGCCAAAAAACTCACTTTTAATTGCAAAGGCCCTTGCAGGGGTAACAGATTATACCTTGGTATCAAATGCAGGTCATTGTAGTAGTGGAGGACTTAAGGATTGGTTTATAGAGGAATTTAAGGAGCCTGCCTTTACAATAGAAATAGGTAAGGGTAAAAATCCCTTGCCTGTAGAGAGCTTTGAAGAAATATACAAAAAAATAGAGCCTTTGGCAGTATTGGGGTTGATGCTTTGAAATGTACCGTAACCGATTTGCGAGCAAAAGAGGTTGTTAGCATTGATAGTGGTTGCAGATTAGGCTGCGTAACCGATGTTGAAATAGATACCTGCACCGGCTGCCTCGTGAGCATTACCGTTTTTTGTGGTAAGGGCATATGTGGCTTTTTTGGCAGAGGCGAAGAAATCATTGTTTGCTGGAAGGATATTGTAGTAATCGGCGATGACACAATCCTTGTACGCAAAGGTGGAAAAAGGATATAACAAAACTATACCGACCACACAAGTTTTTGTGTGGTCGGTGCTTCTGTTTATAAACGTTTTCCTTTGTGCAAGGGAATTGTTTTTGCATTATTTCCTTGTGGCGTTGTAGTATCTTGATTTTATACTATCTATGAGTGAAAGCTTGTGTGAATCATTCACCATGAGCTCCTCTAAGGTGAAGGCTTTAAGTGTAAATTCAGCTTTATCACTTTCGTATAAATCCAAAATATTACCGAGAGAATCCTCTGTTAAGCAGGAGTATACAAAATCGAAAGGATTAAGGGAGTCTGTAACATTTTTTCTGTATTTCCACACTACCTTGTTATCATCCCCGAAAAGACCGAGTCGTATAACACCGGATTTTCTTATTTTTCGGGATGGGTAGGAGGCTACAATTACCTTTTTTCCATCTATTTCCTTTGAGTAGTTTATAAATGAAACCATACAGTTAGAGCAATATTTAAGTGCCTTGTCAAGAGTATATTCACCCCAGGTTTCACCATAGTCCTTCGAGTCACAATAGCTTATGTAGCCTGCAATATTTCTTGAATACATTCGTATAATATTGTTGTTCATCAGCACAAACTGTGTTTCGGAGCTTTTTCCGGCAGTACCTACCTTTTTAGCCTTTTCGCTTCTGTGCCAGGTTTCGCCGCCATCCTCTGTGTAAATAGCGCTTGTATATTCTGTGCGGGCATTGTTATCGTATATTGCAAAAATTACTCTCTTTTTGCCGTTTACATTAACACAAATACCTCTGCCCGGTGCAAAACCTGTAAAGCCCGAGGAGTTGATTTGCTTGTTTAATATTTTACCCATATCCCAGGTTTTGCCGCCATCGGTGCTTTTTTTCATCCATAAATAGTACGTAGGATAAAGCTTTATGGGCGCATATGCAAAAAATACGTTGGCGTGTACATCCTTGTTATTTAACGTGCCGTCCTTGTTCATTTGCTTTACGGTAACAGGTGTAAAGCCTTCCTCAGTCTTAGTGTAAATGTAGTAACCTTTATCTACGTGGTATCCGTTATATAAAGAGTCATCAGCGTGCTTTAAAACAGGGGCAAAGCCGTTTTCATCAAACTCACCCACGTAATATGGGTAGTGTGCTTTATCTAAAGTGGTGCTTTCTGCTTTTTCTGCACTTGTTTGGTCACATAGGGAAAGCTTGCCATCTATAAAGCCGCTGCCTTTTCCGTAGGTGCCTGCACTCCAAAGTCCCATAAAAGCAGGGCAGGCATCACACATATGGTAAATAACATTATCCTCAGCCTCGCAAATTGCAGCATCGCAAAAGGATGCACTTTTGGGAATGGCCTTTGTGTGGTCAGCGTGCTCCATATCCTCAAAGCTGTTAACAAATATCACCTCTGACCAGGTTGCACCGTTATCATCAGAGTAGCGCAAGGCAGTTTCAATATTGGCAGGGTCATCTGTTCCGTTGCCGTAGCGTATATCGCCACAAGCAATAATTCGGCCACTTTTAAGTGTTAATATTGCAGGTATGCGAAATAGCTTGCTGTTTGCAGTGCCTGCTGAATAAGGGTTAGTAATATTCATTGCTTTTCTCCCATCAAATTATTCTAAAGGTCTTTACCTCAAATGGTGTTATGTTGAAGGTTATGGTGTTATCAACAAAATCAATAGGCTTGTTTTCATCCTCCATAAGGTTACATTCAAACACCTGCGTAAACGGCAAATTAATCGTAAGCGTTCTTTGTCCACGTACTCTTCTGCTTTGGTAAACACGTATAATTGTGCCGTTACCGTCCTGTGCGGCCTTAACTGCATCAATAATAATATCGTCATTATCGCAGTAAATGTAGCTGTGGCTTTCAGGAAGTGTACCACTCTGTGCGCTTACAGGTATTGCTTTGAGTGGAACATTCAGCTTGAAGGCCTCTTGTACTGTACCACCTGTTTGCCAGGTGCCACTGTGTGGGTAGAAGGCATAGGTGAATTTGTGATATCCCAAATCGCCCTTCCTGTCGGGGCAGGTGGGTGCTCTTAAAAGAGTGATTCGCATTATACTGTCAAGTATATCGTAGCCGTACTTGCAGTCGTTAAGAATACTTACACCGTAGTCGCCCTCGGAAAGGTCTGCCCACTTATGTGCGCATTGCTCAAAGCGTGCAGCATCAAAGGATGAATTTCTGTGTGTAGGTCTTTTTATTGCTCCGTGAGCAGCCTCAAAGGTTGCCTCTGTGTTAAGCACGTTAACAGGGAAGGAGGCTTTCATAACCTTATCTCTTTCCTGCCAATCGACCTCAGTTTCAAATAGAACCTGCCTTGAACCTGCATAAAGGATAATGTTTTGTGTAATTGTAGATTTATTAAAGGTTTTTGTAACTCTCAGCACAGCTCTTACAGGTGAGCGTTCTGTAATTTCTACGCTGTCTGCCTTTTCAAGCACCCATTTTTTCTTTTCATAGTTTTGCTCAAGGTTCCAGGCAGTCTCGTGTACACATTTATCAATAAAAATTGTAATGATATTTGCTGTGCCTGTAAGTGTTTCTCTGTTGTTTTCTTTATCGAATATTGAGGTAAGATTACCGTTTTCATCGTATTCAATACGGAGAATATCGTTTTCAATAACTCCGTTGCCTATTGTAACGTCAGAAGCTTCACATTCGCCCTCAAATGGGAAGAATTTATAGCCCATTGCAGGTACGTCCTCGGCAATAAATTCTGTGTAGGCAGCGCCGTCCTTTTCAAAATTACGGAAAAGCTTGCCAACAGCCCTTGTGCCTTCAATTGTAACAAAAGAGGTGCATTTTTGTGGGAGCATATTCCATACAATAACACCATCTACAGTTACTTTAACGTTGCTTGACAGCTTAACAAGGCTTTCATCGTAAATAGCTTTAGCCTCAGTTAAAAGCTCATTGAATGAAGCTCTGCAGTCCTCCATAGC
The DNA here is from genome assembly GCA_045591945.1 of Acutalibacteraceae bacterium. Taxonomy (GTDB): domain Bacteria; phylum Bacillota; class Clostridia; order Oscillospirales; family Acutalibacteraceae; genus DTU089. The sequence goes on along the minus strand of JAZNTU010000046.1, from coordinate 39,858 downwards.
CTCGTGTATAGAGGTGCCGGGCAAAATATCGTGGAATTGGTTTGTAAGGAGCTTGCGCCATATTGCTTTAAGCTCCTCTGCCTGGTAGCCACCACCGAAAACCTTTGCCATTTCAATTCGGGTAAGCAAAAATTCACTTTGCCTGTTACCTTTTTTAATAAAGCCTTGGCTTGTGTAGGTACCACGGTGGTTTTCGTAGTAAAGCTCATCGCAGTAAGTAGGCAGCTCATCGCTAACCTTTTCCACCTCTGCAAAAAACTCCTGTGGATGCCCCATTTTAGTTGATGGCAGGCCGGGGAAATTCTTTAAGCGCTTTGCATTTTCAAGCATTCTGTAGGTGCTTCCTCCACCACCGTCGCCGTAGCCGAACATACCAAAGCCTGTTTTCATAACGCCCTTAAGGTCGTTGTTGTAGGAGGCTGCGTGTACCTGCGCCGGGTCAAAATCACCCTGGTAGTGTGAGCGTTGGTTAAGAGCAAGAATTTGTGAGCCGTCGTGTCCCTTCCACTTGAATAAGGTGTGAGGGAAACGGTTTGTGTCCTGGTTGAGAAGCTTTGTGGTAATAAAATATTTCATACCACTCTTTTTAATAATTTGAGGTAATGCGTGTGAAAATCCGAAGCAGTCAGGGAGCCAATATGTGTCAGATGATACACCGAATTCCTCAAGGAAAAACTCTCTGCCGTATAAAAGCTGACGAATCATGCTTTCGCCCGATGCAATGTTTGTGTCACACTCAACCCAGGTGTTACCAACAATGTTCCACTGGCCGTTTTTAACCTTCTCTTTTATTCTCTCATAAAGCTCAGGGTAGTTTTGCTTAACCATATCGTAAACTACGGCCTGGCTTTGGGTAAAGGTGAATTCAGGGTACACGTCCATAAGTGCAAGGTTATTTGCATAGGTTCTCGCACATTTTCTTTCGGATTCCTGTATTCTCCACAGCCAAGCAACGTCGATGTGGCTGTGACCATCCATAATAACGTGTGATTGTGCAGTGTAGGGGATTTCGCTAAGCTTTTTCTCAAAATGCTCGCAAGCAACGGCAATAGATGCTCTTGCCTGCTCATCGTCAAAATCAAAATCAACAAGGTGAATAGAATCGTCAAGCACCTTGTATACGCTTTCCTTTGTAAATTCATCGTTTATGTATTCTAAAGCATCCCAAGCAGTTACGCAGTTAAGGTAAAATCTTTCGCATATTTCGTCAATAACGCAAAATTGGGCATATTTTAAGGTGTATTCACATTCTGTTTTGCCTGCCATAGCATCGTTGCAAAAGCCTGCAGAGTCAACAGAGGCCTCAAGCTCGATTTCTATAGGCTCACCAAATTTTAAAAAGTTGGGGGTAATGTTTACAGTTTCTCTGCCGACCCAACCACTTTTTTCTCTTGATGAAACGGAGTTTGCGATTTTACCGTCTATTCTGACAATTATTTCGCCACCAAAATCAAGCTTTAAGTAGATTTTTTTGCCCCTGTAGCTTTCAGGGAGTGTAACCTGCGCTTTGAAAATTCTTGCACAGTCATACCTTGCAAGCCAATGCTGGCCAAGGGTAATAAGCTGAGCCTCGTTTTCTTTAAATTCGTATTTGCCTTGACCTAAGTAGCTTCCATCGTAGGTAACCCACTGTGGTATATTAGTGCTTTCGCTTATGCAGTATTTTTCTAATTGCTTAAGCATATCAAAAAGCACAGCCTTTTTAGGTGTTCTCATAAAAAATCCCCCAATATTAGAGTTTTAACTACATATAGATAATACCACCAATTAAAAAGCACTGCAATATTGTAAGATTTAGAATATAAAAGTGTAAGTTTAGTAATTTTTAACAAAAAAATATATATATTTACATATAAAAAATGGTACTCAAAAAGCCTCGGTTTATATTGACAATATTATATAAATTATGATATTATTATTTTGCTCTTTAAATCGATACGAGATATCGGTAAGATGAATGTAAAATATCAGGTACAGGTTGACTGTATCAGTACTTTTGTGCGTTCAGCCTTGCCAAGGAGCAAGGCTTTATTTTTTATTGAAGGGATATTCATTATGACACAGCAACTCAAGGCTAAAACAATAAACATTGCTGCAGCTCAAGCGGAATTGACTCCGTTTTATTCTGCAGTTGCTGCTCATTTGTTTTCTGTTGATACCCTTGCTGTTTTTAATGCTCCTAAATATGTTGTTTTTCCCGGCTTTTGCGATGTGCATGTGCATTTTCGTGAGCCGGGCTTTTCTTATAAAGAGACTATCGAAACAGGTAGCAAGGCATCTGCAAGGGGAGGCTACACAGCAGTGTGTACAATGCCTAACCTTAACCCTGTGCCCGATAGTACAGAGCATTTAAACCGGCAGCTTGAAATTATAGAAAATACATCGGTAATTCACGTTTACCCGTATGCATCAATAACAGTAGGGCAAAAAGGTGAGGAGCTTTCCGATTTTGAAGGTATGGCTCAAAGCGCAATTGCTTTTTCTGATGATGGTAAGGGCATACAGACCGAGGAGCTTATGCGAGAGGCTATGCTTAAAGCAAAGGCCTTAGGCAAAATGATAGTTGCCCATTGTGAGGATAACAGCCTTCTTTTTGGTGGCTATATTCACGATGGTGAGTATTGCAAGGCACACGGCCACAAGGGTATATGCAGCGAAAGCGAATGGAAACCTATTGAAAGAGATTTAAAGCTTGTAAAAGAAACAGGCTGCAGCTACCACGTTTGCCATATATCAACCAAAGAAAGTGTAGAGCTTATACGAAGGGCAAAGGCGGAGGGGTTAGACGTTACCTGCGAAACAGGTCCGCATTACCTTGTGCTTGATGATAACGACCTTGAAGAAAGCGGCTCATTCAAAATGAACCCACCACTTCGTAGCGAAGCGGATAGATTAGCACTTATAGAAGGTATTAAGGATGGCACCATAGATATGATTGCTACCGACCACGCCCCACACTCTGCCGAAGAAAAGAGTAAAGGGCTTCAGGGTAGCGCCTTCGGTATAGTAGGTATAGAAACAGCCTTCCAAATAATGTACACAAACCTTGTAGAAACAGGTGTTATAACCTTAGAAAAATTAATAGAGCTTTTAGCAATTAATCCACGTAAACGCTTTAATATTCCACTTGGTACAGATTACACGGTGTGGGATTTAGAAAAAGCTGTTGAAATAAAATCAAAGGATTTTATTTCAAAGGGCAAGGCTACTCCGTTTGAAAACACTCCCGTTAAATCAGAGTGTGTGCTTACGGTGTGCGATGGTAAAGTAGTTTACCAAAAATAAATCAGTTAATAATTCAGTTTAGATATAGGAGGCATCTCTAATGGCAAAGAGAACAGACATCAAAAAGGTATTAATTATCGGCTCAGGTCCAATTGTTATCGGACAGGCTGCAGAGTTTGACTATGCAGGTACACAGGCTTGCTTAGCACTTAAAGAAGAGGGCTACGAGGTTGTGCTTGTAAACTCAAACCCTGCAACTATTATGACAGATACCATTATTGCCGATAAGGTTTATATGGAGCCACTTACACTTGAATACGTGGCTAAAATTATCCGTCACGAGCGTCCTGATGCTATTATTCCGGGTATCGGTGGTCAGACAGGTCTTAACCTTGCTATGCAGCTTGAGAAAAAGGGCGTGCTTAAAGAGTGTGAGGTAAAGCTTCTCGGTACATCAAGCGCATCTATTGAGCGCGCCGAGGACCGTGAGCTTTTCAAAGAGCTTTGCGAATCTATAGGCGAGCCTGTTATCCCTTCAGAAATTACCTATAGCCTTGAAGAGGCTATTGAGGCTGCAGAAAGAATCGGTTACCCTGTAGTTGTTCGCCCTGCATTCACCCTTGGTGGTACAGGTGGTGGCTTCGCTTCCAATAAAGAGGAGCTTATCGAAATCGGTACAAATGCATTCAAGCTTTCTCCTGTTCACCAGGCTCTTATTGAGAAGTCTGTTAAGGGCTATAAAGAGATTGAGTTTGAGGTTATGCGTGACTCTAACGACCACGCTATAACAATCTGCGGTATGGAAAATATCGACCCTGTAGGTGTTCACACAGGTGACTCCTGCGTTGTTGCTCCTATTATGACTCTCTCAAAAGAAGATGAGAGAATGCTTAACGAATCAGCTATTAAGCTTATTAAGGAGCTTAAAATCGAGGGTGGTTGTAACGTTCAGTTTGCTCTTAACCCTCATACATCAGAGTATTACCTTATTGAGGTAAACCCACGTGTTTCCCGTTCCTCTGCACTTGCTTCAAAGGCATCAGGCTATCCTATTGCACGTGTTACTGCAAAAATTGCAGTTGGTATGGCCCTTGAGGAAATTCAAATTGCTAATACAAACGCAGCCTTTGAGCCAAAGCTCGACTACGTTATTGCAAAGCTTCCTCGCTTCCCATTCGATAAGTTTGCATCTGCAACTAATATACTCGGCACACAGATGAAGGCTACAGGTGAGGTTATGGGTATCGGCTCTAACCTTGAAGAGGCTCTCCTTAAGGGTATTCGTTCTCTCGAAATCGGTGCCAATCATATGTACCTTTCAAAGTTCGATAATATGAGCGTTGAGGAGCTTCTTGAATATATTTCAGAGTTCCGTTCAGATAATATCTTTGCTATTGCAGAGCTTATCTACCACGGTGTTTCAATTGAAAAGATTCACGAAATAACAATGATTACACCATTCTTCTTAGAAACAATCAAAAACATTATCGATATGGAAGAAAAGCTTCGTGTTGATAAATCTGTAGATATTCTTGAGGCTGCTAAGAAAATGGGCTTCAGCGATAAATATATCGCTCGCCTTTGGAAATGTAACGAAATCGACGTTTACAATATGCGTAAGGAAAACAATCTTTTCCCTGTATTCAAAATGGTAGATACCTGCCACACTAACGCATATATTCCATATTTCTACTCATCATACACAGGCGAAAATACCTCTCGACTTACTAATAAGAAAAAGATTATCGTTCTCGGTGCAGGTCCTATCCGTATCGGTCAGGGTGTTGAATTCGACTACTCAACCGTTCACGCAGTTATGACTATTAAAAACGCAGGCTACGAGGCTATTATCATCAACAATAACCCCGAAACTGTTTCTACAGACTACACTACAGCCGATAAGCTTTATTTCGAGCCACTTACTCCTGAAGACGTTATGAACATCGTTGAGTTTGAAAAGCCTGAGGGCGTTGTAGCATCTCTCGGTGGTCAAACAGCTATTAACCTTGCACAGCCACTTCACGACCGTGGTATAAAAATCATCGGTACAGATTGTGCTGCTATTGACCGTGCAGAGGACCGTAATGCATTCGAAAACCTTCTTAACGAGCTTAATATTCCTCGTGCAAAGGGTAAGGCAGTTACAAACCTTGAAGATGGTATTGCAGCTGCAGCAGATATAGGCTACCCTGTGCTTGTTCGCCCAAGCTTTGTGCTTGGTGGCAGAGCTATGCAGATTGTTGCTAACGAGGAGCAGCTTCGCCACTACCTTAAAACTGCTGTTGAAATCGACGTAGACAAGCCTGTTCTTGTTGATAAATACATTCAGGGTAAAGAGGTTGAGGTTGATGCTATCTGCGATGGCAGAGACGTATTTGTTCCGGGTATTATGGAGCTTGTTGAAAAAACAGGTGTTCACTCAGGTGACTCAATCAGCGTTTATCCTTCCTTCAGTATTTCCGATAAGGTTAAGGGCATCATTCTTCAATACGCTAAAAAGCTTGGCCTTGGCATCGGTATTGTAGGTCTTTACAACATTCAGTTCATCGTTGATGAGCACGATGATGTTTATATTATCGAGGTTAACCCTCGTTCATCAAGAACAGTTCCTTTCCTTTCAAAGGCAACAGGCTACTCCCTTGCAGATATTGCAACAGAGGTTATTATGGGTAAGAGCCTTAAGGAGCAGGGTATATTCGATATCTACCCAACAGAGAAAAAACGTTGGTACGTAAAGGTTCCTGTATTCTCATTCAACAAGATTCGTGGCCTTGATGCTTACCTTTCACCTGAAATGAAATCAACAGGTGAAGCAATCGGTTACGATAACAAGCTTAACAGAGCACTTTATAAAGCTCTTCAGGCATCAGGTATGCACCTTCAGAATTACGGTACTGTATTTGCAACAATTGCAGATTCCGATAAGGAAGAGGCACTTCCTCTCATCCGTCGCTTCTACAACCTCGGCTTTAACATTCAGGCTACAGAGGGTACTGCAAACTTCCTTAAAAAGCACGGCATAAGAACTCACGTTCTCAAAAAGCTCTCCGAGGGTAGCGATGAGGTTGCTGATGCTCTTCGTCAGGGTCATATTGCATACGTTATCAATACAAAGGATATCAGCGCAACAGGTGAAGCTAACGATGGTCTTCTTATCCGTCGCTATGCTATCGAAAACAACGTAAACATATTTACAGCGCTTGATACAGTTCGTGTGCTTCTTGATGCTCTTGAGGAATCAACAATTACAATTTCAACAATTGATGCATAAGGAATAAAAAAATGAAACAAAGTATTTTTACAATTACCGAAAACGTTCAGCTTACTGAAACAGTTTTCAAAATGAAGCTGTCGGGAGATGTAAGTGATATCACAGCTCCCGGTCAGTTTGTAAATATTAAATTAGACGGCCTCTACCTTCGCAGACCTATTTCTGTGTGCGTCAGTGAAAACGGCGTGCTTACTCTTGTTTACAAGGTTGTAGGTAAGGGCACAGAGCAAATGTCTAAAATGCAGGTTGGGGAGAAATTAGATATTCTCACAGGCCTTGGTAACGGCTACAACACCACCGTTTCAGGTGAAAAACCGGTGCTTTTAGGTGGTGGCGTAGGTGTTCCACCTCTTTATATGCTTTGCAAAAAGCTTATTGCACAGGGTAAAGAGGTTAGCGTTATATTGGGCTTTAACACTAAGGATGAAATTTTCTACGAGGAAGATTTTAAGGCACTTGGTGCAAAGGTTTACGTAACTACTGTAGATGGCTCCTACGGCATAAAGGGCTTCGTTACAGATGCACTTAAAGAAATAGATTACACTTATTTCTACACCTGTGGACCTGAGCCAATGCTTAAAGCACTTTACAAGGCAGCTACCACAAGTGGTCAGTTCAGCTTTGAAGAAAGAATGGGCTGTGGTTTTGGTGCTTGTATGGGCTGCTCCTGTAAAACAATTTCGGGCTATAAGCGTATTTGCAAGGATGGTCCTGTGCTTGAAAAGGAGGAGATTTTATGGGCAGATTAAGTGTAAACCTTTGTGGTATAGAGTTAGATAACCCAATAATCCCTGCAAGTGGTACCTTCGGCTACGGCTACGAGTTTGCCGAGCTTTACGATATAAATATGCTTGGTACCTTCTCCTTTAAGGGTACAACAAAGGACCCTCGCTTTGGTAACCCCACACCACGTATTGCAGAGTGTACTGCAGGTATGATAAATGCAGTAGGCCTTCAAAACCCTGGTGTTGAAAAGGTTATCTCCGAGGAGCTTCCAAAACTTAGCAAATGCTTTAATAAAAAGGTTATGGCAAACGTTAGCGGCTTTGCTGTAGAGGATTATGCATACACCTGCCAAATGCTTGATAAAGAGGAGCAGGTAGGCTGGCTTGAGGTTAACGTAAGCTGTCCTAACGTACACGGTGGTGGTATGAGCTTCGGCACAAACCCCGAGGCAGCAGCAGAGGTTACAGCTGCAGTTAAAGCAGTTACAACTAAGCCTGTTATAATTAAGCTTTCACCAAACGTAACAGATATTGTTGCAATAGCAAAGGCTTGCGAGCAGGCAGGCGCAGACGGTATCAGCCTTATAAACACACTTTTAGGTATGCGAATAGACCTTAAAACCAAAAAGCCTGTTATTGCAAATAAAATGGGTGGCTTTTCAGGTAGCGCTATTTTCCCTGTTGCAGTTAGAATGGTTTATCAGGTTGCAAACGCTGTTAATATACCTGTTGTAGGTATGGGTGGCGTAACAACTGCAGAGGATGTTGTTGAGCTTATGCTTGCAGGTGCAACTGCAGTTGAGGTAGGCGCTGCAAACCTTATTGACCCAATGGCTTGTAAAACAATCATTGAAGATTTGCCAAGGGTTATGGATAAGTACGGAATAAATAATCTTTCAGAAATAATAGGAGGAGTAAAAGCTTAAGTAAAATTGCCCACAGAGTGTTTTTTGCTCGGGGCAGTACCTTTGTACAGCACCACTCGCAATAAAACTTACTGTGAACAATTTTCTTTTAAGCTTTAAATGCTTCTAAGAAAGGAATAGATAAAAATGGGTAAAGACGTAATCGTTGCTTGCGACTTTGCGAGCGCGGAAAAAGTATATGAATTTCTTGATAAATTCGAAGGTGGCAGAAAGCCTTTTGTAAAAATTGGTATGGAGCTTTTCTATGCAGAAGGCCCACAAATTGTAAGAGAAATTAAAAAGAGAGGTCATAAGATTTTCCTTGACCTTAAGCTTCACGATATTCCAAACACAGTAAAAAAATCAATGTCAGTTTTATCAAACCTTGACGTTGATATCACAAACCTTCACGCATCAGGCACAATCCGTATGATGGAGGCAGCACTTGAAGGCCTTACAAGACCTGACGGCACAAGACCACTCCTTATTGCTGTAACACAGCTTACTTCTACAGACCAGGAGTCAATGGAAAATGATTTGCTTATTAAAGAGCCTATTGATAAGGTTGTTATGCACTATGCACACAATGCAAAGCTTGCAGGACTTGACGGTGTAGTTTGCTCACCACTTGAGGCAGGCAAGGTGCACGAAACCTGTGGTAGCGAATTTCTTACAATCACTCCCGGTGTACGCTTTGCAGATGGTGATATAGGCGACCAAAAGCGTGTTATGACACCTGCACAGGCTAAAGAAATCGGCTCCGATTACATCGTTGTAGGCAGACCAATTACTGCAGCCGAGGACCCGGTTGCAGCATATAACAGATGTGTAGCAGAGTTTTGTGATTAATTATTAAATGTTAAAGGAGATTTAATATAATGGAAAGCTACAAAAGAGAGTTTATACAGTTTTTAGAGAGCGCAGGCGTTCTTAAATTTGGTGATTTCACTGCAAAGAGTGGTAGAAAAATTCCTTACTTCATCAATGCAGGTGATATAAAAACAGGCGAACAGATTTGCAAATTAGGCGAATTTTATGCAAAGGCATATTTTGAAAAGGTAGGAAACAAAAAAACAGTTCTCTACGGTCCTGCATACAAGGGTATTCCGATTGCTGTTTCCGTTGCAGTAGCCCTTGCAAAAAATGGACTTGACGTTCCGTTCTTCTTTAACCGTAAAGAAGAAAAAGACCACGGTGAGGGCGGCGTTTTTGTAGGCTATAAGCCACAAGAGGGCGAAGAAATCGTTATTGTTGAGGACGTTATTACAGCAGGTACAGCTATCCGTGAAAGCATGGCTATCCTTTCAGGTCTTAAGGGTACAAAGGTTGCTGCAACCTTCGTAATGGTTGACCGTAAGGAAAAAGGTCAAACAGAAAAATCAGCTATGGCAGAGGTTGGCGAGGAGTACGGCTTCCCTGTATATTCTGTTGTTGACGTTTACGATATTATCGAATACTTGGAGGAAGATGAAAGCAACCGTGAAAACGTTGAAAGAATCAAAAAATATCTCGAAGTAAATGGTGCTAAAGAATAAAATCCTTTACCTTATTCCAAAGAAAGGGAAATACATATGAGAAGTCTTATTGATATTTTAGATTTCACAACTGAAGAAATTGATGAGCTTATAGTTCTTGCGAATGATATTATCGCCAATCCCGATAAATATGCAGAAAGCTGCAAAAGGAAAAAGCTTGCAACGCTTTTCTTTGAGCCATCTACAAGAACACGCCTTAGCTTTGAAGCAGCAATGCTTGAGTTAGGTGGTAGTGTTATAGGCTTTTCAGAGGCAAACAGCTCCTCTGCCGCTAAGGGCGAAAGTGTTTCCGATACAGCAAAAACAATCAGCTGCTATGCAGATATTATTGCAATGCGTCATCCTAAAGAGGGTGCACCACTTGTTGCTGCCCAAAGTGCAAGCATACCTGTTATTAATGCAGGTGATGGTGGCCACAACCACCCAACACAAACACTTGCAGATCTTCTCACTATTAGCCGTGAAAAGGGTGGGTTTGATAACCTTACAGTAGGCTTTTGTGGTGACCTTAAATTCGGCAGAACGGTTCATTCACTTATAAGTGCATTATCAAGGTACACAGGCCTTAAGTTTATTTTAATTTCACCTGAGGAGCTTAAGCTCCCAAGCTACATTAAAAAGGACGTTCTTCAAAGAAACGGTATCCCTTACGAACAAACAACAGACCTTGAAAGCGTAATGCCTGAGCTTGATATTCTTTATATGACTCGTGTTCAGCGTGAAAGATTCTTTAATGAGGAGGATTACCTCAGACTTAAGGATAGCTACATTTTAACCCCTAAAAAGCTTAAGAGTGCAAAGCAGTCCTTGTCTATAATGCATCCTCTTCCACGTGTTAACGAAATTTCCGTTGCAGTGGATGATGACCCGAGAGCCTGCTACTTTAAGCAGGTGCTCAACGGTAAATATATCCGTATGGCGCTTATTCTTAAATTGTTGGAGGAGGCAGGCAGATGAATATAGATGCTATTACAAACGGCTACGTTATTGACCATATTATAGCAGGCAGAGGAATGCGTATTTACGAGCTTTTAGGGCTCGATAATCTTGAGTGCCCCGTTGCAATTATCCGTAATGTAAACAGCCATAAGCGTTGTAAGAAGGATATTATTAAAATTGATGAGGCTATAGAGCTTGATATTGACGTTATCGGCTATGTGGACCCGGGCGCAACAGTCAACATTATTCGTGATGGCAGGCTTGTTGAAAAAAAGGTGCTTGAGCTTCCTGAAACCCTTACGAACGTTATTAAGTGTAAAAATCCCCGTTGCATAACTACAACGGAGCAGGAGTTAAATCACATATTCAAATTAACCGATAAGGATAGAGGAATTTACCGTTGCATCTACTGTGAAACACAGGCAAAATAAAAGATGGCAATTTAACTATATTAAGAGCATTTAATAGGTATATTATTATACCTTTCGTGCCTTGACTCAGTTTTAGCCGTATGGTAAAATTAAGGTGTTAAAGGTCACCCTATGACTGACGGATTATGTGGAGCTTACCACAGGGAAATAGGAACAGTAAAAATGACCTTAAAGCCGACCGTCTGGGCGCACTTGTTCTGCTGGATAAGTGCGCTCTTATATCTTTTTTAGTTATATAGAGGAGATTTTGAAATGAAAAAAGTTGGAATCATAATGGGTAGCGATAGCGACTTACCCGTAGTAGAAAAAGCAATCAACACCTTAAAGGAATTTGAGGTACCATTTGAAGTACACGTGTTTTCAGCACACAGAACACCTATTCAGGCAAAAGAGTTTTCTGAAAATGCTCGTGCAAACGACTTCGGCGTAATTATTGCCGCTGCAGGTATGGCAGCACACCTTGCAGGTGCTATTGCCGCTAACACAACCTTGCCTGTTATCGGTATTCCAATTAAATCTCAAAACCTGGGTGGTATGGAGGCACTCCTTTCCACTGTACAGATGCCGTCAGGCATTCCTGTTGCAACTGTTGCAATAGACGGTGCAGCAAATGCAGCTTTACTTGCAATTGAAATGCTCTCTCTTTCAGATGAGTCTTTGGAGAAAAAGCTTGCAGAAAAAAGAGCAAGGGATACAGCTACAGTCCTTTCTAAAAATGCAGCAATAGAAGAAAAATACAACGGCTGATAAAAATTTCAGTCTTAAATCATATTAACCAGAGGTGCACAAATGGGTGGTTTTTTTGGCGTAGCATCTAAAAACGATGCTGTTCTTGATACCTTTTTCGGAGTAGACTATCATTCCCACTTGGGAACACGTAGGGCAGGTATGGCTGCTGTCAGCCCCGAAGCAGGTATGCAAAGAAAAATTCACAAAATCGAAAATTCACCGTTCAGAACAAAGTTCGAGAATATTCTCGATGTAATGGAGGGCAACACAGCAATCGGTTGCATTAGCGACAGTGATGCACAGCCACTCCTTATTCGTTCCAATCACGGTCTTTATGCTATATGTACAATCGGCATTATAAATAACAGCGATGCTCTCGTGAATCAGTATTTATCCTTTAGTGGTGGTCACTTTGGCGCTATGACAACAACAGGTATTACAGGCATAAACGCCTCCGAGCTTGTTGCAGCAATGATTGACCAAAAAAGTGATTTTGCAGAGGGTATCAAATTCGCTCAGGACGTAATAGACGGTACAGCCTCAATCCTTATTCTTAAAGAGGATGGCAAGCTTATTGCCGCAAGGGATAAGGTAGGCAGACTTCCTGTGCTTGTAGGTAAAAGGGCGGATGGCTATTGCGTATCCTTCGAGGACTTTGCCTATAAAAAGCTTGGCTACGAAGATTATAAAGAGCTTGGCCCCGGCGAAATTGTAGAGGTTTCTTGCGATGGTGTAGAGGTTTTGTCACCTGCACGAAAGAAAAAGAAAATCTGTGCATTCCTTTGGTCCTATTACGGTTACCCAACCTCCTGCTACGAGGGTGTAAACGTTGAGGTAATGCGCTACAGAAACGGTCAAATAATGGCTAAAAGAGATAAAGAATTAGGCATTGCTCAGGATATCGACTACGTAAGTGGCGTTCCCGATTCAGGCACACCACACGCAATCGGCTATTCTAACGAAAGCTCTGTTCCTTTTGCAAGACCGTTTATAAAATATACTCCAACCTGGCCAAGGAGCTTTATGCCCTCTAATCAAAAGGAGCGCAGCAGAGTAGCAAAAATGAAGCAGATTCCCGTTCACGACCTTATTAAAGGCAAAAAGCTTCTTTTTGTTGATGACAGTATCGTTCGTGGTACACAGCTTCGTGAAACAGTTGAATTCCTTTACGAAAACGGTGCAAAAGAGGTGCATATGCGTTCAGCCTGTCCACCTATAATGTACGGCTGTAAATATCTTAATTTTTCAAGAGCAACCTCCGAAATGGAGCTTATTTCAAGGGCAACCATTATGGAGCTTGAGGGCGAAGAGGGCTTTAAGCATTTAGATGAGTATAGCGATGCATCCACACAGCGTGGTCAAAATATGCGTAAGCTTATTTGCGAAAAGCTTAACTTTGCATCATTGGAATTCCAGACGCTTGAAGGTATTATCGAGGCTATCGGCCTCCCTGCAGATGAGGTTTGTACTTACTGCTGGAATGGTAAAGGCTAATTAATTACAGAAAATATTTTAAGGAGAATAGATATGAATAATTCAAAATCAGAAAGCTACGCAGCAGCAGGCGTTGATATTACAGCAGGCTACAAGGCTGTAGAGCTTATGAAAAAACACATTGCCAGAACTCGTAACGAAGGCTCAATGGATGATGTTGGTGGCTTTGGTGGTTGCTTCGACCTTGCCTTTGCAAAGGGTATGGAGCACCCTGTATTAGTTTCAGGTACAGACGGCTGTGGTACAAAGGTTAAATTAGCTATTCTTATGGATAAGCACGATACAATCGGTATTGATGCAGTTGCAATGTGCGTAAACGATATTGTTTGTGTTGGTGCCAAGCCATTATATTTCCTTGACTATATTGCTTGTGGCAAAAACATTCCCGAAAAAATTGCAGAAATCGTTAGTGGTGTTGCAGAGGGCTGTGTTCAGTCAGGCTGTGCGCTTACAGGTGGCGAAACTGCAGAGCACCCAGGTTTAATGCCTGTTGAGGATTACGACCTTGCAGGCTTTGCAGTAGGTGTTGTAGATAAACCAAAAATGATTGACAATAACAAAATGAGCGTTGGCGACGTTGTTATTGCACTTCCATCTACAGGTATTCACTCAAACGGCTTCAGCTTGTGCCGTAAGGTGTTTGATATTGATAACAATAACCCTGAGCTTTACGTAGAGCGTGAGGAATTAGGTGGCAAGAGCATTGCAGAGGCTTTACTCGTTCCTACAAGAATTTACGTTAAATCAATCCTTGCTCTTATAGAAAAGGTTGACGTAAAGGGTATTTCACACATCACAGGTGGTGGCTTCTACGAGAATATTCCACGTTCAATTCCTGATGGCTTGTGTGCAAAAATAAATAAGTCAGCTGTTAAGGTTCTTCCTATTTTCGATGTAATCGCAAAATGGGGCAACATTCCTGAACGTGATATGTTCAATACATACAATATGGGTGTTGGTATGAGCGTTGTTGTTCCTGCACAGCAGGTTGAAGCAGCACTCGAAATTCTCAAGGCAAACGGTGAGGATGCTTACGTAATAGGCGAAATCATCGAGGCTGACGAAAAAATCATTCTTGAATAATTGAAAGAAGATTATAAAAATGAGCAAAAAAGCAAAAATAGCTGTTCTTGTTTCAGGTGGTGGCACAAATCTACAGGCGCTTATAGATGCACAGGCAAACGGAGTTATAGCAAACGGTGAGATCACCCTTGTTATCTCTAATAATGCAGGTGCCTACGCATTGGAAAGAGCTGCAAAGGCAAACATAAAAACAGCAGTATTTCTTAAAAAGGAGCTTGGCTCTCAAGAGGCATTTGAACAGGCAATTAAAAATGCCGTAGCAGAAAACGAGATTGATATAATTGTTCTTGCAGGCTTTATGTCAATTCTCAGCGAGGGCTTTACAAGTGCATACCCAAAAAGAATAATAAATGTTCACCCATCACTTATCCCTTCCTTTTGTGGCAAAGGCTTTTACGGCCTTCGTGTGCACGAGGCAGCATTGGAAAAGGGCGTTAAGGTAACAGGCGCAACCGTTCATTTCGTAAACGAAATTCCCGACGGTGGCGAAATTATTATGCAAAAGGCAGTTGAGGTGCTTGAGGGCGATACACCTGAAATCCTTCAAAAAAGGGTAATGGAAAACGCCGAGTGGATAATTTTACCTCAGTCTGTTGAAAAGGTAGCAAAAGAAATTATTAGTAAGTAATTACACAATATTGTGAATGAAAGGATAGATAGTATGGAAATCAAAACACTTAAAGAAGAACTTAACTCTCTCCCATATCATGGCAGAGGTATAGTAATCGGTAAAAGTGCAGATGGCACAAAGGCAATCACAGCTTATTTCATTATGGGCAGAAGTGAAAACAGCCGTAACCGTGTTTTTGTAGAGGATGGCGAGGGTATCAGAACTCAGGCATTTGATGAGTCAAAAATGGTAGACCCACACCTTATTATTTATGCACCTGTAAGAGTGCTCGGTAACAAAACTATTGTTACAAACGGTGACCAAACAGATACTATCTATGAGCTTATGGATAAGCAGATGACCTTTGAGCAGGCGCTTCGTACAAGAGAGTTTGAGGATGATGCTCCAAACTACACACCTCGTATTTCAGGTATTATTCACCTTGAAAACGGCGATATGAATTTTGCAATGTCAATCCTCAAGTCAGCAGAGGGCGACGGCTCCTCCTGCCAAAGATATACGTATGCATATTCAAACCCACTTAAGAGTAAGGCAAAATTCATTCACACATATAAATGCGATGGCAACCCACTTTCAAGCTTTGAGGGTGAGCCAAAAACACTTGAGCTTCCCGATACAGATATTGATTCATTAACAGCTCTTATCTGGGAAAATCTTAATGCAGATAACAAGGTATCACTTTTTGTAAGATATATTGACCTTGCTACAGGAAAGTATGATTCTCGTATCGTAAACAAAAACAAATAAGGAGAGAATAAAATGAAAGAATTTGAATTAAAATATGGCTGTAACCCAAACCAAAAGCCTTCTAAAATTTATATGCAGGATGGCACAGAGCTCCCTATAGAAATTCTTTGTGGTAGACCCGGTTACATTAACTTTCTTGATGCATTCAACTCATGGCAGCTCGTAAAGGAGCTTAAAGAGGCACTCGGACTCCCTGCAGTAACCTCCTTCAAGCACGTTAGCCCAACCTCTGCAGCAGTAGGCGTTCCACTTTCCGATAAGCTTAAAAAGGCTTGCTTTGTAGATGATATTGAGGGCCTTGATGATTCACTCCTCGCTTGTGCATATGCAAGGGCAAGAGGAACAGACAGAATGTGCTCCTTCGGTGACTGGGTAGCACTTTCCGATGTTTGCGACGTTACAACAGCACTTATGATTAAACGTGAGGTTTCCGACGGTATCATCGCACCCGGCTACGAGCCTGAAGCACTTGAAATTCTCAAGTCTAAAAGAAACGGTAACTACAACATCGTTCAAATTGACCCTAACTACGTTCCTGCTCCAATCGAAACAAAGCAGGTTTACGGCATCACCTTTGAGCAGGGCAGAAACAATTTCGAAATCAACCGTGAGCTGCTTTCTAACATAGTAACCGAAAATAAAGATATGCCTGAGAGCGCAGTTCGTGACCTTATAATTGCTCTCATCACTCTTAAATATACACAGTCTAACTCCGTTTGCTATGCTGTTGACGGACAGGCAATCGGTGTAGGCGCAGGTCAGCAGTCAAGAATTCACTGCACACGCCTTGCAGGTACAAAGGCAGATACCTGGTTCCTTCGTCAGCACGAAAAGGTGATCTCTCTTCCTTTCAAGCCAACCTTAGGCAGACCTGACAGAGATAACGTTATTGATGGCTACATCAATAATAACGAAGAAGATGTTTGTGCAGATGGTATTTGGCAGAAATACTTTACAGAGCAGCCATCACCACTCACAGCAGAGGAAATTGCAGAGTACTTCAAAACAATTGATGGTGTTGCTCTCGGCTCCGATGCCTTCTTCCCATTCAGCGATAACATTGAGCGTGCTAAAAAGAGTGGCGTTAAATACATTGCAGAGCCGGGTGGCTCAATTCGTGATGACGTTGTTATAGAGTGTGCAAATAAGTACGGTATGGCAATGGCATTTACAGGTATGCGTTTATTCCATCATTGATTGAGGTACATATATGAAAATAATGGTTGTTGGTGGTGGCGGCAGAGAGCACGCTATCATTAAAAAGTTAAAAGAAAATAAAAGTGTAACCGAGATATTTGCCCTTCCGGGTAACGGTGGTATGGCGAAGGATGCAAAACTTGTTGATATCGGTGCAAAGGATATTGAAAAAATAGTTGAGTTCGCAGTAGCAAACAACGTAGACTATGCAGTTGTTGCACCCGATGACCCACTTGTGCTCGGTTGTGTAGATGCACTTGAGGCAAAGGGTATTCCTTGCTTTGGCCCAAGGGCAAATGCAGCAATTATTGAGGGTAGCAAGGTTTTCTCCAAAAATCTTATGAAAAAGTACAATATTCCTACAGCCACATACGAGGTTTTTAACGATATGCAAAAGGCTCTTGAGTATTTAGAAACAGCACCAATTCCAACAGTTATTAAGGCTGATGGTCTTGCTTTAGGTAAGGGTGTTATAATTGCCCAAACAAGGGATGAAGCAAAGGCAGCCGTTGTTTCTATGATGCAGGATAAGGCATTCGGCTCAAGCGGAGATAATATCGTTATTGAAGAATTTCTTACAGGCCCTGAGGTTTCCGTGCTTGCCTTTACAGACGGTAAAACGGTTGCACCTATGGTTTCATCAATGGACCACAAGCGAGCAGGGGATAACGATACAGGCCTTAACACAGGTGGTATGGGTACGATTGCTCCAAACCCATATTATACCGAGTCTGTTGCAGCAGAGTGTATGGAAAAGATTTTTATTCCTACAATCAATGCAATGAATAACGAGGGCAGAACCTTCAAGGGTTGCCTTTATTTCGGCCTTATGCTTACACCAAACGGTCCAAAGGTTATTGAATATAACTGCCGTTTCGGTGACCCTGAAACACAGGTCGTTTTACCTCTTTTGGAAACAGACCTTTTAACTGTAATGCAAGCCGTTACAGAGGGTAAATTAAGCGAAATTGATGTTAAATTCAGTAACAAGAGTGCAGCTTGTGTTATAATGGCATCCAAGGGATATCCTCAAAGCTATGACAAGGGCTTTGAAATGACAATCCCAGCTGAAATAGAAGGTAACGTATATGTTGCAGGCGCTGTGCTTAAAGACGGCAAGCTCCTTACAAACGGTGGCAGAGTTTTAGGTGCTACTGCAGTTGAAGGGGATTTAAGGTCTGCAGTTAAATCAGCATATGAGCTTGTAAAGAAAATTCATTTTGACAACGCATTTTACCGTAGTGATATAGGTGCAAAGGCACTTGCGGTATTGGAGGATTAAAAGATGGTATACAGAGTATATGTAGAAAAGAAAAAGGAACTTGCCAACGAGGCAAAATCACTTTTAGGTGATGCTCGTACCCTTTTAGGTATTGAGTCCCTTGAGGATGTTCGTGTTATAAATCGCTATGATGCAGAAAATATTACAGAGGAGCTTTTTAACTATGCTATTAAAACAGTTTTCTCTGAGCCACAGCTCGATATTGCATCTGCAGAGGTTGATTTAGGGGATGCAACTGTTTTTGCAGTTGAGTTTTTACCCGGTCAGTTTGACCAAAGGGCAGACTCTGCAGCACAGTGTATTCAAATTATTTCACAGGGTGAGCGCCCAACAGTAAAGAGTGCAAAGGTTTATGCACTTTATGGCAAGCTTACCGAGGCTGAAATTGCAGAAATTAAAAAATATGTTATTAACCCTGTTGAAGCAAGGGAGGCAGCACTTGAAAAGCCTGAAACACTTGCAATGAATTACCAAATTCCTACAGAGGTTGAAACTCTCACAGGCTTTATCGCACTTGACAGAGCAGGACTTGAAAAGTTTGTTAAGGACTATGGCCTTGCAATGGATGCAGACGATATCGCATTCTGTCAGCAGTATTTTAAATCTGAAGACCGTGACCCAACAATCACAGAAATCAGAATGATAGATACATACTGGTCAGACCACTGCCGTCATACAACCTTCCTTACTGTTATTGATAATGTTAAGTTTGAGGATGAGCTCCTTCAGTCTGCATACGAGGAATATATTGAAACAAGAAAAGAATTAGGCAGAACAAAGCCAATTTGCCTTATGGATTTGGCAACAGTTGCTGTTAAATACCTCAGAGTACACGGCAAGCTTGATAAGCTTGATGAATCTGAAGAAATCAATGCTTGTACAGTAAAAATCAACGTTGATGTTGACGGTGTTTCAGAGCCTTGGCTCCTTCTTTTCAAGAACGAAACACATAACCACCCAACAGAAATTGAGCCATTTGGTGGCGCAGCAACCTGTATCGGTGGTGCAATCCGTGATCCACTTTCAGGTCGTGCATACGTTTACGGCGCAATGCGTGTTACAGGCGCAGCAGACCCACTTAAGCCTGTTTCCGAAACAATTAAGGGTAAATTACCACAGCGTACAATTGTTACAACAGCTGCAGCAGGCTACTCCTCATATGGTAACCAAATCGGCCTTGCAACAGGTATTGTTGATGAAATTTACCACCCGGGTTATGCTGCAAAGCGTATGGAAATTGGTGCAGTTGTAGCAGCAGCTCCACAGGAGAATGTTCGCCGTGAATGTCCTGCTCCCGGTGATATAGTTATCCTTCTTGGTGGCTCTACAGGCCGTGACGGCTGTGGTGGTGCTACAGGCTCATCAAAATCACACACAGCAACCTCACTTGAAACCTGTGGTGCAGAGGTTCAAAAGGGTAATGCACCGGAGGAAAGAAAGCTTCAAAGATTATTTAGGAATAAAGAAGCAACACTTATGATTAAGCGCTGTAACGACTTCGGCGCAGGTGGTGTTTCTGTTGCTATCGGTGAGCTTGCAGACGGTCTTAAGATTGACCTTAATGCAGTACCAAAGAAGTACGAGGGTCTTGATGGTACAGAGCTTGCAATTTCCGAATCACAGGAAAGAATGGCTGTTGTAGTAGAAAAGGAAAACGTTGAGCGCTTCCTCCAGCTTGCTGCTACCGAAAACCTTCAGGCTTGTCCTGTTGCAGTTGTTACTGAAGAGGCAAGGCTTGTAATGACCTGGAACGGAAACGTTATTTGTAACATTTCAAGAGAATTCCTTAACTCCAACGGTGCAGATAAGCACGTTAACGTTGAGGCTGCAAAGCCTGAAAGCTACGATAAGGCTGTTACAGGCACGTTTACAGATAATATGCGTGCTATGGCAGATGACCTTAATATCTGCTCAAAGCGTGGCCTTTCAGAGCGTTTTGACTCTACAATCGGTGCAGGTACAGTGCTTATGCCATTTGGTGGAAAGTATCAGCTCACACCAATTCAGGCAATGGTACAGAAGATTTCCGTTGAGAAAAAGCATACAGACGATTGTTCACTTATGGCTTGGGGCTATAACCCATTCATTACAGAAAAGAGCCCATACCACGGCGCATACCTTGCAGTTGTTGAATCAATTTGTAAGCTTATTGCTACAGGCGCAAAGTTTGAGGATGTTTACCTTACCTTCCAGGAATACTTTGAGCGTGTAAACAAAGAGCCAAAGCGTTGGGGTAAGCCACTTGCAGCACTTCTCGGTGCATTCCGTGCACAGAAGCAGTTGGGCGTAGGCTCAATCGGTGGTAAGGACTCTATGAGTGGTACGTTTGAGGATTTAGACGTTCCACCAACACTCGTTTCCTTTGCTGTAACAACAGAGAAGGTTAAGGATATTGTTTCACCTGAATTTAAAAAGGCAGGCAATAAGGTTTACATTGTTAAGCCTGAGTTTGATGCAAACGGACTTCCTGTAACAGACTCTCTTATTGCAGTGTTCGATAAGGTTTGTGAGCTTCTCCGTTCAGGCAAGGCTGTTTCCTGCTACACACCTGGTATGGGTGGCGTTGCAGAGGCAGTTATGAAGATGGCATTCGGTAACGGCTTAGGCTTTGCTTTTGATGATGCTCTTACACTTGAGGATATTTTTGCATACAATTACGCTTCATTTATCCTTGAAGCAACAGAGGCTTTAGATGAACAGCTTATCGGTACAGTTACAGAGAGCGCTGTGTTCACATACAAGGGCGAAAGCCTTGATTTAACAGACGTTCTCAAGATTTACGAGGATAAGCTTGAGTCTGTATATAGCTGTAACATTGCAGATACAGGCACAAAGGTTGAGAACTTCTCATTCAGCGCAACAGAGCGCAAGGCTCCTGCAATTAAGGTTGCAAAGCCAAAGATTCTCATCCCTGCATTCCCGGGTACAAACTGCGAATTCGATTCAGCAAAGGCTGTTCGTGATGCAGGTGCAGAGCCTGAAATCATCGTTATCAAGAACAGAACCTCTGCAGGTATTACAGAGAGTGTAAATGAATTTGCTTCAAAGCTTAAGGATGCACAAATGATATTCATCCCCGGTGGCTTCTCCGGTGGTGACGAGCCTGACGGTTCAGGTAAATTCATTACAGCCTTCTTCCGTAATGCTGCTGTTAAAGAGGGTGTAACAGACCTTCTTGAAAACAGAGATGGCCTTATGTGCGGTATCTGTAACGGCTTCCAGGCACTTATTAAGCTTGGCCTTGTACCATACGGTAAGATTATAGATACAGACGAGAATTGCCCAACTCTCACATACAACACAATTGCACGCCACCAGTCAAGAATTGTCAGAACAAGAATTGCTTCAAACAAATCTCCTTGGCTTGCACTAACAGAGGTTGGCGAAATCTACAACGTTCCGATTTCTCACGGTGAAGGTCGTTTCCTTGCAAGCGAAGAGCTTATCAGAGAGCTTGCAGCAAACGGACAGATTGCAACACAGTACGTTGACCTTGAAGGCAATGCAACAAGTGATGTTCACTTTAATCCAAACGATTCAATGTTTGCAATTGAAGGTATCACATCACCAGACGGCAGAGTATTCGGTAAAATGGGTCACAGCGAGCGTATCGGCGAAGGCCTCTACAAAAACGTACCAGGCAACTACGACATCAAGATGTTCAAGGCTGCTGTTGAGTACTATAAATAATTACATTAAAAAACTCTCAAGGATTAGCTCCTTGAGAGTTTTAATTTTATTCATATTTCTTAAGTATCTCCTCAGCCTTTTGCTTAACGGAGTTTATAAGCTCATTTGGCATTTTAACTGTAACCCTGCCGCCAAACTGAAGCACCCAGGCTGCAAGACCTTCACTTACTGCAGCATTTGTGCGTAGCAAAAAGTGGTCGCTGTCAACCTTTTGTACCTTAACCCTTTCGCCGAATCTGTCAAGCATTGTTTCAAGCAAATCGTTTCGGCAAATAAGCTCCACAGGCTTTTGCTCACCACTGTACATATTAAAAAGCTTTGAAGCATAGTCGGCAGAATCAAAGCTGTTTCTGTACTCTGAAACCTCCGAAAAATGCCTTGCCTTATTTTTAGTGGGGGAAAGGTGCTTGATTCTGTCTATTCTTAAATGCATAAGATTGTCGTATTTTTCGTTGTTGCACACAACGTAGTAGTGGTCGTCAGACCATATAAGGGCATAGGGGCTAACAGTAAAGGTTTTGTCCTCTGTAGCTGTTTTAAATTCCTCTGTTATTTTGCGCCTTGTGTATGTAAAGGTAACCTTAACACCCTTTGTAATTGCCTCATCCAAAAGACTAATGGTGTAAAATATTTCTTCGTTTTTGCATTTTGGTCTGTTGTCAACGTAAACCTGCGAATGTAAAACCTTTGCCTGCTTTTCACTAACAAAACTTTCAATTTTTGTAAGCAACTGGTTAGTTTTCTTTTGCGAAATAAAGTTTGCAGCCTGCACAGCATCCGATAAAAGTCGAATTTCTGCAAGCTCAAATTTTCTTGCGCCTAAAAAGTAGCCGCCTGTATTTCTTGAGCCCTCGTGAATAATATCGTAGCCGTATTCCCTAAGTATTTCAATATCCTTATAAATAGATTTTCTTTCTGCCTGTATGCCTATTTTTTGCAGCTCCTCGCAAAGCTGTGTTGCTGTTATGTAGTGATTTTCGTCTGTTTTCTTTTCAAATATTTCTGCCAAGTATAAAAGCTTAAGCTTTGAGTTTTTCACGCCTGCCATATAAACACTCCTTATACACAAATATTTTCTTTGTACTATACATTGTACTATACTAATAATTTTTTGTAAATATAATAAACCACGTTATATATTACATATTATTTCTTTTTTATTTACAAAAACAGTGGATAGGTGTATAATAAAATGATAAATAATATACTGTAGCTTTTATAATGATTGTAATTTGTCGAAACGCAGTCGCGTTTCGCAAAAGCCGATTTTATCGGCTTTTAGCAAAATTGTTTTTTATAAATACAATTTTGCATTACACTCATTGAAAGGATTATAGTCGAATTTTCGAAGAAAATTCGATACCAAACCATAATTTGGTATCGAAACAGTGTAATTTTACACTGTTTCGACTAACTATAATCGTTATATTGAAAAGAGGTGTAGCAATGGTAGGTCTTAAAATAGGGCTTGATATAGGCACAGGCAACATTACTGCCGCAGTAGAGGGCAAGGGCATAGTTTTGTGCGAGCCTGCAGCAATTGCCCTTGAGCGTGAAACAGGTGAGGTGCTTGAAACAGGGCACAAGGCTTTAGAGATGACAGGACGTTGTCCCGATGCTATTAAGCTTGTTAAGCCGATTTTAAGTGGTGGTGTTTCCGAGCTTGAAAATACCGAAAAGCTTTTAAGAGTTTTTTTGGAGCGCATTTGTAAAAATAAAATATTTAAGCCTACTGTAGTTGCAACTATGCCTGCAGGCATCACAAACCTTGAAAAGCGTAATATTTTAGGCTGTGTGCTCCGTGCAGGTGCAGGCAGAGCCACTCTTATAGAGGAGCCACTTGCAGCAGCCCTTGGTATAGGCGTTATGCTGGATAAGCCCTACGGCACAATGATAGTTAACGTTGGTGCAGGTACTACAAGCGTTGCCGTTGTTACAATGGGTAGCATAGCAGTAGCAAAAAGCGCCCCTGTTGGTGGCAACAATATGGATAAAAAAATTAAAGATTATCTTAAAGCAGTAAAAGGTATTGCAGTAGGCAGGCTTACAGCCAGAGAGCTAAAGCATACCCTTGCAGGCGCAAAGGTACGCTCCGAGGCAATTGCAGCCGTTGCAAAGGGTAAGGATATGGGCGATGGTATGCCACAGTTTTTTGAGGTAACTGCACAAGAAATCAACTACGCCCTGCGAGATATTATTGATGAAATTAGCAAGGTTATTGTAGGTGTGTTAGAAATAACTCCACCCGAGCTTGTAAAGGATATTACAGATGATGGTATTTTCCTTTGTGGTGGTGTTTCAAATATGTACGGTCTTGATAAATACATAGAGGAAGCAACTGGTATAAAGGTGCACATTCCGGGTAACGTAACGGATGCAGCTGCACTTGGCTGTTTAAGAGCCTTAAGCGAAGAAAACTATCTTAAGCAAAACAGCTACCATTTTGTAACGTTAGAAACACTCAATTTGTGAGGTAATTATGAAGGTACTTGTAATTGACGGAAACTCAATATTAAATAGAGCATTTTACGGCATACGTATGCTTACAACTAAGGACGGCAAGTTTACAAACGGTATATTCGGCTTTATGAATATACTTTTAGGCCTTTTAGAGGAGCATAAGCCTGAATGCGTTGCTGTTGCATTTGATGTGCACCATCCAACCTTTCGCCACGAAATGTACGGTGAGTACAAGGGCACACGTAAGCCTGCTCCACAGGAGCTTATAGAGCAATTTCCCACACTTAAGGAATTACTGCAGTGCATAGGCATAGCCGTTATTGAAAAGCCTGGCTACGAGGCAGACGATATTTTAGGTACACTTTCACACGCCTGTGCTGCAGATGATTTTTGCTACGTTTTAACAGGTGATAGAGATAGCCTACAGCTTGTAAGAGATAACGTTAACGTTTTACTTGCCACTACAAAAATGGGCAAGTCAACAACCGTTGTGTACGATAGGGCAAAAATTAATGAGGTGTACGGCGTTACACCCGAGGAGCTTATAGATATTAAGGCTATACAGGGCGATACCTCCGATAATATTCCCGGTGTTGCAGGTATTGGCGAAAAGGGAGCGCAGGAGCTTATTCAAAAATACCACTCTATAGAATATATTTATGAGCATTTAGAGGAGCTTGATATAAAGCCGGGTATGAAGGTTAAGCTTGAAGCATCAAAGGAAAATGCCTTTTTAAGCAAATCCTTAGGCACAATTTGCCTTGAAGCACCTATAGATACAAATATTGCATCTTACCTTATAAAAGAGCCTGATGTTCAAAAGGCTACAAAGCTTTTAACGTCACTTGAAATGTTTAAAATATTAAAGAGGTTAAATTTCCAAGAAGCCGAAGCAGTAGCAGAGCAGGGCGCAAAAGAAATATCTCTTTCTTATGCAGATGATTATCAAAAGCTGCTCGGTGATTTAAAATCAGCAGGTAAGGCTTATTTTACTGTAAAATATAACGATTGTGGAATAGAGTATATCCTTTTTAAAACAGCAGAGGGTGTACAGTTAGCATTAAATAATGACTTTATGTTTGTAGACTTTGTTTCACAGCTTTTTGGTGATAGCGCTATAGAAAAATATACCGATGATTCAAAAAGGCTTTACAGCTTTTGCGATTCAAGTGGTATTGAGCTAAATGCAGTAAAGCTTGATACATCACTTGCAGCCTACCTTTTAAACCCTAATTCAAGTGATTATTCTGTACCTGCCTTGGCAGCAGTTTACTCAATAGGCGCAGTAAAAATTAATGCAGGTGAGTTGGCAGATTTTTACGAAACAGAAAAAAACTATGTGCATAGCGCAGCTGTTATAGAAGCTTTAAGCATAAAGCTTTCTGCAGCTATTGAAGAAAAACAGCAAACAAAGCTTTTAGAAGAAATTGAGCTTCCACTTGCAAGGGTGCTTGCAGCTATGGAGCGTGAAGGCTTCCTTGTGGATAGAGAGGGTATTGAACAGTATAACGAAAAAATATCTGCTCGCCTTGAGGAGTGCCTTGCAACAGTTTACCAAATGGCAGGGTGCGAATTTAACCTTAACTCACCAAAGCAGCTTAGCGAAATTCTTTTTGATGAGGATAAATTAAACCTTCCACATAAAAAGAAAACAAAAAGTGGCTATTCCACTAATGCCGAGGTTTTAGAGTCTTTAAGGGATAAGCATCCTATTATAAATGTTATTCTTGAATACAGGGCTTTAGCAAAGCTTAAATCAACCTATTGTGAGGGCCTTTTAAAGGTTATAGATAACGACGGAAGAATACACTCAACCCTTAACCAAACCGAAACCCGTACAGGCAGAATTTCATCTGCAGAGCCTAATTTGCAAAATATTCCTGTACGTACAGAGCAGGGCAGAGAGCTAAGAAGATTCTTTGTTGCTAAGGATGGCTACCTTCTTGTAGATGCCGACTATTCGCAAATTGAATTGCGTGTGCTTGCAGCCCTTGCAAACGATAAAAATATGATAGATGCCTTTATAAACGGTGTGGATATACACTCTGTTACGGCATCACAGGTAATGGGTATACCTCTTGAGGAAGTAACCTCTGCCGACAGGCGCAAGGCAAAGGCAGTTAATTTTGGTATTGTTTACGGTATAGGCGCATTTTCTCTTTCGCAGGATATCGGCACCTCTGTACAAGAGGCAGACCGATATATAAAGGGCTACCTTGCAAATTATTCGGGTGTTGCAGCCTTTATGGAGAATGCAAAGGCATCTGCAAAGGAAAAGGGCTATGCCCAAACCTACTTTGGCAGAAGAAGATATTTACCCGAACTTAATGAATCAAATGCAATTCGCCGAAGTTTTGGCGAAAGGGTTGCTATGAATATGCCTATTCAGGGCACAGCAGCAGATATTATTAAGCTTGCAATGATAAAGGTTTACGCCCGTTTAAAGGAAGAATTTCCACAAGCCCACCTTATAATGCAGGTGCACGATGAGCTTATTATAGAAGCACCTGAGGCACAGGCACAGCAGGTGGCAGAGCTCCTTAAGCAAACAATGGAAACAGCCTGCCAAATGGTGGTGCCGTTTACAGTTGAGGTTGCCTGTGGGAAAACCTGGTATGATACAAAATGATGGAATTTACTATTGTTAAAATGGCAGGTGAGCACGTTTCTTCACTTGCTCAAATAGAAAAGCAATGTTTTAGCACACCTTGGTCTGAAAATGCACTTAATGAGGAATTGGAAAACCCGCATGCAAGGTTTTTAATTGCCCTGTGCAATGGCGAGGTGGCAGGTTATATAGGCGCACATAATGTTGTAGGTGAGGTCTATATTACCAATGTTGCCGTAAGCCCCAATTACAGGCGTAAGGGTATTGCAAAAGCACTTGTTGATTACCTTGTAGCCTTGAGCATCAGCGAAGGTGCAGAGTTTGTAACCTTAGAGGTGCGCCAATCAAACGAGGGCGCAAAAAGCCTTTATGAAAAAGCAGGCTTTCAGGTGGTGGGTTGCCGTAAGGATTTTTACGAAAGCCCACGGGAATCAGCAATATTAATGACTAAATTTTTAAAGGATTAAGCTATATGAAAATTCTTGGTATTGAATCCTCCTGCGATGAAACAGCAGCAGCCGTTGTTGAGGATGGCAGGGTGGTTTTATCAAATGTAATTGCCTCACAGGTTGAGGAGCATAAAATATACGGTGGCGTAGTGCCTGAAATTGCATCACGTCGCCATACCGAAGCAATATGTGGTGTTGTAGAAAAGGCTCTTAAGGATGCAAATTGCACCCTTGAGGATATAGATGCAATTGCCGTTACGTATGCACCTGGCCTTATAGGTGCACTTTTAGTTGGTGTGAACTATGCAAAGGGTCTTTCCCTTGCAACAGGTATACCACTTGTGCCTGTTCACCATTTAAGAGGACATATTGCGGCAAACTATATTTCCAATGAGGGAATTAAGCCACCATTTCTTTCTCTTGTTGTGTCGGGTGGCCACAGCCATATTATAAATGTTAAATCATACACAGAGTTTGAGGTTATAGGTAGAACAAGGGATGATGCTGCAGGTGAGGCTATGGATAAGGCTGCACGAACAGTAGGGCTCCCATATCCAGGTGGCGTTAATCTCGATAAAATATCTGCAAACGGTGATGAAAACAAATATAAATTTCCAACACCAAAGGTAGCAGATTCACCGTATGATTTCAGCTTTTCAGGTCTTAAAACCTTTGCAGTAAATCTTGTGCACAACGCTTCACAAAAGGGCGAACAGGTAAAGCCTGAGGATTTAGGCGCATCATTTATTAAAGCAGTTACAGATTTACTTTGCTCCCACACAATGCTTGCAGCAGAAAATATAGGCGCAAAAGAAATTGTGCTTGCAGGTGGTGTTTCTGCAAACTCTCGCCTTCGCAGAATTATGGC
This sequence comes from Acutalibacteraceae bacterium, assembly GCA_045591945.1. Lineage (GTDB taxonomy): Bacteria > Bacillota > Clostridia > Oscillospirales > Acutalibacteraceae > DTU089. Next base: position 11,589 of record JAZNTU010000046.1, on the reverse strand, counting down.
TGAGGAGTGCAAAAAAAGAAACGTAAAGCTCTATATGCCTGAGCTTAAATATTGTGGTGACAACGCAGCAATGATAGCTTCACAAGGCTACTACGAATTTTTACAGGGCAATACAGCAGATATGACGCTTAATGCTGTTGCAAGTATGCCTATAGATAAAAATTAGAAATTAGCTGATAAATTTTAAATATTAAATACAAAAGGTCTGAAAAGTCAAAGCTTTTCAGACCTTTTTATAGTTTGCTATTTGCTCACCATTTATAATTATGTAATTGACCTTTATTTTGTAGCTCGGGGTAACCGAATTGCCTAAGCGCCTCGTAAACACCTACTGCTACAGCGTTTGATAGGTTAAGGCTTCTTGCTTCATCTATCATAGGTATTCTCACACATTCGTCGGGGTGCTTTAGTAAAAGCTCCTCAGGGAGTCCCTTCGTTTCTTTACCGAAAATTAAAAATGCTTTGTCGGGGTAGGTAACGTCGGAATGTGTTTTTTGTGCCTTGGTTGTAAAAAAGAAAAAGCTGCCATCCTTGTTCTTTTCAAAAAAGTCATCAATATTTTCATAATACGTTAAATCAAGCAAATACCAATAATCAAGCCCTGCTCGTTTTAAATGCTTATCGGTTGGCACAAAGCCCATAGGCTTTACAATGTGTAGTCTTGCTCCCGTTGCAGCGCAGGTTCTTGCAATGTTGCCTGTGTTTTGTGGTATTTCAGGCTCTACCAAAACAATGTTTAATTCACTCATATAAGCTTAAGTTCCTTTATGTAGTAGGGCAAGCCTCTTTCAAAATCTACGCCGTACTTAATAGGCTTGTCCATAGTCTGTGTTCTTTTTATACAGTCGCAAACGTATCTTACAGCAATTGCCATTGCATCGTGCAGGCTAAAGCCGTTTAAGATTGCACCACAAAATGAGCTTGCAAAAACATCGCCCGTGCCGTGGTATGCACCCTCAAGTCGGTTTTCAAAATAGTAGTGTGGTATTCTGTCTTGACCGATACAAGCAGCACCAAGCTTGCTTTCCTCAAAGCAAACACCTGTAAGAATAACGTTTTTAGCACCCATATCAAGCAGCTTATTTAAAAGCATTTCAATGTATTCCGTTGTTTGTACTCCGTCAATATATTTTTCATTTACCATAAAGCAGGCCTCTGTAATGTTAGGCAAAATAATATCTGCCTTAGCACAAAGGGATGCCATTGCCTGTGCAAATTCATCATTAAAAAGTGTGTAAAGCTTGCCGTGGTCTGCCATACAAGGGTCGGCAATGAAAAGGTTGTTCTCTGTTTTAAAATCATCAGCAAATTTTTTAACAATATCTATTTGGTCAAAGGAGCCTAAAAAGCCCGAATATATGGCATGGGGGTTAATATCAATAGTTTTCCAATGCTCTGCAATTTTAGGCATATCGTCAGTTAAATCACGGTATGTGTAGCCCTCAAAGCCACCTGTGTGGGTAGAGAGCACAGCAGTAGGCATACAAATAGTTTCTACCCCTGCAGCAGAAATAATCGGTAATGCTACAGTAAGGGAGCATTTACCAAAGCCCGATATATCGTTAATTGCTATAAGTCTTTTTTGTGTATTCATTTTATCACAACCTTTTTTTGATAAAAACATTATACACCAATTGCTTTCATATTCAATATTTAATTTGTAAATTTTTTGTGTTGTTTCCATTATGTTGTTACTGTAAAAAAATGAAATTTTCATTTCTTTTGGGAAAACTTTTATTGAGCAAATGCTCAAAAAGTTTTGGAGGTGGAATTATGAAAATGCGAATGAGTACCGAAAATATGGCAAAGCTTGGTGGTGCGGCAATGGCAATTGGCGCAATGTCTGCAGTTGCAGCAGTGGTTGTAAACAGCAGAAGCACAAAGTCAAAAATGAAAAAGCTTGCAAAAAAATCTATCAAAACAATGGATAACATTGTAGGTAGCGTAAATTCAATGGTAAAGTAATGTGAAATAATAAATCAATTAAATCACGGAGCTAATCTGTGGTTTAATTGACTACTTTTATAGGACAGTGATTTTTTGAAAAAAACAGTAGCATTGTTGCTTGTGCTGTCCATAGCTTTTAGCTTAGCCGGTTGTGGGAATGAGCCTTCAAAAAACATAGACCCATCAACCACAGGGGACGGTGTAGGTTATTCTGAAATGCAAAGCGAAACAGAAACAGAAGCACCACCCCCTGAGCCTATGAATAACAGCAAAAGCAAGCTGAAAATTTTATACGGTAAAAATACAGGCACAAGTAAAACCTACACAGGCCTTGAGCCTTTGCCTGAAGCCGAATTTCCTGTAGTAGACCCACAAAATGCAAGGGGCTTAAGTGAGCAGGCAATAAACCATAGCTTTGGTGTTTCTAAAAACGCAGTACCACACGAAATATCTGTAAATAACCAAAAGCTGTACGAAAAATACGGTGCTCTTTGCCTTGATACAAGTGGCGAAAGGGTGATTTATTTAACCTTTGACTGTGGCTACGAAAACGGATGTACCGAAAAGATTCTTGATACACTTAAGCAGAAAAATGTTCCTGCAGCATTTTTTGTAACACTTCCCCACGTTGAGGCCTGCCCGCAGCTTATTGCGAGAATGATAAGCGAAGGGCATATTGTAGGTAACCATAGCGTTAATCATCCTAATTTTTCAACAATATCCCGTGCAAAAATGGCAGAGGAAATAGCAGGGCTTGATAATTACCTGCGACAAAAATTCGGCTACTCTGCACCCTTTTTCAGGTTTCCAGAGGGTGCCTGTAGTGAAAGTGCCCTTGATCTTGTAGATAATATGGGTTATAAATCTGTGTTTTGGTCAAGTGCATATGCTGATTGGGATGTTAATAACCAAAAGGGTAAGCAGTACGCCTTTGATACCGTTACAAGCAGACTTCATCCGGGCTGTGTGCTGCTTCTTCACGCCGTATCGCCTGATAATGCAGAGGCTTTAGGAGAAATAATAGATTATGCAAAAAGTCAAGGCTACCAATTTAAAGCCTTGGGCGAATAACTTGGTTTAGCTCACTTGACGTACCATTGTACGCCTGCGTTTACTAAACCTGCGTTCTTTATCCCAATTCTTTGAATTGCTGATTGAAAAAGCCTTGGGCGAATAACGTTAATATATACAAAATGGTAGGCAAAATTTGCCTACCATTTTTATATAAATCTCATTTTAAGCTGTGATAGAGCAAGCTCGGCTAAAGTGCCTCCACCTGCAATAATAGGTACACCTGCAAGCTGACCTGCACTTGTCATATTTATTAATGAGTGTTATACGATTTATTTAACTAAGCCCTCCATGGATTCGATAAAGATTTCATTTCGTGTAGTAGAAATGTTGGAAATAAATATAATATCCGTAACATTATCGCCTTCGCAGAAGTTTTCGATTGTATCTGTGAAATGGCGAGGGTCAATAACGAATATCTTGCTGTAATGAGGAATAAGGAACGGTACAAAAGCGTTACCGTAGCTATCCTTGATTACAACGCAGGTTTCACCATCAGGGTTATCCTCGTTTATGATTGTGGTAAGTGGGTTATCGCCACCAATAAAGGTAAGGTATTTTAACGTTGAGCCGTAGTCCGAAACGTCCTTAACAACATCCCACTTGTACTCTGTACCGTCAGTTTTGGTAATGGTGCAGGTGTGGTTGTTAAATGGTGTGTAGGTTACTACGTTGTCGGCATTTTCTTTTAAAGTGGAGCTTTGCCCAGCAGAGGTGAAGAAGGTGCCTGTAAAGCCGTAGTACGTGGCTGTATCGTATTGAGAAAGTGGTATAGGTGCAATTCCCTTTGTGTTGCACCAATCAACGTAGGCGTAGTATGCGCCAAGGGCTGTCCAATGGTGGTCTGTACGGAAATATATATACTCGTTTCTGTGGGTTCTCATAGTTGGGTAAATGCTGTTTACTGTAATAGCATTTTTAATTGAGCCGTTAAAGTAGTTAAGTGCCTTTTCCTGGTTTGCTGAGCTTACCTGTGAGCGTAAGGCATCATCAAGCGTAATGTCAATGCTTGTAGGTATAACCATTGTGTAAACGTTGCCGTTTATAGTGGCCTTTTCACCAATAGCGCTTACGCTATTTATAAAGCGAGGTGCCAAGGATTTTGAAAAGCTGTAATATTCATAACCACTTTCACCTGCAACAATAATAGCACCTAAGTTTTGCGTTTGTATATTTGGCTTTGGTGCATCAGGGTTGCCACCTGAGTTTAACTGCTCATCTTTTGGCATTGTAACAGGCCCTGTTGTTTGTGGGGGAGCTTGTGGCTCTGTTGTTTCCTGGGTTTGCTGTGCTGTATCCTCAACAGGCGTATCGGGTATTTCGTCACCCGAGTCAAGCTCACCGTGTATTACTACGTTGTTAAAGCCGTAATGCTCTTTAATTGATGCATTGAAGCCTGTTAACTGCTCTCTAAATGGGAAGGTATCGGAAAACCAGGTTGAAATACCTTCAAAATAATCACCCGAGGTAAGAGCTTTTACGGTGAATTTAGGGAATGGTGTAAGCTGACGCTTTTCCGACTCGGAATAGGTTGGCCTTAAAGGCATAATAAAGGCAACAACGGTAATGGCATAAAAAACAACAAAAAAGGCTGCAATTCGTGCAATATAAGTGCCTTTTGTAAGTGTAGCTTTTGTAGTAGCTTTCTTTTTAGGTTTTTTCTCATCAACAGGCTTTGTGAATGGTGGGGGAGTAATCTCTTTTTTAGGAGTGCTTTCCTCCTGTGTGGGTACAGCTGTAGGGAATTGCAGTATAGGTACACCTACTATGTCGGGCATAGTAGAAATATCTATAACGGTGTTTTCATCTATTTCCATGTTTTTGGCAAACTCGGGCTTACCGTCAAGAATGATGTCAACGTTTACAGGTGTTGACGGCTTCTTGGCAGCCTGTGGCTTGCTTGTTAAATTGTCGGGTTTAGCATCAACCTTTGGAGCCTCAATAGGAGCTTTCTTTTTGCCTAAGGAGTCCAAAAGTCGCCATGATAAATCACGGGGTTTGTTGTAAATCATCAAACGACCTCCGACAGTGTTTGCTTACTATATCAGAATTGGAAATAAATAAACGGATTGTAGGAATCACCAACAAGGCTCATTGCTGAAAGCACAAGTAGGGTGAGTGGTAAAATAATATTTAATGCTGTGTAGCAGGCAGCTACGCCCTTGCTTGCTGTAGCTTTTTCCTTTAGCTTGTCTGCAATGAGCTTTACAGCAGGCGTTGTTGCAATAATTGCTACAATAATAAAGAAAACGTTACCTAACAGCAAGGTTTTTGTTTCAAAGTCCATAACGCTGTTGCCGTTTTGGCAGAAAAGACCTTTAAGCACAACAGGTATAAAACTGAAATTAGAAAATTTAAAGAGAATCCAACCGAAGTATACAATCAGTAATAAATAAATTCTCGAGAAGAAGGCTGGTATTTTTTCTAAAAGTTTTAACAGGCCAAGCTTTTCGATGGAAAGGAATACAAAGAAGAATAATCCCCAAAGCACAAAATTCCATGAAGCACCGTGCCAAAGACCTGTAAGGAACCAAACAATTAAAAGATTTCGGTATGTTTTAAAAGCTCCTTTTCTGTTGCCGCCAAGTGGAATGTAAACGTAATCCCTGAAGAAGGTGCTTAAGGAGATGTGCCACCTTCTCCAAAAATCGGTAACGGATTTTGCCGTATACGGATATTGAAAATTTTCTTTAAAGTGGAAGCCTGTCACAAGACCCATACCGATTGCCATATCTGAATATGCTGAAAAATCTAAATAGATTTGAAGCATATAGAACAGCATACCAAACCATAAGCCTACTGCAGGGCGAGAGGAAAGCTGTGCAAGTGCCTCTGCAGGTGAGGCGGCTATAAAGCTATCGGCAACAAGCAGGGTATCTGCAAGGCTGCCACAGGTGTTTGCAATAAGTACTTTTTTAGCAAGACCTACACAAAATCTTGTAATACCTTCTGCAATTTCACGGTGGTTTACACGTCTGTTGGTAATGTCAAATTCTATATCCTTGTAGCGAACAATAGGTCCTGCAATGCATTGATGGAAAAGGCTTGAATATAAAAGCAGCCAAAAGAAATTCTTTTGGTGTGGAACTTCTTTTCTGTAAACGTCCACAACGTAAGAAAGTAATTGGAAGGTATAGAAGGAAATACCAATGGGTAAAATGATTTCAGGTATAATTTCGGGTACGCCGAAAATACTTTGCACATTGCTTAAAACAAAGCCTGTGTACTTGAATACCCCTATAAGCCCAAGGTTTATAATGCAGGCGATTACAAGAATAAGCTTTCGTACACTTTGCTTTTGTGCCTTGTCGAGCAGTATGCCTGCCACCCAGTCGCAAAAGGTCATTGATATAAGCAGTAAAATGTATACAGGCTCACCCCAGGTGTAGAAGATAAGCGAGAATAAAAGGAGAACAATATTTCTTGCAGTATTGTTTCGGCAAAGGGCATATATACCTAAGCAAAGTGGCAAAAAAGCAAAAATGAACAAAAGACTTGAAAATACCATATTCTTCTCCTTTCTCTAAATTTAGATATTAATATACTAAATATTTAACCAATATACAATTATATAACTCGTGGGAAAAATTTCAAGTGCATTTATGTAAATTTAATAAAAAACCAATAACAAAGTGTCGTTTTTTGTTGCTTTGAAAATGTTCAATTTACTTGACTTAAGGCGCAATATGTAATAAAATATTATTTGGTAAAAATTTAACATCCGAAAGGAGTCAAAATTAATGAAGTATTCACATGAAGTTGAAACAATGTGCCCTATCGCACAGGGTGCTGCTCACGGTGCTGCTCCAATTCCGGAAGAAGCAAAGTGGGTTAAGGCAAGAGAGATTAAAGATATTTCAGGCTTTACTCACGGTATTGGCTGGTGTGCTCCACAGCAGGGTACATGTAAGCTCACTCTCAACGTTAAAGAGGGTGTTATCCAAGAGGCTCTTGTTGAAACAATTGGTTGTTCAGGTATGACACATTCAGCAGCTATGGCTTCTGAAATTCTCCCTGGCAGAACAATCCTTGAGGCTCTTAACACAGACCTTGTTTGTGACGCTATTAACACAGCTATGAGAGAGCTCTTCCTTCAGATTGTTTACGGTCGTACACAGTCAGCATTCTCAGAGGATGGCCTTGTTGTAGGCGCAGGCCTTGAAGACCTTGGTAAGGGCCTTCGTTCACAGGTAGGTACAATGTACGGTACTCTTGCAAAGGGTCCTCGTTACCTCGAAATGACAGATGGTTACGTTACAGGCCTTGCTCTTAACGAAGATAATGAAATCATCGGCTACCAGTTCGTAAACTTCGGTAAAATGATGGACTTCATCAAAGCAGGCGACGATGCTAACACAGCATTCGAAAAGGCAAAGGGTCAGTATGGCCGTGTTGCAGATGCTGTTAAAATCGTTGACCCAAGAAAGGAATAAGGAGGTAGAACCATGGCTTTATTTGAATCTTACAACAGAAGAGAAAAACAGATTCTCGAAGTTCTTAATAAATACGGCATCAGCTCTATTGAAGAGTGTGCTGAAATTTGCAAGGCTAAAGGCTTTGACCCATACAAAATCACAGAAGGCATTCAGCCAATCTGCTTCGAAAATGCAAAGTGGGCTTACACTGTAGGCTGCGCTATTGCAATTAAAAAGGGTTGCACAAGAGCTGCAGACGCTGCTGCTGCAATCGGTGAAGGCCTTCAGGCTTTCTGTATCCCAGGCTCAGTTGCTGACCAGAGAAAGGTTGGCCTTGGCCACGGTAACCTTGGTAAAATGCTCCTCGAAGAGGAAACAGAGTGCTTCGCATTCCTTGCAGGCCACGAGTCATTCGCAGCTGCTGAAGGCGCTATCGGTATTGCTGAAAAGGCAAACAAGGTTAGAAAGAACCCACTTAGAGTTATCCTTAACGGTCTTGGTAAGGATGCTGCTCAGATTATTGCAAGAATCAATGGCTTCACATATGTTGAAACAGAAATGGATTACTACACAGGTGAGGTTAGAGAGGTATTCCGTAAAGCATATTCAGACGGTCTTCGTTCAAAGGTTAATTGCTACGGCGCAAACGACGTAACAGAAGGCGTTGCTATTATGTGGAAAGAGGGCGTTGACGTTTCTATTACAGGTAACTCAACAAACCCAACTCGTTTCCAGCACCCTGTTGCAGGCACATACAAGAAAGAGTGTGTTGAAAAGGGTAAGAAGTATTTCTCAGTTGCATCAGGTGGCGGTACAGGCCGTACACTTCACCCGGATAATATGGCTGCAGGTCCTGCTTCCTATGGTATGACAGATACAATGGGCCGTATGCACTCAGATGCACAGTTTGCAGGTTCATCATCAGTTCCTGCTCACGTTGAAATGATGGGTCTTATCGGTATGGGTAACAACCCAATGGTAGGCGCAACAGTTGCATGCGCAGTTGCAGTTGAAGAAGCTTGTAAATAATTAATTTATTGAATTAGCTCAACAAATAATTCAGACACATCACTTTGGTAAATCCAATGTGATGTGTCTTTTTTGTTGCAATTAAAAATTCAAAATGAAAAATTAAAAATCTCGGAACTGCGTTGCGATTGTAAAGCTACCAGCCGCCGGTCGCAAGCTGCCAGAGCTTCGCAAAGTTAGATAGAACAACTGTAAGGGTGGGATTGTAGCCCACCCGAAAGCCAAGATAAACAACGGGACGGCTGAAATCCGTCCCTTACAAGCTTCGTGGTAATTAAAGTATAGCGAAGCCTGACCCTCTTGCAAGCGTAGGCTTGGAGGAGGACCAACGCTTGCGTTAGATTTGCTATAGATATTTGTATATAAATTAATCAGCCGATACCTGTTATGGTATCGGCTGATTGTGTTTGATGGCTTATTTTATTGTTATATTAGCACAACTATCATATTCAAAAAGACCTGAATTAATATCGGTAATTTTCATACCGTTGTAGTAAAGGTCCTCAAATTCTGCTTGAATGCTGTTTGTGCTTGAGCCGTTAGAAGCAATTTTGTTTGGATAGCTTGCTGAGGAATAAGAAATGTTTTTATACTTGATTCCACTAATATTAAAGTTTTGAATATCTGTACTATAAATAAGGCAACCTATTGGCCTGCTTGCTACAGAGTGAATTTCAAAGTTTTCGAAGGTAACGTTTGAAATGCTACCACCCGGGTTTTCAACAACAATTGCAATTGCAGGTATTCTGTTTACATCCCAGGTTGCATCGTGGAAAACAACTGCACAATCCTTAAATACAATATCCTTAATATCCATATTTACTTCGCCGCAAATACCGAAGCATCTTGCTTTTCCGTTCCATGCTGTGCAGTTGGTAAACGTAATGTTTTGGCTTATTGCTTCAGGTCTACCACCTGCAGTTTTAACATCAAAAAGGTCATCACCACTTCGGCAGAAGGAGTTGTCGATTGTTGCATTTCGTGTGTTGCATATTGCAAATGCGTCAGCATTTTGTCTGTAACCGAAAATATCAACGTTTTTTATTGTAACGTTTTCACAGTCATATGTAATAAATGACCATTCAGGTGGGTTAACAATTTTAATACCGTCAACCTCAATGTTTGTGCAGTAGGAGAAAACAAGTCCTCGTCTTTCACGTCTGTCAAGGTGGGAAAGGTCCACAACGCCACTACCAACAAGCTTAACGTTGTTTGCGCAGTGGAAATTCATATACGGAAATCTTGTTAAACCAAGGCCAACCTGTCCATTTGCATCTGCTTCAACGTTGTTTGCATCGTCTGTATCGCTGTTTATATCAATTGTGTGCTGTGCAAGGAGATATGAGCCTCGTTTGAGGTAGTACACCATATTGGTTGCGCCGTAGAAGTTGAAATACGGGGCAGTGAGTACGCCTTCAACTACAACAACGTTATTCTCACCGTATTGAGCCTTGTAGCTTGCTATTTCTTGCTCTTCGTTAACAAGCTCTCTTACAAATAACGTAAAGCCGTGTGTTTGGTCAGTTTCGTTAAAAACAAAGGTGTACGTGCCTAATTGAGTTATTTTTGCATTAACAACGTTTCCGTTGTGAACAGTTTGCATATTTAATGCTGTAGGCATCACCTTGACAGAGTTTACCGGAAAATCTTTAGTTGTGAGCTGGAATTCGTAATTTATTGGAGCTTTTGTGTCAACGTAAACCTCACAGTAGGAGTGTAGCTCGCCCTTTTGTGTTGTGCCAACAAAAACCGTTGTTGCATAAACAGGTATTCTCTTTCCTTCCACGTGAGCTACAAAGTAAGGTGAAGCTATAACACCGTTTAAATCTGAATAGCCTTGTGCATTAACAAATAATTCGTCGCCGTCATCGTCTGCACGTGCTTTGAAGCTATCAATAGTTAAGCCTACTTCGGTTGGGTTAATTATAGCCTCGGCAGGGTATTCAAGGTATTCAAAGTCTTTTCGATACGTTGGGTTTTCAACGTGATGTGGTCCCTCAAATATATTGAAAATGGAAACCACACTCAAAAGTAGTGCTAATAATGCTCTTAAAAACTCCATAATATACTCCTATAATACTTTTTAGCAAGATTTTCACAAGCAGGGTTATTCTAACACATAAATTTTTTCGTTTCAAGGAGTTTTATAGCCTATTCTTTACCTTGACAACATTATTGTTTATTGTGTATAATAAAAGTTGTTAAAAATTAAGCAAGTTGTACTTGTGTTATTTTGAAAGAAGGATTTTTATGTCAAAAGTACTTGTTGAAACATCAGCTCGTCACGTTCACGTTTCAAGAGAAGATTTAAACGTTCTCTTTGGCGAAGGCTACGAGCTTACCGCAAAAAAAGACCTTTCACAGCCCGGTCAGTTTGCTTGTGAAGAGAGAGTTGCAGTTGTAGGCCCAAAGGGTCAGTTCCCTGCAGTTTCTATTCTCGGCCCTACAAGGCCTGTATCACAGGTTGAAATTTCTGCATCCGATGCTCGTTCAATCGGTGTAGTTGCTCCTGTAAGAGAAAGTGGCGATATTGCCGGCAGTGGCGCTTGCAAGCTTGTTGGCCCTAAGGGTGAGGTTGAGCTTAAGGAAGGCGTTATTGTTGCTAAAAGACATATTCACCTTACACCTGCAGCTGCTGAGGAGTTTGGCGTAGCAGATAAAGAGGTTGTTGGTGTTAAGATTGAGTCAGACGGCCGTTCACTTATTTTTGGTGACGTTGTTTGCCGTGTTCATCCAAACTTTGCTCCTGCAATGCATATAGATACAGACGAAAGCAATGCAGCATTTGCAACACCTGGTATGATGGGCGAAATCGTTAAGCTTTAATCTAACATAACAAAGCAAAAGGGGCTGTAAAAAAAACGCAAGTTTTTTTGCAGCCCCTTTTTAGGGGATAGGAAAAAAAGATGCAGAACGGACAAACTGAGCAAAATCAAGGCTTCAGACTTGATTTTGCTTGCCCGAAGGCGTACAAGGGTACGTCGATTGGCGAAGTTTGTTCGTAGTATAAAACATACTTTTTTCAACAATTTTATATTTCTTGTATTTTTAAAGGGTTCTATAGGCTTATTAAACCTACAGAACCCCTTGCTATATCCGGTTTTATACGGTCTGCGCTTTTTTTACA
>JAZNTU010000045.1:0-7851 GCA_045591945.1 Acutalibacteraceae bacterium | reverse complement strand
TGTTCGTAGTATAAAACATACTTTTTTCAACATTTTTATATTTCTTGTATTTTTAAAGGGTTCTATAGGCTTATTAAACCTACAGAACCCCTTGCTATATCCGGTTTTATACGGTCTGCGCTTTTTTTACATCCCCTTTTTACGTTTAATGTTTTGAATTAATAATAGGCTTCTCTTTTCTTTTTCTTGATGAACTTATATATAAGGTATACGGCTACAAGAACAAGGGAAGTAGAAAGCCCTATATAAGCATCTAAGTTGGATGCACCTTCGATTTTAAGCTCATTCCACAGCATAGACATATATTGCTGTGTGTCGTAATCGAGCCTTTCAAACATTTGTGTTTTAGGCATTTCTGATTCATCGGGGTAAAGAATAGGGTCGCCCTTTAAATCATAATCATCAGATTCTAACACAAGTGCGTGCGGAGAAGCGTAGCAAATGTAGTTTGCATTAGCAACAGCAATCTCTTCCTCACACATAAAGTTGATGTACAGCTCGGCAGCTTCTTTGTTTTCTGCATTTTTTGGTACACACATTGCATCTACAAAGAAGTTAACTCCCTCTTTAGGGTAGCAGAATGCAAGGTCGGGGTTTACGTCGTACATTGTAAGGAAATCCCCTGCGTAGTATGGTGCGAGTGCGGCGTCGCCGTTTTCCATTTTATTGAAAACCTCGTCCATAACGTAGCTTGATACAAGGGGATTTTGCTCTTTAAGCTTTTCTATGGCTAAATCCCATTCCTTAACGTCTGTAGTGTTAAGGCTTTGCCCTAAAAGGCACTGCGCAATGCCGAAGGCATCACGAGGGTTATTAAACATAAGTATTTTACCCTTGTATTGCTCATCCCACAAAGCACTCCAGCTGTCAATTTCGCCCTCCACCATAGTGGTGTTGTAAATAAGGCCTACCATACCAACTGTGTAGGGTACGGTGTACTTATTTTCAGGGTCGAAATAAAGACCCTTGTACTTATCGAGAATATATTTGTAGTTAGGGATATTTGAATAATCAAGCTCTGCAAGCATTTCCTCGTCAATAAGCTTTGCAATCATATAGTCTGAAGGAATAATTACGTCGTAATTAGCGCCTCCGCTTTTAAGCTTGTTGTACATATTTTCGTTGCTTTCAAAGTTTGTGTAGTTAATAGTTATGCCGTAGCGTGCCTCAAACTCTTTGTTAACGTCTAAGGTGTCATCGGAGCCATCGGAAATATATTCGCCCCAGTTGTACACGTTAAGGATTGTTCCCTTAAGGTGTGAGTAATCCTTTTCTCCCTGAGCAAATGCAACGGGACAAAGGCTGGTAAAAAGCATAAGGCTTACTGTAAGTATACATAAAAGGCGTTTCATCATTTTTTGCCACCGCCTTTTTTAGAAAGCTTTTTATCTCCGTGTGCGCTTACAAGGTTTGATATTATAAGCAATGCAAGTATTGCAAGGAAGATAAGTGTGGAAAGGGCATACATATCAGGTGTAACACGGCGCTTCGTCATAGAGAAAATGCGAATAGGCAGTGTTTGTGAGCCTGTGCCGCTTACAAAGTAGCTGATAATAAAGTCATCAACAGAAAGCGTAAATGCCATCATAAGGCCGGAAATAACACCTGGCATAATTGCAGGGAGCACTACCTTGAAAAAGGCCTGCAGGGGTGTGCAGCCTAAGTCCTGTGCAGCCTCTGAAAGGTTAGGGTCTGTTTGCCTGAGCTTTGGTAAAACATTAAGTATTACGTAAGGCAGTTCAAAGGTTGTGTGGGCAATTATAAGTGTACCGAAGCCCAGCGTGCCCGTTTGACCAAAAAGCGCACCAACGAATACAAAAAGAAGCATCATAGAAATACCTGTAACGATTTCAGGGTTCATCATAGGTATGTTTGTAACAGTCATAATACTGCTTTTGAGAAGCTTGTTTTTGTAGTTGAAAATTGCAGTTGCGGCAGCTGTACCCATAACTGTTGAAATTATTGATGAAACAACGGCAACTATCATAGAGTTTTTAAATGCATCAAGCGTAGCTGCATCGTTAAAAAGCTCTTTGTACCAGTAAAGTGAAAAGCCTTCAAAAACAGACGTGCTTTTGCCTGCGTTGAAGCTGAAAATTATAAGCACTGCAATAGGTGCATATAAGAAAAGGAAAACAAGCGCTGTGTAAAGCTTTGAGCCGAGGGAGGTTTTCTTTGTCATATAATAACACCTCCGTCATCATCAGAAAAGCGATTCATAACAGCAAGGCAAATGAATATGAGAATCATCAAAACAAATGAAAGCGATGCACCCAAATTAAAGTTGTTTGCTGTTTGAAACTGTGTTTCAATAACGTCGCCAATAAGAATTGTGCTTGTGCCACCTAATTTTTGAGAAATGTAGAAGGTGCTTACGCTTGGCACAAAAACCATTGTGAAGCCCGAAACTATGCCGGGCACACTAAGTGGCACGGTAACGTTTTTGAAAACGTCGAGCTTGTTTCCACCTAAATCCTGTGCTGCCTCTACAAGTGAATGGTCGGTTTTGAGCATTACTGTGTAGATTGGTAAAATCATATATGGAAGGAAGTTGTAAACCATACCGAGTACAACTGCCCCACGGGTGTTTATAAGCTGCAAGGGCTCAAGGCCTAAATTCATAATAAATGTGTTTATAAGTCCGTTATCCTCTAAAATTGTCATCCAGGAATACGTTCTTAAAAGAAAGTTCATCCACATAGGCAACATAATAAGCATAGTCATTGTGCTTTGCTTTTCAGGACCCTTGGATGCCATAATATATGCAAGAGGATAAGCAACAATAAGGCATATTACGGTAGCTAAAAGGCCGAGCCAAATGGAAAGAATAAAGGTATCGGCATATTTGCCGATATCTGCCATATTGCTAAAGGTAAAAGCACCGGTGTTATCGGTAAAGGCGTAGTAAGCAACCATACAAAGGGGAACAATTATGAATAATGCTGCCCACACAATGTACGGAGCGCCTGCAAGCCTTGACATAAGAGATGATTTTTTATTCATCTGAAGCACTCCTTTCAAATTTTGGGGTGGGAAAATTATTCTTCCTCGTCCTCATCAATTTCTGCAACTGAAAGCTCGTCGAATTCTTCACTAAAGGAGCTGTAGTCGCCATACAGACCGGAGTACTGTGATTTTTTCATAATATGAATAGCATCAGGCTCAATAACAAGGCCGATGGTTGAGCCAACCTCTTGGTAGTCTGTAGATTGAATCATCCACTTAAAGCCTTTGATTTCTACAATAATTTCGTAGTAAACGCCTTTAAAGGTGATGGAGGTAACCACACCTGAAATCATAGCCTTGTCAACAGGCACAACGTCAACGTCCTCAGGGCGCACAACAACGTCAACCTGCTCGTCAACGCCGAAGCCCTTGTCGAGGCACTTGAATTTGTAGCCTGCCATTTCAACCCAGAAGTCATCCTTCATAACGCCTTCAATAATGTTACTTTCGCCAATGAAATCTGCAACGAAAGCGTTTTTAGGCTCGTTGTAAATATCGGTAGGTGTACCGATTTGCTGAATAACGCCGGAGTCCATAACAACAATAGTATCGCTCATTGAAAGAGCTTCCTCTTGGTCGTGGGTAACGTAAATAAACGTGATACCCAGGCGCTTTTGAATATTTTTTAATTCAACCTGCATATCCTTGCGAAGCTTAAGGTCAAGCGCACCAAGTGGCTCATCGAGAAGGAGCACACGGGGCTTAACAACTAAAGCTCTTGCAATAGCAACACGCTGCTGCTGACCACCTGAAAGGGAAGAGATATTTCTTCTTTCAAAGCCTTTAAGGTTGATTAACTCAAGCATTTCTGTAACGGCTTCCTTAATCTCCTTTTCTGGTGTTTTCTTAAGTCTTAAGCCGAAAGCAATATTTTCGTAAACGTTAAGGTGAGGGAAAAGGGCATAGCGCTGAAAAATGGTGTTGAGCTGCCTTTTGTGTGGTGGCACACCATTTATTTTTTTGCCCTCAAAGTATACGTCACCTGAGTCTGGCTCCTGAAAGCCTGCAATCATTCTAAGGGTTGTAGTTTTACCACAGCCTGAGGGGCCTAAGAAGGTAATGAATTCCTTATCACGGATATATAAATTCATATTTTCAATTATCTGCTGACCATCGAAGGCAACAGATATATTTTTTAATTCGATAATGTTATTAGACATAAGAGAGCCCCCTTGTAAAGTAATAGAATGAAATAACTCCATTCAAAAGAAAAAACCACCTACCCAAAGAACACTGTAAGTGCTTTCTTCAAATTGGTGAATTTTTGTTTTGTCCGTGGCAAGAGAGTGGATAAAGCATACCCAAATCAGCCTTAAATGATGGGTTTTCGGCACTTTTGTTTGTATTTGCCTTTGAAAGGCGATAGCCTTCCTGCAGTCAAACACATCCAAAATTTCACGAAACCTCATTCATTTAAGGTCGGAGAATTTTGGAATAAGTATTTTTTACTCAGATGAGGCAAAAACGGAGTAAATCCTAATGGATTTACGAGTATTTTAACAAAATATGAGTGAAAAAGCCTATTCCAAAATCTGATTCGGATACGCTTTATCCACTCCAAGTGAACCCGTGACGGCTGACACGAAATATTAATTTACTAAGAGTAAAAATAAATTTACTAAAACTAAATATATATACAATTAAAGAAAAAGTCAATCTTTTTTTGAAATTGTTTAAAAATAAATTTTTCTGTCGATTTAAACGCAGTAGAACAAAGTGTCCCAGGCAGGGATATAGGGGTGGTGCCTAAGGTGTATTTTATAATTTGGATTTATGCTGTTTATAAGTATAGGCAACGTAAAAATATCCTCGCATTTGTGGTATGCAGCAACGTTAAGCTTAGGCTTATATTCACTCAAAATTTTTGCCCCTGCTTTTATGATTTCATTCTCGCACCCCTCGGAGTCAATCTTTACGTAGGTAGGGCTAAAATGACCTATAAGGGTGGAAAGTGTAACAGAGTGTATTAAAGTGTCCCCACCAAGGCTTGATTGTCTGCCGTGTACGTTGGAAAAATAAACGTCACCGTCAACGTCTGTTACAGCGCAGTTTACAGCTTTGAAGCTTTGCAAATGGCTACAGTGGTCCATCAATTTATTATATGATTTTGTGTCGGGCTCGGCACAAATAATATTTGCATATTTACCGTTTGTGTAGCCTAAAAATGCATCAACAGTATCACCACGGTAAGCGCCTATATCTACGTAGGTTTCATATTCACCTAATTTTAAAATCTCAAAAAATGCTTCATCCTGTGGTGTTGTTATGCTTTGCAAAGCGCTTAATTCACCACCGAAAAGGAAGTTGACGTACCCTGCAAAAATCTTTTTTGAAAAATCATCTGCCATTAAAGCATAGGCAGTGTTGATTTCTTTTTTATGCGCCTCTAAAAAAGCTCTGTCAAAAATTTGAGTTCCTATAACAGGCACAACAGGTACAAGTGTAGTGTGTTTTTTTGCTACAGAAAAAATATTCTCCATAACCTCGGGTATTGACGTGCCGAAGGTGACTATAACAGTAAAGCTTTCGTATATTTCCTCGAAATAAGAAATTGGCATAACCTGAAAGCCTCTAAAGCTTCTTTTTCTCACAAAGGAATTACTTGCAGTTACACCTGCTATTTTTACGTTAAACTCATCTAAAATATCAAGCACCTTATCGGCACCGTTGCCGGTACCATACATAATAATGGGCTCTGTTGTGTTTTTTAGCTTTTCCCACACACTAAGGGTATCAATACAAAATTTCATACGTACACCTGCCTTGTAAAACAAAAGTAATATAACACATTATAAATAACTCGTCAAATAAGTAGCACACTTGTAATAGCTTTGATTTTGTGATAAAATACGAAAAAAGGATGCGATTTTATGAGAATATATAAAGAGGTTTCGGAGCTTGTGGGCAACACCCCGTTGTTAGCTCTTACAAATATTTGCGCTAAGGACTCACTTCCTGCAACAATACTTGCAAAGCTTGAGTGCTTTAACCCAACAAGCAGCGCTAAAGACAGAGCTGCAAAATATATGATTGACTCTGCCGAGAAGCAGGGACTTCTCAAAGAGGGCTCTGTTATCATTGAGCCAACAAGCGGTAACACAGGTATAGGCCTTGCGGCAATAGGCTGTTCAAAGGGCTACAGGGTAATAATTATTATGCCCGAAACAATGAGCCGAGAAAGAGTTTTGCTTACAAAGGCATATGGCGCAGAGGTTATATTAACCGAGGGCTCAAAGGGTATGCAAGGTGCAATAGATAAGGCAAATGAGCTTTGCAAACAGCTTCCTGATGCCTTTATACCACAGCAGTTTTCAAACCCTGCAAACCCACTTTCCCACTACGAAACTACAGGTCCCGAAATATGGCAGGATACCGACGGCACAGTAGATATTTTTGTTGCAGGCATCGGCACGGGTGGTACACTTTCAGGCGTTGGTAAATACTTGAAGGAGAAAAATCCGAATATAAAAATTGTTGGTGTTGAGCCGAAAAAATCTCCGTTAATTACAGAGGGTGTGGCAGGCCCACACGGCATACAGGGTATAGGTGCAAACTTTATTCCCGAAAATTTAGACAGAGGTATTTTTGACGAAATTATAACAGTTGCCGATGAGCAGGCTTACGCATTCTCACGCAGAGTTGCAGCAGAGGAGGGTGTAGCAGTAGGCATATCCTCAGGTGCTGCAGTTTGTGGCGCTGTGGAGCTTGCAAAAAGGGCAGAAAATAAAGGTAAAACAATAGTTTGCCTGCTCACCGATACAGGCGAAAGGTACTTGTCAACTACACTTTATGAGGGTGAATAATATGGATAAATTTTTAGAGTCAATGGAGCTTATTACAGGCACGGTAAGAGGCCTTGAGGAAATAAGCAACGGCTGTTTTTTGAAAAACGATAATGATCGACAGCTTATACCTAACAGAAAAGAAGTTATAAAAGTAATTAAGGACCTGCAGTCCATGCTTTTTCCAAATTACTTTAAGCATAGTGAGGGTAGCGAAAACGTACTTTCACAAACAGAGCTTTTGCTAAATATTTACAGCAGGCTTGCAAGCCAGATTGAGGGGGCTTGCCAGTTTAACGGCACAGAAATGGCGCTGACTCCACAGGAGATTTGCGATAAATTTATTGAGGCTTTGCCTACTGTAAAAACATTACTTATAAAAGACATTGAAGCAATTTACGAGGGCGACCCTGCAGCAAAATGCCACGAAGAGGTGCTTATTTGTTATCCGGGCTTTTATGCAATTTCAATTTACAGAATTGCCCACGTGCTTTATGAATTAAAGGTGCCGCTTATTCCAAGAATAATGACGGAATATGCCCACGAAAAAACAGGTGTGGATATCCACGCAGGTGCTACAATAGGCGAATATTTCTGCATTGACCACGGCACAGGTATTGTTATTGGTGAAACTACCACAATTGGTAATAGAGTTAAAATTTACCAGGGCGTTACCCTTGGTGCAAAAAGCTTTAAGGTGGATGAAAACGGTAATCCCGTTAAGAACATTAAGCGCCACCCCGATATTGGCAACAATGTGGTTATTTATGCAAATGCAACCATCCTCGGTGGTGATACAAAAATCGGGGATAACTGTGTTATCGGTGGTAACACCTGGCTCACAAGCTCCGTTGAGGAAGGAAAGACAGTTTATTATTCTAATTGATAGATACATAAAAACGCTTCGGTCAACCGACCGAAGCGTTTTGTTGTATAGTAAAACCACGCGTTAGACGCGTGGTTCAGTAAAAATTACATAGATGAAACAAGAATAAAAAGAAAACTCCTTCGTGATATAATGAAGTTGCGGTCTGCCAACTGCAACAAAAAAGTACGAAGGAGT
>JAZNTU010000044.1:0-34722 GCA_045591945.1 Acutalibacteraceae bacterium | reverse complement strand
GTTTTTTATAAATACAATTTTGCATTACACTCATTGAAAGGATTATAGTCGAATTTTCGAAGAAAATTCGATACCAAATCATAATTTGGTATCGAAACAGTGTAATTTTACACTGTTTCGACTAACTATAATCGTTATAATTTAACTTGACAATGTTCACATATTTTAATATTATAATATGTGAACATTTTTGTTTATTATTTTGTAAGGATGTGTTTATTAATGGATCAGAAATATGAGGCATTATTTACCCCTTGGAAAATTGGCGAGGTTGAAATTAAAAACAGAATCGTTATGTGTCCAATGGGTGGTACATCATTGTTCGGCTGGTTCGAATTAGGCGGCTGCCATTTCGATAAAGAGGCTGCAAAGCTTTTCCTTGAAAGAGCTAACAACAATGTTGGTCTTATTATTCCAGGTATTGCTCCTTTGAGAGATACCTTCTGGGGTAAGTGGCTCTGGCAAAATCCTAAGATGTTTGAAGAGCTTAAAGAGTTTATGGATGAAATTCATAAAACAGGCGCAAAGCTTTTTGTTCAGCTTACTGCAGGTATGGGCAGAAGCTGGGCTATTACAGAGCTTGTAGCACCTCTTCACAGAAATAAATTTACTCGTGCGCTTATCAAGCCTATTCTTGATACTTCACACGAGCTTGCTTCACCAAGCCCACAGCCATCTCGCTGGGCACACGATATTATCTGCCCTGAAATGACAGTTGAGCAGATTCACGAAATTATTGAAGCATTTGCAAAAACAGCAAAGCTTTGTATGGATGCAGGCGTTGACGGTGTTGAGGTACACGCTGTTCACGAGGGTTACCTCCTTGACCAGTTTGCAATTGAGTATTTCAATAAGCGTACAGACGATTACGGCGGAAGCTTTGAGAATAGATACCGTTTTGCAGTTGAGGTTGTTAAGGCAATCAAAGCATCTTGCGGCGAAAAGTTCCCTGTATCTCTTCGTTACTCTGTAGAGTCAAAAATGAAGGATTTCTGCTACGGCGCGATGCCGGGTGAAGAATATACAGAAATCGGCCGTGCAATGCCTGAGTCAGAAAAGGCTGCAAAGTACCTTCAGGATGCAGGCTATGATATGCTTAATGCAGATAACGGTACATACGACTCTTGGTATTGGGCACATCCACCAATGTATATGCCACAAAACTGTAACCTTGATGATGTTGCACACATTAAGGAATTTGTAGATATCCCTGTTGTTTGTGCAGGCCGTATGGAGCCTGATGTTGGTGCACAGGCAGTTGCTGATGGCAAAATCGACGGTGTTGGCGTTGCTCGTCAGTTCCTTGTTGACCCTGAGTGGATTACAAAGCTTATGAATGACAGAGTAGAGGAAATCAAGCCTTGTATCTGCTGCCATGCAGGTTGCTTTAACTTCTCATCATCAAAGGGTCACGCTAATACACAAGACCTTTTAGATACAATGGGTCTTTCACGTTGCGCACTTAACCCAAAAACAATGCAGTCTAAAAAATATAAGCTTGTTCCTGCTAAAAAGAGCAAGAAGATTGCTATCATCGGTGGTGGTATCGGTGGTATGGAAGCAGCTATTGTTTGTGCACAAAGAGGCCACAAGGTTGACCTTTACGAAAAGAGCGATAAGCTGGGTGGCGTATTTATTGCTGCTGCTGCACCTTCATACAAAGAGAAGGACCGTGACCTTATTGCTTGGTACAACCGTGAGGTTCAAAAGTACGATGCAATCACAATCCATATGAACACTGAGGTTAAGGATATTGCTTCCCTTGGTGCAGATGAGGTTATTGTTGCTACAGGCTCTGTTGCAAATAAGATTCCTGTTAAGGGTGCAGATACTGCAATT
Organism: Acutalibacteraceae bacterium; assembly: GCA_045591945.1. Lineage (GTDB taxonomy): Bacteria > Bacillota > Clostridia > Oscillospirales > Acutalibacteraceae > DTU089. The sequence goes on along the minus strand of JAZNTU010000044.1, from coordinate 32,883 downwards.
GAAGCAGTTGATTTCCTTTTAGGCAATAAAGAGGTTGGCCAGAACGTTACCGTTATCGGTGGTGGCCTTACAGGCTGTGAAATTGCTTATGAGCTTTACCTCCAGGGTAAGAATCCTACAATTGTTGAAATGCAGGATGACCTTATTACAACACCTGGTATTGCTCTTGCTAACACAAGCTTCCTTCGTGACTTCTTTAAAACAAACAAGGTTCCTGTTTACCTTGAAACAAAAACAACCGAAATTACAGCTACAGGCGTTACTGTTCAGACTAAAGACGGTAAAACAGAAACAATCCCAGCAGACAGCGTAATTCTTTCTGTTGGTTATAAGCCTGCACCAATTGCTGAAAAGAGCAAGCACGTTCACGTTATCGGTGACGCACAGAAGGTTGGTAACCTTCGTACAGTTATTTGGGGCGCTTGGGACGTTGCAATGAAGCTGTAATATAGTAATAAAGCTATATTGTTTTATATTAATAATGCCTAAAAGGATAACACAGGGGACGGTTCTATGATTGAGCTGTAACCCCTGACATACATTAGTTTGATAGTACAAGAAAGTTGTGGTTCGAACTTGCCCTTTTTCGAAAAAGGGGGGACCATTCTCCGATTAAACTGTTGTTTTGTTAAACTATACCACGGATAAAATAACTGTTGTTTGATTATGTGTTCGGGCGGAATGGTGGGATATTCTTCGGCATCTTTAGATGCCGTTTTGCCGCTAGGCAAAAACTCTATTCTAATCGTACAGAAGGTGCGACCTTCCAAAAAGGTTGCATCTACGATGCAATTTTAATAAAGGTTTCACCTTCGGTAAAAATGTTGCTACGCAACAAAGAACCTTCCGTCACGAAAAATCAAAGATTTTCCGTGCCACCTTCCTTCGAAGGAAGGCAAGCGAAAACTAACTCCAGCGTGGTACAAGCTAATCTGATTGCTTACCGTGGAGCGTCCATGGCTTGGCGTAGGAGACAACCAAGCAGTATTAATTGAATGACTTGACTTAACAAATATCCTCCAACGAAAACTTGATTTTCGTTGGAGGATATGCTTTTGTTTTGCTTTATTTCAACTTTAAAACTGCATTGTGGTCATCTATACCGTAGTTTCCTGCGCTGTGCTTCAGTATTTCAAACAAGTCAGCCTTGTTGCCGTCAATATCCTTAACAGATATTTTATTTAATATAAATCTTAAGCGTTTTAACACGCCTAATATAGCATCGCCTTCAGGTGTGCCCTCAACAAATGGCTGGTTGCCTGCAAAAAGGTTTTGCACAAGCTGAACAATGTAATCCTTTAAAAGCATTTTTTTAATTGATTTGTCGCACTTTACAAAGAAAAGCCTGCAAAGTCCACCACAGGTAAGCTTATCAAAAAGCTTCCCTACAAAGCGCAAGGCTTTAAGTATAACAGGTGAGCTTTTCATACCTAATTTACGTGCCATTCTTTCAGGGTTATTTTTCATATCGCTAAGCATATTAAGTATCATGCTGTCAAATAAATCTGAAAGATATTTTTTGCAGGTTCTTCCGTTTGTATCCCACTCAAAGTCAGGTATGGGCTCACTTTTAATATCAATTGTTTCGGTATCCTCAAACGTAACAAAGCGCATATACGCAGGGCAGCCTATAGCAGAGCCTGTGCAAACATCATAAAGCTTGTTACCTTTTTCGGTTACCTTTTCATTTATTGCTTGGTTGTGCATATGGCCTGTAAATACAAGGTTGCAGCCTTCGTCAGCCAGCATTGTTGTTATGTAGCCCGAATTTTTTTGAACAGCCGAGCCTATAAGTGAGAATATTGGTTGGCCGGGTAAAAGAGGGTAGTGGTTAATTGCAAAAATCATTTGGTTGTTTGCCTTTGCATCTCGTATTTGCTCCTTAATCCACTCTAACTGCTCTTCATCGTATGTTTCACGGCAATCCTCTGTGCCATCATTGTTAAGTGCTAAAAGGCGTATTTGGGGCGTTAACTGTGCAACGTATGATAAATGCTTTTTATCAACTGCAATAGCATCCTTAAAGCCGAATTCGTAGTATAAATCAAATAATTCATCTCTGTCGGTGTGCTCAACCTCGTGTATTCCTGCATCAGTATAGCCTCTGCAGTAGTCGTTAAAATCGTGACCTGCTGTTATAACAAAAACTCGTTTACCATTTTCCTGCAACTTTTTAAGCAACTTAATAAAGCCCAGGTGGCTTTCCTTTTCACCGTTAAAGCTTAAATCACCGGGGATAAGTATTGTGTCTGTTTTTGTTTGCTTGGCAAGGTAATCAAAAATTGCGTTGTTTATTGCCTCTGTTTCAGCAAAGCATTTTTGCTCAAAGCGCATAAATTCATCGTACTCTTGGCCGTATGCACCAAGTGAGTTTTTGAAGAAATGGGTATCTGTAATTAAATAAAAATCCAAAAGACTCATATAACACCTCAAAATACATTTTCTTTATTTTACCATATGCTTTTTTACAGTGCAAGAATATTGTAATTATATTGTCTTTTTTTGAAAAATGTGGTATATTCAGTAGAAAGACTTAATAAAAGTAGGTGCTGATATGGATTTTAGAAACGATTTAGTAAACAACATTTTACCTTTTTGGTTAAAAAATTCTATCGATTACGAAAACGGTGGAATATATACCTGCCTTGATAAAGAGGGTAATATTTACGGTACCGATAAAAGCGTTTGGTTCCAGGGTCGTGCTTTGTGGGTTTTCTCAAAGGCATATAACCTTATAGATAAAAACGAGGAATACCTTAAGGCTGCTAAATGCATTTATTCATTTTTACCTAAGTGTACAGATACAGATGGCAGAATGTATTTTACAGTTACTGCAGACGGCAGAGAGCTTCAAAAAAGAAGATACTATTTTTCCGAAACCTTTGCTACAATAGGCTGCGCCGAGCTTTATAAGGCAACAGGCGATAAGCAGGTGCTTGAAAGTGCAGAAAAGTACTTTAACGTAGCTTATGAGTGCTTTACAGGCGTTAGAAAAAATCCACCTAAAATTAACCCTGATAATATTGATTCCAAAGCTCTTTCACCTGTAATGATAATGCTTGCAACTGCCCAGGTTATGAGAAGTATTCCTGAGGTAGCAGATAAGTACGATGCACTTTGTAAGGAATGCCTTGATGAAATTCTTAACGGCGGCTACCTTACAGAAAGAGCATTGCTTGAAAGCGTAACTAAAAAGGGCGAGTTTATTAACAGCCCCAACGGCAGAATTGTAAACCCGGGTCACTCACTTGAGGCTGCTTGGTTTATTATGGCAGAAGGCCTTATTACAAATAACAAAGAAGCTGTAGAAAAAGCCAAGTATATTATAGATATAACCTTGCCACTTGGGTTAGATAAAAAGCACGGTGGTATTATTGCCTTTACCGATTTAGAGGGTAAGCCACCTGTACAGCTTGAGTGGGATATGAAGCTTTGGTGGCCACAGTGCGAGGCTATGATTGCTTTAAGACTTGCATATATTCATTTTAAGGATGAAAAGTATAACACTCTTTACAATCAGCTTAAAGAGTATTGCGAAAAGTATTTTTGCGATAATGAAGACGGTGAGTGGTACGGCTACCTTCATTACGATAATACCGTATCAACAACGTTAAAGGGTAATATATTCAAAGGACCGTTCCATATTCCACGCCTTTATATGATTATGGCATCTATGGATAAAACTAACGATATTGTTGAGTATATGAAATAATTATGGAATACTGTTTAAAAGAGTTTTCTTCCGTTGAAGGAATTAAAGCAGCAGACCTTTACGAGCTTACTTCGTACCATTGGGAGGCACAGGTGCCGTACAGACCCAAGGTATATGCAAATATAGGTGTAGTTAACGGTAATTTAGTTGCTGTGCTTAAGTGCTACGAGGCAAATCCACGTACAGAGTGCACTAAACGTGATGACCCCGTTTATACCGATAGCTGCCTTGAGCTTTTTGTTGCACCAATCAGCGACAGAAAAGAATATGTAAACGTTGAATGTAACTCAAAAGGTGTTTTCCTTTGCGAGTTTGGCGAGGGTAAATATAACAGGAGCCTTGTTAGCCAATTAACGGCGCTTTCGCCAAACGTTAACAGCTTTAAGGGTAAGGATACTAACGGCGCTTATTGGGGCGTTTGTGTTGAGCTTACAAGAGCCTTTATTGCCGATTTATATAAAATTAAGCAGTGCGAAATTACGTTTAATTCAATCAGGCTTAACTTTTATAAATGTGGTGATGGCTGCGAAATTCAACACTACGTTGCTTTTGTACCTGTTACAGATTTACCACCCGGCTTTCATAACCCGAGCTGCTTTGTTACGTTTAAAAAAGGAGATATATAAATGGATAATATTAAAGAAATTATTTCTGCTTTTCCCGATTATGGTGAGGTTGTAGGTTATAAACCTATTACTGCAGGGCATATAAATGATACGTATATAGTTGAATATAAGCTTGAAAACGGCAGCACTGTACGCTACCTTTTACAGCGTATTAATACAAACGTTTTTAAAATGCCTGTAGAGCTTATGGAAAACGTAATGGGTGTTACTGCACACCTCAGAAAGAAAATTACAGAAAACGGTGGCGACCCAACAAGAGAAACACTTACCGTTTTCCCTGCAAAGGATGGCAAAAACTATTATATGGCAAACGACGGTGGTTGCTGGCGAATGTATAACTTTGTAGAAGATACGTTTTCAATAAGCGAGCTTACTAACCCTGGGGATTTCAAAAATGCAGCTATAAGCTTTGGTAATTTCCAAAAGCTTCTTGCAGATTATCCTATTGAAACTCTTTATGAAACAATCCCTAATTTCCACAACACACCATCTCGTTTCAGAGATTTTCTTGAAGCATTAGATAAAAACCTTTCAGGCAGAAAAGACGAAGCACTTCCTGAAATAGAATTTGTTCTTGCACGTGAAAAGGATTGTGGTGTTATAGTAGAACTGCTTGAAAATGGTCAGTTGCCGTTAAGGGTTACTCATAACGATACAAAGCTTAATAACGTTCTTTTTGATAACACTACTAAAAAAGGTCTTTGTGTTGTTGACCTCGATACTGTTATGCCGGGCTCATCTCTTTATGACTTTGGCGACAGTATACGCTTTGGTGCAAACACAGCAGCAGAGGATGAAAAGGACTTATCAAAGGTTTCATTAAGTCTTGAATATTTTGAAGCATATGTGGAAGGCTACCTTGAGTCTGCAGGCAAAAGCCTTACAGAAAAGGAGATTGATTTATTGCCTTTTTCTGCAAAGCTGCTCACCCTTGAGTGTGGTATAAGATTCCTTGCTGATTTCGTAAACGGAGATGTATATTTTAAAACAGAATACCCCGAGCATAACCTTGTAAGAGCACGTACACAGTTTAAGCTTGTAGAGGATATTGAGGCTAAATTTGAGCAGATGCAGGCTATAGTTGCACGGGCAAAAAGCCGTATTTAACACGCAAAAAACTTTTTTTAAAATTTTAAAAAAAAGTTGAAAAAAAGTGTTGACAAATTCATTTGAATAGTGTATAGTATCTATCGTTGTCGGTAACACAAACACATCGGCAACGGTACTCGTGGGAGCATAGCTCAGCTGGGAGAGCATCTGCCTTACAAGCAGAGGGTCATAGGTTCGAGCCCTATTGTTCCCACCACGAGGTGGCCCGGTAGTTCAGTTGGTTAGAACGCTAGCCTGTCACGCTAGAGGTCGACGGTTCGAGCCCGTTCCGGGTCGCCACCTTTTTTTGCCTCTGTAGCTCAGTTGGTAGAGCAGAGGACTGAAAATCCTCGTGTCGTTGGTTCGATTCCGACCGGAGGCACCATGAGTGGGTCGGTATCGGCTCATTCATATACGCGGATGTAGCTCATCTGGTAGAGCGCCACCTTGCCAAGGTGGAGGTAGCGAGTTCGAGCCTCGTCATCCGCTCCATTTTTTTATATGGCGACATAGCCAAGTGGTAAGGCGTGGGTCTGCAACACCCTGATTCATCAGTTCAAATCTGATTGTCGCCTCCAAAAAATAAAGGACTTCTTCGGAAGTCCTTTATTTTTTATCCAATCCGAAGGATTGGTATGTAATCGCCGTCAGGCGTATGTAATTAGCGAAGCTGTATGTCATCACCTTGGTGCACCCTTCCTTCGGATTGATTACATACCTTTCTTTGAAAGGATTACATCCACACCTGCGGTGTGATTACATTCCGTCTGCGACGGATTATATACAATGCTCCGCATTGATTGTTGTGTTCGATGCAAATTTATGCTATACTGCTTGTAGGTGGTGATAATATGAAAATTAATAGAAAAATTTTGTTAATTTCTATATTCATATTTGTGCTAATTTGGAATCCGATAGCGGTAAATGCTATAAATACAGGTTTTTTGACAGACGAGATGCCTGGAAAAGTGCAAAATCAATTCATTGAAAATATTGATTTGCGCTTAATTAAGTCCGAACCTGAAAAAAGCTCAGTTGTGTGTTTTGATGTTAATGAAAAACAAATGATTGCTGCTGGTCAAAAATCGTCTGACAGCAAAGTGATTTGTGTCTATTCGAATAACGGCGATTTTCAATATGGTTATATGTTTAATTGCAGCGGTGATTTTGGTGTTGAATGGGATAATGACAATCTGAATATTTATTTTGTTCGCAGTGATGTGATTGTTTCGGTTTCTCCAAACGGAGAAATATCAGATGTTCTTGAAGTCACAAATTCAATTGAAAATAATTCTTATGTTAATCATTTTTTTCATGCTACGGAAAGAACCATTGGTGATACTACGTATATTATAAGAAATGATATGGGTATACTCAGCTGGATTGCTACTTCGTATTCACAAATAGTTGTTAAAGATGTTTCTGGTACTGAGAATGTTATTTATGATGTGAATTCAACCCAGCTCTTAAATGCAATTAAAAGTATCATTTTTATTTTTGTGTTTGTTATTGTTGCTATTACTATTATTTTCCGACCAGTTATCAAGTCAATGCGTACTAATAAAAACAAATATGATTTTTGTAAATAGAGTTTGGTTCTAAAATGAGAAGTACTGCCAGGATGAGGTCTTAATTTAGACCAAAAGCCCGAAACCCCTTGATATTCAAGTGGTTTCAGTTTTTTTATGACTACATTTACGTGTGAAAACCCAAAGTCTAAAAATTACCATTTTTATTAACAACTCGGATTTGAACCGGTGAAATCACTAAAGTTTAATATTTTCTTACATAAGACCTATTTTTTTCAGGAAGTTAATCTTCTAAAAAACAGGTCTTTTTTATTATCTAAAATCTCTTCGATAAAATAAATGTTTCATAGCTCTAAAAAATGCAATGGTTTTTATTGTAAAGGATGTAAATCGAATGATTATAACAGCAATCATTTATAGCATTGGTTGAGATTTAGCATTTAATGTTGTGCTCCTCTTTTGGGATTAACATGTGTTATGTAAACTAATTCTAAATTGTTTTGTATTTCCTTGATTGTTTTGATTTGCAGATATGAAAATCTCGGAATTATTGAATTCCTAAAAATCTTATGATAAGATTTAAAATAGAAAGCTGGGTGATAATATGCAGTCTGTAACTTCAAAAATTTTTATGGCAACTTTGCGTATGATATTTCATTCTCCATTATCTGACAGTTCAAAATTATCTGATAATGCTGCAAAACTGACAAAAAATAAAAAGTCAAGATATAAACCTTCAAAGAACTTTACATATACAAAGCATTCTATTGAAGCTGTTAAATATGAAAAGATTATTAATAAGAATTGCAATACAGAAAAAGTTATATTGATGATTCATGGCGGCGGATTTAAAATTGAACTGAATGATTTTTACCGCAAGCTTGCCGAAAAATATAGCAATATGTTTTGTGGCGCAACCGTAATAAACGTTGACTACGGGAGATTTCCTGAACATCAACTCCCGTCACAGATGTACGATGTAGTAAAAATATATTTGCATTTATTAGATGAGGGAATTAACAATTCAGATATTATAGTTATCGGTGACAGTGCAGGTGCCACGTTGGCTATGACGTCTTCATTATGGCTCAGAGATAACGACTATCCCTTACCCGGACATATTGTCTGCTTTTCTTTATGGGCAGATGCAACGTCAAGTGGCGATTCTAAAATTACAAATGCATATACTGACCCGTTTTATGGAATTGCGAAGCATAAGAAAATAGAAGATAATCTTCATTTGTTAAGAAGAATATCAAAATATGTTCTGAACGTTGATAGGACGGACCCATATATTTCACCCTTGTTCGGTAGTTTTGAAAAATTCCCTAAGGTAACATTGATATGCGGAACTGCAGAGTTGGATGAGAGCGATAGCGACAGAGTATATGATAAAATGAAAAATGCAAATATTGATGTTGAACTTTACAAATTCGAGGGCATGTGCCATTGTTTTCAATTGTTTTCTTTTCTGCCCGAAAGTAAAACAGCATATAAACTTGTAAAGCGGAGGATATTGGAGGATGCAAAATGAAAATTCTTGATAATAGCGATAAACATTTATTACCCATTTTACCGGAGATTGTTTCAAAAGAATTGGGGAAGAATGCCGATAAGTTTAAGTTTATTGGTGGCGGTAGTTTTGGCAGAGTTTATAAGGCTGTGCTTTCCGATGGAAGAACTATTGCTATAAAAGCCTACCGAGTACAGGGTTCACAATACGAAGAAGCGGAACAGCTTAAACTGCTATCAGGGAATACAAGTGTAAAGATGCCTGAGGTTCTTTTTGTTTATGAGGATGAAGCTACGGCAATTTTAGCTATGAGCTTTGTTGAGGGACAGAATGTGTTGAGTCCGATGTTCTTGTTAAAAAGCAAGAGTCAGAAACAGAATTTTGCAAATGATGTTGTTTCAGGTATGCTTGAATGGCATAGCGTAACAAACGACAAATTTGGTTCTTTGGGAAATCCTGTTTATGATACTTGGTACGAATACTACAAAAAAGAAAAGCAGGAACCTTGGCTCGCTGCATTGAAAGAATTATCAGATAACGGAAAATTCAGCAAGAAAAAGTTACAACTTCTTATAGAAGCAACCGAACTTTTCAACAACTTGCCCGAAGAAAAGACAAAGCCTGTACTTATTCACGCAGACCTTAATATAATGAACATAATGGCTGATACCAAAACTTTAGAACTTACAGCATTTATAGACCCCTGCGGCAGCATTTGGGCAGACAAAGAATATGATTTATTCCAGCTTCGTAATATGTGGGGCGATGCCTACGGTCTGTATGAAACGTATAAGAGTAATAGTGAAATATCTGAATTCACCGATTTCAGAGTTGCCTATTATGCTTCTATGCACGAAGCGGCAATGAGACTTAAGGGTGGTCTTATTATGCCGTTGTGGGAAGATTTAAATAACGCACGATTGAAAAGAGAGATTAAAAAGCTGAAAGAAAAGACGTGATTTAATGAACATAGGTGAACTTGTAACCGTTAAGACCATTGAGAATAAAAATGCCTTCGATGAAAAACACACTCCGTATAGTGCTGAAATACGATTGTTATCTTGTGTTCAGCAAGGGGATATTGAATCCCTGCGCCCGATTGTAATTTTGTATTAAGTGTGATATAATTAATCTATTAAATAGTGGTTTGACTTAGGAGGTTGCCTTAATGAATGCAAAAGAAGAATGCGAAATTCTGCTTGATGCTTTACTTTCGGCATCGGAAAAACTTCTTAAAAAGAACGGTGAGTTTTATCCCGTTGGCGCTGTTTTATTAAATGATGATAATGTTACTTTTACAGCGTTATGTTCTGATAACGAATTTCCTGATTCTCAAAGTGTTATTAATGATTTGATTTGTGCTCACAAACAATTGGCGCAAAACAACGAGATTAAAGTTAGTGGTATTTCTTGGAATGGTACAGTTGATTTCGAAGGAACGACCACAGATGCGATTATTGTTAGCCTGGAACACAAAGATGACTGTTCTGTTATTGTAGGTTTACCGTATAAAATCGGATTTTTAAAAAAAATCAAATTCGGGGAGTTGTTTGCTCAAAACGGAAATAATGATATTTTCTAAATACAAAAGTGGTACTTTGTCAACTGTTTACATTGTTGCTAAATCCTATTATATTATAGGGAGGAAATATAAATGGCAAAAAAAATTATATTAATTGTGTTACTTGTTCTTGTTTTTATTCTTGTTGCAGGGATAATCTTTTTTGAAATTGAGCCCGAAAATAAAAATATTAACTATGAGCCTTCAGATTCACAAAAGGTAATTGATAAAACAATAAGGTTTAATTCTAACGGTAAGCTTAAAATATTACATATTGCCGATACGCACCTTAATTACGATAAGCATTTTGATGCATCGGTATGGGTAATTGCCGAGGCTTGTGATGTAGAAAAGCCTGACCTTGTTGTGCTTACAGGTGATAATACACATCCTAATGAGGATCCCGAGAAAACAAAAAAGCTTATTAATGCTTTAATGAACATATTTGAATCAAGAAATATTCCTGTTGCCGTAACATTTGGTAACCACGATTCAGAGGCGGGGCCAATGACAAGGCAGGAGATTATGGAATATTACAACACCTTCTCTTGCGTGATAACTACCGATAACAGCGAAAATTTTAAAAACTGTGCTACACTTAATGTTCCAGTGCTTGCTTCCGACAGCGACAAGGTTAATTTTAACCTTTGGGTATTTGACTCCGGCGACTATGATGAGGATGAGCCAAGGCATTATGACAGAGTACGTACCGAGCAAATAGAATGGTTCAAAAAGACCTCTGCACAGCTCAAAAAAGAAAACGGTGGCGAAACAGTAAATTCCGTTGTTTTTCAGCACATAATTGTTCCCGAAATTTACGATGTTCTCAAAAAGGTTGACTCTAAACAGCCTTACGCAGTAGAGCACATTTATAATGAGGGTGAATACTACACCTTTGACCCTGAGAATGTTAATTACGGTACACTTAACGAAAAACCTTGCCCCGGTTATTACAATGACGGACAATTCGAGGCTTTGGTAGAAGCAGGCGGCGTTTTGGCGATGTTTACAGGCCACGACCACACAAATGCCTTTGGTGTAAGAAAGGATAATATAGATATTTATACCTCTCCTATGACCCGTTACAAGGGATTAGCCTATACAACTCAGTACGGCTACCGTGTAGTTGAGCTTGATGAAAACGATACAACCTCTTACGAAACAAGAGTTGAACGTCTTTATGATGTTTTTGATTTCAGCTACATAAAAACTGCTAAAGAAAACGGTGATAAATATTCTGCAAGAATTGCTTTTGAGCTGGCTGTTAAGGGTGCCGTACAAGAGGGCTTTATGAAGCTTTATCAGTCTGTTATTGAGCTTTTCACAGGCAGGCGGGTTACTTACCCTGATTACTCTCGGTAGAATAAATAAACAGTAAATATAATTTATAATTTATAACCTCGCTTTTCACATTTGAATTGCGAGGTTTTGCTTTTAATTTGCCTTGTGTACTTATTTTTGGTGTGATATAATTATTTTAATGCTTTCAACGTTAATTACACAATACCAATATATAATTACATAGAGGGTTATTAATGAAAAAAGTTTTTAAAAAGATATTTGACGTGCTTCTTACTGCAATAGCGCTTCCGTTCGTGTTTATTTTGCTATTCTTACTTGTGCTATACACACCTATAGATTATTTAAGGTATAGAAGCACACGCTTTTATAAGCATTTTAAAGAAAAATATACCTGGCTTTGTGGTGGCACCACCTTTATTAAGGTTTACGAGCTTATTCAAAAAAACAACCTGCCAATAGACTATTATCGTAATAAACTTGTTTTGTCAGCAGGCTACGGTTATTTTGTTTATAAAGATAGCTTGTTATTATTAGATTATAACGTCTGTTATGATGACGAGCAGGATAAATGGGTTGTTAATTTTGGTGATGATGAGCCTTCGCCATTAGAAAGCGTAGCTGCAGGGGAAATAGAAGCTTTTAATACCAATTTCGGTAAAAATATTAAAAAAGCCGTTGTATTAATTGATGAAGAGATTTATAATGAAATAGTGAATTTTACGTTTTCTGATGTGTGTTTTTTAAAGGTGGAAAACGAAAAGTATTTATCTTCTTTAAATGACTTTTTAAGCACAGAAAATAAAGGGGTTTGAATATGAAAGCTGAATCAACAATTATTGCCCTTGCAGGTAAGGGCGGTGTGGGCAAAACGTCAATTTCAGCAGCAATTGTTAAGCTGCTTGTAGAGAATTTTCCTGATAAAAAAATTCTTGCTATTGATGCAGACCCTGCCGTAGGCTTATCTACAGCGCTGGGCATAGAGGTAAAATCTACTATTGATGATATTCGAAAAGAAATTGTTGCATCCGTTGAGGATGGCGATACAAAAACAGCAATTGAGCTTTTAGGTGATGCAAGGTATAAAATATTTGATGCCCTTGTAGAAACCGATGGCTTTGCTTTTATTGCTGTTGGCAGACCTGAAAGTGCAGGCTGTTACTGTAAAATAAACTCATATTTAAAAGAGGTTATAAGCATTCTTTCTGCCGATTTCGATTACGTTGTAATTGATGGTGAGGCAGGTATTGAGCAAATCAATCGCCGTGTTATGGAAAAGGTAACTCATTTATTACTTATTACAGATGCAAGCAAAAAGGGTACACAGGTTATTTCAACCATAAAAAGCGTTGCCGATGAGCTTGTTATGTATAAAAAAATAGGCGCAATCATAAACAGATTGCCCGATGAAAGTGTGCTTGAGCATATCAATACAAACGGTATTCCTGTTTTATCATATATAAAAAGCGATAAAAATCTTGTTATATATGATATTGAAGGTAAAAATATCACAAAGCTACCCGATGACTCCGAGGTTGTTAACGGTGCAAGGAAGGCGCTTTGTGAATTAGGTATTATTTAGGGGTGTGTTATGAGAGATTTAAAGCATCTTTATGAATTTGAAAAGCTTTTGCAAGAGGCTAACAACGAGCTTGTTCAAAAGGCTAAAAACGATGGTGGTATTGCCCTTGGCTATACCTGTTACCATATTCCCGAGGTTTTGCTAAACTGTGGCAACTGCTTTTCCGTAAGGCTTCGTGCTCCAAGAACAGGCTCGCTTGATATTGCTACGTATTATATGAGCAACTTCCTTTGTGGCTATTCGAAGGCTATTCTTGAAAGAGCTATTGAGGGTGGTTATAATTTCTTAAATGCTCTTTTAGCATCAGAAACCTGCTCCGAAATGAACAGGGCAGCTGAGCATTTTGAGTTGCTCGATTTAGTTCCTAACGATAAGTTCTTTCTCACGTTTTTAGATGCTCCATTTAAAATTGAGGAGCATACTGTTAAGCATTACGTTAATCAAACAAGGGTTAAAATTCTTGATATGCTTACATCCGTTTACGGTGTGGATACGTCAGATGAAGCTCTCTTAAAGGCTGTTGAAGAGCATAACGAGGTTTGCCGTTTAATGACCGAAATAGGTGAGTACCGTAAAGAGGAAAACCCACGTATTACAGGCTACGAGTACCATATACTTAACCTTGTTACATATTGCTGTCCTAAGGCATTAATTCTTCCTGCGTTAAGAGAAACTGCCGAAGAGCTTAAAACAAGGGAGCCTGATGCCAAGAAAAGCTACCGTGCAAAAATTGTTGTGGTTGGTTCCGAAATGGATGACCCTGAGTTTACCTCTCTTATTGAAGATAGTGGAGCGCTTGTTGTTGCCGACAGATATTGCTTTGGTGCTTTGCCCGGTAGACAGGAGATTATTATTAATAAGGAAGAAGACGTTCTTACACAAATTTGCCGTCATTACCTTAAAACAAGCCAGTGTCCTCGTTTTATGAGCCACGAAAAGGTTCAGGAGCGCCGTGATTATGTAAAACAGCTTGTTGAAGAATACCACGCAGACGGTGTAATGTATGAGCAGCTTAAATTCTGCGAATATTGGGGCTACGAAAGAGCCTTGGCTTCATATGTAATGAGCAACGATTACGGTGTGCCTACTGCTGCAGTTGACCGTCAGTATACTGCATCAGCTTCAGGTCAGCTGCGTACACGTGTACAGGCATTTGTTGAGAGCCTTGAAATCAAAAAGATTCAAAAGGAAAGGCAGGCGAAGAAAAATGGCTAACTACGGTAAATTGTATAAAGAGCATACTGCCATACTTAAGCATAGAGAGTGGCGTGGCTTTAAGGATACAATGTACGATTACTATCGCTGGCTTGTTACCTGGAAGGATATGATTAAAATGGTGCTTAAAGCACCAATATCAACAGTAAAGGGCTTGTGGAGATACCGTTGGATGGCATCATACTTATCTGCACCTTCATTTGTTGATAGGCACGTTGCAGGGCTCAGAGGTCCACAGCTTCGTATGGCTCATTTGCACTATAATATGATAGTTAAGCATACAACTAATCTTATTAATATATCATTCAGGGCAGATGAAAAAATTAATCCCAACAACAAGCTTTCAAAGCGTATTGTGCTTATGGATGAAATTGTGCCTAATGAAATTTTTACAGGCTTCCCAAATCTTATTCCAATGCCACTTCAAACTCTGCCAATATTCCTTTCATCAATGGTTGACCAACAAATAACTCCACCTTACTTAGAGGTTACCGAAAGCTTTGGTGTACCTGCTGACGTATGCCCATTACCAAGTGCCGAGGCAGGTGTGGCTATTGAGGATGACTACCCTAAAATGGGCTGCTGTATGATAGGCACTAATATGCCTTGTGATGGCTCAATTATGAACTCCTCATTCCTTGACAGGCGCTTGAATTTGCCTACACATTTCTTTGGTGTGCCACTTAGGTATGACGGTGAAGACGTACAGGAATATGCAGTTGATGAAATTAAAGCCTTAATAAAGTTTATTGAAGACCAAACAGGCGAAAAGTTTGATTGGGATGCATATTTCTCACGAATGAAGCAGTACAACGAGCAGCTGGAATATGAGCGCCAAAAGTGGGATATTAATAAAACACCGTATCCTCAAATGACAGGCGCTTGCTTCTGGCTTTACAGAATTTTTTACTTTAACCTTTCAGGTGGCTCAAACGAAAAGTTCCTTAAGGTAGATAAAAAAGTAAACAAAATTATGATGAAGGCGTATGAAAAGAAAACACCTGTTTCTAAAGAAATGCGCCATAGAGCCGTTGTTTGGAGCTGTCCTGCAAACTACTACACAAGCTTTGCTAACTGGTTGGAAAATTGCTGGGGTATGAACGTTGTTATGGATATGGAAACAATGATTTCTTACCTTGAAATTGATACAGAGGATAAAGAGCAATCCTTAAAGGATTTAGCAAAAACCTACCAGCGCTCAATTATGCGTAAGCACACTAAGGGTGGCTACCGTAACGTTGTTGATGAGCTGTGGCGAATTGTAGAAGAGTATAATGCAGATACAGTTATTATGTATGACCAAATTTCCTGTAAGGGAATGGATGGTCTTGCAGGTATATTTGATGACCAGGCAAGAGAGCGTAAAATCAATTTTATTTGGGTTAAGCAGGACTTAATGGACCCTCGCACAATTTCAAGAAGAGATATGCGTGAACAGGTTAATAAATATATGCAAACCGTTCTTCAAGAAGAGCCACTTGACCCAACGCTTGTTGATTTTGAAGATGATTTAGCATGGTAAAGGAGATATAAAAATGAAGTATTTTGGTGGCTGCGACGTCGGCTCTACATATACAAAGTGTGTTATTCTTGATGAAAACGGTCAAATAGTTGCACACGTTACAAACAGAAGTAAAATAAACCCTGTTGCAAGCGCAGAAATTGCCTTAAATGATGCAATTGCACAGGTTGAAGGGTTAGCCTCAGCTGAAGAGTTAACTTATCTTATAGGTACAGGCTACGGCCGAAACAAGGTGCCCTTTGCTGATGAAAATATATCAGAAATCAGCTGCCATGCTATGGGTGTACACGTTACAAACCCTGAGGTAAAAGCAATAATAGATATTGGCGGCCAAGACGTTAAGGGTATTTCCATAGATACCGACGGTACAGTTAAAAACTTTGCAATGAATGATAAGTGTGCTGCAGGTACAGGTAGATTCTACGAGGCTATGGCAAACGCCTTTGAAATGAGCTTGCCTGAATTTTCAAAGCTTTCTCTTCAAGCGAAAAATGTAATACCTATTACTGCACAGTGTACAGTTTTTGCCGAAAGTGAGGTTATTTCACTTGTAGGCGAGGGTAAACCTATGGATGAAATTGCAGCAGGTATTCAGCTTGCTGTTGCAAAGCGTTGCTTTGTTATGGCTAAAAAAGCAGGTGCAACCGATAGCATTACACTTACAGGTGGCTGTGCTAAAAACGAAGGCTTGAAAAAAGCTATAGAAAAGGTGCTTAAAATTAAAGTAGTTGAGCTTTCTATAGACCCACAGCTTATGGGAGCTTTAGGTGCAGCAGAGTATGCTCGCCAAAAGGGCTTAGCAAAGGAGATTTAAATGGAAATAGTATTAATTATTTTAGCTGTTATCCTCGCTTTGTTTGTTGTAACCTTTGTAATTTATTGGTTTAACCTTGATATGAAGCTTGTGAGAAAGGTATATGACCTTCTTCAAAAGCATTACGATAAAATGAAAAGGGATAAAAAGCTTTAATGGATTTTTTTAATTCACTAATCGATAAAACACTTTCTTTAATAAATAATTATACACAAAAGGCCTACAAAAACAGCTCTGCTGATTTGTGGGCTGATGTTGGTTATAGCCAGGTGATTTTAAAAAGAGATGCTGCTTTTGAGCTTGATGGCTCAGGCTTTAGCCTTGTATCATCACAAAGCTTTAACGATGAAATAGTTGTTATCGGTAAAGAACTGCACGAAATAAAAAGCGACAGTAAATTTGCAAGAATTGCTCTTGTAGGCATTGATGCAAATTGTGAGGGCGCAGAGCTTCACGACCTTGTTAAAAAAATAGAATATGTTAAGTACCATTATTTTCCCGATGGCTTTATGGTGCGCTCTGCCTCATCCTCGTATACTGAAGGCGCACGTGTTTCAAAAACAGCATTAAAAAACGGAATCTGCTTCGAAAAAATCGGTAATTTAATGATAAGCAAGCTTAAAGAGCTTCCACAGGTTAAAGGTGTTAAAATTTATTATATTACAGAGCCTTCTGTGCCATATAGCGAAATTAAATTAATCGGTGAAAAAAGCAGGGCAGTTACCCAAGCGCTTGACCAAGTGATGAATAACCTTCAATTTGATTGTGAAAGCTGTAACCTGAAGGCTATATGCGATGAGGTTGAGGGTATGCGTGAGCTCCACTTTAAAAGTGGAAGAAAAGAGGGCAACAATGGATAAAGATAAGGTTGTTTCTTTTTTTGATGCTTGCGCTGGCTCTTGGGATGATGAATTAATCAGAAATGACGATGTAATAGCTACAATACTTAATATTGCAGAGGTTAAAGAAAATTCAACGGTGCTCGACGTTGCCTGTGGCACAGGCGTATTGTTTCCGGATTACCTTAAAAGGAAGGTAGCAGCTGTTGATGCTATTGATATTTCTGCCCAAATGGTAAAAAAAGCAAAAGCTAAATATCCTCAAATTAACGTTATTTGTGGTGATGCAGAGGAGTATTGCTTTTACAAAGAGTTTGATTGCATAATAATTTATAATGCATTTCCACATTTTATAAATGAGAATAAACTTTTTGAAAATCTTACACGTTACTTAAAGCAGGGTGGAAGGCTAACGGTTGCGCACGGTATGAGCAGAGCAGATATTTTAAAATGCCATTCAGGTAAGGCTTCGCACATATCGAAAGAATTACCAAATGTAAACGTTCTTGCAGATAGTATGAAGGCTTTCGTTAATGTTGACGTAGCCATTTCAAACGATGATATGTATATTGTTTCAGGTGTTAAAGAGTAAAAAACGAAAAGGAAATCCAAAACGGATTTCCTTTTTTGCATAAATAAAAAAATAAAGATACCCACAAAAGTGGATACCTTTATTTTGGTGGGAACAATAGGGCTCGAACCTATGACCCTCTGCTTGTAAGGCAGATGCTCTCCCAGCTGAGCTATGCTCCCGAATGCCTGTGTATTATACTATACCCTTTTAGAAAAATCAAGTGTTTTTTGAATTTATTTTTCCAAATAATCAATTAACTTTTTAAGTACAGCTTCACAGTCTGCTCTGCCTAAAGTGTACAGTGCATTCATAACGTCGGGGTTTTTCTCTGTTGCCTTTGTTTTAATGACCCTTGTAGGGCGTATTACAATTATTTTACCTTCTTTTTCAAGCTGTTCTATTAGTTCATATTGCTTTGAATAAATACTGTTTCTGTTTTTCAGCGTTTCGCAAAACGCAGGGTATTTTTTATAAAATAGCTTTGTGCATTTAATTGTACCACTTTTTCTGTAGCCATACGGTCTTGTAAGTATTAGCACAATTTTATCGTAGCCCTCTTTTAAGCAATACTCTAACGGTACGCTGTCTGCAACGCCACCGTCAAGGTAGGGTACACCGTCTATTACAACGTTTTTAGATAAAAACGGAAGTGAGCCTGATGCCCTTAAATACTCCATACACTTATAATCACCAATATCGTGTATATCAGGGTACTCAGCTTCGCCTGTAATTAAGTTTGTAACAACAGCCTTAAATTGCATTTTGTTGTTTTTATACGTATCTAAATCCATTGGGTCAAGGTGGTAGGGGAGCTCATCAAAGTAAAACTGCTTGTCCATAAGGTCGCCTGTTTTTAATAGTGAGCGCCATCCTACAAAGCGTTTGTCGGAAGAGAATCTCAAATTGTACCTTAAAACCCTTCCATTTTGCTTTGATTTGTAGTTAATACCAAACAATGCACCTGCAGAAACGCCTATGCATAAATCTGTTTCAATATTATTTTCCATTAAAACGTCAAGTGCACCAGCCGTGTATATGCCACGCATAGCGCCACCCTCAAGAATTAAAGCAGATTTCATTTTTTTCCCTCGTTTATAATTAACTTTTTAAATTATAACATAGCAACTGCTTCAAATCAATGTAAAAAAGGTATACAATTTTTTCTTTATATATGCTATAATCTACTTGGTGATTAGTAAATGATAAAAGTAATGTTTGTTTGCCACGGTAACATATGCCGTAGCCCTATGGCAGAGTTTATATTTAAAGATATGCTCAATAAAAAAGGTTTAAATGATGATTTTTTTGTTTGCTCAAGTGCTACAAGCACAGAAGAAATTTGGAACGGTGTAGGTAATCCTGTTTACCCACCTGCAAAAAAAGAGCTTGCAAAGCACGGATTAGGCTGTGAAGGTAAAAGAGCTGTGCAATTAAAGGCTGCCGATTATGATAATTATGATTATTTTATTGGAATGGATAGCGCAAATATCAGAAATATGAATATACTATTACAAGGCGATGCTGAGAAAAAGGTGTTTAAGCTTATGGATTTTACACCACAAAAAGGTGACGTTGCAGACCCTTGGTATACAGGTGATTTTTCAACCACTTACCGAGATATTGAATTGGGTTGCCGTTGCTTATTAGATTATTTGTGCAGGTGATTTTATGAAAATGGTTTTACTTACTGCCTTAGGTGTAGGTGGTGCAACAATATTCGGCTCAATTATGGGTTTTATTTTCAAAAAAATATCCCATAAATTCAGCGATATTGTTTTATCCTTTGCCGCAGGAGTTATGCTTGCAGCAGCCGTGTTAGGCTTAATTTTACCTTCGATAGAATATGGTGGTAAATACGGAATTATAATAACAATTATCGGTGTTTTTGTTGGCGCTGTTTGTCTTAATTTGTTAGATAAATTAGTGCCTCATATGCATAAATTAGTCGGGGTTGATACCGAAGAACATAAAAATAATTCAAGCCTTAATAAGGTTTTACTTTTTGTTACGGCAATTGCAATTCATAATTTACCCGAGGGTATTGCTGCAGGTGTTGGCTTTGGCTCAGGTAACGATTCGGAGGCACTGCTTATAGCAGGTGGTATTGCGCTTCAAAATATACCTGAGGGTATGGTTATTATAGGCCCAATGCTTGCTGCAGGGGTATCAGCAAAGCGTACCTTTATTTGTGCTATGGCAACAGGCCTTGTTGAGGTAGTAGGCACGTTGCTCGGTTACTTTGCAGTTAGTGTTTCTGCAGTGATTTTACCATTTGCTCTTGCCTTTGCAGGTGGCACAATGCTCTACGTTACAAGTGATGAAATTATACCCGAAACACACGCCCACGGCAATGAGAGGGGCGCAACCTATTCGCTGCTTGCAGGCTTTTGTTTAATGTTACTTTTTGATGTTTTGTTAGGATAATTATGAAATACAGTAAGGTTGTTGAAGGCAAATTTCTTTTAAGACCAAACCGTTTTATTGCAAAGGTGCTTATTAACGGTGTGGAGGAAACCGTGCACGTTAAAAATACGGGTAGATGTAAAGAGCTGCTTGTTGAAGGTGCAAGAGTTTTCTTGTTTGAGTCAGATAATCCAAACAGAAAAACCAAATATGATTTAATAGCAGTTGAAAAGGTTACCGATAACGGTGTGCTTTTAATTAATATGGATTCGCAAATACCAAATGATGTCGTAGGTGAGTGGCTTGCAAAGGGTGAGCTGTTTTCTAAGCAGGCAATTATTAAAAGAGAGTTTACCTATAATAAATCACGCTTTGATTTTTATGTTGAAGATGGTGACTACAAGGCTTTTTTAGAGGTGAAAGGCGTAACACTCGAAAACAACGGTGTGGCAGCCTTTCCCGATGCACCTACACAGCGAGGCGTTAAGCATATAAACGAGCTGATTTCTGCAATAGAAAACGGCTACAATGCATATATTATATTTGTTATTCAAATGAAGGGTGTACATAAATTTGTTCCAAATGACGTCACCCACAAAGAGTTTGGTGAAGCGTTGCGCAAGGCTCAAAAAGCAGGTGTTAAAATAATTGCACTTGACTGTATAGTCAAAGAAAATGAAATATATATTGATTCGAATGTGGATATTCAATTATAGACGGATTTTAAAAGAAAAAACTCTCTGTGTACGTTACAGAGAGTCTTTTTATATTATTCGAAAATTAACGTTGTTACAGAATTGCTTTTTAAGTTAACAACATATTTATTATCAATAACGTTTTCTTGTGGTAGCTCGTGCCAACATTCACCACGTTCAAGTGAGCCACTTGTTCTTATAAGCCTTACAGTTGAATACGTCTTACCTGTTTCGGTTAAATCAATTTCAAGGCTTTTTGTTCTACCTGTATCGTTTACAAGCACAAGCTTTACTTGTGTTTGGTTTGCAGCACAAAGCACGTTGTCATTAATGTGGTATATCGTATCGTTAACGTTAATATATCGGCTGAATTGACCCATACAGTAGTACTTTTGTGTCAATAAAATTTCGTTCGTGTCGTGGTCGGCAAATGCAAGACCCCAAAAGCCTTTTTCTTTTGAAGGTATACCAAAATCAGCATTACCACAGTAGCCGTGTTTACTTTTATGGTAATCAATAACCTGCCACAAAACCCAGGCAGAAGGTGATAATGTGTTAATGTCAAATATTATTTTTTTAGCAAGCCAAAGTCCTGCACCCATTTCACCTGCATTTGTGCCTGCTACATCGCCCCAATCCGTTTCAGTCATCCACAAATTTTTGCCGTGCTTTTTCATTAAAGCGCCTAAACGTTT
The DNA here is from genome assembly GCA_045591945.1 of Acutalibacteraceae bacterium. Lineage (GTDB taxonomy): Bacteria > Bacillota > Clostridia > Oscillospirales > Acutalibacteraceae > DTU089. Next base: position 11,215 of record JAZNTU010000044.1, on the reverse strand, counting down.
GGCATTTTTTGTGCCATAGGTATGTGTGCTTATTCGCTTTAAAAGGGCTTTTACCTCATCAGAATAGCTGTTAAATGCGATTATTGCCTTATCTGTAGCAGTTTCATCACTACCAACAAGCTCAACGTTTGGCAGATTTTTGCTTTTAATTGCCTGGTGTGTTGCAAGCAGTATTTTGTTTTGTGCTTCACCTGCATCAAAGTGGCAGCCCTCTTGCTTTTCACTAAGGTAGTGCCAGTAATCGGTGTTAGGCTCATTCATAGGTGATATAGCATCTACTTTAATATTTAAGGTGTTGTTTATGTACTCTGTAACCTCTGCCAAATACTCTGCAAATGCTTGGTAGCAATCTTCACGTAAATTGTTTTTATTAGGGTCTTTACCACCGGAGGAGCAGCCGCTTTCAGTCATAAAATACGGAGGTGAATTTGAGAACACCTCTACGTAAGCATTTTCATTTGCCTGGTAGCAGGCTCTAAGTACGTTTAACTGATTTGCATCACTTGTGTAATTATACGTTGCTTCATTAGTTTCTTCGTTATAATCGAGCCAACCGGGGACCATTGAGTCTGTTCTTTTTATGTGATTGTGCGTTGGGTTATCGCCACCGCCGATGTTGTAGCGCATAATATTCAGGTTCAGCCCATTGGGGGAGAAAAACAATTCAGCAGATTTTTGTGTTAATACGTCTGAATAGCCAACTCTGTTTGCCCACCAGCATAAGCTCGTGCCCCAGCCTTGAAATTTACCGTTATCTGATATCGATGGATTAGTAAAATTAACACAAAGCTTTTTCATAAAAACACATCCTCAATTTTTAATGTTGTTTTGTATTAATAATAGCTTTATTTTGTTAAAAATTCAAATATTTTTGCGAAAAAATGTATTTTTGTTTGTTTAATCATACATCAGATGATTATTTGGAGGTTTTGGGCGAAATATGTAGAAATTCACATCATTTTTGCCAAAAAAATAAACTTTACATGTTTATGGTGATAGGGTATAATGTCGAATAAGGGGTGAAGCATATGGATTCTTTAATTCTTAATCCCGTTGAGGATTTTGAAAAAAAGTTCAGCCCTTTGCATTCTGAAAATATTATTAAGTTTTTTAATCAGCTTACCGAGCAATCCGGTATAGATATTCAGCTTAATAGGGAAACAGTTGCAAAGCACCTTGAACTAAAAGAGAATTTATCTGAAATTAAAAAGAAATATAATTGGTACAGATTTTTGCGCGTTTTAGCGTGTATTACCCTTGTGTTGATTCCACTTGTTGTAAAAAAGCTTACGCCAACAATAAAAGAGCTGAGAGCCACTATTGAAAATACAGATAAAACAATAAGTGATTTGTTAGCTCAGGCGCAAGAGCAAATGCAACCGTTAAACAGCCTTTTTACTGATAGGGTTTGCTTTGATATAATTCAAGCTACAATACCTAACGTTACTTTTGAGGATTTCTTTTCTGTTAACCAGCAAGAAAATATGAGAACAAACTACGATTACGATGCTTTTGGTACAACAGAGGATTCTACCTTGGATGTTTTGGCAGGTAATTTTAACGAAAACCCGTTCGTTTTTGAAAAACGCATAATTCATTCAATGGGCACAGAAACCTACCACGGTTATAAAACAATTCATTGGACAGAAACCTACGTTGACAGCGAGGGTGAAGTCCGTACACGCTCAAAATCAGATACACTTCACGCAACTGTAACAAAGCCTAAGCCTTTTTACAGTACCGGTATAGTTTTAAACTACTGTGCACAGGCTGCGCCTGATTTGTGCTTTAGCAGGGATGCTTCCCACCTTGACAGAAAAAACGACAAACAGTTCGAAAGATTTGTAAGACGTGGCGAAAGAAGGCTTCAAAGAAAATCGGACCGAGCTGTCAGGAGTGAAAGCAGCTTTACTGCAATGTCAAACTCCGAATTTGAGGTCGTTTTTGACGCACTCGACAGAACAGACGAGGTGCAGTTCAGAGCACTTTTCTCTCCACTTGCACAAACTAATATGGTTTCATTAATTCGTTCCGAGGTAGGCTTTGGCGACGATTTCGATTTTGTAAAATACAGGCGTAATAACCGTATTTTTACAGAGCATAGCCAGGGTAGGGAGTTATCAATTGCAGCAAGTGAATATATGTCGTATTCCTTCGATGAAGCAAGAGAGAAATTTATAAATAAAAATAAAGTATTTTTTAAAGCAGTTTATTTTGATTTTGCTCCCATTTGGGCTATTCCTGATTATCAAAGCAGACCGGTTCATTCACTTGACCCAATTCCCAACTATACTGCAAGGTTTTCTGTTAAGGAATGTGAAACAATGGCCAATATAATGCCAAGTGTTTATGCTGCACATCCTCAGTCTAAAACGCCTGCAATTTTAAAATCCTCGTATGTTGGCACATATGGAGACGTTGATGAAACCTGTATTACAGCATATTCCTACGATATAGCCAAACGTGTTGACTACGTTTCTGTTTACGGTGGAGATGGCAATTATCACGACGTACCTGTTGAGTGGGATGAATACATACCACTTGTTGCAAGCAATAATTTTTATATTGCTTCTGAAAGTGTTGCTTTAGGTAAAAATGTTTATGCAAGGCGTAATGGTCTTTGCATTTTCAATTAAATAAATATAATTTTAAAGGAGATAATTTACTATGGCAAATCAGTTAGATGAACTCAATCCTGAGGTATTGGAAGAAGGTCTTGACACTAACGTTGTTGCGAAGAAAATCCCTGTAGAGGTTGGCTTTGGCTCAAAGCTCTTTGAGGTTTTTTTGTGGCTTTGTTTTATCGTTCCCGGTATAATTTTTACGTTTATGAAGATTGATGCTCAAAGACATTTTGACCAGCTTCAACAAAAAATTCAAGCAAATGCATCTACAATCGATAACTATCTTGAAGAAAGAGTGCGCGTTCTTGAAAACTGCGCAGCTCTTCTTGATAAGGCTATCGACCTTGATAAGGATACCTTCTCAAATATTGCAAGGCTTAGAGCCGGTAGTAACGATAGCGATGCTGTACGTAACGAAATCAGTGAGCAGGTTGAAAACGTTTCAAGGTCAATTAATATAGCTGTTGAAAGCTATCCTGAGCTTGCTGCTCACCGTGAAATTGCTGATGCAATGCAGCAAAATATTGTGTTACAGCGCCAAATTACAGCAGCAAGAGAGCTTTATAATGATTCTATTAACCAGTGGAACAGAGATATCTTTGTTTGGCCAACTAAGAAAATTGTTGCTGCTAAAAACGGTTACACAACACGTATTCCTTTTATCGCTTCAAAAGCTGTTAAGGAAAAAGCAGACGGCGTATTCTTCTAAAAGTATACATAAGCTAATAAAAGTGATGACAATCCAAAAGGTTGTCATCATTTTTTATTTGTAAAAAAATGAAAAATGCAACCTATTATTGAAAGTGTTGCTATAAAGTATTAAAATAATGGTGAACTTTATAAAGTCTTTACTTTTTTTATATTTTATATTGATTTGCATATTGTATCCTGTAGCCAGGATATATATCTGTTTTTCGGAGGATGGGCTATGTATACTGTTTTAGTTTGTGATGATGATAAGGCAATTCTTGATTCTGTCAAAATTTATCTTGATAGCGATGGCTATAACGTATTAACGGCGTCAGATGGTATTCAAGCACTTGAGATAATAGAGCATAATGAAATACATTGCCTTGTGCTTGATGTTATGATGCCACGCCTTGACGGCTTGCGTACAGCCTTGAAAATTAGAGAAAAGTATAACTTTCCTATAATTTTCTTGTCAGCTAAAAGTGAGGATACCGATAAAATTACAGGCCTCAGCTTTGGTGGAGATGATTACGTAACAAAGCCGTTTAATCCACTTGAGCTTGTTGCAAGGGTGCGTTCACAAATAAGGCGCTACGTTAGCTTGGGTAATTTTGTTCCTACAGAGAATATGTATATTACAGGTGGCTTAACACTAAATACCGACACTAAAGAGGTTTGCGTTGACGGTGAGCCTGTTAAGCTGACTGCAAGGGAATACAACATTCTCGAATACCTTATGAAAAATATGGGTAAGGTTTTATCAAGCTCACAAATATATGAGGCTGTGTGGAATGAGGTTGCCTTTAGAACAGAAAAAACAGTAACTGTACACATTAAAAATATCCGAGAAAAAATAGAAATTAATCCTAAAGAACCAAAATATTTAAAGGTGGTGTGGGGTCTTGGATACAAGGTTGAAAAAATTTAAGTATTCACTATTCACAAAATTTTTATGCTGGCTAATTGCTATTTGCCTTTTCGGTGCCTCTGCAATGTTTGCGCTTAAAATCGGCATTAACGGTATGGCAGTTGGCTTTGAAAATTATCTAAAGGGTGATAAAATTTCATTTTTTGAGTCATACGGCTTTTTGAATAAACTACAACAGGACTTTTTTGCTTGCCTTTCCCTTGCAGATAACAATGCTGCGCAATTAACCAAAGAGCTACAAAGCAAAAAGAACGACGTTGTAAAGGATGCTCTTAATAATTATCTTGACTATAAAGCATCTATTATTGAAAGCGAGCTCAAATATGCCGTTAGCAACTGGGATGACAGCTACTATGATTATGACGGAGAGATTGAGGTTACAATTCCGGAAGAATACAATACCCAGGTTTACGTCAATATTGACGACCCCGAAAGCATACAAGTGGCACAAAAAATTCTTGTGAACGCCAAAGGACAGGAGTTTTTGCTTTACGAAAATTTAGTTAGGGATAGTGCTTTTGAAGGATATTATAGACCTGAAGAATCAGAGATGGGTGAGTATTTAACCATACCGTTAAACTTATCCAAAGAGGATGCACAAAAGCATTTATCAGAGCAGTATGATGAATACGTACGTCAAATGGTTGAGCAAAGTGCAGGCGTTTCACTTGATTCGTTATCTGATTTAGAAAGCAGAAAAAATTTAAAATATTACGTTGTTGACTTTGACGGTAATATATATGCAAACATTGAGTCAATACCTCAAAATTTAAAAAATAACGACAGATACATCCTTGCAAATAAAGGCAACCACGAGGTAAAGGGCTTTGCTTTATCTAACTTAGATGATTCGCTCGATTACAGTAAATACAACGTTTTATGTATGTATTTTGATGAGAGCTTTGCTGAGGATGATATTTACGCAAGACTTTATAACACGTTTACTACTGCCAAATCGGAAAATGTGTGGGTTGGTATTGCCGTATGTTTATTGTGCTTTGTTTTAGCAATCTTTACGTTCGTTTCCTGGCTTTCGCTTGTTGGTATAAAGAATGGTGTTGACGAGGTAAAGCTGTCGTTTGCTGACTATTTACCTACAGATATACATTTGCTGGGAATCGGTGCAATTATTTACGGTTTATTAGTCTGTCTGCACGATGTATCAAATATCGGTACGGAATATTTTGACAGCTTGATTTTTACAAATGATTTTAAAGTATTTTTAATCGCTGTTGTTGTGGCCTTCCTGGTAATTATCAGCGAGTGGCTGTCATCTGTTGTAAGAATAAAAAAGGCCGGTAAATCCTTCTTTAAACAGACGTTAATATTTATGCTTTTGAGTCTTGTTATTAAAGGCATAGTTATAGTTATCAAAAAGCTTGCAAAAATATTTGAATATAAGCCACGTGTTTTTAAGTGGCAATTTATTGCAGGCTGTATATTATTCTTTTTAATCAATGCTTTGATTTGTTTATTTATAACCTTTGCTGAATGGTTTACAGGCTTTGATGGTGTGTTTATTTTGCTTATTGGCTCGTGTCTTTTAGTTTTTGACTTGGTTGTTTGCTTCTTTGCTGTAAAATTTATGAATAACCTTGATAAAATTATTGTTGCATCAGGTGAGCGTAAAAAGATTAGCTTCGGTAATGAAAGGGTAGGAAAGGCTCTGCGCACTCTCGCTGAAAATCTCGATGGCTACAACGATGCTCTTGAGGATGCCGTTGCTGAGGCTGTTAAAAATGAGCAAATGAAAACACAGCTTATTACTAATGTTTCACACGACCTGAAAACTCCGTTAACCTCTCTTATAAATTATTCGGATTTACTTGGCAAATGTGATATTACTGATGAAAAAGCGTTAGAATACATTGATGTTATCAACAGCCAGTCAATTAAGCTTAAAAGACTTATTGAAGATTTAATTGAAGCATCTAAGGCATCAACAGGTAACGTACAGCTTAATAAAATTAATATTAATTTATCAGAGCTCGCCGTTCAGGCTATTGTAGAGTTTTCTGCAGAGTTTGAAAACAACAGAATTGAGGTTAAATTCACAGAGCCTGAGTCTGCGCCTATTGTTTTTGCTGACAGTGTGAAAACCTACAGAATTATTTCTAATCTTTTCAGCAATGCTAAAAAGTATTCTGCACCAAATTCAAGAGTTTACGTGCGTGTTTATGAGGAAAACGGTTTTGGTTGCTTTGAAATTAAAAACGTTTCTAAAGAGCCTCTTAACATTTCACCTGAGCTTCTTACCGAAAGATTTGTAAGAGGAGATGAATCTCGTGCTAACGAGGGTAACGGCTTAGGTCTTTCTATAGCTGATGACCTGTGTAAGCTTCAAGGAGGTAGCCTGAGTATTTCAATTGACGGTGATTTGTTTAAGGTGATTGTAAAACTCCCTACGGCATAATGTTTATTTAATTAACACTATTTGGATAAACTTATATATAAATAGGGGATTGACTATTTTATTCTATTGTGATATATTATTCGGGTAATATTTTTAAGGAACCAGCTGTCTGTAGAGGATTGTTGGTTCCTTTTGCTTTTTTTACGAGAAAATTGACATAATAAATAATAATCATAAAGGAGATGGCATTATGGAAATACAGCTTCAAGAGCTTATTGAACAAATTAAAAAAGATGGTGTAGAGGCAGCAGAAGCAGAGGCACAAGCTATAATTTTAGCAGCAAAAACACAGGCAGATAAAATTATTGCAGATGCTCAAGCACAGGCAGCTTCAATCGTTTCGAATGCAAAAGCAGAAAATGCCAAAATAGTAAAATCTGGGGAGGATGCCATTCGCCAAGCCGGTCGCAATTTGCTTATTTCTTTTAGAGAAAGTATAACTAAAGAATTAAATTCAATAATCAACGAAAATGTTTCGTCTGCATATTCATCCGAGTCCTTTGTGCAGCTTATTTTTAAGGTTGTTGAGTGTTGGGCTAATAAATCTGAGGTTGATGACGTTAGCGTTATTTTAAATACAGAAGATTTAAATACACTCGAGCAGACGCTTCTTTCTGCACTTAAAGCTAAATTATCAAAAGGCATAACTTTAAAAGCAAGTGATAATTTTGACGGTGGCTTCCGTATTGCAGTTAATAATGGTAGTGTGTACTATGATTATTCAGCCGAAGAGGTTGTTGATATGCTTTCTAATTATCTTAGCCCCAAGGTAATAGCATTAATGAAAGAGGCAGAATAATTATGGCAGAATTTTATCTTGTATCTCAGCTACCTTCTTTGGAGGGCTTGAGTGATAATTCGCCGTTGCCTATTACCGAAGAAAGATTTATGGAGCTTTGCTCCAGGTTTTTGAGTAAAAAAGCACTGAAGATTTTAGAACAATTAACAATTAATCCACCAAAACAGCTCAATAAAACAGGCTCGGTTTTAGTTGATGCTTGGCTCGAAAGTGAACGAAGCTTGCGTATAGCATTAGGTAAGGCAAGAGCAGAAAAAATGAAATCGTATTTTGAGGATATGGACGTTCAAATTCCTGTTGAGCATGTTAAGGCAGTAACTTTTGCAATGGAAATCGAAAATCCGTTAGAGGCAGAGCTTTTTCTTAATGGATATCGTTTGCGAATTTTAGATTCGCTTAAGCCGATGGATAATTTCTCTGAAGAGTTTGTTTTTTACTACAGAATAAAATTAAAGCTTATGGCACGCATAAGGCAGTTTGATACTGAAGCAGGTAGAGTTACCTATAAAGCAATTTACGACTCTATTTTATCTGCAGACAGACAGGAGGTAAAACAGTGAGCAATAATGTTGGCAAGGTAGTAAGCATAAACGGAAACCTTGTTTCTGTTGAGTTTACTGATAATGTATTAATGAATGAAATTTGCTTTGTTAAGGTTGGTGAAACCACCCTCAAAAGCGAGGTTATTCGAATAAAAGGCAACGTTGCACAAATACAGGTGTATGAAATGACCGATGGTATTAAATGTGGCGATGACGTTGAATTTACCGGAGAAATGCTCTCTGCTGACCTGGGTCCCGGCCTTCTCGGTCAGGTTTATGACGGACTTCAAAATCCACTTCCTGTTTTAGCTGAGCAGGCAGGCTGGTTCTTGGAGCGTGGCGTATATGCCGATGGTTTAAATATTCAAAAGAAATGGGAGTTTACACCTACTGCTAAGGTTGGTGACGTTCTGCGTGCAGGTGAGTACATTGGTACTGTACCTGAAGGGCCTTTTACACACAAGATTTTTGTTCCTTTTAATTTATTAGGAAGGTACACATTGAAATCTATAGTTGAAAAGGGTGAATATACCGTTAAGGAAAACGTTGCAATTTTAACAGATGAGCGTGGCCGTGAAATCCCTGTTACAATGTCGTTTAAATGGCCTGTAAAGCGTGCTGTTAAGTGCTACAGCGAAAGATTAGCGCCTGTTGAAACTATGGAAACAAAGGTGCGTCTTATCGACTCGTTTTTCCCTGTTGCTAAAGGTGGTACCTATTGCACACCTGGTCCGTTTGGTGCAGGTAAAACCGTTTTACAGCACACAACCTCTAAATATGCAGACGTTGATATAGTTATTATTGCTGCTTGTGGTGAAAGAGCGGGTGAGGTTGTTGAAACCTTAACTGAGTTCCCGGAGCTTACAGACCCAAAAACAGGGCGTTCTCTTATGGAGCGTACAATAATTATTTGTAACACCTCTTCTATGCCTGTTGCATCCAGAGAAGCATCTGTTTATACCTCTGTTACTCTTGCAGAGTATTACAGACAAATGGGCTTAAACGTTCTTCTTTTAGCAGACTCAACCTCTCGTTGGGCACAGGCGCTTCGTGAAATGTCAGGTCGACTTGAGGAAATTCCCGGCGAAGAGGCTTTCCCTGCATACCTTGAATCATATATTGCAGCCTTTTATGAAAGAGCAGGTTACGTTCGTTTGCCCGATGGCAGCACAGGCTCCGTTACAATCGGTGGCACTGTTTCTCCTGCAGGTGGTAACTTTGAAGAGCCTGTTACACAGGCAACCCTGAAGGTTGTTGGTGCGTTCCACGGCTTATCTCGTGAGCGCTCCGATGCAAGAAAGTATCCTGCAATTGACCCACTTATATCTTGGTCAAAATACAGGAGTGTAATTGCTGCTGATAAGGTTGATTTTTGTAAAGCTATTCTCCATCACGGTGATGAAATCGGTTCAATGATGAAGGTTGTTGGTGAAGAGGGTACGTCCTTGCTTGACTATATAACCTACCTTAAGGCAGATATGCTCGATGCTGTTTATTTACAGCAAAACTCCTTCGATGCAGTTGATGCTAACTGCACAACAGAGCGTCAGCAGTACGTTATTAATAAGCTTGTTTTTGTTTTGGGTAGTGATTACTCTCTCGAAAACAAGGATGCTGCTCGTAGCTATTTTAACCGTATGCGTCAAAGATTTATTGACTGGAACTATAAAGAGTTTGAAAGCCAAGAGTTTAAAAGCGCCGAGGCTGAAATTGATGCACTTTACCAAGAGGGTAACGGTGTATTAAGCGAAAAAGCAAGGCTTTTGCTTAAGGAGGGTGATTGATAATGAATAAGGTTTATAACAGAATTAAATCTATCACCGGTAACGTTATTACAGTAAAGGCTACAGGCGTTCAGTATAAGGAGCTTGCACAAATTAATACTCGCTTCGGTAAATCCCTTGCACAGGTAAATAAAATTGAAGGTGACGTTGTTTCCTTGCAGGTTTTTGCCGGTGGTCAAGGTATTTCTACAGGCGATGAGGTTAGATTTTTAGGTCACGAAATGCAGGTTTCCTTCAGTGAGGATTTGCTTGGCCGTATATTTAACGGCTCAGGCGAACCGAGAGATAAGGGTCCTGCACTTGCAGATAATATGAAGCCTATCGGTGGACCTTCGGTTAACCCTGTTAAGCGTATTCTTGCTAACAGAATGATGAGAACAAACATACCAATGATTGATATGTTTAATACGTTGGTTGTTTCACAGAAATTACCGATTTTCTCCATTTCAGGTGAGCCGTATAACCAGCTGCTTGCACGTATTGCAATGCAGGCTGAGGCAGATGTAATTGTGCTTGGTGGTATGGGCTTAAAGTACGATGATTTTCTGTACTTTAAAGAAGAGCTTTCAAAGGGTGGCGCATTGAGTAAAACGGTTATGTTTATTCACACAGCGTCTGACCCAACTGTTGAATGTATGATGATTCCCGATATGGTGTTGGCAGTTGCAGAGCAGTTTGCCTTGCAGAACAAGGATGTATTGGTGCTTCTTACTGATATGACAAACTTTGCCGACGCTATGAAGGAAATTGCTATAACTCAAGAGCAGGTACCTTCTAACAGAGGTTATCCGGGTGACCTTTATTCACAGCTTGCCTCCCGTTATGAAAAGGCTGTTGACTTTGCAGATTCCGGCTCTGTAACGGTATTAGCTGTAACAACAATGCCCGGTGATGACGTTACACACCCTGTGCCCGATAATACAGGCTACATTACAGAAGGTCAGTATTACCTTAAGGGTGGACGTATTGAGCCGTTTGGTTCCCTTTCTCGTTTGAAACAGAACGTTAACGGTAAAACACGTAAGGACCACCGTGCGCTTATGGATGCGATGATACGCTTGTATTCATCATATAAAGAAACTCTTGAAAAGAAAAATATGGGCTTTTCTATGAGCCGTTGGGATGAAAAGCTTTTAAAATACGGTGTTTTATTTGAGAATGAGTTAATGGATTTATCCGTCAATTTATCACTTGAGGCTTCCCTTGATTTAGGTTGGAAAATTTTGGCAGAATGTTTCGAAAAAGACGAAACAGGTATTAAATCCGAGCTTGTTGAAGAGTTCTGGCCTGCAGATTAGGGTGAAATGAGTTATCCGAACCTGCCTAAAAGCGAGTATTTTCAAGTCTTTTCGGCGTTTCGGTCTTGAAAGGCGCCAGCCTATCTTCGCCCTCAACACCAAAAATCCAATAAAAATCTTTCGCTTTTAGGTCAAAG
>JAZNTU010000043.1:0-23404 GCA_045591945.1 Acutalibacteraceae bacterium | reverse complement strand
TTAGGGTGAAATGAGTTATCCGAACCTGCCTAAAAGCGAATCTTTTTAAGTCTTTTCGGCGTTTCGGCCTTGAAAGGCGCCAGCCTATCTTCGCCCTCAACACCAAAAATCCAATAAAAATCTTTCGCTTTTAGGTCAAAGATTTTATACAGTGCGGATTTTTGGTCAGCCAAGGCAAAAACGCAGCGAATCCTTTCGGATTGGCGAGTATTTTAACACAGGATGAACGGAAATCCGCCTGTAGAAAACATGGTTCGGATAATTCTTTTCACCCTAACTGTAGAAAAACAAAAAGAGAACGCTCCACCACCACCGATATAAAAATTTTAAAATTTTTTAAAAAAGTTGTTGACAAATCTGTTTTTCGGTGGTATAGTATATGAGCACTTGCGAGAGTGGCGGAATCGGCAGACGCGCACGTTTGAGGGGCGTGTGGTAATCCCGTACGGGTTCAAGTCCCGTCTCTCGCACCAAAAAAAGCGACACCCAAAAGGGTGTCGTTCTTTTTTTGGTGCAATGAAATTCGCCTTACAGCGAGTGAAATAGCTTTCGCTATGAAATACGCCAAAGCGTATGAAATATGCTATCGCATATGTTTTTTAAAGGCGAATTTTATTTCATATTGCGACATTGGAGCAATATTTCATAATCTGCAAGATTATTTCATATTTTTCACAAGAAAAATATTTCATTAAAGCTTTGAACTTTATTCACAACGTAAACACTTTATCTTTTTTTATTAATATGATATACTCAATTCATAAACTTAAATTTGATGGAGATATAAATATGTTGAACGATAAAGCTTTGCTTGAATTTGTTGAACCCTATTATGCAGATAAAGATATTATGCATAATATGTGGCATATTGAACTGGTTCAAAAAATGGTTAGTAAAATTCTTTCCAATTGTAATTACACTGTTGATGAAGAATGTTTAAAATTAGCAACATACTTTCATGGCTTCATATATTCCGACGAGGGAAAAATCAAGCAGTGGATGATAGCACAGAATTATAATGAAGAAAAAATATCTAAAACAATCCAAATAGCTTGGGAGTCTCAAAGGAGCGAAATACCCGAAACCATCGAAGGAAAGATTTTACACGATGCTCACGTGTTAGAGGGTGGCAGAACATACCAGGTTGTAAAAACATTAATTACCGGTTCTGTCAGAGGACAATCGTTAATTGATACTTTAGATTTTATGGAAAAGAATGTTTTAAACCAAAACAAATGCTATTTACCGGAAACTATTCCTTTGTGCAAAGACATGAATAACTTTACCAATAGTTTCTTCGCAGATCTAAAAGATGGGATTATATAAATAAAAAATGGAGATTTTGAGAAAATGATAGAAGTTAAATTTTATGACCAAGCAGCAGATGAACTTTTGAAATTTGCAGTTATTATTTCTAAAACAAATGGTAAATGGGTATTTTGTAAGCATAAGGAAAGAAACACTTACGAAGTTCCCGGTGGTCATAGAGAGGAAAATGAAACTATTTTAGAAACTGCAAAAAGAGAACTAAAAGAAGAAACAGGTGCATTGAATTTTACTGTTTCTCCCATTTGTGTTTATTCGGTCACAGGCAAAAACAATGTAAATGAAACAGGCGAAGAAACCTATGGTATGTTATTCTTTGCAGATATTAAATCACTTGAGAACGAATTAAATAGTGAAATGGAAAAAATCCTGATTACAGATACATTAGTAGAAAATTGGACATATCCTTTAATTCAACCCAAGTTGATTGAAGAAGCAAAAAAGAGAGGATTTATATAATATTCAATTTATTATTTCATCCACAACAAGGAGCTGATTTCTGTCAGCTCTTTTATTTTTGTAATAAGTTGTTAAAACTGAAAAAGGTTGACTTTTGAAATTTATATGCTATAATTATATCGAACAAATGTTCTGAAGAGAGGTGTCATTATGAGTAATATATATGAAATTTGTCCACAATTTGAGAATGAAAAATATCTTTTGCGGTTTGTAAACGAAGAGGATTGCAGAGATTTATTAAAAGTTTATTCCGATAAAAAAGCTGTTCCGTTTTTTAACAGCGATAACTGTGGTGGTGATGATTTTTACTATACCACGGAAAGCCGAATGGAAGAAGCAATAAAATATTGGATTTGGGAATATAGCAGACAAGGCTTTATCCGTTGGTCTATCATTGATAAAGATACCAAAGAAGCTATTGGAACAATAGAATTATTTCATAGAGCTTCGGACAACGATCTTTTTACAAATTGCGGTTTGCTCCGTCTTGATTTGAAAAATGATTATGAAAATGCTGTAGATATACAAAATATACTTTCGTTAATCATCCAGCCAACTTTTGAATTATTTGATTGTGATAAAATAGCAACAAAAGCCATTCCCGAAGCAAAAGAACGAATAAAAGCTTTGTCTAATATGGGATTTGTACCTTCAAAAGAAAAACTGATAGGGCATGATGGTACGGAATATCAAGATTATTTTATTTTTACAATAAAGTAAAATTCACATACGAAAGAGAAAAATAACTCGGAACACTTATCATGAAAGAGTTCCGAGTTTTCTTTACGATTATCATGCATTTACAATTTCCTCATTTGAATGAATAGTTGTTTTACGCAAACAATTTAATAACTTTATTTAGACTTGATATTCCATAAATATAATGGAACACTTTATATATATAGAACAATAACTATTTGTTTTTGACATAATTTTCAATTTTAAAGTGATATTTTTTTAAATGTAAGGGCATAATTTTAAATAAAACTATTGATTTTTATCAAATAATTTACTAAAATATGTGGGAGGGATTACTTCGTGAAACACGAACTAATGCACGAAAGGAAGAAGAAAATGGTTGTTTTAGATGTAAAATTCGATAATTTTTATGCTTTTAAAAACTTTCATATGAATTTAACTTACCCAAAAAAGATTGTAGGCTCAACAATCGAAGAAGAACATTTGCCTGAACGTACTAATTTCAGATATAAAAAAGTAAATGTAATTTTTGGTGCTAATGCCTCAGGTAAAACCACCTTTGGAAGAATGATAATGAAAATTTTTAATTTCATTGATAAAAAAAATTATATTTTCCTTACAGAAAAAATCTGCGATCGAGCAAAGGAAGCATCATTTGTAATAGACATGGCTTCTGATAATAATTATTTATATCGTGTAATATGTTCTATTCCACCAAAGGAAAATGACAAGATTGTTGCCAATGATATAATGGTTGAAGTTCGCAAGGAAAAAATATTAGTTAAGGATAGCTATGAATCCTGTATTGAAAGAATTGCTGACAAACCATTTACACCGGCAGAAAACTATATAGAGGAATTGGAAAAAATTGGGGAGCTTGCTTGGTTCTTCGAATATCCCGAAGACAACAGAAAACTCTCATTGCCTAATAAAGACGAAAACTTTAGATTTGTACTTGAAAACATATTAAAATCATTAGATACAGCAATCAGAGAAGTGAAAATATCACAAGATGCAGAAAAAGCTTATGTTGTTCATTTACAAAATCAGTCTATTGTCCTTCAGGATGGTCAACGTTTAGATACGGAGCTGTTTTCAAGTGGAACTAAAGCGGGTGCTGAATTGGCAAATATTCTTTCTTCACTCATACAAGGGAATAATGGTTTTTATTATTGTGATGAAAAATTTTCTTATATTCACACTGATATTGAAAAAGCAGTTTTATCATTAATGATAGCTTTTCTTAAACCAGGCGAGCAACTATTTTTTACAACACATAATACCGATATCTTAGACATGGACTTGCCTAAACACACTTATACTTTCTTGCGTAAGGATATCTCCAATCCCGAAAGTCCTATTACTTGTGTTGAAGCATCATCACTACTTAAAAGAGGCACAGACTCATTAAGAAATGCAGTAGAAAACGATTTGTTCTCTACTGCCCCCGCATTAGAGTTAATTTATGATTTAATAGATTACAATAAGGAGGGGTAATCACGGTGAAGAATGGTGCAAATGTTCAATATTTTGTTGAAGGTGAAGATGAAAAGAAAATTGTCAATATTCTAAAAAACGATTTAGAGGTTATTATCCACGGTAGAGTTCAAATAAAAAATGTTATACAGAATTTCATAAGTGATGCGATACTTAGAACATTCAAAAAAGGGACTATCGTTGTTTTAATTTTTGATACAGATACCAACAATACAGATGTCTTGGATAAGAACATTGAAAAGCTCAGAAAGAATCGTAATGTGGCAGAGGTTATTACTATTCCTCAAGTAAAGAACTTAGAGGATGAACTAAAATATAGTTGTAATATAAGAAAAATAACTGAGCTGTTAAATAGTCGCTCTGTTTCAAATTTCAAAAGCGACTTGATACATATTACAAATTTGGCTCAGAAACTTAGAGAGCATCATTTTGATATTAATTGTTTTTGGAGTAGGCATCCTGAATCACCTTATGAGCATATAACTAATCAGGCTGATATGATTAAAATAAATAATAAATAATGCGTATAAAGAATAACTATTTTCTCCCCCACTCCAACCGAGTGGGGTCTTTTCTTGCCCCTATTTCTCACTTCTCCAAACCCCATCTCTCACATAGAAAAGCCCATAAACCACAACGAAAAATCGCAAATTTTCGCTTGAAATTCAGGCATTTTTAGGGAATTAGTTTTGGGTTTTTGAGGGGCAGTGAGAATGTTTATTTTGCTTTTCGGCAGTACTTCCCAGCGAAAAAGATTATTCAGCATTTCGGTACTTTTAGGGAATTAGTTCCCAAATTAGGCATATTTTACGAATTTCTCTGCACGCTACATAAGTTATTTTGCACTACAAAACACCATTTGCTTTGTGAAAACATAGAAAAGAAAAAATCGTGAAGTATTTGTCGTTTTTTATTATATAAGTAGGAGCCCAAATATGACTATTAAAGAAGATTACAATTTGCGAGGAATAACGATGGCTTTAGACAAAAACAAAATCAAGGGCGAGAGTTTAAACGGAGCATACAGTGAGCGTAATCGGAATAAATAGCAAAATTTTTAATGAACAAACACAATCTTTATTTGTTGACTAATAAAAAAAACCGTGCTATGATCCTTTTACAGCATTAATTTTTATGTGGTGAGTATATGTTTAAAAAAATAATATCAGTTTTATTGTCTATAGCAATTCTCTCTTGTTGTATTACTATATCCTATGCCGGGGAGGTGCAAGCATCATTATATTCGGTTTATGGTGATGGCATGCTTTTCAAACAAAACGATGCGGTTGTTTTTGCCGGCACAGGTAAGCCCGGCACAGCAATTAGTGCAACCCTTTTTAATTCAAGCAAAGCGCTTGTTAGAAAAGGTAACACTGTTGTAAATTCCGACGGCGTTTTTTTCGTTTCGTTTGTTGCCCCTGCGGGAGGCTTCGAGGAATACTCAATTGTTTTAACTGCTGATTTACAAGAATTTGCAAAGCTTGAAAACATTGTTTTCGGAGAGTTATGGCTTGCAAGCGGACAAAGTAATATGATGTATCCCCTTGCACAAGAAAAATCCGGCAAAGAGATGATGGCGCGGGGTGAAAAACTGTCAAAATGGCTTCGCGTTCTTGTTGAACCTGCCTATCCTGAATACAACGGCTCATCAGAGCTTGTGCCCCTTGATGCCCAAAACGATATCAAGGATGCTAAATGGATCACCGGTGAGGATGACGGCATTTATGGTATGAGTGCTGTTGCGTATTTTTTTGCAGAAAGTATGCTTGAAAAATTGAATATGCCTGTTGGTATACTTAATTCCTCTTTAGGTGGCTCCACAATTGCATCCTGGCTCTCAAGAGATGCAATTGATAATTGTGCTGATGTAAAAAATATCCTTTCAAACCATGGCAGATATATCGAAATCGGTGATTGGAATGAAGCTGAACAGAATATATATCACGATATGACTGCAAATTTCAATTTAAGAACAAATGCTCTCAAGAATTTCAGACTATCAGGTATGATTTGGTATCAAGGTGAAACAGACCTTATGTTTGGCTATTCTCCCGAGGAATACACTGCTCAGCTTGAGCTTTTACAAAGCTTCTACACAGACCACTTTAACTATAATAATGGTCTTCTCCCTCTCATTTATACACAACTTGCTCCCTATATGTACTCCGATAATGGTTTTAATCTTATTGATTGGAATATTGAATATTCTAAGTTCCGTAATGAAGCTCCCGATTCAAGAGCAGTTGTTACAAATTATGACATTCCTTCAACCTTTACAGCTGATGTTGGTGCTATTCATCCTGAATGCAAAGAAGAAATCGGTAAAAGAATGGCTTATGCTGCTGACGGTCTCGTTTACGGCAAATATAACAGTTACTCTGCACCCTATCCCAAACATATTGAGATCGCTGATTCAAGTGTTTTTGTAACTTTTTCCGATGTGGGCGACGGTCTCGCAGTAAACGGGAATACACTTCATGGCTTTGCAATTTGTGACAGCAGAGGAATATTTGTGCAAGCAAATGCAGAAATAATAAACAAAGATACCGTAAGAGTTTATTCCGACAGCATTACCACTCCCACATCTGTTACGTATGCATACTGTGTCGGAAATTATCGTTCTAATCTTTTCGCAACACAAAGCAACAACCAGACTATTCCTGCAAGCCCGTTTAAATGGAATGTTCCCGAAAATGCAAATTATTGGGTGGATAAGCCATGGACTGATTGCGATGATATTTTGCTGTGGCACAATTATTCCGATACATACGGCAGCTACTACAAATCATGGTATGGTGAGAATGCAAAAGTAAATATTGAGAGCGTTGATGCTTTCAGCGGTGAAAACGGACTTAATATTATTTCTTCTTCGGAGACCTTTGCCGTTAAACCGAAGCTCACCTACAAGAACGCCGCTTCAACCGAAAACTTTGACGAAGCCGATGATAACTATACCGATTATGGCACTATAAGCTTTTATGTTCGAAACAACGGGGCGGAAGCTGTGACCTTTGACCGTATTGAGCTTTATACGAACTCACTCTCTTACTACACTTCCGCTGATTTTGAAGCAGTTACCATCCCGGCTGACGGAAAATGGCACACAATTAGCATAAGCCTCAACACCCTTGTAATGAGCAATGATATGACCAACCAAACCTTTTCTAACAACGTTCTTAACGAGGTAAAGGATATTAAGTTTGTTTTTTCCTCCCGCAACAGCGCTAATATCAGTATGGATAACATCCGTTTCGATGCAGAAAGCGAAGAGGAAAACGCTACGTCACCGTTTTTTAATTTGTTTGAAAAAATGAACTCTTTTATCACCTTTATTATGTCACTTATAAAGATGATTACGGGTTAAATTGATAAACATATTGGTGGTTGTGTTTTATATTACCTTCCCTCATTATAAGAAACTTAAAACCAAAAAAGAGCTTCGCAATAGCGAGGCTCTTTTTTATCCAATCCTTCTATTGATTACATACACGGCTCACGCCGTGATTTTAATTTTCAGTAGTATTTCTGTTTAATTTAATCTTCTATATCTAATCCATGTCTGAGAAGAGTTAATTTTAAAACAGCGAGTGCCGTATCCCATAGACCAACACGTTTGAATTCTGTTACCTTTTTTAGAATCATTTCTTTTTCTAATGGTACAAATATGAGCTGATTTTTTTCATAAGTATCTCTTCTTAACGGGTGCTCCTGAATTAGTTGCTCCCTTGTTCTGTCTGTGTAAATTGTTCCGACAATATTCCATTGACCGTATTGCTTATCCAAAATAATTCCATTCAAATTTACAGTTATTTTTGAATCTTTGTCGGAAATCTCTTCTTTATAAGCTCGGTGACATTCATTGATTATATAATTTTCATCAAATATATCATAGTCAAAAAAAGGTGGTTCATCAACCTCAATTTTTAAACCCTCAACTATTGAGCAATCATATTCTCCTGTTCGTATTGCACGTTGCAGGCTTCTCTTTGAAAAAACCAAATAATTATCAGAGGTAATAACCATTAACGCCAAACCCATAGCATTGGGAATACAGTAAAGCTCTTCCTCGCAGTCATAATTATAAATTTTTTCACTTATTTTTAGCCTTTCGTTATCCCAAAGCTGAATACATTTGTTAAACAACCTATATTCAATTGTTTTAAAAAGTATTTCAATTTCTAAATTATCTGTATTACTTTCTCGGGTAGAATTGCATTTTACAACAGAAATCATATCGTCATTCTGTTTTGCATTAACCACATTACTGTTAATACGTTCTACCTTATTATAAAAATCTATTTCGTCAGAAAATTCTACGAATGCAATTGAAATTGGTTTTTTGAAATCTTGAACAATTATGTCTACAGTTGTTTTGTTTTGGCAAAATTCAAAATTGCCTATAAGTTTATCATTGAAATATTCGGAAGATAATATTGAATTATACAAACTTTCAAATAAATCTTCCTCAATATCTTTTCTTGTATTAAATTTTACAATATTACTTTGAGCAAAATGATTTACGCTATCCTCCGTTAAAATTCCTGCATCATTGAAAACTTTTCTTAATATATTTTGTTCATCAATTGTTATTGCTTCCCTATCAAGAAAAACAGTTACTATTTTAAAATCGTTATCAATTTGAAGCTTGCGTTCAATTTCAATGATTTCTAATAATGTTATGCATTCAATCGGGTTATCAATACTTTTCGGGTTGTTTTCATCCGGTATAAAATTATGAAAAAAATTATCTGTAATAAAAAGAACCGCGCATTTTGCAGCAGAAATCAAATCCGGTATATCTTTTTTATAATTTCCGTAAACCTCATGATCCGAATACCAAACACTATCATATTTTCGGGAGGTCATATATCTTTTGAATAGTTTTGCCGTCTGCGCTCCACGACCTCTGTAGCACAAAAAAATATCATTCATAAACTCACCTGAAATTAGTTTTAAATTTTACGAATAGTTCATCATCAAAGCTGTAAGAAAAATATAAAAGGCATCAATAGCTCTGCTAAAATGAACGAACAATAGCTTATTCATTGCTGTTTCCTTTAGAATAATCAGTATCATCCAAAGGAAACAGCAAAATAACCGTAAGCATCAATACTTGTAAAAACTACTTATACTTAAAGTAATCGGATATCCACATTCATTTTTTATAGGTAATGATTCATATTATTTTTATTAAAGCAAAACCTCTCTGCCTTTTTCTGCAGATTCGTAGATTGCGCAAAGGATTTTTATCATATCCACGCCCTGTGATGGCTTGAAAACAGGCTCTGCGCCTTGTGTAATAACATCAATAAAGTTGCGTATATTGCCCTTGTGGCCGTTTGAGTCCATATTGCCTCTTGGTGTAATATCAAGGAGCTGGCCGTCATCTTCTGTATAGAACTCAACCTCGTTACCATCCCACTTAAGGCCTGCCTTTGTACCACGCAGCTCAACAAAACGGTTTTCTACCTTAATGTTTGATGCCCAGCTAAACTCTATTTGGAGCACGGCGCCGTTATCAAAGCGAATCATACCCATTGCAAGGTCCTCAACGTCAAAGGTGCCCTGTGCGTTTGCGTCGCCAAACTTTGAGTTTTCGGAGTCGCTTGTATCGCTATCTGCAAATTTTGTATATGTATTTGCGCTTACTGCAACAGGTGTTGGGTTACCCATAAGCCATACAGCAAGGTCTATCATATGTACGCCAAGGTCAATAAGTGGGCCACCACCGGACTGCTCCTTAGTTGTAAACCAGCCACCTTTGCCAGGGATACCTCTGCGCCTTTGCCATCCACAACGGCCACAGTAGATTTCACCCATTTTGCCATCCTCAATAAACTTTTTAGCGTACTGTGAAGCTGTAGCAAAACGGTTATTTCTTATAACCATAAGCACTTTGCCTGCCTCATCGGCAGCATTTTTCATTTTAAGTACCTCTGTAACGTCAACAGCATCAGGCTTTTCGCACAATACGTGCTTACCTGCCTTAAATGCAGCAACTGCAATTATGGAGTGAAGGTAGTTTGGTGTGCAAATATCAACTGCATCAATGCTTTCATCCTTCAAAAGCTCTTTATAATCTGTATATACTGCAGCATTTGGGTAGTATTCATCCCTGAGTGCAATTGCTCTTTCTTCAATAATATCGCAGAAGGCAACAACCTCTACTCTGTCATCCTCAAAATAATTTTTAACGTGGCAAGCACGGCAAATACCACCATTGCCTATAAGTGCAATTTTTAATTTTGACATAATAATTTCTCCTGTAGTTTAAAGTCTTTTGGTAATTAAATCACCTGTTTTTATTATAGCAAACAGGTAAAAAATGTAAATAGAAAAGAATATTAATATTATTTTCGGCTTGAAAAATGCACAGAAAAAATATTGTCCCATATTACTTGAAAGTTGACGTGCTTTTATATATAATCTTCTTCGAGGTGAAAAAATGAGAAAGAAAATTTTTGATATGGTAGAGGCACAAACCGGCAATAATAAGGTTAGCCTTGTTTACGATATTTTTATGATGGTTACTATTGTTGTAAGCATTTTTCCACTTGCTTTTAAAGAAACTAATACTGTTTTTTATTACATAGACCGTGTTACCGTAGTTATTTTTATTATTGACTATATTTTAAGACTTTTTACAGCTGACTATAAGCTTAATAAGGCTGCAATTTCTTTTGTTTTGTTTCCGTTTACACCAATGGCAATAATAGATTTAGTTTCTATTTTGCCATCCTTAACAATTCTTAACAGTGGCTTTAGGCTGTTAAAGCTTTTCAGGCTTTTAAGAACGCTTAAGGTTTTCAGAGCGGCAAAATTTGCCAGGTATTCTAAAAGCTTTAAGGATATCGCAAACGTTTTCAAAAAACAAAAAAAGGTTTTGCTTGCCGTTGTAACAATGTCGGTGGCATACGTTTTAATTTCGGCCTTGGTTATATATAACGTTGAGCCACAGTCCTTTGGCAATTTTTTTGATGCTGTTTATTGGGCAACGGTTTCTCTTACTACTGTTGGCTACGGCGATATATACCCTGTTTCCACGATTGGTCGAATTGTGACAATGGTATCCTCAGTTTTTGGTATTGCGATTATTGCCCTGCCATCAGGTGTAATTACCGCAGGCTATATGGCAGAAATTAAAGGCGAGTCAAAAAACGATAACAAAGGTGAAGAATAAGCTTAATCCCCACTTAGTAGGTGGGGATTTTTAATTTTCTGCTCAAGCATTGTATAAAAAAATATAAAGTGATATAGTATAGAAAAACAACCTATTGCTTGCAAGGGGGAACGGTATGAGAACTTTAAAGGGAATACTTGCTTTTTTTGAGGTTATTCTTTATATAACGGGTATTTTTTCTGTAGATACCACTATAGATTACGGTGGAAATGATTATATGCCTGTTGAGGTTACGTCACCTATGGCTATTGTGGAAAACGGCGTAACAGATTTTGTAATAGTAACGGAAAACGAGCCGGATGAAACCATATGCACTGCTGTTAAGGAGCTAAAGGATTACGTTAAAAAAATCAGCGGAGCTCAAATTGAGACCGTTACCGAAAGCAGCTACGTTCCAACACAAAAGGCAATTATAATCGGTAAAACCGATTTAGAAACTGACGTTTTTAAAATAGACAGAGAAGCCCTTGCAGACGATGGCTTTATGCTGTACTCAAACGGAGAGCGCCTGTATATTGCAGGTAAAAACAGCCGTGGCACCCTATACGGAGTATATACCTTTCTTGAAGAATACCTTGGTGTGCGCTGGTTTACCCCAACCCTTGAGGTTGTGCCCGAAAGCAAGGATATTATAATAGACGGTAACGTCAACCGAGTAGTTGAGCCATCCTTCGCTATACGCCGTAACGACAGCATAGGCACTACCGATGCTTATAGAGCAAGAACAAAAATGAACGTTTCCTTTTGGAATGAGGCTACCGAGTACGGTGGAGCGCTCACATACGTTATGTGGGACGTTACCTTAGATAAATTAGTACCCGATGAGCTTATAGAGGAGCACCCGGAATATTTTGCAACTACGGCAGAGGGAACAAAAACAAGGGACCACGTGTGCCTTTCTAACCCTGAGGTTTTAAAGGTTGCCGTAGAAAATGCAAGGAAGGCAATACTTGAATGTACAACAGGGGCAAAGCATATTCACATAGGGCAAAAGGATAACACAAACTACTGCCGTTGTGCTACCTGCGAGGAGCTTTACGAAAGGTACGGCAGCGTAAGTGCGCCAACAATACTTTTTACAAATGCCTTTGCAGATGCCTTGGATGATGAATTTCCCGATTTTACGTTTACCTTTTACGCATATAACGAAACAGACCGTCCACCAACGGATATGTCCCTTAGGTGCAACAGCAACGTAGTACCTGTGCTTTGTGGACTTCACAAGGCCTGCCGTAGCCACCCATTCACAGAGTGCGGCGCGCAGGATGGTAACGAAACCTTTGATAACCTTTTTGCAGAAAACGAGCCGACTATTTCCCAGGATTTTGCAAACTGGGTAAAGGTGGCGGATACAACCTACATATACGATTACACAATTAACTTTATAAACACAGCCCAGTTTTTCTCTAATTTTGAAACAATGCAGCCTACAATGAAATATATGCACGATATTGGTATAACAGGCTACGTTTACAACTGTGGAGATACACATATTGCAGCCTTTAACGAGCTGCGAAATTACCTTTTGTGTAAATTACAGTGGGATGTAAATTGCGATGTGGAATACCATATGATGGACTTTATAAAGGCATACTATGGTGAGGCAGCAGCACCTTACATAAAGCAGATTATAGATATACAAACAGCCCAGACTAAAGCATCTGCCCACGCCTTTGATTTTGACTGGCACTACCAGGCAGGCTTTTACCCCTTGGGTATGGTTGCAGACTTAAACGACCTTTGGGAAGGTGCGCTGACTGCAGATATTACCGAAGAGCAGCTTTTTAACGTAGAAACTGCAAATTTAAGCTGGGAGTATTATAAAGCAAATCAGTTTTTAAGCGCGTATACAATATTTAACCCATTCCGTAAAGAAAAAATCGAAGAGCTTTATGATTCAATGCTTGCCCACGGCATAACCGAGGTTTCATCCTTTAAAGAAATACCACCAAAGGAAGAAATTGATTTTAAGAAGCGCCCGTATAATTGGGGATAAAAAACAAGGCAGTCATTTGAGTCGTACTCTAAAGGACAAAAAGAGTTAATGTAGCAAAAACTACATTAACTCTTACTTTTGCTTTGTTTTACTTTTTAAAAAGCTCTATAATTTTGTTTACACATTCCTCAGGGGTTGTGCCCTCGCAGTCTACGGTGTAGTCTGCATATTTTTCGTAAAGGGCGCACCTTTCGGCGTAAAGATCCTCTATTGTGGTGCCCTCCTTCATTGCAATGCCACGTGTGGTAATATTTTTAATTCTCTTTTTAATTTCCTCGGGGGAAAGCTTAAGGTATATAACCCTGCCGTCTTTTTTTAGGTTTTGCATACCCTCGTTGCAGTAAACGGCGCTACCACCTGTTGCTACAACTGAGTTTTGACAGCTAAGCTCTGCAAGCACGGAGTTTTCCTTTTTCGTAAAGCCTTCAAGACCATATTTTTTAATAATATCACAAAGGCTCAGTTTATATTTATTTTGTATCATTAAATCGGTATCAACAAAATCGCAAAGCATACTTTTGGCAAGTAAAACACCTACCGTGCTTTTGCCACAGCCGGGCATACCAATTAAAATTATATTCATAGCCTGCTCCAAAAAATGTAGTTTTTTGTTTTAATTATAGCATAAGTTTTGGTTAATGGCAAATGGGTGTTAGTCGCCGGAGCTTCACTAAAATTCAAAATGCAAAATTAAAAATTAAAAATTTCGGAACTGCGTTGCAATTGTAAAGCTTCGCAGAATAGCTGTTAGCAGATAGCAATTAGCAGAGCTTCGCGAAAAAATTAGGTGGAATAACAAAGTATTTTACTGTATTGAATTATTAGTTTTACATATGCTATAATTTTTACATCTAAAAAGCAGGTGATGTTATGGCATATTTATTTGTTCACTTTAAAGAGAAATTCACTCCCGATGGTGAGGCTGTTTACTTTGGTATAAGTAAGGATGGCTTTAATTGGGAGCAGGTTAACGGTGGTGAGCCTGTGCTTATGAGCACCCTTGGTGATAAGGGCTGCCGAGATATTGAAATAGTACGCCTTCACACAGGTGGATTTGTTATTTTAACCACCGACCTTTGTATTGCAACAAAGTTTGATGAAAATTATAATGTGGATTGGAAGCATATAAACAGCCACGGCAGTAAAAGCCTTTGTATGTGGAAAACAAATGACCTTGTTAGCTTTTCACAGCAGCGCCTTATACACATTGGCAGAGATGATTTCGGCTGTATGTGGGCACCCGAGGTGTTTTTTGATGAAGCTACACAGGAGTATCTTATACATTGGGGCTCAACCGTTGAAGAGGATAACTACACACATATGTCTATTTACTGCTCTGTTACAAAGGATTTTGAAGAGTTTTCACAGCCAAAGCTGTTTTTTACAAAGCAAAACGAGATACTTGACTCCCATATAACAAAGGTGGGGGATACCTATCACTTATTTTATAAAAACTCCTCTAACCCACCAATGAATATGCATGCCACGTCAAAGAGTTTGTACGGCCCTTATGAGCACGACAGCGAATTTGAGCAGTATATGGAAAAAGAAGTGTACCACCCCGGCTCCTATGAGGGCGCAACAACCTTTACCCTGCCCGATGGCAGGTGGTGCTTTATGGCAGATTTCTTTGGGTGTGAAAAAGAAAAAATGGGCTACGTACCGTTTATTTCCTCAAAGCCCGGTGATATGAGCTTTGCACGTTGCCCCGATGCCTTCAGCTTTCCTTATGGCTTTAAGCATGGCAAGTGCATTGAAATAACCGATGAGGAATACGAAAGAGTAAAAAATGCAAGGTATAAATAATTAGTGGAATTAGGAATTGAGGGGAAGCCTTGCTAAAATTCAAAATGCAAAATTAAAAATTAAAAATTTCGGAACGCTATGCGTTGATTATAAAGCTTTGCTATGTTTAAAGTATAACGAAAGCCTGACCCTCGGCATAAGAGAGTCAGGCTTTTGCAAAGCTCTATTTTTACTCAAACAAAAACTTTTTAATAGTGCTAATATAATCCTTTGCTCTTACAGCGCTGGTGCTTTCGGCAAATATACGCAGCAATGGCTCTGTACCTGAAAAACGGCAAATAACAAAGCCGTCCTTAAAGTAAATTTTACAGCCGTCTGTGTAGCTTACCTTAACAATTTCATCGCTGAATTCGGGCAGCTGCTTATCCTCAAGCAGTACCTTTTGTACGGCGGCCTTCATTGATGGGTCAAAGCTCATATCGTCCTCAACCATAACAAATGCACCGAACTTTTTGCGAAGCTCTGAAAGGAGCTGTGTTGGTGTTTTACCTGTTACGCTTACCATTTCTGCAAAAAGAGATGCTGCATAAACGGAGTCTTTACCGTGAATGTGCCCTCTAACTGTAAGACCACCTGAGCTTTCGCCACCGAGAACAGCGTCAACCTCATCAATTTTAGAGGAGATGTACTTAAAGCCAACAGGCACCTCGTAGCACCTTTCGCCAAAGCTTTCGGCAATTCTATCCAGCATATGTGTTGTAGCAAGGTTTCTTACAACAGGACCCTTCCAGCCCTTGTACTTTACAAGGTAGTAGTAGAGAAGGCAAAGTGTTTCGTTTGCGTTTATATAGTTGCCGTTGGAGTCTATAATGCCAAGTCGGTCGCCGTCGCCATCCATAGCAATACCTAAATCATACTTACCGTTGAGCACCGAGTTTTTAAGGGCAAAAAGGCTCTTTTCCGATGGGGCAGGCATAACGCCGCCAAAGTAAGCGTCCTTATTAGTATTAATAGTATCAATAGTACACCTTGCTGTGTGGAAAATAACAAGCAATGGGTATGTGCCCGAGCCGTGCATTGAGTCAAAAAGCACACGTAAGCCCCTTTTGCGCAAGGCTTTAACGTCTAATAAATCAAGGATATCATCAAGGAAATCGTTAAAAGGATTTGCAAGATGCTGAATAAGTCCTTGCGTTTCTGCATCTGCAAAGGGTAAAAAGTCTACGTCCTCAATGCCTGCAATAATTTCCTCAAGGCGAGAGGTTGTTTCAACGTCTGCATCTCTGCCCTCGTGTGTAAAAAGCTTTATACCGTTGTAGTTTGCAGGGTTGTGGCTTGCTGTTACCTCTATACCAAACCATAAATTTTGCTTTTTAACTGTGTGCATTATAAGTGGTGTTGGCGCAGAGCGCTCCATCATCCAAACAGTTATTCCGTTTGTGGCAAGAACCTCTGCAACCCATTTGGCAGCAGTTTCGGAAAGGAAACGTCTGTCGTAGCCGACTATAACAGGCTTGTCTGCTCTGTTTTGCTCCTGCATAAGCAAGAAAATACCCTTTGCTACACGGCGAATATTTTCTGCAACAAAATCCTCGCCTATTACGGCACGCCAGCCACCTGTACCGAAAATAATTTTTTCCATACGCTTTCTCTCCTTGTTTCTATAGTAATGTTTGTTTTCGGTTACATTTTAACACACAAAATCAAGAAAATCTTATAAAATTAGTTGTTACTTTTATAATTTTGGTTGCATTTTTGCTTATTGCAATTTAAAATAGCATTGGAGATGATTTTATGGATTATATTAAAACTATTTTAGATTGCCCCGTTGTGGTAGACGGCATATACACAGTACACTATTTTGAGTATGCAAAGGACTTTGCGTATTCAGGTGAGGTGCACGATTTTTGGGAGCTTGTGTATGCAGATAAAAAGAACCTTTTTATAACTGCAGGTGCAAAGGAAATAGAGCTTGAGGCAGGGCAGATGTATTTGCACAAGCCAAACGAATTTCACAATATTCGCTGTGACGGTAAAAGGGCGGCAAACTCTATTATTATATCCTTCGACTGCAGCACACCTGAGCTTATGAACGTGGCAGGTCGTGTTATAACACTTGGGGAAAATGAGCGCAGGCTCATAGGCTCTGTAGTAAAGGAGGCGTCTGCATCCTTCAGCACACCTTTAGGAAACCCTTACACAAACGTAATGGAGCTTTCTCAGGCAGGTGGCTTCGGCACACAGCAAATGATAAGGCTTAGCGTAGAAATGCTGCTTATAAGGCTTATTAGAGAAAACATTAACGAAGGGCCTGTAAAAATAAAAAAGAACAACGCCTTGCTCGCGCAAATAATTGACTTTTTGTCGGAAAACGTAGAAAAAAAGCTTACCTTTGAGGATATATTAAAGCACTTTAATCTTTCGGCTTCTGTTGTAAAAAAGATTTTTCGTGAGCAGATGGGCTGTGGCATTATGGACTACTTTGTGCGCCTTAAAATAGATAAGGCAAAGGAGCTTATCCGTGAGGAAAACTATACCTTTACGGAAATTGCCGAAATATTAGGCTTTAATACGTCACAGTATTTTACAACGGTTTTTAAAAGGATTTCAGGTATGACTCCATCGGAATATGCAAGAAAAGCCGTTAGGTTCTCGTAACTTGTTTTTATTGGTAAGATATAGTATAATCAAAGCTAAATAGGGGGAGTAAATATGAAAAGCTTTAAAAGAATTTTTGTATTAGCATTAGTTGTTGCATTTGTTTTTTCTTTTGCAGCCTGCGGTAAGGGTGACAGCACACAGGAGTCTATCGATGCATTAACACAAGCACCTGTAACTGATTACGTAACGGAAAACGTGCCTGTAGAGGTAAGCACCATTTATGTATCGGAGCAGCCCTCAACAACTGCAACGCCTACTACACAGCCTGTAACTCAGGCACCTACAACAACCGAAGCACCAACACAAGCGCCTGAAACACAGGCACCACAGCCTGCAACGGGGGTAGGCAAATACACAGCCACCTACAACGGCGTTGAGCAGGCAGTATTTTACCCAAACAGTATGCTTAGCAGTAACGAGGCCTTACCTGTAATTGCTTTTGCAAACGGCACAGGCTTTTCGTACACCATATATGAATCACTCATTAAAAAAATAGCAGAGGGTGGCTATATAGTTGTTGCCAATGCAGAAACAATGTCTGCAGACGGCACAGCGCAAATATCCTCTTTAGATTTTGCTATTGCCGAAAACGGTAATTCCTCAAGCCCACTTTACGGTAAGGTTAATACACAAAAGCTTGGCGTAGCAGGCCATTCACAGGGTGGCAGAAGCTCTGTAAATGCAGCAGCAAAGGATTCACGAATTGCTTGCGTGCTTTCACTTGCAGGCAGTAACTTTGTTGAGGAGGCTGAAAAGCTTTCTGCTCCTGCGCTTTACTTTGGTGGCACAAAGGATTTAATTGTTAGTGCAGAGCGTTGGATTGTACCTGCATACGATGCCTGCAAGGGCCCTGCAGTATATGCTTGCTTGGATGGTGGTATACACACAACCTGCACAAGCTCACCCGAAAAATATTCAGGCTATGCAATAGACTGGTTTGATATTTGGCTTAAGGGCGATACAGCTAAAAAAGCAGTTTTCCAAAATGGTGGACAGCTTGCAACCGACAGCGCATGGGTGGATTACAGAAGTAAAGGATTGTAAAGCTACCAGTCGCCTGCCTTCAGCTGCCAGAGCTTCGCTAAATTTACCCAAAAGAATAACTTAATCAATCACAAAAGGAGAAGTATTATGCAGTTATTAAAAATTGATAAGGACAATTATATTGGTCAGGCAGACCCGTATATTATTGAGCACGAGGGCAGATATTATATCTACACAACAGGTGATGACGGACTTTATGGCTACTCCTGTGATACGCTTTTAGGAGAGTGGAAATTTGAAGGACAGATCTTCACCCTTGAGGGCAGAGACCACTTTTGGGCGCCAAGCGTAATTTGCCTTGACGGAAAATTTTATATGTACTTTTCCTTTGAATTTTATGAGGATGTACCCGACCAAGGGGGACACCACCAAGCAATGCACGTTGCAGTAAGCGATACCCCGATGGGTCCGTTTAAATTAGCAGGGCAGATTGCACACCCCTTCAGTATAGATTCACACATAGTAAAAACGCAGGCAGGACTTTTCCTTTTTTACTCGCCAAACACCTTTGAGGGTGAGCGAATCGGCACACACATTGTAGTGCAAAAAATGAAGGACCCCTTTACACTTGAGGGCGAGCCAACTGTAGTGCTGCTTGCATCTATAGATGAGGAAATATTTAAAAGAGACAGATACAAAGAGGGCCAGCACTGGCACACACTTGAGGGCGCATTTTGGTTCCAAGAGGGTGAATGGCAGTACCTTATGTACAGTGGTGGCAGGTATGAGGATGAAACCTACTTTGTAGGCTATGCAGCAGCTAAAACTACAGAGCAGGATTTAAGAAAGGTTAAATTCCAAAAAATGCCCGATGAACACACCTACGCACCACTTTTGCGTAGTAACGATTGGGAGGAAGGCACAGGCCACAACAGTGTTATTAAGGTAGATGGGCAGTACTACTGCGTTTACCACGCAAGAAACACCGAGGCAGACGGCCTTGACGGTGACAGAAGAAATGCAAGAATTGCAAAAATGCACGTTGCCGACGGAAAAATTACTATTGAAAGATACCCGGACCACATATAAAAAAAGGCTCCCAAAAGGGAGCTTTTTTAGTTAAGAAGTAATAGTGAAAAGTGAAGAGGTGAGCTTCGCAAGAAAATTAGGAAAGAGGAATTGAGGGGAAGCTTCGCTTCCGAACATTGTAAAGCTTCGTATTTTTGCGAAGCTCCGGCAACCGGCGACCGGTAGCTTTACAATTGCAACGCAGTTCCGAAATTTTTCATTTTTCATTTTTAATTTTTAATTTTAACAGCTACCTGCTATCAGCTTATCTTCTCCTGCCATTCTTTTTGTTTGTGGCAGGTTTTTTTCTGCTGTTATTTAACGGCTTTTTCTTTTTAGCCTGCTCAACTCTGTCTTTATACGAGGGCTTTACAAGGCATTTTTTGTCGTAGCCAATAAGGTCCTCTCTGTGGCATTTCTTAAGAGCAAGGCGTACAAGCTCGGCGTTTTTAGGGTCGCCACATTGCAAGAGTGCCCTTTGCATACGCTTTTCCTCTGCAGTTTTAGGCACGTAAACGCTTTTCATTGTAAACGGGTCAAGCCCTGTGTAAAACATAACCGTAGATGCAGTACCCGGTGTAGGGTAGTAGTCCTGCACCTGCTCGGGGTTATAATTCCAGCGTTTGATGTACTCTGCAAGCTTAACTGCATCCGAAAGGGTGCTGCCCGGGTGGCTGCTCATAAGGTACGGTACCAAATATTGCTCCAACCCAAAGCTTTTTGTAAGCTCAAAATATCTTTCTCTGAATTTTTCATACACCTTAAAGCTTGGCTTACCCATAAGGGCTAACACGTTTTGTGAGCAATGCTCAGGGGCAACCTTAAGCTGACCACTAACGTGGTCCTTAACAAGCTTTTTAAAGAAGGCATTACCCGAAGGTGTTTTATCTGCCAAAAGGTAGTCAAACCTAATACCCGAGCGAATAAAAACCTTTTTAATACCGGGTATTTTTTCAATTTCAGTAAGTAGCCTTATATAGTCGCTGTGGTCTGCCTTAAGATTTTTGCATGGCTCGGGAGCAAGGCATTTTTTATCGGCACAAACTCCTGATTTAAGCTGTTTTTCACAAGCAGGGCCACGGAAGTTTGCTGTAGGGCCACCCACGTCGTTAACGTAGCCCTTAAAGCCCTTCATTTTTGTAAGCAGGGTTGCCTCCTCAACCACGCTTTCAATACTCCTTGAGCGCACGCTTCTGCCCTGGTGGAAGGCGAGTGCGCAGAAGTTGCAACCACCAAAGCAGCCTCTGTTGTGGGTAAGTGAAAACTGCACCTCCGTAATTGCAGGTACACCACCCATTTTTTCGTAGGAGGGGTGGTAATCTCGCATATAAGGTAGTGCATAAACCTCATCAAGCTCCTCTCTTTCAAGAGGGGGCATAGGTGGGTTTTGCACAAGCATTTTATCGCCATAGTATTCTACAAGTGCCTTACCATAGCAGGAGTCTTGGTTTTTATATTGTACAGCAAAGGCCTTTGCATAGTATTCTTTATCAGCTTTAAGCTTTTCCCAATCCCATTCGCCACAGGAGTCAAAGTGAATTTTATCTCCCTTTTTACCAAGCCAAACGGTGCCTCTTACGTCTCTTATTTTGCTTACAGGCACACCTTTATCGAGAAGGGATGCAATTTTTCTTATAATATTTTCGCCCATACCGTAGGTGAGAATATCTGCGCCTGAGGAAAGCAAAACGCTTTCCATAACGCAGTCATTCCAATAATCATAGTGAGCAAAACGGCGCAAGGACGCCTCGAGGCCACCTAAAATAATAGGGGAATCGGGGTATGCCTCACGAATTAAGCGAGAGTAAACTGTGCACGCCCTGTCGGGTCTAAGGCCAAATTTTCCACCGGGGGAGTAGTAATCGTAGCTCCTTTTTCTTTTGGCTACAGAGTAGTGTGCAACCATAGAATCTATGTTACCTGCAGAAACCAAAAAGCCTAAACGAGGCTTGCCGAAGCGCTTAAAATCCTTGGTAGAGCTAAAATCGGGCTGTGCAAGGAAAGCAACGTTAAACCCTTGTGCCTCAAGCACACGGGTTATAATTGCAGCACCAAAGGAAGGGTGGTCAACGTAGGCATCGCCACACACGTAAACAAAGTCTACCTCTGCCCAGCCTCTTTCTTGCACTTCTTTTGCAGTTGTAGGTAAAAAGCTTGTACCTTTCATAAATTTACTATCACCTAAATTATAAAATATCTAAAAGTTGTTCTATTGTATCCACCTGTATTTCGGGCTTTTCAATTTCGGGGAATACCCAAGTGCCTGTGGTTTTTACCCATACAGGCACACAGCCTGCCTTGCGAGAGCCGTCTATGTCGCATACGGGGTGGTCACCAACATACATCATTTCATTTGTTTGTATATTTAACTTTTTCGCCATAAGCATAAAAATTTCTGCTTGTGGCTTTCTGTACGTGGTAGCACCACTTATAATAATTTCGTCAAAGTAAGGCTTAAGCTCTAAAAGAGAGAGCTTACTTTCCTGCACGTCCGGCCTGCCGTTTGTAATAAGCCCTATTTTATAGCCTGAGGCTTTTAAGCTCTGCAAAACAGGAATGGCAAAAGGGAATTTCACGGCTACCTTTTTAAAGCAGCAAAGCAGATATTCCACGTATTCGTTGTAATCGGGTATCTCTTCAAAAATATTGCATTTAATGAGGTGTGCAAAAATCTTTTCCCAGCCGTGGTGAACGTAGTTTTTATCTGCCCATATGAGCTGTTCTGTAAAAAACTCGTCCGTAATACATTTGTTTATTTTGAAATGATGACGAAATGACGGAACAACAGCACGTAAAGTTTCATATCTGTCAAATAAGGTATGGTCAAGGTCAAACACAATAGCCTTAATCAATGCCATCACCTCACAAAAGCAATAGTACATATACCGAATTATATCATACACAAAAATATAATTCAATAATAGAAAAAGTGGTAAGCAGATAGGAATTAAGAATTTTGGGGCAGCCTTGCTAAAATTCAAAATGCAAAATTAAAAATTAAAAATTTCGGAACTGCGTTGCAATTGTAAAGCTTTGCAAAGATAGATAGAATAACTGTAAGGGTGGGATTGTAGCCCACCCGAAAGCAAAGAAAAACAAAGGGGATGTAAAAAAACGCAAGTTTTTTTACATCCCCTTACAGTTGTGTTATTTGATTTTAGCGAAGCTTCGGCATCTGCTAACTGCTATTTGCTGACAGCTAACCACTATCAGTCAGTTACAACGCCTTTTTTAAGAATAATATTTGCATAAAGAGCCATTTCGCTTGTTGCAATAATTGCATAAGCTTCCTTTGCTCTGTCGTAGAAAGCAAAGCGCTCAATTTCGCTCATTTGTGTTGCACCGTTGTGCTTGTCAATAATCTCCTGGTACTCTGCCCAAATTGTTGGTGTTGGGTCACCCTTTGTTGTTTGCATAAGCATAACAGGGCTTTCAACGTATGTATCAAGTGGGAAAAGCTGAAGAATTGCATCAAGAAGCTCAGGCACGTTGTGGCCATCGCATCTTATAAGCCTTTGTGCATTGCTTGCAGCAGGGAAGTTACCGTCGCCGATAACGATTTCATCTCCGTGACCCATTTCGTCGAGAATTTTTAATAAATCGGGGCTGATAATGTTTGGAATACCTTTTAACATAATTTGTTCTCCTTTTTTATGCTTTTCCGATATTTGGCGCATAGCTTTGTCTTGCCTCCTCGACGTATCTGCATACGCCTTCGGTTTCAAGCCTTCGCTCTGCATTCAAATCTCGAAAAAGTGTTAATTTGTTCTCCTTTTTTTATGCTTTTC
>JAZNTU010000042.1:0-38560 GCA_045591945.1 Acutalibacteraceae bacterium | reverse complement strand
TTGACCTAAAAGCGAAAGATTTTTATTGGATTTTTGGTGTTGAGGGCGAAGATAGGCTGACGCCTTTCAAGACCGAAACGCCGAAAAGACTTAAAAAGATTCGCTTTTAGGCAGGTTCGGATAACTCATTTCACCCTAAAGAAATGATTTACATTTGCGATAAATACCTTACCCCCTACTTATCGTATATTAAAGATAACAAAGAGGTTTTCGGCACTGTTTTATTGCATAGCAAGACCTTCAAATTTGACCAGGTTTATAAACGCCTGTTTGAAAACATTTTTAATCCTATATTAGAGCGCTTTAACTACCCGGAAAACAGCCGAAAATATGTAATGACCTATTATTTAAACGGTATAAATGCTATAATAAAGCAATGGCTGAACGACAGCTGCAGTTTGCCGATTAAAGAAATATCGGAAATAATATCAATTTGCATTTATGGGTTAAACAAGCAATTACTAAACGGAGATTTCTCTGTTTTAAACGGTTAGAACGAAAAATGCTATTACAAATCCCGTTTCGGATATCTAAAAAAGCCTATGGTAGATTTCTACCATAGGCTTTCTAATTACTGTTTTACAAGTGAAGAATTATTCAACAACCTTGCGAAGGAAGCTGATTTCATCACGAGTGATTGTTTCGTCACAAGCTGCAAGGATAGCAACGATGTTGAAAACGTGGAACTGTGCGTCGCCGTCAAGCTTATCGTGAAGAATGTCGATAAGGTCAAACTCTTTACCTGTGAAGAGTGAAATTAAGTTATCAACTGTAGCTGGCTCTAAACCGAAAGCATCGTGAAGGAAAGCTTTTTCTTTAACTGAAAGCTTACCGTCAGCGCCGATACCAGCATTAATAATAGCTACTAATAAGAGAGAACCGTTGTGGTCCTTATCAAGTGCTTCGAAAATTGGTGTTACCTTGTTGAGAGAATCACGTGCACAAGAAACAAGTGTGTTGTAATCTGTGTTAACGTATTTCTGTAAAAGTTCTCTGAATTTTGTTTCATTGATTGACATATTTATGTCCCCCTTGTATATATTTGACAACTACCTTTATAGCACATTTTGACAAAAAAGTCAATGAAATTACAATTTTTTTATGAAAAAACATATAAATAGGATTGCCTGCAATGGCAATCCTATTTTCATACGTCAAGCTCACTGTAATTGTGTATAAATACATCAACAAGTGCCATAAGCTCCTCCTGTCCAGGTTCACTTGCATCATATATACCAACTACGTTGTAGCCGTTTTCTTTTGCTGTTTTAGCTGCATACAGGGCATCCTCAAAAATCCAGGTTGTTTGCTTTTCTGTTCCCAAAGCGTTGAGCACTACATCGTAAACCTTCGGCTCTTTTTTAGAGGCGCCCACGGTGTAGGTTGAATATATCGAGGTAAAATAATCTCTCATACCATATTTTTCAAGCAACGGTATAAGGGCAGACTCACCTGTTGCTGTTGCAATACCCATTTTAACGCCCTTTGCCTTAAGCTTTTCTAAAAACTCAATAATATCATTTTTAGGCTCCGCCTCTACCATATATCGGCTACGAATGTAATCGAAAATTTTTTCGAGAAGCTCACTGTGAGTTTCCTTTAACTGAAATCTTTCTCTTGCAAGGCTTATGCATTCACTTAAATAAAGTCCTTCAAAAGCCTTTTTATCCTCATCAGTAAGAGCTATGCCGATAATATCAAAAAACTTATACCTTATCCCCTTCCACACGTGCATGGAATCAAATAATGTACCATCAAAATCAAAAATTGCTCCTGTGATATTCATTTATTGCTCCTAACTATTCAAGGCTATACCTTTTGTTTATTACAATTTTCCCTAATATTGAAAATATATCCAAACACATCAATCCATTTTATAAAGCTGTGCCGTTTCCTTGCTTCTGTATTCGTGCTTTTCATAGTAGCCTATAAGTTCGCCTTTATCATCACGCAACGCAACCATATACACGTCTTTATTTTCTTTTTCATTGTTATACGTATATACAACGTTGTTTTGCTTGCTCTGTGCAAACCAGGCTACAACTCTATCTATTATTTCGTTAGCTTTACTGCTGTGGCACTGCTTAATACTCTTACCTGTTAAATCAACGTGGTAGCGCTCAATAGCAGCCTTATTCATATACACAACAGTATGCTCTAAATCACACAAAACAACAGGTGCACTATCCTGCTCCAGCACACTTTTAAAAAACATTTCCAAGCTCATATATTCATTAACCTCTTACCGTCTGAAAAAGCGTTGCCTACCATTTCGCCAAGCTTAAGGTAAGCATTGTGCACAGGGTCAAAGGTGATAGCCTCAAGCCTTACAGGATCAATAAGGCCATCCTCACCAAGCACAGACTCATCTGCACTTATATTTATAATTTTACCTATGCAAATCCCATCCTCGTTAAACTTTAAAAGCTCGCATTCAACAGTCATTGGAAACTCGTTTATTATAGGGGCATTAACAAATTCCGACTTAGTTGTTGTAAGCCCTGCCTTCTCCATTTTGTCAGGCTCCCTATTACCTGATAATCGGCCTGTAAAACGTGCTTTGCATCGGCAATGCTTACTGTAAACGCCTTGCTTGTTTTAATGTTTTTTGTTGTTTTATGGGAATGTGAAAGGCAAACCATAATCTGATTTGACTCATATATTCCACCCCAGGCTGCATTCATACAATTTGCTTTACCGTTCTCATCGTATGCAGCAACTATAAACACAGGCATTGGGTAAACGTCACTTTGAGCGCCAAAATTCTTTCTCATAATTATTCCTCATCCTGTGGGTATTTAATACCCGTCATTTTTCTTATTTCATCCATTTGCTTTGTTATATAAAGTGTTTGCTCAGGTGTAACAACAGGGCTCTTTTTTATCCCCTTTGTTATACAATCACAAAAGTGGTCTATTTGCTCCTCAAAGCCATTACCCCAATAAGGAGTAGAAATAGTCTGTGTTTCACCATTATTGAAATAAAGGTTTATTTCCTGTGGTGCATAAAATCTGTTAACCTTAGCATAGCCCTTTGAGCCGTAAACGTAGCCTTCGTTTGGTTTTCTTAAAAGTATTGCACTTGATAAATCTGCTAGAGCACCACCTTTATATTTAAGCAACACACAGGTGTGCTTATCAACACCGTTATAAAACACAGATTGTGCATTCGTTTGCACAATATCCTTACCAAGGTACCAGCTGGCAAAATTCAAGCCATACACGCCAACGTCCAAAAGTGAGCCGCCACCGTTTTCGCTTATGAAAACGTGGTGGTCCATTTCGTCCTCATCCATAGTGTAGCAAAATTTACCTTCAACACCGAGTATTTCACCTAAAACACCATGCTCAACAAGCTCAAGCAGCTTAAGTGTTCCCGGCACAAGCCTTGCCCACATAGCCTCCATAAGCAACACGTTATTCTTTTCGGCACAACAAAACATTTCCTGTGCCTCTGAAAAATTAACTGCCATAGGCTTTTCACAAAGCACGTGCTTGCCGTTATTCATCATCAAGCAGGAGCAATCCTTATGGCCTGAATGTGGCACTGCAATATATGCGGCATCTATCACATCGGACTGAGCCATCTTTTCATAGCTATCAAAACGAACAGGTACATCAAATTCATCGCCGAATTTTTCTGCATTTTCCTTTGTTCTTGATGCAACGGCCACAAGCTCTGCACCGGGAACATTTTTTATTGCATTTGCAAAACGGTGGGCAATTGTGCCTGTTCCAACAATACCAAACCTAATTTTAGCCATAAGCTACCTCCAAGCATTTTTTATATGATAACACATCTTTTTTTCATATTCAACTGCTCCCCATTCCCAATCTTGCACTTATTGTAAAAAGCGAGGCCTGTATTTTGCACCTGTTGTAATTTATATTTAATAAGCGTTATGCTATACTTTAGCCACTTCAAAAAAAGAGGTGCTCAATATGAATCCTAAACAGAGAATATTGGCAATACGGCTTAGTGAGAATTTTAAAAATAATCCTAAGCTGGCAGAAAAGCTTAATATCAAAATCAACATAAAAACAAACGAGGAGTATTTAGATGAAGCATTTTGTTGTAATCGATTTAGAGATGTGCGCTGTTCCTAAAAAGAACCGTTCAACCTTCCATTGTAAAAATGAAACCATTGAAATAGGTGCCGTTCTTCTTGATGAAGAGTTGAATATATGCGACAGCTTTAAAACATACGTACACCCCGAGTTCGGCGTAATCGATTCATACATAATCAATCTTACAGGTATAACTACAAAGCAAACAGATACTGCACCTTGCTTTACTGAGGCAATGACAATGTTTTTAAATTGGTTGCCTGAGGAATGTGTGCTTATTGCTTGGAGCGACAATGACAAGCACCAGCTTCAAAAGGAGGCCTTTTATAAGGGGTTTGAATTCCCGGGCTTCGAGGAGCTGCTTGAAAGCTCAATAGACTGCCAGGTAGATTTTAGCCAAAAGCTTAACAGCCCTAAAACCTACAATCTTACAGAAGCGCTTATAATTGCAGATATATATTACGACGAGGGCGCACACGATGCCTTGGTTGATGCTCACAACACTGCTCTTTTATTTGCAAAAATGCAAAAGCAGGAAAATTTCACGCTCAACCAATATTATTCACCACAAAGCGATTCTCACCTCACGTATAATCCGTTTGCAGACCTTTTAGCCACTTTTTCAACAGCCGGCTAAAAAAATAAATATTAATGCGAAAATTTTAAAATATCGCTGTTTAAATAAACACAAACAAAAATAAAGCTTATTCCTTGCCCGAGGTTTTTTCCTTTTTCTTTATTTTTCATTTTCCTTTCTTTCCCTCGGGCATTTTTAAAAATAAATCTTATGCGTATTTATTAAAAGCATGGTTTATATATACACAACATCCAATTAGTTAGTTTCTCGCCCGAGGATATCTTACACATCCTCTCAATTAATTACCTTTCTTTACTTCCTATAAAATCCTCGGGCATTCGTTTTACAAAAACAGCTTAACGCTAGCATTTGCCGACTGTTATTTATAAATTAAAATTTATTTTAGTTAGTCCTCCGCCCGGAGGCTTTATCACTCCATTTAACTATCATATCCCCCCTCCGGGCTTTTAAAACAGAATATTTCTTGCTTGGAGCTTTTTTACACCTCTTTCTAGTCAATCTCCTTTTGACAATTTAAATTTCTATTCTCCAAGCTTTTAGTGGGACTCGCCCACTCCCGAGTTTTGTTTTATCCTTTCTTTTTCTCGGGTTATATACCTCCGTACCCGAGGGCTTTTGGCCCTCGGGTACTTTTTTATAAAACCTATTATTCAATTAAAGTAACATAAAAAAAGCAACCGAATTTAAAATCGGTTGCTTTTTGTTACGTCACGCCATATAAAATGTGAAGATTTCTAATCTCGTTATCTTGAATATTATTATTTACGGAATAGGCGTGGCCCTCACACTCGTTGCCTTTATAATCCGAAAGGCCAAAACCAACAAGCGCATCACTTATTTGCGAGCATATACCTTCTATAATTTCCACCTTTTTTTCTGCCTCTGTCCCAGAATTTCCACTTGATATTAAATATTCAAGGTCATAGTACAGGCTTGATAAAGCAGGTATATCCTTTAATGCTCTAAAGCACCATTTATAATATGGCATATACCTTTTATTAATTAAAAATATAGCGTGGAGTGCATTTTGTACAAATTCAACTACGGCGAGCTGTGCTGCAGCAGCTTCGCCCCTTTTTATGCAACGGCTATAATTGTACTGACCTGCCTGACCCATTAAAAGAAGGCAGCCTGCAAGCTTTTTCAATCGCACAGCCTCAGGCATATTGGAAAGCCTTTCGCGAATCTCTGTAAAAGCGCCAAAATCATCCCTGAATATTTTGCCGTTTGTAGCCTCTAAAAGGCTTTGCTCAGGCACAAAAAACCACTCACGAAGGGTAAGGTCACCATCTGCTCTGCCACATTTTTCTTTAAAAAACTCATCAGCTCTTATAACGCCGTGGCGTTTACCACCAACAGGTCTATCTGTATTTCTTTTAAAGCCAATATACTCTTTAGGAAGCTTGCTGTATGCCCTTTCAAGCGCAAACATCAGCCTGCTGTCTATTATGCTCTCATCAGGAATAAAAATGCAAAAGCCAGGCTCAAAATCGTGGTCGGTAGAAAGAGCATCGTCATACCCAAAGCACTCGGAGCCGCTGCCACAAAGGCCTACGGCAACTATACCTTCCAATTCAGGAAATTCACTTTTCAGCATAGGTGCGCCATATTCATTATAATAGCTTTCGCACAATTCAAGACCCTTCATAAATTCTTTTTGCCCTTTCTGCTAATTCCTCAGCATATAAAAAATCTCCGTAATAGTCAAAAACAGAGGCACACTTTTCACAAACAAAGGCATAATAGCCATCTTTTTGCTTATAAGCCTCCAGCAGAGCCTTCGCCTTTTCAAGGTATTCTGCAATAATTTCGGCACCGTCTAAAAGTCCAAGCTCTGCCTCGGCAGCCGTTGCCATATTCAAAAGGGTTATGGCAACCTCGAGAGGCTTTTGCGCCATAATTTTTATTGCCTTTTCGTTTAACTCTCTTGCCTCGCTAAATCTTTTTAAATCAACAAGAGTAAGCGCCATATTGTTGTAAAGTCCACCAAGTCGCTCGTCGTTTGGCGATAAGCAGGCCTCGTAAATTCTCCTTGCTTTTTCAAATAGAGGCAAGGATTTTTCAGGCATATTAAAAGCCTTGTATACGGTGGCGCTGTTAAGGTACGTAGTAGCAGAGCCTATCTGCTCGCCCACACCCAGCTCTTCAATTTTAGCTAAAGCGCCTTCAACTGCAGAGAGCGCCTCTTCCCGTCTGCCAAGCTTACGGTATAAGCCCATAAGCTCGTTTCTTATAAGAATTTCTGTTGTGCCATCTTTTTGTGCAATGGCATTTTCCAGGCACTCCAACAAAAATTTTTCTGCAGAAGCATAGTCGTTTTTATGAAGAAAATAGTCCTCTTTTTCAAGTATAGTTTTATGATAATTTTTAATATCAGCCATTATTTATTCTCACTTTTCTTTTTTGAAAATGATATTTCGCTGAAAAATGCAGCGCACATTATAAGCAAAGCACCAACAAGCTCATATCCCTTTGGCATTTTAGCAAAAACAATTGCAGAAAGTATTATTGCAGATGCAGGGTCTATATAGCTTAAAACTGCAACAGTCTGTGCTTTAAGTTTTTTAATAGAATCAAAATAAAGAAGGTATGCAACACCTGTATGCACTATACCCACAACAAAAAGCAAAGCAACGGCTTTTGCACCAAATGTTATATTGGTACTTGTTAGCAAGGCATACGGTAAGGCAACAAGACCTGCGCTACCTAACTGAATTGCAGTTTTTTCGTAGGCAGGCACCTCGCCCATAAATTTATTCATAAGCACAACACAGGCATACAGCACAGCAGCACCAAGCCCCAATGCAACGCCTAAAAGCTTTGTTGAGCCACCCTGCAAAACGCCCGAAACTGCCACAATACCTGCTAATGCCACAAAAATGCACGCAATTTGCTTTGGAGTTATCCTCTCCTTCAAAACAAATGGCGAAAGCGCAGTTACAATAAGTGGCGCTGTGTAGTAGCAAACAGTTGCAACGGGAATGCCTGTATGGCGATAGCTTTCAAACAGCAAAATCCAGTTAAAGCCAATAAAGCTACCCGAAAGAATTAACAGCCACAGCTTCTTTTTTAACGCCTTAAAATTTGGCTTAACACCCTTAACAAGCATTGCCAAAAGGATTAACAGGGCTCCCACAATCCCTCTAAAAGAGGCTATAAAGCCTGACGGTAACCCTATAAATTCTACAAATATTCCTATGGTACCAAAAATCACCATAGAAATTACCATTGATAATTTACCCTTCATTTTCTACCTCCGTTTTTAGTATTTTACCATTTTATATTATTAAAAACAACATCCGTCTGCAAATTTGCAAACGGATGAATTTTATATTATTCTGTTGTTATTTTTCTAGCAACTATAAACGGTGTACATTCCTTACCTTGACCCGCCGGATTGTCTTTTATAATATCTAAAAGAACATTATCAGGAACAGCAATATGACTGCTTTTACCCAACAAAGCCTGTCCCCAATCACTTGCATCAACAATAACCATATTAATTGCAAATTGATTATACACAGTATCACAAACACCGGCTGAATTTTCAGGAATGAGTATGCCCATATCACCATACTCCTCCCAAACCTTGTTGTAAAAGCCATCGAGCCCACTCACTTCGTTGCCAACTATCTCATAAAACACACCTTTTTTGCCAAATATTTTACAAAAACCACCTAAAACAGACGCATATATTACTTTTAACGCTCCAACAGTATCAATAGCGAACTGCATTTTATACGGCTCTGCAACACCAACACCCCCTTGAGGTCTTGAAGCAAAACGCGATAAAAACCTGGCAAGCAGACTAAGCCTCATATCCTGTTTTTTCACAACTCTACCTTGACATAATGCCACAATTTTTTCGCTACAAAAAACAATATCATTGCTCTCACAATAAGGCAAAACATATTTTTCAAATACATTTAAAAAATCTTCGCCAACGTTAATAAAATGAGTTTTTATCGCAAAACGTTGATATTCACCATTTTGTGTAATTATGCTATTTTTAGTTATCACAAAACATACACCACCATTATATATAACTTTCGTATCACACAATCACCTTCTATGTATTATCAGATGTTTTTACCAAGCAAAGTATCTGTTGTACACATAAAAAAATCCGACAAAATAACAAGTAACGCAAGGGATGGTTCCTTTTTTCCTGTTTCCCATTTCAAAACCGTACCCTTTGGTAAACACAACTGTTCCTCTACTTCCCTTTGCGTAAAACCACACTGTTGTCGTATCCGCTTAAGTTCACTTGCAAACACTTCAAATCCACCTCACAAACACAGTAATTATCTTTTAGCTGAACCAATTATCTTCAACATTGCTCATTATTCGACATTTTAACACTCTTTTTATGTATTGTCAATGCCTATTTATGTATTATCTATCTCTAATAAAAGATAACAAACGGCTGTATAATATAAAAAAGCTAAAAAGAGGAGATTCTATGAACAGTGAATTTTTTGATAAATACAAAATGATTGGTCTTAATATTGCATACTATAGAAAGCTACGCAATTTAACACAAGAAAATCTTGCTGAAGCAATTGATATCGACCAAACACATCTGAGTAAAATTGAACGAGCTGCTGTAGGTATATCGTTAGATAATCTTTTCAAAATTGCCCGGGTCTTGGAAATCGATGCATACAAATTACTTATTTTTAAAGAATAAAAAAAGAAGCATTCAACTGTTTTAAACAGTAAATGCTTCTTTTGTTTTTTACTTTTAACTTTTAAAATTCATTGGTCCTTCAAGAAACTCACCGATTTTTGTTACAACAAAAGCTACAACAGCCTTTACAGACTTATGCTTTTTGATGAAATCGGGCTCCACTGCATTTTTGGCAAGGAACTCTGTAAAATCAGGTATTCCTCTAAGCTTCATTTCAAGCTTATTTTTCTTGAAACAAATGTCTATATATCTGGTAGAAAGCGTATTAACAGGCTTTGCCACAACCTTAATTACACCATTCTGTGCATATGCATACGCCAATATTTTATATGGATAGCCTTTAATTTCACAATGCGAAATGCCGTATTCTCCGTTAAGCCCACAGTTTAATGTTACGGTATCGTTTTCCTCCTGCCAGCTTATCACAAGTGTATTTTCCTTCAAATCGAAGGAAACCCGATTCAAATTAGATTTGGGTCTTTG
The DNA here is from genome assembly GCA_045591945.1 of Acutalibacteraceae bacterium. Classification (GTDB taxonomy): domain Bacteria; phylum Bacillota; class Clostridia; order Oscillospirales; family Acutalibacteraceae; genus DTU089. The sequence continues at coordinate 28,722 of JAZNTU010000042.1, read as the reverse complement.
GGCAAAGCTACAGGAAAGTGTGCGAGGAATAATGCTTTGAGGGAAAAACAGCCTGTGTCGAACATCAGAGGTCCTTGTAAGCAAAAAGCATTTTCCCTCAGGCAATAAAATTTTTTCCTGATTTACAGGTAGAGCCTTCTTTCTGTTTTGTAAGTATTCTGAAAGAGCTTGGTGGCTCTGCTCATCGTCAGCTTCTTCAAAGGCTTTTAGTAGGGTTTCCTGTAAAAGCGTGGTGTGTCTGCCCTCTTCAAGTCCACAATTCAAGCTGCCTATAACTGCATTGTGTTTTTTAGAAAAAGCTATAATTTGGCTGAACATACCCGTCATACTGTAAACGTCACCGTTCACCCAAAAAAGATACCCGTAGCCACCACCATCGCCAAAATCCACCTGAGTTTTTGTTGCTTCCTCTGTCCAGAATTTTGGTATAACCTGCTTACCCTCATATACGCCACCCTGCGAGTAGCAAAGCATAATTTTAACTAAATCACTGAGCTTTAGATAGCAACCCGTACCACCTATACACTGACCGGCTTCATTAGTTTCCCAAAAAGGCACGTCAATTTCCAGCGGCTCAAAAAGGCGTGGTGTAAGGTATTCAACAAGGCTCGTGCCCGAAACCCTTTCAACTGCTGCAGCAACCATATGTGCATCGTTATTGCTGTAAAGAAAGCCACCTTTTTTTCTGAACGGTGCCTTCATAAACATTTTTACATAGTCCCCTGTCATATCCTGTAAAAACGAAAAAGCCTTGTTGCTTTGCATTGTCAAAACAGAGCGAAGGGATAATTCACTCCATTGCTCACTCTCACACATTTCGTAGTCAGAGAAAAGCTCTGAAAGCTTTGTATCAAGAGAAATAAGACCCTCGTTGATCGCAAAGCCTGCTGCTGTTGAAACAATAGACTTTGTTACAGAGAAAAGAGTATGGGGCATATCTGCAGAATACGGCTCGGCATATTCTTCGAAAACGGTTTCTCCGTCTTTAACTATCATAAGACCGTGGTTTTCTACACCACAGTCCTCAAGTCCTTTATAAAACTCATATATGTATTTTGATGATATTTTTAATTTAGTTTCCATAAAACCTCATTCATCATTTCACACGAACAAATTCCTGTTCTGTTGCAACGAGCTTTTCTGCAAGCATCTGTGAAAAGCCCTCATCTTCAATTTTCTTTTCCAAATCGGAGGCTTTTATGATTTTAATTTCTGTTTCGGGAATTCTTATACTGTTTGCAATAAATTTATCAAAGGCTGTTTGATATTCATCAAGCATAACCTTTTCTCTTCCAATATAATATTCTGCTTCAACACCAACCTCTTGATAATCATCGTTCTCAAGCTCACAAATACGCTCATAGTCGATGTAAAAAAGCATTTCATCATCATATGCTCCATTTTCTGTTTGCTCTATCCTCGAGTATCCTTTAAACCGTAGCTCCCCGCCACCTCTTGTATAGCTTATGTTAATAACCTCATATCCGCCGGTTTCGTCATTTTTATACACACAAAGGCTACCATCCCACTCTTCACCGAAATGACCTACCCCAAACGCCGCTTTATTCTCTTGGGTTTTTATATCGTAAAAGTTAAGAAACAGGTTCCCAGCAGAGCCACCTGCAGAAATCGCAGCAAGCTCAGGCACACCATCTATATCCACATCGAACAACGAAAATGCAAAGCCACTCAGCCCATCAAGCTCCTGCTCAGATTTAATTTTATCCATTGTTTGAGCAATAGGCTTAATCCACGTCTGCCTTTCCTTTGGTGCTACAAACTCACCCTGCGAAGCATTCTTGTTCCTGAACGCAACAAGCATCAACGGAATAATAATCGCTAACACAACTATTATCTGCACTATTGCAACAATAGTTTTGTTGGTTTTTTCCTGTTTCATAATCTAAAACACCACCTTTTTTCTTTATTATACATCACATTTTATACCAATTCAACAGATGTTTATATTGCTTTTGTTTTTAATTATGATAAAATAAATTTGTAGTATCTGTGGAGGTGCTTTTATGGATTTAAAGGTTATTAAAAACGAGCAAAACGCTACCGTTTCAACAAACAAAATCATTATGGGTGATATTGAAGAAATCACCATTGATATAGATTTCCCTCAAGAGGTTAACCCTAAGGAGGTAACCCTTCGTTGGTATTTCCCTGCTACTGACTGTGCATATACCTGGAACCCCGGTATGCTGGATATACACGGCCTTTATTTCGACTGGAGTAAAAAGACTATAAAATCACGCCTTGCCTCCTGGATGCCTCTGCAGCAAATTATTTCCCGCAGAGGTAAAAACAAGCTTAACGTTTCTGTTTCCGACGTAGATACACCTATAGAAATTGCAACAGGTATACGTGAAGAGGATGCAACAATTGAGTGTGAGGTTTCTTTTTTTACAATGCCTACCTCACCTTGTAAGCATTACTCTGCAGTTTTAAGACTCGACACACGTGAAATACCCTTTTACGACAGCATAAAGGGTGTAAACGAGTGGTGGGAAAGCGAATGTGGCTACAAAAGCGCATACGTGCCCGACAGCGCAAGGCAACCTATGGATTCCTTGTGGTACAGCTTTCACCAAAGCCTTGACAGAGAGGAAATATTAAAGGAATGCAGAGCTTCTAAAGAAATTGGTATGGAAACCGTTATAATTGACGACGGCTGGCAGACCGATGATAACAGCCGTGGCTATGCCTTTTGTGGTGATTGGCTTGTTGCTGAAAGAAAAATGGGCAATATGGCAGAGCTTATAAAGGATATTCACGCAATCGGTATGAAGGTTATGCTGTGGTATTCCGTACCCTTTATGGGTATTTACTGCGATAAATACAACGAATTTAAGGATATGCTTTTAGACGGCTGTGGCGATGAAAAAACATTTTTTGCCCTTGACCCTCGCTACAAAAAGGTGAGAGATTACCTTTGCAACATTTACGTTAATGCAGTTGAAAATTGGCAGCTTGACGGCCTTAAGCTTGATTTTATTGATTCTTTTATTCTTAAGGGAAAGGCTCTTGAATACGATGAACGAAGAGATTACCAAGCCCTTGAGGATGCAATACACGCCCTGATGAGCCAGGTTAAAGAAAGACTCACCAAAATTAATCCCGATATTCTTATAGAATTTCGTCAATCCTACGTTGGACCATCAATAAGAAAATACGGTAATATTTTGCGTGTTGGTGACTGCCCCTGCGACATACTCAAAAACAGGTTTAACGGCATTAATTTAAGGCTTACCTCGGGCAGAACTGCCGTTCACTCGGATATGCTTATGTGGAGTATGGAGGACACCCCCGAAAATGCTGCACTGCAAATCACAAGCGCTCTTTACACCGTTCCTCAGATTTCTGTTAGGGTAGATAGGCTCCCTGAAAATCATTATAAAATGCTTAAGTTTTATCTTACCTTCTGGAAGGAATGGCGCAACGTTCTCCTTGACGGCACCCTTACTGCAACAAACCCCGAAAGCGAGTATAGCCTTGCCTGCTCAACTCTTAATGAAAAGGCTGTTTTTACAGCCTTTAACGATACGGTTATAGATGTAAAAACAGAAGCTGTCGCAGCAGTTAATGCCTCGGCAAAGGGCTCACTTATTATTAAAAATGCCGAAGGCTACAAATACAAGGTTATAAGCTGTATAGGAGAGGAAATTTCAAAGGGCAAAATTGAGTATTCTTTACAGGAAATAAGAGTGCCCACCTCTGCAATAATTTTCTTGAACAAATAAAATTATATTACCGTGTTTTTTCACCGTTAAGAAATTTTTTGAATAATCCTTCGCTCCCTGCAGAATACTTTTGTAAGGAGTGATTTTATGAAAAACAATATTAAAAATACGCTTGATGATATCCCTACACCCGAAAAAAATGCAGAAAGCATAACAGGTCTTATTAAAGAAAACGGAGAAATCACAGGCTACCAGCTTTCTAATAGCAAAAAAATTTCAAGGCAGGACGCTGTAAATATGGCTCGCAGAGGTAAAATCAAGGGGGTAGGAATCGCCCACAACGGCAACACAGAGTATTTAAAATCTATACCTAACGACAGCGAAAGCGATAATTTAGGCAACCTTCCTACCGTGGAATAATTTTCCCTATGACTTTTCAGTCATAGGGTATTTTATTAGGTAAATAGATTGCATTTTAAAATAAAACTGATAAAATATATACATACATTTTGAAAGAAGGCGTTTTTGTGATAACAAAAGAACAATGGAAAAATATACGAGGCTCCTCACCAAAGCCTGACCAGATTATGCTCTCCATTAAAGGCGATGCTGCTCACTCTATAACAGTACGCTGGAGAACAGATTTAACAGTTGAAAACGGCTACGTGCTTTTCAGAGAGGTTGGCACAGAGACTTTTGAAAAAGCAACTGCTGAATTTATAACCTTTAATACAGATATGGATGACAGCAACTTCTTTTTTGCTGACGTTACAGGCCTTAAGGCAGCTACACAGTACGAATACACCTGTGGTGATGATAATGTAAGAAGTGCGCTTTATACATTCACAACAGCCCAAGAGAATTGCGAAAAGTTCTCATTCCTTTGCATTTCCGATATCCAAGCAGGCGATGCAGAGCCACCTGCAGATTACTCTGTATTAAACGTGGTGCTTAAAAAGATTTTAGCAGAGCACCCTGAGTGTAAGTTTATTGTTACAGCAGGTGATAATACAAACTGTGGCCAAACAGATATTCAATGGACAGGTCTTTTTGAAGGCCTTGAGGGAATTATTGAGTCAATCCCGATTATGTTCTGTATGGGCAACCACGATGACATGGGCTTCAGCAGCTATTTCACTAAAGAGAATAAATACTACTCCGAGCACGCTACATATTTCACTAACCAGCTTTGGGGCTCTTACGAGCACAACGGCCCGAAGGATTGGATAGTTGCAAACCATGCCTTTGATTACGGTAACGCTCACTTTTGTATGACGGGTACAAGTGGCTACGAGGAAATGAACCAATGGCTTATTGAACAGGCAGAAAACAGCAACAAAACCTGGAAATTTGCAACACACCACTTCCCTGTTTGCTACTCAAGCCCCGATATGGAGTGCGAGGATACGTACCCCGCTATGAGAGACGGTATGGATAAATTTGACGTTGTACTTTCAGGCCACGAGCACTCCTTTGCACGTTCATACCCACGCCGTGGCGAGGGCCTTTACAACAAGCCAAGCGAGGGTACTGTTCACTATAACCTTGGCTCAAGTCACAGAAACGGTCCAGGCTGCAGAGTTGTACCAAAGGTTTGGAACGCTAAAACCTACAACCACGAGGAAGAGCTTTCAATGTTCTCTATTATAGATATTGACGGCGAAAAGTGCACACTTACAGCATACGTTGAGGATGGCAGAACGATAGACTACTGCGTAATTGATAAAAAGGCAGACTCTATTTTCCCACCCGACTGTGCCCCTGTTTACAACAGAACACGTATTAAATTCAAGGGCTATGATTTAGGTCTTTGCTCAGAGCCTACACTCCCACAAAATATTGACGGCACGTTTTATATTGCCATTGGTCAGCTTATTAATTTTGTTGGTGGCGACGTTTGCAGAACACCTGGCAAAATCAAGGTAGGCATCTACGGCAGAACTGCAGAATTCACCGAAAACTCTACAACTGTTGTTACAAACAACGGCTCCTACGAAATGTCAAAGCCTTGCCTTAGACTTAATGAGGGTCAGCTTTTTGTACCAATGGAGGATTTCGGCAAAAATCTTCGTATGCATTGCTTCTACTATGAGCACAACAACTTTATTTCAGTAGAATCAGAATCACAAGACAGACCTGTTCCACACCAGCCATAATGAAAACTAAATTAAACTATAACACAACTATTCTTTGTTGCTTTGTGGGGTACATAGTTCAAGCCATTGTAAATAACTTTATTCCCTTGTTATTTATAACCTTTCAAAACAGCTACCATATCCCACTAAGCAAAATAACGCTCCTTGTAACCTTTAACTTTTGCATACAGCTTACAGTAGATTTGCTTGCAACAAGGTTTGTAGATAAAATCGGCTACAGAGCATCAATTTTAATAGCACATATAACCTCTGCTTTGGGACTGCTTTTGCTTACTATACTGCCGGAAATTATAAATCCCTTTACGGGTATTCTAATTTCTGTAAGCGTTTACGCCATAGGTGGTGGCATTATAGAGGTGCTTATAAGCCCTATTATGGAAAGCTGCCCTACAAACAATAAAGAAAAGGCTATGAGCCTGCTTCACTCCTTTTATTGCTGGGGTCACGTAGGCGTTGTGCTGCTTTCAACAATATTCTTTAAATTGGCAGGTATTGAAAACTGGCGTATTCTTTGTGGAATGTGGGCAATTGTACCTATTATAAACGGTATTTTATTTATTAAAACACCTATTGCGCCACTTATCAGCTTCGAGGAAAAGGGCTTAACCCTTAAACAGCTTTTCAAAAGCAAGGTTTTTTGGTTACTTATAATTATGATGGTTTGCTCAGGCGCCAGCGAGCAGGCAGTAAGCCAATGGGCCTCTGCCTTTGCTGAGCAAGGCTTAGGCATTTCAAAGGCTGCAGGTGATTTGGCAGGACCTATGACCTTTGCCATTGTAATGGGTACTACCCGTGCAATTTACGGAAAATACGGCGATAAAATCAAGCTGGATAGCTTTATGCTCATAAGCACAGCGCTTTGTGTTTTTTCATATTTACTTATAAGCCTAACCCCTTCACCGGTTATAAGCCTTATAGGGTGCGCACTATGTGGTGCCTCTGTAGGCATTATGTGGCCGGGTACGTTCAGTAAGGCTGCTGCCTCCCTTCGCAACGGTGGCACGGCAATGTTTGCTTTACTTGCACTTGCTGGTGATTTAGGCTGCTCCTCGGGTCCTTCCCTTGTGGGTGCAATTTCTGATGTTGCTAACGGAAATATGAAGGTAGGCATTTTAACTGCAATTATCTTCCCCGTTACACTTATAATCTGCTTGCTCATAAGCAAAAAACAGGTTAATAAAAATTTACCAAATTAAAAAACAAAACTCCTTGATTATAAAGCTTCGTAATCAAGGAGTTTAATTTTATTTGTCTTTTTCTTTTGTACTGCAGCTACCGTTACAGCTGCCACCACATTGCTTTGCGTAGGGACAGCCTATACAGGCTTCACCACGTTTTTTTGCTCTGCGTAGATATATTAATATACCAACAACAATAGCTGCAACAATTAATATAATTATAAAGTTTTCCATAATTTATTTTGTGGCACGCTCTCTTTTTTTCTGCGCCTTGAGAGCCTGCTCCTGTTTAACTCTTTTATTTGCTTTACTAATAAGTATACCAACAAAAACAACCATAGCAGCTACAGCGGCGAGTCCACCAAGTGCGCCACCTACATGAAGACTTTCAGGTGCTGCAATAAGTGTACCTATTGTGTATACAAGGTATGCTACTGTGTAGCCTACACCGAGCTGAAGGCCGATGCCTGCCCAAAGCCACTTTTTGCTTTTCATTTCGGCATTCATGGCGCCAATTGCTGCAAAGCAAGGTGGCGAGTAAAGGTTAAACATTAAAAATGCAAGGGCTGCAATTTTTGTAATTGCCATTACTCCTGCTACCTCTGTGCCTGCACCCTCAAGCATTGCAAGCTCCTCTGTATCAATAAGGTTTTCAAGGCCTACAAAGCAAACTGCTAACGTACCAACTACGTTTTCTTTTGCAATAAAGCCTGTTACCGTAGCTGCTGCAAGCTGCCAGGAAAGCACACCAACTATTGGGAAAAGAATATATGCAAAAGGTCTTGCAATAGCTGCCAAAATAGATGTATCTGCACTTTGTGCAACACCAAGGCTTAAATCAAAGCTTTGCATAATCTGAACTGCTGTGTTGCAAAGAAGAATAATTGTTGCAGCCTTTACTATGTATGCCCAACCACGGCTACACATTGATTTGAACGCACCCTTAAATGATGGGATTTTATATTCGGGTAATTCGATGATAAAATAAGATTTCTTTGCGCTGTTGCCTGTAATTTTGTTTATAAGGAGTGCACCAAAGAAAATAAGCACTATACCCGAAAGGTACATAAGTGTACTTACCCAGCCTGCGTTATCAAAAAAAGCACCTGCAAACAAGGAAATAACAGGGATTTTTGCGCCACAAGGCATAAAGGGAGCGAGCATAGCAGTTGCTCTTCTTTCACGCTCGTTACGGATTGTACGGCTTGCCATTATACCAGGGACTGCACAGCCTACTGTAATAACAAAAGGAATAACTGATTTACCTGAAAGACCAACCTTTTTGAATATTGGGTCAAGCACAACGGCAACTCTCGACATATAGCCACAATCCTCAAGAATTGCAATGAGGAAATACATTACCATAACAAGTGGAAGGAAGCCGATAACTGCAATTACGCCACCGATTACGCCATCAACAAGAAGTGCATAAAGAAGTGGGTTTGCATTTTCCATAAGGCCACCAACCCAACCCTGGAAAACCTCAAGCAGAGTTACAAGGCCGGGAATTGTTGTGCCATTTGAAAACTCATAGCCCTCTGCAATCCAAGTACCTAAGGTGCTCTGTGAAATGTAGAACACAAGGAACATAACAACGGCAAAAATCGGAATACCGAGCCATTTGTTTGTAAGCACAGCATCAATTTTATCGCCAAAATTCTTATCTTTAGTAAGAACCTTTCTTGTTTCAACTGCTTTTACTATTTTATTTACAAACTCAAAACGCTTACGGTCTGCTTCAACAACAGCTGCCTTGTTTGTTAAATCTATATCACCTTGAACGTATGGAGGATTCTGCACCTTGCCTGCCTGTGCAACAGCTGCCTCAACAACAGCCTTCAAGCCATCGGCTGAAATTGAAACAGTTTTAACTACAGGGCAACCAAGTAATTTTGAAAGAGCGTTAACATCGATTACGGTTTCCTTTTTTTCGTTGATATCACTTTTATTAAGTGCAACAACTACCGGAACGCCTAATTCAAGAAGCTGAGTAGTAAAGAAAAGGCTACGGCTTAAATTTGTTGCATCCACAATGTTAATAATAACGTCAAGATTTTCGTTTTTAACGTATGAGCTTGTGATACTCTCTTCACTTGTGAATGGCGACATTGAGTATGCACCAGGAAGGTCAACAACCACTAATTGCTCCTCGCCTGAATAGTACCCCCTTTTAATTGGGTGTTCCTTTTTATCTACCGTAACACCTGCCCAGTTACCTACCTTTTCATTTCTGCCTGTAAGGGCGTTAAACATAGTAGTTTTACCTGAGTTAGGGTTACCTGCTAACGCAATTCTCATAAAAATCCTCCTTAATTTCTAACATTTATATAAACGATATTGTTAACTTGTTTTTCGGTTAGCCACGGCTAACTCCTGTTCAAAAACAAATAGCAATTTGTCTGCAATCACTCTTCAAGTGACTACTTACCCATCTTGCTATTCACTATTTGCTATTTGCTATTTGCTATTCGCTACTTGCTAAATAATAATAGCCTCTGCTAATTGGTTATCGATATTGTATCTTCCGTCTTTAATAGATACTATACAGCCACCCTTAATATGTGACACAACAGTAATAGTCTCCCCACTGTAGCAGCCGAGAGAAAAAAGAAATGCATCAAGCTCTTCATCGTCTGTTTCGATATCCTTGATTATATATTCCTGCCCTTCAATTGCATCTGTTAAATACATAGCCATACCTACCAAAATTAAACTTGTTAGCCTTTGCTAACTGACGGATATTAATTACAGTTAGCCTTTGCTAACTACAAGCATTATAATCCTTTGACAGAAATTTGTCAACAAGTTTTTTCCAATTTTGCCGATTTTGTTTATGTTGATTTTTTTTAGCCTTTATGGTATTATAAAAATACGACAAATTGCACACAAATTTTTGCTTAGGAGCATTGATATGCCTTTAAAAGAATCAGGCGAGATGTATCTCGAAACTATATACGTACTTTGCCAAAAAAGCGCATCTGTACGTTCAATAGACGTTGCTGAATATATGAATTTTTCAAAGCCGAGCGTAAGCAGAGCAGTAGGTCTTTTAAAAGAAAAGGGCTACATCACCGTTGATAAGGACGGCACAATTTCGCTTACTGCAGAGGGCAAGGCGCTTGCGCAAAACATTTTTGAGCGCCATACAATTATTACAAAAATGCTCACGTTTTTGGGTGTTGACGAAAACGTTGCCGCCGATGATGCCTGCAGAATTGAGCACGTTATAAGCCCCGAATCCTTTGAAGCGATGAAAAAATTTCTCGAAAACAACTAAAAAACAATAAGTCATACACCACCACTCTACAGAATATATTTTGTAAGAAATATATTACAGGGTGGTGTTTTTATTTTTACTTTATTGTATTCCCTTTCACCTTTAAGCATTACCACTCTGCTTTTAACACTTGGTGTAATTTACGTAAACGGGTTAACCGATGCGCCTAATTCTGTAGCAACCTGTATTTCCACAAGGTGCCTTACACTTAAAAGCGCCGTTTTTTTATCGGCTATTTTTAATTTTTTAGGTGTAGCTACCATAAGCAAGGTAAATACTGCTGTTACAGATACCGTAATGAATATGGTATATTTTGGTGAAGATGAAAACAAAGCTACCGTTGCCCTTGCTGCTGCACTTTTTTCGGTGGTTTTGTGGGCTGTTGTTGCCTGGTATTTTGGCATACCTACAAGCGAAAGCCACGCACTTATAGCAGGGCTTACAGGTAGCGCAATTGCAATAAACTCAAGCCTTGCAGGCATAAACCTGCAAGAATGGGTAAAGGCAATTTACGGCCTTTTCACCTCCTGCTTTATAGGTTTTTTATGTGGTGCTGTAATATGCCGTGCTATTCTTACAATATGCAGAAACATAAACAGAAACAAAGCGAAAGGCTTTTTTAAAACGGCGCAGATATTTGCAGCAGCCGTTATGAGCTTTATGCACGGCGCACAGGACGGGCAAAAATTCATTGCTGTTTTACTGCTGTGCTCAAAGGCAGCAAGCAACAGCACACTACATACGCAGTTTATTGTAATCTGCTCTGCCGTTATGGCTTTAGGCACACTAACAGGCGGCAAAAAAATAATTAAAAGCATTGGTATGGATATGGTTAAGCTGCAAAAATACCAAGGCTTTTCTGCCGATATAGGAGGTGCTGTTGCACTTTTGTTAAGCACAATAAACGGTTTTCCTGTTTCCACTACCCACGCAAAAACAACTGCAATTATGGGGGCAGGCTACGCCGTAAACAAAAGGAGTGTAAATACCTGCGTAATTAAAGACATCGCCTTAACTTGGCTGCTCACCTTCCCCGGCTGTGGAGCCCTCGGCTTTGTAATGACAAAAGTGTTTATGTGGATATTTTGTTGAATCAGGAGTAAGCGCAGGTTGGCAGTGATTAGCAAGTAGCAAGTAGCGCTATCTGCTAATTGCTATCTGCTAACAGCTACTCTGCGAAGCTTATAAAAAACGCCTCCCGCAATACGTCGGGGTTACTAAGGACAGATAAAATTATTGGGAGACACTTTATAATGAAGTGCTCCCAAATTTTTTATATAAAAAGTGACACTTTCTGCTTGAAAGTGTCATAGTGGGTTATATACTTTGAAAGTAATTATGCCAAAGTGAAAATATTTTCTTCGGAGAGTATTAAGTGATATTGCAAATTAAAATTTGCAGTTATATTTTTGATAAATCAAAAGTGATATTGAAGCCTTACGGCTTCAGTGTTATTTTATTCGCATAAAACTGTCCGAAGGACAATAAAACTATGCGCAGCATAATATAACTGCGAAGCAATAAAACTCGCCGAAAGGCGAATAAAACTGGCGTTGTGTCCTTACGAACACAACGCCATTGCGAGAGGCGTTTTCATCATTCAATTTTATCACTCAATAAGTCCCAGGAATCTGCCAAGCCAATAAATAAATATGTATGACATACCGTTATCGCTTCTGTCGGGGTTTCCACCATCTATTCCAAATGGGTTAATACCCAGCTTGTTGTATGGTCTTTCATCCCAAGCAAAAGGCTTTTTAAGCTGTGGCTCACCTATCCAATAAACAGATTCGTCAGTCATTTCGTAATCCTTACGCTTACTGTTTATCATGAGGCAGTTTTTAATATCGTATGGGTAATCCTTAAGATGCTTAACGCAGGAATCAATATCACAGGGAGCCTGACAAAAGGCTTTGTAAATAAATGCATAGTAAGGATTATCCTCAACCTTTTCATAATTGAAGTGAGATGCAAGGCCCATAAGAAGATACTGCCTAATTGCCTCATCCTTTTCCAGCCTTAAAATACACATTGCATTAAGCATTGCAAGGTTATCATCTATGTGGCAGGTGTGTGCATCCGCTCTCTTATGGAAAGCTGCGTTAACAAGGAAATGGTGCTCTCTTATAAGCTCCTCATATCTTTTCTGATACTTCTCATCGCCTGACATATGGTATGAAACCTTAAGGAAATTAAGCATTTCAAGTGAGTTTACACCCTTTTCCCAGGTCCACATACTGTCTGTATTAAGTGCGGTTTCATTCCAGCAAGCCCAAGAGGTAGGCTTACCATCACAGTCAATAAGATAGCCATCGTTTTCAAGAATATGGTCTGTGATTGCACAAACAGCATCTCTTATTTCTGCCTTCTCCTCCTCTGTTGCACAAAGGTCATAATAAAGGCAGAAGCCGAAGTAATGCCCTGTCATTTCATCACTTGAGGTTTCACCAAGCCACTCATACGTACCGTCTGAAGAACGGTGCCACTCTTCACCTATAATGCCCTGCTTATCTATACCCTTACCCCAATCATCTTCATCGGGGAAGCGTACAGCTCGGGCAGTAAAGCCTTTTATTTCAGGTGCTCTTGTAAGGAAAAGCATTGCATCCTTTGAGCGCCTTGCAGCCTGAAGTACCTTTTCATCCTTAGTGATTGAATACCACATTGCAAGTGCGCCAACATAGCTCTGAGTCCAAAGTCCATCGTTATCTGTTATGTGAGAGGTGTCTGTACCATCAAACCTGCTTATCCAGGTTACGTAGCCCTGCTTACGAGGGAAGTATTTTTCGGTCACCTCAAAGAAATGAACAGCCTTTTCCTCAAGTGTCATCTCTTGCTCGTATATTTTCATTATGCCACCGGCTGAAACAGTATACAAAGCACCATTATACTCCGCAACCGCCGTAACGTCTGTGCTATAGGCATATCTTTGTGCAGGAAGGTATTTTTTCATACCGTTTTTTATTATAATTGCACCTGCATCGGTACCTAAAAGGAAGCTACCATCTGCACAAACACAAATAGAAAGCACGCTTTCCTCAGGCAGGGCGCTTATAAGCTCCTTAGAGTACCAGCCACTTCTGTAATCGTAAATAAAGAAGCCTTCCTTAGCACCTACAAGAAGGTATCCGTTTTTATCAAAGGAAATACATTGAATTGTAATTCTCGGCATTGTGCTGTGGTCAGGGAAAATGCAACGCCACGTTCTGCGCTTGCCCTCCATACGTTGAATACATCTGTTATCAGCAACACAAACTCTGCCGCCGCCCACTGCAAGGAACATACCCTGCTGCTCAAGGTTACCAAGATTAAAGAATTTTTCGTCATCCTCAGTTTCAGCATAGATATTAGTAGCTGTAAGAACGTACAGCTTTTCATCAAACTGCATATCTGTTACGGTATCACCAAAGTCGTAAAGGAGCTGTGCCCCATTATCCGTGATAACAAAAACGCAATTTTCGCAGGCTGCAAGCACTCTGCCTTTACCATCACAAAAAACACGGCTGTAGACCTTGCTATCACCAAAAAAGCTCCATACACCGTCCTTTAATCTTGCAAGACCATCCTCTGTACAAGCGTAAAATTCATTTTCGTTTTTAATTGAAACAGATTTAATCTCACAGTGAATCGGGAATTTTTCAATCATTTTTTGGCTATATGAGCCAACCTTTAATACGTCCATAATAACACCTCTAAACAAAAAGTTTAAATAAAAAGCCGAAATAAATTCGGCTTTTTGTTTTTAATTAATATTTCATTTTTTTGTTAATTTCCTGCATAACCTCAGGTGTAATTTTGATGATTTCACGGTCGTAGGTGAGAAGGCCGTTGCACTCATCCTCTACATCGGAAACCTCTGTGTAAATAATAGCAGAAAGACCCTTGTGCTTTATGCATTTAAGAATACGGTCCTCGTAAAGGTGCCTTACAGCCTCATCGTACTTTTCCTGTGAATAATACTTTCTGTAGCCGAAGAATTTTTCTTTATTAAATGAGTGTCCGTCAATCTTATATGAATAGCCACCAAACTCTGTAAGAGCAATCGGTCGGTCATCATCCTTATTGTATTTTGGGAAAAGGAACGGTGTAAAGTAGATGTGGAAGCTGTTTGCATCACCTGCGCCGTGGTCAACCCAGCCACTTGCGTGGTCTATAAGCCTTGTCGGGTCCTTTTCACGGTAAAATTCGCAAGCTTTAACGCTATCGAACTGACCCCAAGCCTCGTTAAACGGAGTCCACAAAGCAAGTGATGTTACGTTGTAAAGAAGGTCAATCATCTTTGCAGATTCCTCAAAATATTCTGCTCTGCCTGATGGGTCCTTTCTTGCAAAGTAGCCGTAGTGCTCCTTGCCGTCGGAAATTTTACCAACGTGCTTATTGTTAAAGAGCATTGCAAGGAATGGCATTGTGCCGATAGCGAGGAAATTGTATGCCCCACCACCGTTAATCATATCCTGCCAAACAATCATACCTAACCTGTCGCAATGGTAGTACCAGCGCAACGGCTCAATTTTAATGTGCTTTCTTAAGGTGTTGAAGCCTAAATCCTTCATTGTTTGAATATCATATATAAGAGCCTCATCACTTGGAGCAGTATACATACCGTCACTCCAGTAGCCCTGGTCTAAAAGACCGTTGAAGAAATATGGCTTGTTGTTAAGGAAATATCTTGAAAAACCCTGCTCATCCTTGCCAATGCTGAACTTTCGCATACCGAAGTAGCTTTCAACCTGGTCGTTACCTGCCACGATTTTTAAATCGTAAAGCTTAGGATTTTCGGGACTCCAGCACTCATAATCGGAAAGCTTGATTACACCCTTGCCGTTCTCAAGCTTACAGCCGTTCATAACGTCGCCGTTATCAACGGCAATTGCAGCCATATCGTCACTTTGTGGGCCTGTATAATCAATTTCAACTAAAAGCTCATCCTTATCAATATCAGGTGTAAGCTTTACTGACTTAATGTAGTTTTGAGGTACCTCCTCAATCCAAACAGTTTGCCAAATACCTGACTGTGGTGTGTACCAAATACCACCACGCTTAAAGGTCTGCTTACCCCTTGCCTGTGAATCGGTGGTTGTAGGGTCCTTAACTATAACCTTTAAATCATTTTCGCCATCTAAAACAAATGACGTAATATCAAAGGTAAAAGGAAGGTAGCCACCCTTGTGTGTGCCAATAACCGTGTTATTAAGTGTTACTGTGCACTCGTAGTCAACAGCGCCGAAGTGAAGCAAAACCTTGTGGTTTGTGCGTTTAAAATCAAAATAACGCTGATAGTAAAGAATATCTGTTGGCTCAACTAATTTTTCAACACCACTTAAAATACATTCGGGGCTGAATGGCACAACAATTTTGCCTTGGTATCCACCAAATTTTTTATATTCATCGTAAATAGCGTAGTTCCATTCGCCATTAAGGTTGATAAAGCTGTTACGCTTAAGCTGTGGTCTGGGATAATCGTTTAAAGGAAGCTCTTTGTTAAGAGTTTTTCCCCATCTTGTATACAATCGTTCCATAAATTGGTCCCCTTTTGCTAATTAATATAAAAATCATACCATATATAATAATTATTTTCAATATTTTTATTGTTTAATAATTTTTGTTGACTATTTTTTCCATAAGTGATATAATTGTAAAAAATTATGTTTAAAAGGTTGTGTAAAAATGGTAGGCTTAAACAAATTCTTTTATGAGCTTATGTCTCTTTTGATGTCATTCCTTTTCTCTATCGGTGCAATTACAACACCGAGTACTAATGACGTTCTTCACCAAATCAACGATGATGCTAACATCAAATTCGTTGTTACAGGTGACCCACAGGTTTGTAGCTACAACCCTGAAAGAGAGGCAAACGTTATTTCAGCAAGTCAGGACCTTATGAATTCTCAAGACGTTCTCGATGCATTCATCATCGCAGGCGACATTGCAGAAAACGGTCTCGAGTCTGAATTCCAAAGAGTTTCTGAAGATATTAAAGATATCCCTGCTAACAACTTCATTATGTGTGCAGGTAACCACGATATCCGTCTTCGTGATTATGAAGAAGCAAAGGATAACATCCTCACATTTATGAACGCTTTCAACGACGAAGCAAACCATAAAACAGAGCTCCACTACGAGTACGACGTTAACGGCTACAAGTTCCTTGTTATGGGCTCCGATACTGCAGAGTTCGAAAAGGCATTCATCAGCAGTGAACAGCTTCAGTGGCTCAACCTTTCACTTAAAGAGTACACAAAGAACGGCGACCCTGTTTTCGTTATTTGTCACTATCCTCTTGCAGAGAGCCACGGTCTCCCAAGCACATGGGGTTCTGCAAACAGCACACCTACAGAAGGTCTTAAAGAGTACGTTCGCAGAGATGGTTACGATTACACAGGCTCAATCGGCGACCAGAGCAATGAGGTTTACGATATAATTTCACAGTACGAAAACGTATTCTTTATTACAGGCCACCTTCACACAGGCTTCGGCTATTACACATATCAGACAATCAGCGAAGAGAACAACGTTCAGGGCATCAACGTTCCATCACTCGGTATCAACAATAAAGATGGTACTTACAACAACCCAGGTACAGGCGTTTACGTTGAGGTTACTGATGACCAGGTTATCTTCTACGCAAGAGACTTTGCACAGGGCAAGTTCCTTACAGAAGCTGAGTTTGGCGAAACAATTAAGGCATACGACCTTAAGTAATTAAACATTTAAACAAACGGCTCTTGTTGTTAAACAAGAGCCGTTTTTCTTTGTACAACCCTTTCGCATATTATAATGCGGGAGGTTTTTTTATGTTCAATAATATTATAATTTCGTGCTTTTGTTTATTAGGATTAATATTTGTGCTGCTCACCTTTGTTTTAAAAATGATTACCTGGCGAAT
This sequence comes from Acutalibacteraceae bacterium, assembly GCA_045591945.1. GTDB lineage: Bacteria > Bacillota > Clostridia > Oscillospirales > Acutalibacteraceae > DTU089. The sequence continues at coordinate 11,539 of JAZNTU010000042.1, read as the reverse complement.
TGAGAATATCACGGTAACTATTCCACTTTACTATGAGGACAAAGAAATATTCAGCAAAATCCATTTTATACGCTCCTTATTTGAGTTTTGTGGAATAGAAAAAAAGTGCACTGTAGTTATAGTAAACTACAATGCACCTGAAATTTTATGTAATGAAATTAAAAGCTTTTATAAAAATTACTCTTTTGTAAAGCTTGTTACACCCGATGAATTAGAGAATACACTAACCCAGAAAAGGAATTAAAGAGTTGCATACATAACAGCTTTAATTGTATGCATTCTGTTTTCTGCCTCTTGGAATACCACAGACTGCTCACTTTCAAACACCTCGTCTGTTACCTCCATAGCATCTCTGCCAAACTTTTCGCACATACGAAGGCCGATTTCTGTTTTCTTATCGTGGTAGGATGGAAGGCAATGCATAAATATAGCGTTTTCACCTGCGTTATTCATTAATGCCTTATTTACCTGGTAAGCAGATAAATCATTGATTCGCTCTGCCCAAACAAGCTCAGGCTCACCCATTGAAACCCATATATCTGTATAAATAACGTCGGCATTTTTTGTTGCCTCAATCGGGTCCTCGATAAAGGAAAGAGTTGCGCCTGTTTGTTTTGCAATAGCCTTACACTCATCCACAAGAGCAGAATCAGGGAAATATTTTTCAGGTGCGCAGGCTGTAAAGTTAAGACCCATTTTTGCACAGCCCACCATAAGTGAGTTACCCATATTGTACCTTGCATCGCCCATATAAACAAAGTTTATACCTTTAAGTCTGCCAAAGTGCTCCTTAATAGTCAAAAAGTCTGCAAGAATTTGTGTGGGATGGAATTCGTTTGTAAGACCATTCCACACGGGCACCTTTGAATATTTTGCAAGCTCCTCTACAACCTCTTGACCGTGGCCTCTGTACTCAATACCATCGTACATTGAGCTTAAAACACGTGCTGTATCGGCAATGCTTTCTTTTCTGCCGATTTGTGATGCTGTTGGGTCAAGGTAGGTTACACCCATACCTAAATCCCTTGCAGCAACCTCAAAGCTACAACGAGTACGTGTGCTTGTTTTTTCAAAAATAAGAGCAATATTTTTACCCTTAAGTGTATCGTGAGGAATACCTGCTTTCTTTTTCTTTTTTAAATCTGCTGCAAGATTTATAAGGTACTCAATTTCCTCAGATGAAAAATCTAATAATTTTAAAAAGTCTTTACCCTTAAGATTCATTTTTTACACCTCAAACACATGCTTTTTCAATAACGTCTATAGCCTTTTCTAAATCCTCAAAAGAAATATTAAGTGGAGGAAGAAGGCGAAGCTTATTTTTGGCTTTTATAGGAAGCACGCCGTTTTCCTGGCAATACTTCAAAACCTGGTTTACATCCTTAACGGTTTCAATACCAAGCATCAAGCCCAGACCTGTAATGCTTTTTACACCCTCACAAGCAGAAAGGCGAGAAATAATATACTCGCTTTTCTTTTCTACAGCTGCAAGGAAATCCTCTGTTAAACGGCTTACAATACTGCAAGCACCTGCAGCAGCAACAGGGTTACCACCAAAGGTCGAGCCGTGCGAGCCCGGTGTGTACGTATTTTCAAGCTTTTCAAAAAGCATTGTTGCGCCCAACGGAAGGCCACCACCGAGACCCTTTGCAGTAGAAACAATATCAGGTGTAACACCATATTTCATATATCCGTAAAGGGCACCTGTTCTGCCGTTGCCTGTTTGCACCTCATCAATAATAAGGAGCACGTCATTTGCACTACAAAGCTCTGAAAGACCTGCAACAAACTCTTTTGAAAGTGGCACAACGCCACCCTCACCCTGTACAGTTTCAATCATAACAGCGGCAATTTTTTCTTCTGCAATATATTTTTCTATTGTTTCAAGGTCACCTGCATCGGCGTAAAGGAAGCCCTCTGTTAATGGTAAGAAATCCTTATGGAAGGTATCCTGACCTGTGGCAGCAAGTGTTGTAATTGTTCTGCCGTGGAAGGAGTTGTTAAGAGTAATAATTTTATAATACTCCTCACCCTTTTTCTCTGCTGCATACTTACGGGCTGCTTTAATTGCACACTCGTTAGCCTCTGCACCTGAGTTTGAAAAGAACACCTTTTTAGCACCTGTTTTTTCGCAAAGGAGCTGTGCAAGCCTTGCGCAAGGAGAGGTATAATACAGGTTTGATGTATGCTGAAGAGTTGTGAGCTGCTCTGTAGTAGCCTTAACCCACTCTGCATCACCTACACCAAAAACACTTACGCCTATACCTGTACCCATATCAATATATTGCTTGCCCTCACTATCGTAAAGGTAGCTTCCCTTACCTGAAACAAGCTCTATAGGAAACCTTGCATAAGTATTTGCTACGTATTTTGCATCTAATTCTTTAATAGTCATATCAAACACCCTTAACCATTGTTCCTGCACCCTCATCGGTAAGCAGCTCAAGAAGTACTGCATGAGGCACTCTGCCGTCGAGAATTGTAACCTTATTAACACCCATTTCAACAGCGTCAATACAGCACTGCACCTTTGGAATCATACCACCGGAGATTATACCGTCTGCAAAAAGTTGGCGAGCCTCTTGCACGTTAACCTTTTTAATAATAGAGTTAGGGTCGTTAACGTCACGGAGAATACCGGGAATATCTGTCATAGTAATAAGTCTTTCAGCACAAAGCGCACCTGCAATAAAGGATGCCGCAGTATCGGCATTAATGTTATAAGCATTACCCTCGTTATCACAACCAACTGTTGAAACAACAGGTATATAATCCTTTTCAAGAAGGTCAAGAATAGGCTGAACGTTAACCTTTGTAACCTCACCTACAAAGCCAAGTCTTTCGTCCTTAACCTCTGCCTCAATAAGGTGAGCATCTATACCTGAAATACCGATTGCAGAGCCACCAAATTCACCGAGTATGTTTACAAGATGCTTGTTGATTTTACCTGCAAGCACCATTTGTACAATTTCGGCAGTTTCTTTATCGGTAACACGAAGACCGTCTACAAAAACACTTTCCTTGCCTACCCTTTTAAGCATTTCGGAAATTTCGGGGCCACCACCGTGTACAAGCACAGGCTTAACGCCGATAAGAGAAAGAAGAACTATATCCTCCATTACCTGCATTTTGAGCTCCTCGCTTACCATTGCGTTGCCACCGTATTTAATAACAATAATTTTATTGTGATACTTTTGTATATAAGGGAGTGCCTGAGTAATGACCTCGGCACGCTGTAAGTTTGTAATATCCATAGCTACCTCTCAATTATGTTCTGTAATCTCCGTTAATTTTTACATACTCGTACGTAAGGTCGCAGCCCCAGGCTGTTGCCTGAGCATTGCCTGAATTAAGCTCAATGTTAATGGTAATCTCTTTTTCAAGAAGAATTTCTTTTGCAATTTCTTCAGAGAAGTCAATTCCTGCACCATCCTTGCAAACAGGGATTGTGCCCTTACAGGAGGTAAAGGAAACGTCTACCTTATTAACGTCAACACAGGCACCACTGTAACCGATTGCACAAAGCACTCTGCCCCAGTTTGCATCTGCACCAAACATTGCAGCCTTTGTAAGTGATGAGCAAATAACGCTTTTTGCAACGGTTTTTGCAGTTTTTTCATCTGCTGCACCTGTTACCTTACACTCAAGCAGCTTTGTTGCGCCTTCACCGTCACCCGCAATCATTCTGCAAAGGTAAACGGTAACTGTGTTAAGCGCCTTCATAAATTCATTAAAGGCTTCGCCCTCTTCAGCTATTTCTTTATTACCTGCCATACCGTTAGCAAGCACAGTAACCATATCATTTGTAGAGGTATCGCCGTCTACACTAACCATATTAAAGGTGTTTTGAATGTCGGCAGAAAGTGCCTTTTGAAGCATTTCGGAGGAAATAGCACAGTCTGTTGTAATAAAAACAAGCATTGTTGCCATATTAGGGTGAATCATACCTGAGCCCTTAGCAATACCACCTATTTTACACTCAACACCATCTATTTCAAAAGAAACTGCAACCTCTTTAAGCACAGTATCGGTAGTCATAATACCCTCGGCTGCCTCAGAGCTGTTTGCACCTAAGGCTGCCTTAAGGCTTGGCATACCATTCTTAATAGGCTCTATGCTTAAAGGCAAGCCGATAACGCCTGTAGATGCTACAACCACGTCCTCTGCAGAAATACCCATTGTTTCTGCAGTAAGCTGTGCCATCTGCTTTGCAATTTCAACACCGTTTGCGTTACAGGTATTTGCATTACCACTATTGCATATAACTGCCTGTGCCTTACCGTCTGCAAGATTCATTTTTGTAACTGCAAGAGGTGCACCCTTAACAAGGTTTGTTGTATACACAGCAGCTGCGTTAGCCTTAACCTCGCTAAAGATAAGCGCTAAATCTCTTTTTGTTTTATTTTTTCTTATACCACAATGCACACCGCCAGCAGTAAAGCCCTTTGCGGCACATATTCCGCCGTTAATTATATTCATAAGATAAAACTCCGTTATTTAATTCTGTTATATTTCAAGTCCGTTGGTATCTGCATTGCCTAAAACTATGTTAAGGCACTCAACTGCTGCGCCTGAAGCACCTTTACCAAGGTTATCGTAGCGAGCAACTAATATAATTCTATCCTCATTGCCGTAAACGGAAACTATCATAGAATCCTTGCCTGAAAGAAAACCTGCTGAAATAAAGCCCTCTTCACTTTCATCACTATACGTAACAAGTGGACCTGTATATTTTGACTTGTAAAGCTCTTTTATTTTTTCAAGACTAAAGCCGTTCTTTAAATCCGATTTAAACACAGGCACGGTAACCTCCATACCTGAATAAAAATCACCAACAACAGGGCAAAATGCAGGAGCATTTTTTATACCTGTAATTTTAACCATTTCCTTAAGGTGCTTGTGGCTTTGGGTAAGTCCGTACTGCCTTGGTGCGCCAAGAAGCTCATCAGGCTCCTCCTCGTAATCGGCAATCATCTTTTTACCACCACCGCTGTAGCCTGTAAGCGAAAAGCAGGAAAGGTTTTCGTTACCATCTAATGCGCCTGCCTCAATAAGAGGATAAACAAGAGCAATAAAGCCACTTGCGTGGCAGCCCGGTACTGCAATACGCTTTGATGAAGCAAGCTTTTGCCTGTGTGCGCTTGAAAGCTCAGGGAAGCCGTATGCCCAATCGTCTAAGGTTCTGTGAGCCGTAGACGTATCTATTACAACTGTATTTTCGTTTTCTATAAAAGAAACTGATTCTCTTGAAGCATCATCGGGAAGGCACAAGAATGCAACGTCTGCAGAATTAAGCGCCTCCTTACGAGCCTGTGGGTCTTTTCTTTTTTCTTCACTTAACGTAATAAGCTCTATACCCTTAAAGCTTTCTAATCTTTCGTAGATTCTTAAACCTGTGGTACCTGCTTTACCATCAATAAATACTTTCTTTTTTGCCATTTATAAACTCCGTAACGTATTCAATCTGTTTTTCTACTGATTTGTAGCCTGTTGAGCCTGCAGAAATTCTTTTTGCAATACAGGTTTCAAGAGAAATTTCTGTGTATAAATCTTCGTCAAAAAGCTCGCTGTGTGCTCTATATTCTTCAAGCGTTAAGGTTTCAAGCACCTTGTTTTTGTCTATGCATTCTGCAACTGTTTGACCAACAATTTTGTATGCTGTTCTGAAAGGCATACCCTTTTTAACAAGGTAGTCAGCAAGGTCAGTTGCATTAATAAAGCCCTTTTGTGCAGCAAGGTACATATTTTCCTTTAAAACAGTCATTGTAGCAACCATTGGTGCAAAAATGCTCAAGCACTTTTCAACTGTTTCAATACTGTCAAAAATTGCTTCCTTATCCTCCTGCATATCCTTATTGTATGCAAGCGGAATACCCTTAAGAGTTGTAAGCAAGGCAAACAAATCACCGTATACTCTACCTGTTTTACCCCTTACAAGCTCTGCCATATCAGGATTTTTCTTTTGTGGCATAATAGATGAGCCTGTTGTGTATGAGTCATCTAATTCAACAAATTTAAATTCCCAGGAGCTCCAAAGAATAATTTCTTCCGAAAATCTTGAAAGGTGCATCATTATTACGGCAAAGGCGCTCATAAGCTCAACACAAAAATCTCTGTCAGACACGCCATCTATACTATTCTGCATAATTCCGTAGAAGCCTAACTGTTCTGCCTCATACTCACGGTCTGTATCGTAGGTTGTGCCCGAAAGCGCACAAGAGCCTAAAGGTGAATAATTCATTCTTCTTACAGCATCCTGAAGTCTTCCTGCATCACGAATAAACATCTGTGCATACGCAAGAAGGTGGTGTGCAAAGGTAATGGGCTGTGCCCTTTGAAGATGTGTGTAGCCGGGAAGAATTGCATCTTGATTTTCTGCAGCCTTATCACGGATAACCTCAATAAGAGAATATAAAAGGTCGTTAACCTTGTGAGCCTCATCACGAAGGTAGAGCCTGATATCAACTGCCACCTGATCGTTACGGCTACGAGCTGTGTGCAAGCGCTTACCAACGTCACCCTTTCTCGCAGTAAGCTCGCTTTCTATAAACATATGAATATCCTCAGCGTCGCTGTCAAAGGTAAGAGCACCTGAAAGAATATCCTCAAGAATACCTGTAAGGCCATCTATAATTTCTTCGCAATCCTGCTGGGATATGATACCCTGCTTTGCAAGCATATGTGCGTGTGCTATTGAGCCTGCAATATCCTGCTTGAACATTTTGCAGTCGAAATGGAGGGATGAATTAAAGTCATCTGCTTCCTTATCTAAGGCTTTTGAGAACCTGCCTGCCCACATTTTATCCATAATAATAACCCTTTCAAAAATCACTTTTTGCACATTCGAGCATATATCGAATGTGCAAAAAAGTTAAAGCTATAAAAATATAAATTATTTATCTAAACCGTTTTTCTCTTTCATTCTTGCCATAACCTTAATTGGAAGGCCATAAAGGTTAATAAAGCCTGCTGAATCCTTCTGGTCGTAAACCTCATCCTCATCAAACGTAGCCATATCAGCATCGTAAAGTGAGAACGGTGAGCAAACGCCTGCGTTAATCATATTACCCTTATAAAGCTTAAGCTTAACGTCACCTGTAACAGTTTCCTGAGTCTTGTTAACGAAAGCTGTCATAGCTTCACGGAGAGGAGTATACCACTGACCGTTGTAAACGATATCAGCGAACTTGATTCCGAGATACTGCTTAACACGAGCTGTTTCCTTATCGAGACAGATTGTTTCGAGAACCTCGTGAGCGTGGTAGAGGATAGCGCCGCCGGGAGTTTCATAAACACCTCTGGACTTCATACCAACAAGACGGTTTTCAACGAGGTCAGCAAGACCGATACCGTTTTCGCCGCCGAGCTTGTTGAGAGCAGCTACCATTTCAACGCCGTTGAGCTCCTTGCCGTCGAGCATTGTGGGGATACCCTTTTCAAAGTGGAGTGTGATATATGTGGGCTTGTCAGGAGCTTCGATAGGAGAAACTCCCATTTCAAGGAAGCCGGGCTTCTCATACTGAGGCTCGTTTGCAGGATCCTCGAGGTCAAGACCTTCATGTGAAAGGTGCCAGAGGTTCTTATCCTTGGAGTAGTTTGTTTCTCTGTTGATTTTAAGAGGAATATTGTGAGCCTCTGCGTAGTCGATTTCCTCGTCACGGCTCTTGATGTCCCATTCTCTCCAGGGAGCGATAATGTGCATTTCAGGAGCGAAAGCCTTGATAGCAAGCTCAAAACGAACCTGATCGTTGCCCTTACCTGTACATCCATGACAGATAGCGTCTGCGCCCTCAGCAATAGCGATCTCAGCGATTCTCTTTGCAATGATAGGACGTGCAAAGGAAGTTCCGAGCATATATCTGTTCTCGTAGATAGCGCCAGCCTGAACTGTGGGGTAAACGTATTCCTGAATGAATTCTTCCTTAAGATCCTCGATATAGAGCTTGGAAGCGCCTGTCTTGATAGCCTTTTCCTCAAGACCGTCAAGCTCTGTGCCCTGTCCTACGTCACCGGAAACAGCGATAACTTCGCAGTTGTTGTAGTTTTCCTTGAGCCACGGAATGATGATAGAAGTATCAAGTCCGCCAGAGTATGCAAGAACTACCTTTTTAATATCTTTTTTAGCCATTTTTAATGTACCTCCTGATAAAATATAAGATTAATACTATTATACACCTAATATTTACAATGTCAAGAGGGTTTGCATAAATATTCATTATTTAAGAAAATATTCACCAATATGCGCATAATATTCATACGAGATATTTTTCCAACAATAAAAATACAGCCTATTTGTAAATGCTTACAATTTTTTTCTGAAATATTGTTTTTCCCTTGAAATCGAACAAAAAAAATGATATAATAGAAGTGTATAATTCACTCAGGAGGTAATACTATGAGAGAGAAAAAAGGTACAAAAATAACTATCTTGGGCGTGGGCAACGTAGGTGCAACTATCGCTTACACACTCGCTGTCTGCGGAACCTGTTCCGATATAGTACTTATTGATATAAACAAAGAAAAAGCAAAGGGCGAAGCTATGGATATCCGTCAGGGTGTTTCATTCGGTCATAACGTCGAAGTCATCGACGGAGACTATGCCGACGCTGTTAATTCCGACATCGTTATCGTTACTCTCGGTCTTGGAAGAAAGCCCGGTCAGACACGTCTTGATCTCGCCCAGACAAACGTAAATATCATCAAGGAAGTTATGCCTCAGATAGCAGAAGCTGCACCTGACGCAATCTACATCATCGTAAGCAACCCTGTTGATATCCTTACATACGTCACACTCAAATGCACAAATCTTACACCGAATCAGGTAATCGGTTCCGGTACTGCTCTCGATACATCACGTCTGCGTGCTGTTCTTGCAGATCACCTTGAACTCAGTCCCAACAGCATTCATGCATACGTTTTCGGTGAGCACGGCGATTCTTCATTTATCCCGTGGTCTATGACAAGCATCGCCGGCGTTGAAATGGATGAATACATGGAGTCACAGAATCACCAGAAATTCGACGATGACCAGATTATCGAGGAAGTACGTCTTGCCGGTTCTGAGGTTATCAAGCGCAAGGGAGCTACTTTCTTCGCTATCGGCATGGCAGTAAACAAAATCTGCGATTCTATCCTCCGTGATGCAAATAATATCATCACCGTTTCATATCTTATAAACGATAAGTTCGGCATCAATGATATCTGTCTCAGTCTGCCGGCTGTTCTCGGAAGCAACGGCATTGAGCGTGAGGTTACTCCCAAGCTCACTGACGAGGAAATAAAGAAGCTTCAGGCAAGTGCTGCGGCTCTCAGAGAAGTTATAGATCAGATAAAATTCTGATTTCAGGAGGTACCTACCCTATGAGCCTTAATGATACTCCGTCCGGAGAACGCCTTCATATAGGCTTTTTCGGGAAACGCAATGCCGGAAAATCAAGCGTTGTAAATGCAGTTACCGGTCAGGAGCTTTCAGTCGTTTCCGATGTGAAAGGAACTACAACCGATCCCGTAACAAAGGCTATGGAGCTTCTCCCGATAGGTCCGGTCATGATAATCGACACTCCCGGCTATGACGACGAGGGTGCTCTCGGTGAGCTTCGTGTGAAAAAGACACGGCAGATACTCAACCGCACCGATTTAGCCGTACTTGTTGTGGATTCCTCAGCCGGAATTTCAGATACCGACAGACAGCTTACCGAACTTTTCCGTGAGCGTGATATCCCCTATCTGACAGTATACAACAAATCTGATATAAAAAATATCACGGCTCTGAACGAAAATGAAATCTCCGTCAGTGCCGCTGAAAATTCAAATATCCACAAGCTGAAAGAAAAAATTGCTCAGCTTGCGAAAACAGATAAGCCTGAAAACCGCATTGTCGGCGATCTGCTTTCTGCCGGAGATATAGTCGTTCTTGTAACGCCTATCGACGCTTCTGCCCCGAAAGGAAGAATGATTCTGCCGCAGGTGCAGACTCTCCGTGATATCCTCGACGCAGACGCAATGGCTATATTTACAAAGGAAGACCAGCTTGCGCAGACTCTTGAAGGTCTTGCAAAAAAGCCGAAAATGGTCATCACTGACAGTCAGGTATTCGGAATCGTCAGCAAAATCGTGCCGGAGGATATCCCCCTCACGTCTTTTTCTATTCTCATGGCAAGATACAAGGGTTTCCTCGAAACTGCCGTAAAAGGTGCGGCGGCTATTGATTCTCTCCGTGACGGTGATACTGTCCTCATCTCGGAGGGATGTACTCATCACAGGCAGTGCGGCGATATCGGAAGTGTGAAGCTTCCGGCAATGCTGAAAAAAACTACCGGAAAATCCCTTGAAATTACACTTTCGTCCGGACGTGACTTTCCGGAGGAGCTTTCAGATATACGTCTTGTCATCCACTGCGGCGGATGTATGCTCAATGAGCGTGAAATCGGCTATCGGATGCGCTCTGCCGGTACACAGGATATCCCATTTACCAATTACGGTATAGCTCTTGCGAAAATGAACGGCATTCTTTCACGAAGCCTCAGCGTTTTTCCGGAGCTTCAGAAGATTATAAAATAAACAAAATCCCCCTGCTGAATTGCAGGGGATTCAGACTGTAGAAAAAGCCATATATTAACGGGACGTCGAGGACGCCGTCCCCTACAGATGGCTATTTTACGTATTATGAATGTAGGGGCGAACTGTGTTCGCCCGCAAACAACAATGTTTATCGACAATCTCAATCCCCTGCTGAATTGCAGGGGATTTCAGCGTGTAGAAAAAGTATGTTGTAGGGGACGATGTGGGCATCGTCCCCTACAATCGGTCATTTGAAATATTCGAATGCCGACACCACAATTCCGCATTACGAATTACGCATTACGCATTAAATATAAGTCCCTACATAACAATATTTCACCTGTAATCATATAATGATAACGTGACCTGTATATTCTCTGACATAAGGTCAATAATATAGATACCAATAATTTTTAAACAGGAGATAATTATTATGCCGGTGAAAAGAGGAGAAATATACTACGCCGACCTCAGTCCAGTTGTCGGCTCGGAACAAGGCGGAATCAGACCTGTACTTATCGTTCAGAACGACGTAGGAAACAAGCACAGTCCCACTGTGATAGCCGCCGCAATTACAAGTCAGCGTGACAAATCCCGTATGCCCACACACATCGAATTACAGGCTGAAAAATGCGGTCTTGCAAGAGACAGCATCGTTCTTCTGGAGCAGATACGCACTATCGACAAGAAGCGTCTGAAAGATAAAATGGGCGAGCTTGACCTCAATTCCATGAACAAGGTCGATACTGCGCTGTCGATAAGTTTCGGTCTGGAAATTTAAGTAAATACCTCACGAAATTTGCAAATGCGGATGTCAATTTGTCGTCCGCATTGTATTTGATAATATAAAAATGTAGGGGCGGATGCCGACATCCGCCCGTGATGTTTCATCGGGAATTATATGGGACGTCGGGTGACTCCCTACAGTGTAGGGAGATGTCCGAAGGACAGAGGGTACGGGCACCCGTTAGGTGCGCCG
>JAZNTU010000041.1:0-45731 GCA_045591945.1 Acutalibacteraceae bacterium | reverse complement strand
CTGGAAATAGTGAACTATTTCTGGATTTTCCTATAAAAATATTATTATATTGCCTTTGGCAATTGTGATTTTGCAATTTCAAAATCACCGGGAGGATCAAGATCCTCCCCTACGGTGTATCTGTTAGTTGCTCCATAAATTACAATTTGTGCTTTTGGCGCACTTTCACATTTTACTTATTATACCGAATTTTTCCGGCGTTGTAAACTGTATCTTTTCGTAATTTTCAGGGTATAATGACTGCAGTCACGACAAAAAACGCCGAAAACAAAAAAAGTTTTGGAAAAAACCTTGTCAAATGGGATTTTTCGGGCTATAGTCTATCAGTTATTAAAGAAAAATAGGGGGAAACGGAATGAGTACAACTAAAAAGCCCGCTAAGAATCCGGAAGAGCTGCAAAGCGCATTGCAGGAACTGATCGCACAGGGCCGCAAGGACGGCATGGTCCCGATGTCCGACCTGAACGCACTTTTGGAGAAGATGGATCTCTCCACCGAAAAGATCGAGGAAATCTACGATAAGTTTGAGGCTATGAACATTCAGCTGGTAGGTGCTGAGCTGGAGCTGGATCTGGGTGACGATATCGATTTGGTCCTGGATGACGATTTGGGCGACGACATCGACCTGTCCAGTATGGACGAGGAAGAACTGGTCGACCCGGTCGACCTGGCCGCTGAGTACAACCTGGATGATCCGGTGCGTATGTACCTGAAGGAGATCGGACAGATCAAGCTGCTCACCGCTGAAGAAGAGGTAGAGCTGGCAAAGCGGGTCTCCGAGGGTGACCAGGCTGCAAAGGACAAGCTGACTGAGGCAAACCTCCGACTTGTTGTCTCCATCGCCAAGAAATACTCCGGTCGGGGTCTGCATATTCTTGACCTCATTCAGGAGGGCAACACCGGTCTGATCCGTGCTGTTGACAAATTTGACTGGACAAAGGGAAACAAATTCTCTACATATGCTACCTGGTGGATCCGGCAGGCCATTACCCGTGCCATTGCCGATCAGGCACGAACCATTCGTGTGCCGGTGCATATGGTAGAGGTGATCAACAAGGCCACCCGCTGCAACCGTAAGCTGGTGCAGGAGCTGGGCCGAGAGCCTACTGTGGAGGAGATCGCAGAGGAGCTGGGTCTGCCGGTGGAAAAGATCATCGAAGCAAACCGTACCGCTCCCGATACCCTGAGCCTGGATACCCCCGTAGGTGACGAAGAAGATACTTCCATTGGCTCTTTCGTAGAGGACGAGCGCACACCCGGCCCTGCCGATGCCACCTCCAATGCCCTGCTGGCTGAGGCTCTGAAGGAGATTTTGGACACCCTGACCGACCGTGAAGCAGAGGTACTTCGGATGCGTTTCGGTATGTACGACGGCAGAACCCACACCCTGGAAGAGGTGGGTCAGAGCTTCGGTGTTACCCGTGAGCGTATCCGTCAGATCGAGAACAAGGCTATCCGCAAGCTGCGCCACCCCAGCCGAGCCAAGAAGATCAAGGATTTCTACTGCTAATCATAAAAAAGTGGAGTCGTCTCATTTGTTTTGAGACGACTCCGGTTTTATTATTTTTTGATCAGGCGCTGGATCAGTTTCACGATCTCCACAATGGGAATGACCAGAATTGCCAAGCCAATGGCGATGGCATACTCATCCCAGCCGATGGTTGTAAAACCGAAGGCCTTTGCCAGGAAGGGAACTTCCAAAATCAGGGTGGTCAGCACCAGAGAGCCCAGCATAGCTGCCCACAAAACCTTATTCTGCTTTTTCAGAGAGAATACAGACTTTCTCTGAGAGCGCAGGTTGAAGGAGTGGAAGATCTCGCACATAGACATAGTCAAAAATGCCATCGTCATACCGTGACCGGATTCGCCCACAGACCGCAAGGTGCTAAAGAAGCCCTCACCAAACTCCATATAGCTGCCGATCAGGTAAGCCGTGATGGTAATGGCAGTCACCAAAATGCCCTGATATACCACATCAAAGCCCAGTCCACCGGAGAAGATACCATCCTTGGAATTACGGGGCGGACGGCGCATCGTATCCGGCTCAGCATCCTCCATTCCCAACGCCAGTGCCGGGAAACAGTCGGTAACCAGGTTGATAAACAGCAGATGGACAGGATTTAAAAGCACAAAGCCCAGTAAGGTGGCAAAGAATACGCCCAAAACCTCACTCATATTGGAGGCCAGCAGGAACTGAATGGCTTTACGGATATTGTCATAGATCCGTCTGCCCTCGCCTACAGCGGAGACGATGGTGGCAAAGTTATCGTCTGCCAGGACCATATCCGCCACATTCTTGGTGACATCCGTACCGGTGATACCCATACCCACGCCGATATCGGCGGATTTGATGGAGGGAGCATCGTTGACACCGTCGCCGGTCATAGCGCTGATGCAGCCGTTGGCCTTCCAGGCGTTCACGATCCGAACCTTGTGTTCCGGCTGTACACGGGCGTACACACCGTAATTCTTCACGAATTCGCAGATCTCCTCATCGGAAATGGCATCCAGCTCCGCACCGGTAATGGCCTGAGAAGCATCGGTAATAATACCCAGCTCCTTGGCAATGGCGACTGCGGTATCCTTATGGTCACCGGTGATCATCACTGCCCGGATACCTGCATTGCGGCACTCCTCAATGGCAGCCTTGACTTCGGGACGAACCGGGTCGATCATACCGGTCAGACCCAAAAATACCAGTTCTTTTTCCAAAAATTCCGGGGTGTTGTCCTGGGGCTTTTCCTGCCAATCCCGTTTGGCAGCAGCCAGCACGCGCAGTGCCTTATCCGCCATTGCCTTGTTGACAGCCATAATTTCAGAGCGCTTTTCCTCGGTCATCGGCTTGACCTGGTCGTCTTCCCAATAGTAGGCGCATTTTGCCAGCACCACATCAGGACCGCCCTTGGTATACTGAACATAGGTCCCACCCAAATCGTGAATGGTGGACATCATCTTCCGTCCGGAATCAAAGGGTGCTTCATCCACACGGGGCGTAGCCTTTTCCAGCTCTGCCTTGTGCAGACCAACAGAGAATGCAAAATTGACCAGTGCGCACTCTGTGGGCTCGCCCTCTGCCTGATTTTCCTCATTGAGGTTTGCATCGGAGCATAGGGTCATAGCCGTTGCCACCAGCTGGGTATCGCCCATATGGTCCACGACCGTCATTTTATTCTGAGTCAGTGTGCCTGTCTTATCGGAGCAGATCACCTGGGTACAGCCCAAAGTCTCCACCGCCGTCAGACGACGAATCACCGCATTGCGCTTGGACATTTTGGTAACGCCGATGGAAAGCACCACCGTCACCACGGTAGCAAGGCCTTCAGGGATAGCCGCAACCGCCAGGGAAACCGCAACCATAAAGGTTCCCAAAATTCCGCCCAGGCTGAAGTCGCCCTTCATCAGCAGATTAAAGGCAAAAATGAACACGCAGATGCCCAGCACGATGAAAGACAGGGTCTTGCCCAGCTGATCCAGCCGCTTTTGCAAAGGTGTTTCTTCGTTTTCGGTCTGTGCCAAAGCACCGGCGATCTTGCCCATTTCGGTGTCCATACCGGTGGCGGTGATCACCGCCTTGCCCCGTCCGTAAACCACAGTAGAGCCCATATAGCACATATTCTTCCGGTCGCCCAAAGGCACCTCGCTCTGACCTGCGGTCAGGTTCAGTGCATCGATCAGCTTATTGACCGGAACAGATTCACCGGTCAGGGCAGCTTCCTCAATTTTCATACTGGCGTTATCGATGATACGGCCATCAGCAGGAACGGCATCGCCGGCCTCCAGCACCACCACATCACCGGGTACCAGCTGATCGGAATGAAGCACCACCTGCTTACCGTCACGAATCACCTTACAGGTGGCGGCGGTCATCGTCTGTAACGCCTCGATGGCTGCTTCAGCCTTACTCTCCTGGATCACGCCCAGAATTGCATTAAGCAAAACAACAACCAGGATAATACCAACTTCCACCAAGCCCTCTGTCAGGTGGGCCATATCACGGGGTTCGGGCAGCTGCAGGAAGTCGATCACCGTTGTTGCCGCAGACACCAGTGCCGCGATCATCAGGATGATCAGCATCGGATCCTTCAGCTGTGCCAAAAAGCGCTGGATGATCGTGGGCTTTTCGCCCTCCTTCAGCTTGTTGGGACCGTATTTTTCCAACCGCTGACGGGCCTGCTCCGAGCTAAGACCTTCCCCACTTGTTTCCAGGCCGGAAAGAACTTCATCTACGGACTGCATATAGAATTTTTTCATCAATGACACTCCTAAAATTTTATATAATTATAATATTATACCTGATTTTTTAATGAAGTAAATAAACATTTTGATAATTTCATAATTTATTACCAATTTATCTATATTTTAAACAAAACTGCTGCCGAATAATTCCTAATAAATACACAAAATCTGGATTGCAGCTGCCTGCTGCGAAAAAAACAACATTTTTCATCTACAAATTAACTATTTTAAATCATAATTTGCACTTTTCTTTTCCAGGGAATTCCTGTATAATAGGAGAAAACAAAAAAAGACAGGAGATCGATTTTATGTCAGACAAGCTGATACTAAGCAATCAAGTCATTTCCGTTTTGAACGCCGGCTTCGCTGCCGCCTTTGGCGTTGCCCCCACCCGGTATTTTTCCGCTCCCGGTCGTACAGAGATCGGCGGTAACCACACCGACCATCAGCGGGGCAGAGTTTTGGCAGGTGCGGTCAATTTGGATACCGTTGCTGCCGTCCGTCCCAATGGCACCTCCGTCATTCGGGTCTTGTCCGATGGCTACCCTATGTGTCAGGTAGATATCCGGGATCTGATTCCCAAGGCCGAGGAGATCAACACCACAATGGCTCTGATCCGGGGCGTCACCGCCCGTTTCACCCAGCTGGGCTGCAAGGTGGAGGGCTTTGACGCGTATGTCACCTCCACAGTTTTACCCGGCTCCGGTTTGTCCTCCTCTGCCGCTTATGAGGTTCTCATCGGCACCATTCTGAATCATATGTTCTTTGACGGCAAAATATCCCAGCCGGATATTGCCAAGATCGGTCAATACGCAGAAAATGTGTACTTTGGCAAGCCCTGCGGTCTGATGGATCAGATGGCATCTGCCGTGGGCAGTATGGTCACCATCGACTTCCTCGACAAGGAAAACCCCGTAATTGAGAAGGTGGACTTTGATTTTGCAGCCTGCGGACACGCCCTGTGCATCATCGACTCCCGTGCCAGTCACGCAGACCTGACCGATGAATATGCCGCCATCACCCAGGAGCTGAAGGCCATCTGCGCCTACTTTGGAAAAGAAGTGCTGACGCAAATTCCCCAGGAGGATTTTGTTGCTGCCATTTCTCAGCTGCGTGAGGAATTCGGCGACCGGGCAGTGCTGAGAGCCTACCACTTCTACCAGGAAAACGCCCGTGTACCCAAGCAGGTAGCCGCGCTGAAGCAGGGTGACTTTGACACCTTCCTCCGCCTGGTAAAGGAAAGCGGCTACTCCTCTTATATGTATTTGCAAAATGTTATTCCTGCCGGTTACCGGGAGCATCAGGATGTGGCACTGTCCCTCTCTCTTTGCGAGATGTACTTAGGTGGACGGGGTGCTTACCGTGTCCACGGCGGCGGCTTTGCCGGAACAGTACAGGCTTTTGTGCCGGTGGACATTTTGGACAGCTTCCGCGCCGGAATTGATGCCGTGCTGGGCGAAGGCGCCTGCCATGTACTGTCCATCCGTCCCCACGGTGGCGTAGAAGCCTTTGCAAACGCATAACGAAAACCACAAAATCTCTACTTAGAATCATTCAGGAGACCACAAATGAAAATCGAAACATTACTGGAATCTTTGCTCTGCTACGCAATGAACAAAGGACTTGCACTGCCTGAGGACCATACCGTCCTGCTGAACAAATTGCTGGAGGCTCTGTCCATTGACAGCTACGAACCCTCCCAGGAACCTGTATCCGAGGATTTAGAGGAAATTTTGGGTGGAATTTTAGACTACGCCTGTGAAAAGGGTTTGTGCCAGGATGACATCACCTCCCGGGATCTGTTTGATACCAAAATTATGGGTATCCTGACCCCTATGCCCCGGGAAGTCATTGCCATTTTCCATCAGCTGTATGAAGCATCCCCGGAAAAGGCCACCGACTGGTACTATCGTTTCAGCTGTGATACCGACTATATCCGCCGCTACCGTATTTCTAAGGATATGCGCTGGAAGTTCCAGAGTCCCTACGGTGAAATGGATATCACCATCAATCTGAGTAAGCCCGAAAAAGATCCCAAGGCCATCGCTGCTGCCAAAGCCGCTCCTCAGTCCGGCTATCCCAAGTGTCAGCTGTGTTTTGAAAACGAGGGTTATGCCGGTCGGCTGAATCACCCGGCACGGCAGAACCATCGTATCATTCCCATCGAGATCGCCGGCGCAGACTGGTGTCTGCAGTATTCTCCCTATGTATATTATAATGAACACTGCATTGTCTTCAATAAGGCCCATATTCCTATGAAGATCGATCGGGCAGCATTCCGGAAGCTGCTCAGCTTCGTAGAAAAATTCCCCCATTATTTTGTTGGCTCCAACGCCGATCTGCCCATTGTAGGCGGCAGTATTCTCAGCCACGAGCACTTCCAGGGCGGTCATTATACCTTTGCTATGGAAACCGCCCCGGTGGAAAAAGAAATTGCCTTCCCCGGCTTTGAGGATGTGTCTGCCGGTATTGTTGCCTGGCCTATGAGCGTGATCCGTCTGACCGGCCATGCCCCCGATCGCCTTGTGGAATTAGCCGACCGGATTCTGACTGCCTGGCGCGGCTATTCCGACGAAAGTGCAAACATCCTGGCTTTTTCCGGCGAAGAACCCCACAATACCATCACCCCCATTGCACGCCGCAGAGGGGATGCTTTTGAGCTGGATCTGGTGCTGCGCAACAATCGCACCACCGAGGAACATCCCCTGGGTCTGTTCCATCCCCACGCAGACAAGCACCATATCAAGAAAGAAAACATCGGCCTGATCGAAGTGATGGGTCTTGCCGTACTTCCCAGCCGCCTGAAAAAGGAGCTGAATGATCTCCGGGATGCTATTTTGGCAGGGGCAGATCTGAGCGCAGATCCGGTTCTCAGCAAGCACGCCGATTGGGTCGCAGAAATCAAGACCCGGGAGACCTTCACGCCGGAAAATACTTTGGATATTCTGTTACAGGAGACCGGACGGGTATTTTCTCAGGTTTTGGAGGATGCCGGTGTGTATAAATGCACCCCCGAAGGCAGAGAAGCCTTTCTGCGCTTTATCGCAACCGTATAACGCCAAAGTGTGCTGCATTTTTTGCGGCACACTTTTTTATTGGGATTTCTTTGTATAAAAAATTTTCCGGATAAATTTAAAAAATGACTATGCTTTTTTGTGGGGATGTGATATAATGTTACCTGATGTGATAAAATGTTATTATTATGCTTTAAAGGAGAATAACTTATGAAAACAAAAGCTGTTCGTATCCACGGCAAAATGGACCTGCGTCTGGATGAGGTCATCCTGCCCGACATTGGTCCGGATGATGTTCGGATCCGCGTCGTTTCCGACAGTCTGTGTATGTCCACCTACAAGGCCGCTATTGAGGGCGGTGACCACAAGCGTGTCCCCAACAACTGTGATGAGAACCCCACCATCGTCGGTCACGAGTTCTGCGGCGATATCGTAGAGGTTGGCGAAAACTGGAAGGACAAGTACAAGGTCGGCGACAAGTTCGTCATTCAGCCTGCCCACTATTACAAGGGTTCTCAGGAAGCTCCCGGCTACTCCTACAGCTACTGCGGCGGCAACTCCCAGTACTGCAATGTGCCGATCGAAACCCTGCTGATGAACTGCCTGCTGCCCTACAACTCCGATACATACTACTATGGCTCTCTGGCTGAGCCTCTGAGCTGTGTCATCGGCACCTTCCACGCCATGTACCACACCAAGGCCGGCTCTTATGTCCACGAGATGGGCATTAAGGAGGGCGGCAAGATGGCTCTGCTGGCATCCGTTGGTCCTATGGGTCTAGCTGCCATTGACTACGCACTGCACTGCGACCGCCGTCCCAGCCTGCTGGTGGTAACCGACATTGACGAAGCAAGACTGACCCGTGCTGCCTCCATCTACACCGTAGAAGAAGCTGCCAAGCAGGGCATCGAGCTGCACTATGTCAACACCCGTATGGAAAACGCCACCGAGTATCTTCGTGAGCTCTCCGGCGGTACCGGCTATGACGATGTGGTCTGCTTTGCTCCCGTGAAGCCTGTTATTGAGCAGGCTGATGACATTCTGGGCTTTGACGGCTGCCTGAACTTCTTTGCAGGTCCTACCGATCCTCAGTTCAAGGCACCCTTCAACTGGTTCAATGTCCACTATCTGTACACCCATGTGGTGGGCACCTCCGGCGGCAACACCAACGATATGCAGGAAGCTATCGCAATGATGAATGCCGGCAAGCTGAACCCCTCCGCACTGGTTACCCACATCGGCGGTCTGAATGCTGTGATCGACACCACCTTGAATCTGCCTAAGATTCCCGGCGGCAAGAAGCTGATCTATACCCAGATCGACCTGCCTCTGACTGCTATTGATGATTTTGCTGAGCTGGGCAAGACCGATCCTCTCTTTGCAGAGCTGGACCGTATGTGCAAGGCAAACAATGGTCTGTGGAATCCGGAAGCAGAAAAGTATCTGCTGGCCAACGCAAAGGCGATTGACTAATTAAACATTTCAGGGGCATCTCGTTTTTTCGAGATGCCCCTAATATATGCAAAAGGACTGCTTGCGCAGTCCTTTTTTATTCGATTAGCACATTTCCTTGGCGACTTCCACGATATGCTCTGCGCTGAGACCGAACTGCTTCAGCAGGGCAGCGGCAGGACCGGAGTGACCGTACTCATCGTTTACACCAATGCGGCGCACAGGTGTGGGCAGCTTTTCGCTGAGCAGGCTGCACACAGCCTCGCCCAGACCGCCGATGATGGAATGCTCCTCGCAGGTGATGATCTTGCCGCACTTTTTGGCAGCAGAGAGCACCAGCTCCTCGTCCAAAGGCTTAATGGTGGGCATATTGATGATACAGGCGTTGATACCTGCCTCAGCCAAGGCTTCACCAGCCTGAATGGCTTCGTAAACCATCAGACCGTTGGCAATGATGGCAATATCCGTACCATCCTTAACGATCTCACCCTTGCCGATCTGGAACTTGTAATCCTCGCTGTGGAATACCGGAACAGCCAGTCTGCCAAAACGCAGGTACACAGGTCCCTTATGCTCATAAGCAGCCTTCACAGCAGCCTTTGCCTCGATATCGTCTGCAGGACAGATCACGGTCATACCGGGGATGGAGCGCATCAGAGCAAAGTCCTCACAGCACTGGTGGCTTGCGCCGTCCTCGCCCACAGAGATACCGCCGTGGGTAGCGCCGATCTTCACATTCAGATTGGGGTAGCCGACAGAGTTACGGATCTGCTCAAAGGCACGACCTGCAGCAAACATAGCAAAGCTGGAGGCAAAGGGTACCAGTCCGGAGGCTGCCATACCGGCAGCGGCTGCTACCATATTGCCCTCGGCAATACCAAAGTCAAAGTGACGGTCAGGGAAAGCCTTTTTGAAAACACCGGTCTTGGTAGCGCCGGCCAGGTCAGCATCCAAAACCACCAGGTCGGAATGCTCTGCGCCCAAAGCAGCCAGGGCTGCACCGTAGCTGTCACGGGTAGCAACTTTCTTCATATCAGCCATCTTACTTTCCCTCCAATTCTGCCAGCTGTGCATTCAGCTCGCCCATTGCCTGCTCATACTCGGCGTCGTTGGGTGCCTTGCCGTGCCAGCCGGCATCGTTTTCCATGTAAGAAACACCCTTGCCCTTAACGGTGGACATCACAATTGCAGTGGGCTGACCCTTGGTCTTCTTAGCATTCTCAAAGGCCTTCTCCAAAGCATCAAAATCGTGACCATCCACAGCGTGGACATTGAAACCAAAGGCCAGCAGCTTATCCACGATGGGGTACGGACTCATAACATCTGCCACATTGCCGTCGATCTGCAGACCGTTGTTATCCACAACGATGCACAGGTTGTCCAGCTTATAGTGGGCAGCTGCCATACAAGCCTCCCAAACCTGACCCTCCTGGATCTCGCCGTCGCCCAGCAGGCTGTAGACACGATGGGACTTGCCCTGGTACTTGGCAGCCATAGCCATACCAACAGCGGCGGAAATGCCCTGACCCAGAGAACCGGTGGACATATCCACACCGGGAACGGTGTTCATATTGGGGTGACCCTGCAGGTAGCTGTCGATGTGACGCAGTGTGGGCAGATCCTCTACGGGGAAGTAGCCACGGTATGCCAGCGCAGAGTACAGACCGGGTGCGGTGTGACCCTTGCTGAGAACGAAGCGGTCACGATCCTCCCATTTAGGGTTCTTGGGGTCGATGTTCATTTCCTTGAAATAGAGGTATGTAAATACCTCTGCAGCAGACAAGCTGCCGCCGGGGTGGCCTGCTTTTGCGCCGTGAGTGGATTCAATTACACCCATACGCACTTTACAGGCGTTGATTTGCAATTGCTTTTTTTCGCTGGAAGTCATATTGCTCCTCCTAATTGGTTTTTTTGTCATCCTTTTTATATTATCACCAATATAGTTTTGTTGCAAGCATTTTACTGTTTTTCTCTGCATTTTTTGCAAAATTTTTTCCATTTCACAGCACAACAAAAAACGCCGGGATTTATTGACAGGTCAAATTTGTTATAATACATTAATGCGGAAAGTCAGCAGATCCTCCGGGTTTTATATGCAAATCATTCTGTTGTGTTTTCAGTTTTACAGCAGAAGTTTTCTCGTTCAAGTATGGTGATATCCTGAGAACAGGGGGTATAGGAAAGGTACACCCGATGCAGACACGCAGGAACCTCCGGTCCTGCAAACCAAAGGTCAACCGGAACATCTCCTGCTGTGCTGCAGATCATACCATCTGATTCATTTAAATGTGTTACCATACAGGATACACGATATTTGCCGGTATACTTGCGCAAATCAGTGAGCATCGGGGCAAAAAAGGCCCCTACTGTGCCGTGGGGCGCAAAACGCAGCGCGCCTTGCCACGGATTGGGAAGGTTCGTAGGGTCGTTCACTGCGAATTTCATTTGCCACGAAAGATCGTTTGGTAACGGACCTGCACCGTGCCGTGTGACATACGAACGGGTAACATAGACGATTTCCGGCACAGCCTCCGGGAGATATTGCCAGATGAAGGAAAACGGATTCGATAGGCCTGTGCTGGAGCTAGTCAGATGTGGAGCAAATTCCAAATGGTTTTCATCCAGCAGCAGTCCCTGGGCGCCTTCAAATATTATATCCTCATAATGGGAGGCCAGATCTTCCTCCCGAATTATGATCAACCCGACTGCCCGATACATTTGCTCCGCTATATTTTTCAGAACGGTGGTATCTGACAGCAAATCTCCATACTCCCCCAGCTCTGACAGGGAAAGTCCCAGCTGCGCCAGTCGGTACGGCAGGTATGTTTGCCGTATAGACAGCAGCTTTTTGTAGATTTCATTCGCAGTCATTTTGCTGAGCTGACCTAAATACAGGCAATGCTGGGGAAATTTGGAACGCTCGACCGCCTCGTTGATCCCCATACCACAGCTGCCGTGACGGGCATCGCCCCGGGAGGTTTCCAGTGCCATATTGATCAAAACATCATCAATGCAGACGCATCGGCACATAGGATGACCAAAGATTCGGGGGAATCGATGGTGGCACGCAGAGAACTCTTCCAGCTCCTCATGCAGCTTATACAGATCCGGGAGAAAGGTACGCGCCCAGTAGGTATCGGCATTTCGAAAAGATCCGGAGGACAACTGATGAAACACAAATCGCTTATCCGGCAAATCTACCGTATGACCTGCCTGACCGCCACCATTATGACGAATCACCAGGCAGCTGTTGCCGCAATGCTGGGATCGGGCAGAAAAGTAGTCCGTAGCAAGACCCTTTCCCTCATCGCCAAAGTTTTTTCCGATGATGATCTGAATGCTCATTTGCGGAATAGTTTTCCAAAAAAGGACTTTTTAGGGGCAGCGGTGTCCGGCACAGGCTTCTGGCTGTCCTGCGCAGCATCGCTGCTGTCCTGCTTGTCTGGTGCAATGGTTTTCAGAGCTTTCATAATAACCGGTTGTACTTCTTGCGGCCATTGTGCGATGACAGCTGTTTTATTCATACCGTTTGCAACCTGAATAATACTGGTAATCACCTCGGATAAGTAACCGATATGATTGCCGTCGATGTATGCAACGTGACCGGGCATCAGGCTGTTCCACTCCGCCAAGGGGGACATACTTTTCGTTACGATATGAAATGTATGGTATTTTTGGGATACCGCCTTCAACAATTGCTGATTGCTTATGTTGCTTTGGACATCATCCTGAAACACCTTTTTCAGATCGTCCTTGCTCAGCTGGGGATGGACCGGAGCATCACCGATGGTAAACAAAAAACCCTTCGCTTCTCTTTTTTCAAAGGCATCTGTCCGGGTGTGCTGATCTGCAAAATACCACAACAGGTTATATGATTCCGGAAGATCTCCACCACGCATTTCCAGCCACAGGTCCATTAGCTGCTCGGCAATACGGATATCTGCCTCAAATTGTGTTACCTGTAACGGCGCAGAATCGCAGACATCTCCAATGGCTGCACACATAATGTGGGGATTGGAAACAGGCTTTTTATCATAAAGGCTTAAAATGGTTTTATTCAGGGCATTTTTGGCAATTTCCTCCGCCAAATAACCCATAGAACCGGTCACATCAAAACCGATAATGATGGGCGTTGCTGCCGGGGAATCCTCACTGTCGCAGGACTCCCGCATCTGAATAAATTTGGGGTTGTATTTATCTTTGAGTCCGCTGCTTCTGAAAATTGTACTTGCACTGGATGTTGCGCTGATACCTCTGCTGTCCTTCAGCTTGACCCAGTCACTTGCTCTATAACTGCCGTGTCCCATAATTTCTCTTCCTTTCTGCTCTAAAAAGATATTGTATTGGTTTGAATAGGAGGTTGTATCGATGCAACAGAACGGGCGATCTTTTCTGCCACATCCTGATCCAGGCGCTTCAGTGCTTCTTCCGGCGTATTTCCGTTTACAATGGAAATGATCGCACTGATCACGCCCGGCAGGTATGCAATATCCTTTTTGTGGATAGGTGCGCAGCAGCCGGGGATCAGCTGACTCCACCGGCGGTAGATCTCGCCATCCTGCGGATCGCCCTTTTCAATGTGAATATGAAAAATATGATAGGTTTTCCGAACCTCGGCGATCAATTCCTCGTTGGATATGTTGTAAGCAGCAAAAACAGGGAAGTTGCCGCGCAGCTCCACTGCGCTCAATTCGCTGTGGCAAAAATCGTCGCCAATAGTGAAAAGAAATCCCTTTTTCTCCCGCTTTTTAAAATGATCGTGCTGTGTATGGCGGGCCGCAAAATACCATAGCAGATTGTAGGATTCTCCTCCGTTTCCGCCTCCGCCGCCTTCCAGATGAAGATCCAAAAGCTGCCGGATAATGCGGATATCGGCCTCAAACTGGGTAACCTGCAGAGCGTACCGGTCGCTTTTGCAATCCCCAATCGCTGCGCACAGCACCTGAGGATCCGATATTTTCTCATCGGACAGCAGTGATGTAACTGTGGAATGCAAGCATTTTGTGGCCAATTCCTTTGCAAGATATCCCATAGATGCTGTGGCATCAAATCCAATGATCACAGGCGTAGCCTGTGCAGAGGGCGTTGGGTCACAACATAAGCGGCACGAAACATTTTTGCTGTGATAACCCGCTCCGGCTTGCTTACTGGTAAAAATATGCGTAACGGCCTGTTCTTCGTATAGATTTCGCTGGGTACGAAGCTTGGCCCAGTCAGCTGCGGTATAGCTTCCTCTTCCCAAAATGCATCATCCTTTTTTCCCGTATAGTGTCTGATCGTCCACATCCAGCTTTATAAACTTCCGTTCGCCGTAGGCCTTGATCAGCATATCATCCCAAAAAGCAAAGTCATCGTAGGCTGTCACCTCAGGGGAAGCCCGAAGAAAATCTGCCAGCGCCTGGGGAATCTCTTCGGAAACGATGACCTGATTTCTGTCAACATAGCCCAGTGCGGCTGCAGCCGTGTTGCGCAGCCCTATGAGATTCTCCTGAAGCTGCAGAATACGGTGTGTTTCCGCAGACGGCGTATTGTGCTTACCGGCATTCCACCAATTTCCGTACAAGCTGGCTTGGTGGGTATAGGGATTGATGTACAGCGTATCCGGGGTAATTTGGGGATGGACAAGTGAACTGAATTCCAAAACACAGCACAGGTTTTCCATTCGGCTGATGATCCACGCCACATGCCTGCCCGGAAGCGTACCGAACAAGCGAAGAGGATATTCATCCTCGCTTTTTTGAATGACGCACAAATAGCTTCCATCATTCAGAACAAAGCCGCCGCTGATTTTGGGGAAGAAGTCCTCAAGCTTGCGAATGTCCGCAGAGGGGTAGTCCAAAAGGGAGATGTTCCTCCGGAACTGTTCCATTCTTGCTGCTCCCCGATCGTGGAAATGATATACAATGTTCCGCCGGGCAACATAAACATCCGCATCCTTATCGCAATAGCAGTACATATGCTTTATTTCGATGGGCGTGCCATCTTCCCGGATAAATGTCCGTGTTTTTGCGTTTTCCCACATCAGCTCCGCCTGTTGCTTGCGCTCCTGATCACTTTTGGAAGAAGCAAAAAAGGCATTCATCCGGGAAAACAAGGTTTTATAGTAGTCGGTGTCCTCGTGGTCCAACAAAAATCTGCTTCCGCAAAATGTACAGATCGCAGTCATTCCGGAGGCATCCAGTGACATTGTGCCACCACAGTTTTTACAGATAATATTTTTCATAGAAACACCCCAAAAGGTAGGAATAATAATATTATATCGGGGTGGCTTATAAAATGCAATTCCTATTTCTGTGCATAGTGTTTTTATATGTAATAAACCTAATTTTGAAATACTGCAATTAGCCTAATGAATTGCCCTGCGGGCTCGAATTGGCTGTGCAATTCATGTTGGGAAGCATCAAATCATAGAAAAACATCAAAGAATCTAAGTGATCTGATTTATAAAGCATAACTTATCTCCCTGCAGCTTTTTTCAGTAGGGAGATTTTTGAATATTCTTGAAAAATACGATTTATATGCTATAATTGCATTAACGCAAAGACAAACAAGAAAAACATTGAACAAGGAGAGACAAAAATGGTAAATCAGCTCACCATTGAAGAACAAGTTGCGCAACTAACAGTGGAAGAAAAGAATAAGATTTTAAAAATCGGAAAATCAGCAACAATTATTGGCTCTGTTATTATTGCACTGATGCTGTTGTGGTTTTTAGGCGGTATTTGTTTAATGATAGCTCCGCCACTTGGCGTTGAACTGGACTATTTCAAATTGGGGCTTGGCATTATTGGCGGTGGCGTAATTGGTTTTGCTGCACTCATCGCTATGATAATTATCATAAAAGTGAAATATCCTTTTTATAGCGACAAAAAGCTTAGTCACATTAAAAAGCTTAACAATAAATAATTTCCCACTTTTGCGTTCTGTACCACGAGCTGTGAACAGGGACAACAAACAATGATTGAACGAATGGCAAAAAACTATCCGCCCGAAAAACTCGGGCGGATTTTCTCATTTTGGGAAAACAAGGGATTGTTCCCTGTCCTGATAAACAATGATACATAAAGATACAAAAATATCTTATTTCTTGGGGTACGGTTTCTTAATGCTCGTTCTGCCGAGCAGGTAGTCCACGCTGACACCATAATAATCTGCCAGCTTTTCGGCACATTCCAGTGGCAGTGGGCGTTCTCCCCGTTCATACTTGGAATATAAAGACTGATCGCACATTAAATACTCTGCGATCTGTTTTTGCTTTAAATCGTTGTCCTCTCGCAAATCACGAATTCGCAACTGCATTTTTCATCACCCATATAAGCATATAACAGGACATATCGTCCTGTTGACATTTTGGACAATGTGTCCTAAAATGATTATGTTTAAAAACAGAGAATAGCATTGAAGGAGTGGACTTTATGGACGCATTTGGCTGTGATTATGCGTGCAGGACCGTTGGTGAGAGCCTTACCAAATATAACATCCCCGATGATTGGTGTGCTGAATTTGATGCCTATGATGATGTCTATCCGATTATTTGCATCCAGGTAGATCAAATTCGTAAGGCTCCTGCTATGATGGCTTTGAAACTCAGGATCGTGGAGAACAAAAATGATGAATACGCAGGATGTATGGTACTGACAGGTAAAAAGATTATCGCTTTTAAAGTCGATTGTATGAGAGACTTAGTGAAGGCGATGGAAACAGAAAAAACAGAAGATTAGGGGTACGGTTCTGTGTCCTCAATGATTAAGACAGAGAAGCGCTCCTGTTCCGAAAAAAACGGCAGAGGGATTTTTATGTTCTATTGATATTTACTCGCAAATCGTTATAATTACATTATGAGGTGATTTTGTGGGACTGCTTAATTTTTTTAAGAAGAAAGAAAAAACATATATTTGTGCGCGTTGCAAAAAAGAAATAACTAACGAAGAATCCAACTTGATCGGAAGCCACCGTTTTTGCAGTGATTGTGCATTCCCTCCCGAAAATGTTACTATTGCGTCAAAAGAAACATCTGACACCGAACCCGAAGATATGACCGCAGAAATAAGAGCGGATAGTAATATATCCAATCCAGCCACCTCAGAAAAAAATGACTTATCGCATCTGGAAAATATGTTTTCTGTCGAAAGTATTTGGTCCCGTAAGAAGCAATATATAGTTGAAAGCTTGGAAAAGAATCTGTACATTGAATTTGATTTTCTAAAGGAAACAGTTGAGGTAGCGTCCGATGGATATGGAGGTACCGATAAGTTGTTTTACTTTGAAAACGGCATTTTCTACACACAATTATCCCATTGGGATGGAGGTAATATGTTTGCAAATCGCTCTTATGCACATACCCGTATAACAAAAGCGGTTTTTGCTCGCCAGTTGGACAAAAAGAAGTCAGAAATACTGCACACTTTGCCCAAAGAAGATAAAATCAAGTTTGAACAGATTTACAATGATATACAGGCATTACTTCTAAGTCAATTTTGATAGGGTAAAGCGGAGAACAAAATGTGTCATTCCCTCGTAGAGGACGGGTCTCCCGTCCCACTGTAGTTTCAAGTTATATTCCACCTGGCGGTGGAGTTATATTTTCACTACGTGAAAGTTATATTGAAGCCTGCCGGCTTCAGTGATATTATATTCGCCTCTATAACTGTCCGCAGGGCAATATAACTTGGCGTAAGCCAAATATAACTGCGAAGCAATATAACTCGCCGCAAGGCGAATAAAACTTTTGGGAAATGTTCGCTAAGAACATTTCCCAAATTGTGGAAGGAGCTTTTTATTTCTTATTGCTCACAGGTAAATATATTAAGCTTATGAAGTGCTCTTGTTGATGCAAGGTAGAGGTATTTTTCGTTACCTTCTTTTGTGAAGCAGCCTTCATCATCAAAAACAACAACGCAGTCAAACTCAAGACCCTTTGTTAATGCAAGGGGCATTACAACGGGGGCATTAGATATTGCGCAGGACTTATTATCACAAAGGCGTAATCCGGAAACTGATTTTACAAGCCTTTTGTACAGCTCTCTTGCCTGCTGTGCAGTTTTTGTTATAATCGCCATAGTTGAACGCTCTTGCATTTCCTTTAACATAAGCTCTGCCAAAGCAGACGTATCGCCCTTAACAAAGCCTACAGGCTCACCGTTTCTTTTAAATATTTCGTATTTTGCAGCTTCAGGCAAAAGTGAAACTGCGAACTCGTTAATTTGCTCAGTAGAACGGTAGCTCTTATCGAGTCTTATTGTTTTTGCGCCGTAAAGGTCGGCAAGCTGTTCTTGATTTATGGTATTTATGCCCTCAACAATTGCCTGATTTGTATCTGCAAGCAGAGTAACCCTTGCCTGTGGGAACATTCTTTTTAAAATTTCGTGCTGTATAAGAGAAAAATCCTGTGCCTCATCTATAAGGATATGCTTAACGCCCGATAATACTGCCGCTGTGCCTAAAACAGTTTTCAAGAAAACGATGCCTAAAGCATCCTCAAATTCAATATAGCCTTTTTGAAGGCTTTCGGCAGATTTTGTAAGGGAAGGTTGATTTTTTTCGCTTGCATACTCTGCAAGAATGTTAAAATATGCATTCACAGGGTCAAAGAGCGTTGCTCCCCTTACCATTTCAACGGCTGCTGCCTTTGCATCACGCTTTGCTTTTTTAAGGAGCTTTGTCGTATCCTCGTCTATTGAGGTTTCCTCATCCATTTCGCCATAAAGCAGCTTTTTATTTTCAAAAAAGAATTCCTCAATTGCAGTTTGTGCATATATTGAAATTCTTTCGCCTCGGCTTTTAGCCGTGCCCTCACCGTCAAGCTCGTACCTTTTAAGCAATACATCGGCAGAAAGAATCAAATGACCGTTGTAGCAAATATCTGCAAACTGTGGAGTAAGGGCTTGGCCCTTCTTCTCAAGATATGCCATAAGCTCTGCGCTCATTTTCACGCAAGCGCTTGCTTCCCTTTCTTTATTACCTCCGATTATTTCATCTGCAAGAGAATAATAATCCGATACCTCAAGGGTTGGTATTTCTGCAGCAAAAATGCTGTAAAACGATGCATAGTTAATTGGCATTTCGCCAAGCTCTGGTATAATGTCTGCAACGTAGCTTGAGAAAATATCGTTGTTTGAAAGCATTACGATTTCTGCCGACGAAAGCTCATTACGGTTTCTGTAAAGCAAAAATGCAAGCCTGTGGAAGCCAACTGAGGTTTTTCCACTACCCGCAGGACCTACAACAAGAAGGTTTTCGTTATCCTTATACCTTACGGCTTTATTCTGCTCACGCTGAATACTGTTTACAATCACTTTAAGGTGCTCGCCCGATGATGAGGAAAGCACATCTCTGAGAATTTCATCATCGATTTTCACATCGCTGTCTACGTAGTAGTAAAGGCAACCATCCTTAAACTTATATTGCCTTTTAAGAAGCAAATCGCCATAAATTCTGCCCTTTGGTGCGTCAAAAAATGCTTTTTCCTCAAAATCCTCATAAAAAAGCGAAGCTATAGGAGCACGCCAGTCGCAAACGTAAATTTCAAAGGTTTCGGGGTCTTGCAAATTTTTTAAGCCGATATAAACAGTACGGGGCTTTAAAGCACCCTCCATTTTAAAATCAACTCGTGCAAAATACGGAGAGTCCTTTAGCCTTTGATAAAATGCAATATCGTTGGCAGCCTGTTGGGAATAAAACATTTTTCTTTCCATATCGTGGTGGATTTCGGTAAGCTCCATACCGGAGTACATGCCTCCGTTTGGGTTATCCATATTGAAATCTCTGCCCTGGCTCTTTATATCCTCTTTGTATTCCTCAATAAGCGCATTAAGTCTGACTATTTCGCTTTCTAAAAAAGAACGGACCTCGTTAAATTTTCGCTCTTCGGCAATCATATCTTCTGAGAACAAAGCATACTCTCCTTTTTAAGAACTATATTTTGAATTTTACTACAATGCGCCTGTATATACAAGACTTGTTTTAATTTTTATTTTGTGCTATAATAAGTACAGAAGGAAAAAGAGAGCGCTTCCGCACACGGAAACGTTCTCTTTTTGTTTTACTAAAGTCTTAATTAATAATATCTTACAAGGGCTACAACCTTACCGAGAATTGTTACCTCATCTGTAATGATAGGGTCGAACTCATCATTTTCGGGCTGCAAACGGAAATGACCGTTTTCTTTATAGAAGCGCTTAACCGTTGCCTCATCTTCAAGCAGGGCAACAATAATTTCGCCATTGGCAGCATAGGGAGTTTTTTCGGCAATAACTATATCACCGTTTAAAATACCTGCCCACAGCATACTTTCACCACGAACACGAAGAGCAAACAAGGGCTTATCCCTTGAAACTCTGCCTGTGTATGGAATGTAGCCTTCAATCTCTTCAACGGCAAGTATAGGCTTACCTGCAGTAACAGTACCTAAAAGAGGAACGTGGGTAACGTTTTCTGCCTGGCCTAAAATACGGATTGACCTTTTTAAAAGTGGGTCCCTTACAATATAGCCTGCCCTTTCAAGGGCATCGAGATTTGCCTGCACGGAGGAGGTGGAGCGCAAGCCTACGGCTGCACCTATTTCACGTACTGATGGTGGAACACCATCCTGTGAACGCTCTACAAGGAATTCATATATCCTTTTTTGGGTTTCATTAATAGGTTCCATAAAATCACCTTTCGAACAAATATTCTGTTTCCAATACACATAATAACACATCTTTTCCAAAAAAGCAAACATTTGTTTGTATTTTCTTAAATTTTTTTAAAATTTGTCTGCAAATATTTGTTATTGCAAAATCCAGGTGCAATATGTATAATTAAATAAGTACGTAATGAAAGGAGCGTTGAGTATGTCCGAAAAGCGTTTTCGCCGTGCACCGGACTGGTTCAGGCTGGATAATGCAGGTATTCTTTTCCCCGGTCAAAACACCTCTAAATGGTCAAACATTTTCCGTTGTGCAGTAGAGCTAAAGGAAGACGTTGACCCCGACATACTTAAGCAGGCTCTTTTAAACGTAATGCCACGCTTTCCCGGCTTTAACGTGCGAATGCGAAAGGGTGTTTTTTGGTATTACCTCGAGAAAAACCCTCTACCTGCCCCATTTGTTAGGGAGGATGTGCAAAACCCCTGCTACAGAGTAAAATTTAAGGAGGGCGACAGATTCCTTTTTAGAGTTTACTACCACGGCAAGCGAATTGCCGTTGACCTTTTCCACGCAATTTCAGATGGCTACGGCAGTGCTAACTTCACCTTTACACTTGTTGCAGAGTACCTTCGCTTAAAAGGAACCCAAATTCCTGCAGGTGGCTTTGTAAAGGACTTGGGCGAGGCTATACCCAAGGCAGAGCTTGAGGATGCCTTTCACAAGTACGCCCACTCCACAGCAGGCCACTCCATTACAGGTAAAAGAGTTTACCACCCCAAAGGCACACCTGTACCAAAGCACTTTGTAAATATCACCACAGGTGTTATGAGCTTTGAAGAAATAAGAAAGCTTGCAAAAAGCAAAGGCGTTACCATAACAGAATTTTTTGCTGCCATGCTTTTAGATATACATTGCCAAAAGCAGCTGCGCGAAAGCAAGCACCAAAAAGAGGTTTCGGTGCAGATTCCTATTAACCTGAGAAACGTTTACCCCACCGAAACAATGCGAAACTTTTCGGTATGCCTGCTTGTTAAGGTAAACCCCAATTTGGGCGAATACACCTTTGACGAGCTTTTGCAGCAGGTAGCCTTACAGCTACGCCTTGAAAGAGACGAAAAAAAGCTTAACGCTATGATTTCACAGCACGTAAAGCTTGAAAAAAATCCGTTTTTAAAATATTTACCCCTTCCTCTTAAAAATTTGGGATTGGGTGTTGCTACCGTTGTTGCGGCAGAAAAAACTGCCTCCTCGTACCTTTCCAATTTAGGCCCTGTAAGCCTACCCGAGGAAATGCTCCCCTTCATCGAAAAGGTTATATTCACCCCTGGTCCGGGTATCCACCACGCCGCAAGGTGTGGCATTGCAACAAATGGAGATAACCTTGCATTTACCTTTGCAAATATTCTTGAGGAAGCAGATATTGAAAGAGAATTTTTCACCCGACTTGTAAAAATGGGTGTACACGTAAAAATAGAAAGTAATAGAGGTTAACGTATATGTCATACTGTGTTAATTGCGGTGTGGAGCTTGATGCAACTGCCACAAAATGTGTGCTGTGCGATACTCCCATATATCACCCACAAAAAAAGGTTGAACCCGATGCTGTTTCGCCCTTTTCAGATATCCCTGAAATACCACAGAATATGAAAAAGAAATTTGTAGCGCTTATTGTTTCCTACATCTTTCTTATTCCAAATATTGTGTGCTTATTTATAAACATTTTTGTATCCCCCGAAAACCTGTGGTTTATATATTTAGGCTCAACATCTTTGCTTGTATGGATTGTGTTTGTTTTTCCCTTTCTATCGAAAAAGCTTCACCCATATATGATGTGGGCGTTTGATACGGTGGCTGTTGCTCTATACACATATGTATTCCAAAGCCAGAACTTTGGTGGCGAAAAGTGGTATTTCAGCATTGCTTTGCCGATAATATTAATTGTTTCTGCCTGCGTTTTAGCCTTTATTTATTGGGATAGAAGGCGTAAGCACCACTGGACCTCAAAGGTATTGCACATTTTTATTGACCTTGTAATTAGCCTTTCGGTTGCAAGCCTTTGCACGTATTTAAGCGATCACATAGTAACCGCAGAGGTATTTCTTGTAATTGATGCCTGCTGCCTTGCACTCCTCTTTTTCTGGCTGTATGCCAACAAGAGCAAAAAGGTCAGAGCCTGGCTTTCAAGAAATGTGTTTGTTTGATGTTAAAGTAAAAAAATCTCGGTCAGTTTTACTGACCGAGATTTTTATTGCTTATGTTTTTAGTTTTTTACGCTACGGTAAAGATGCTGAAAAGCTTAGCTAAAAGGCTCATAACCATTGCCAGAACGCTTTCCACGCTGAGCATTTGGGTATTAACGTGGCTTGTGGACACCTCTTTTTCACCACAAACCTCGCAAACGCCCTCATCGTTAAATGTATGGCCTGTGGGGTTAGAGATGTATTCAAAATATGTATCGTTACAAGCCTCACAAGTGTATTCAGCAACACCATGCTTTACACAAGTTGCTTTAGTTTCGTTTGTAGTTATATAACTATGACCTTTAGCTTCTATATAACCACCAATTTTTTGGGTATTACAGCAATCACAAATATATGTTAATATACCCTGCTCTGTACAAGTTGGAGCAACTGTTTCCTCACTATAACAAGAATAATGTATATTTGCTTCTGAAAAATCGTCGTAATAATTAGATATTTTCACTTTACTCCACTGTTGTTTTGTACCCATATAATACACATCTGAAAGGTCATCCCACCAATCCAAATTGTATCTATTTATTTTAGTCAACCCGGCAGGAAGCCATATTTTTTCAATAGAACTATTATTAAATGCACCATATTCTATTGTGGTTACATTTTCGGGAATAACAATTTCCCTCAAAGAGGTACACCAAGAAAATGTATCATTTGTAATTTCTGTTAATCCTTTGCCAAGCACAATATTTCTTATTCCCGAATCAGCAAACGCATATCCACCAATAGAGGTTACGCTGTTAGGTATTATTATATTCCTTAATGCTTCACAGTATCTAAATGCACTTCTACCAATCGACCTCACACTATTAGGTATATTTATATTTTTAAGTCCCTCACAACGTTCAAAAGCGCCATTATTTATTTCTACAAGCCCAGGCGACAGTTCAACCGTTGTAAGACTTTTACAATATTGAAATGCATATTTACTAATTACAGTTACACTCGAAGGCAAGGTTATATTTTTAATGCTTTCACAGTAACTAAATGCATAGTCAGGAATTGAAACAATATTGTTCGGTAAAACAACACTCTGCAAATTACTACATGCTTGAAAAGCACCATTACCAATTTTAGTTACACCATTATGTAGAGTAATGCTTTCAAGATTATCACTTGCCAAAAAAGCATACTCACTAATTTCAGTTACTGTCTTAGGCAACACGTAGATTTTATCTTTTGAATTTCCAGGATGCTGAATAAGAGTACTCTTGTTTTTATTATACAACACACCATTTTCATCATTCGAAAAATATTTATTATTTTCATTAACAAAGAAAGCCGAAAAAGATGAAACACCACTTGGATCAATCGTTGTTGTGCTTGCAGAAATTTCAAGCACACCTAACGAATCACAAGATGCAAAAGCATTCATTTCAATTTCGACAAGACCTTCAGGCAAATCAACATCTACAAGCTTATCGCAACCCACAAATGCGGAACGACAAATTTTAGTTACACTTGCAGGAATTGTTACACTTGTTAAATTAGAGCAATAGCTAAATGCATATGCGCCTATTGTTTCAACGCCATCTTCAATAACAATACTATGTATCTCATCAATAAAATCTGTCCATACGCCTCTAAAGCCCAAACCAGCACTGTAATTTTTCATTGCACCCGTACCTGAAATAGTCATACAATTAGTCATCAAGTTCATTTCGTAAGTAACGTTTTCTCCACAAGAGCCGACGCTCCACAGAGTCTTATCCCAGCACCTAACAAGATATTTTCGCAGTTCACTGTCACCATTATTTTTAACTATTGAGAGCCATAAATTCGAGTCGCCCTGAAATACAATTTCAGTTGAAACAGAAACAAAATCTCGACCGATAATTCTTACACCATTTGGAATTGTAATGCTTGAAAGATTTTGGCAGTTATATAAAGCGCCACGACCTATTTGGGTCACACTATTTGGTATTGTAATATCTGTAATTTTTAGACCATAAAACGAATAATCACCAATTGAGGTTACACCTTCTTCAATTACAACATTTGTAATATGTGAACTAACACGTCCCCACGGTGCATAAGTGCCATAGTAATCCCCTTCATAGTCTCTCATTTCTCCATGACCTGATATAGTTAATGTTTCTGTATCAAAATCGACTGTCCACTTAAGGTTATCACCACAAGATCCATGAGGCAGCAATTTTTCATCTTTACACTGAACAATAAATAAATTCAGTAAAGCATCAGGGTTATTCTCCACTACATTTCCCCACTCTGCAGATGTTCCGTTATATGTTATTGTTACATCTGAGTCTTGACAAAAAGATCTTTCAAGTGTTTTTATACCCAAAGGCAAAAATAAATCTTGTAAGTTATCGGAAGCATAAAATGCAAACCCATCTATAACCTCTACACCCTCGTAGAGTCTTACAATTCGAAGATCATCACAATACGCAAAAGCTCTATCACATATTACACCACCGGTACCACCACCGGAGCCAATATAAACCCTTCTTAGGGCATCGCAATCATCAAAGGCTCCCTCTTCAACAACAATGGATGCGTTAGAAATAGTCACAGCTTGAATTTCATCAAAATCCACAAAAGCATACCTGCTTATGGATGATACGGTTCCACTTACCTCAACTGCATTTATTTTATTTTCAAGATGTCTCCATGGACTTTCACGATACGGATATTCATACATTTCACCCGTACCATTGATATATAACGTCCCACTACTAGAAAACCCCCATTGAACATTATCCCCACATGTACCACTATATGTTGCAGCGCTTACTGTAAGTGGTAGTATTGATAAAATCAAT
Source organism: Acutalibacteraceae bacterium (assembly GCA_045591945.1). GTDB lineage: Bacteria > Bacillota > Clostridia > Oscillospirales > Acutalibacteraceae > DTU089. Next base: position 20,364 of record JAZNTU010000041.1, on the reverse strand, counting down.
ACTACTAATAAAAACAAAGATAATATTTTGTTGCTAAGTTTCATATTCTGCCTCCTTGTATGTAATTATAAAACAGTTGCTGTTTCTCTCGGTGATATAGAAATCAACACTTTACCTGTATATTTACGTGTATAATTTGTGTCAGTTACCGGTATAGCAATTCCTTCTTTTAAAGTTTCTGTGCCTGAGCTGCCAAAAACATTGTACCCCTCAAACACATCGTCATTAGGATTATTCTTGTCTTTTTCATCATACTGTATAGCAGCATAATGACCTGTTGGAACGCCATCATAAAACATAATGTTAACCTCGGATAGATTATTCAGATTATCTAAATCATTAAAATCCCCAAAGTAAACATCTATGTCGTGTCCCTTTTTTGTAAAGAAACGAGCTACAGCAAAAGGATGAACACCGAAAAAGCCTTGCATAAATATGCCCATTTCTTCATACTCTTTGATTATTTCCTCAGGCTTCAAATTATATCCAAGAAGCTTTGAAGCATTGTAGGTAGCTATCCATCCGCAACCCTTCGGCCTACTTGTAACCACGCCACAGCGATATTTATTAATCATTGGGGTTTGCTGGTTGTAAATAAAAGTATCCAGTTGAGATTCATCTTCTATATTCTGCAATTTTTTCAACTGGTCGATAATACCTTCCGTAACATTTTCATTATGCAAATAGTTAGCAATACTGTTAACTTTATAAGCCTCTTTTTCTTCTTTTGTCATATACCACACGGAATTATTTTCCCAATAGGTATACATATTGTATTCAGCAATTTCCGGTAAGCCTTCTGCCTCTGCACTTGCAGAATCGAGGAATTTTCCTAAATTAGGATTATATGCCCTTTTATCTATAAAATAGAGATTTGCATAGTTATCGAAAAAATATCCCCTATATGCAAGTGGAAGCAATTTCACAAAATTTTCCTCAGTAGTTACCGTTTGCTTACCCCATACGTCGTAACTGTATGAAGCAACTACCTCACCTGCTTCGTTTACTACACCAATAATATCACCTTGAAGATTTTTGAGGTAAATATATGATGCTGTATCATTCACAATAAAGCCTTGAACGGAATTATATGAATCGTATACAAACTTTATTACGGTCTTTATTTCTACTCCATTTTCATAGCTTGTATGAACTTGATTTATAACCTTTCCGTATGCCCAGGTATAATCGTATTTTTCGGATTGGGTAAAGCTACTATCTTCTTTTTTTGTTTCTACCAATTTAGATGATAAATAACCGTTTTCATCGTAGGTGTAGCTTATACGCTTAACTATAGGATTACTGTTTTCATCGTTTTCCGTATAGGTATAAGAGGTAAGCTGATTATTTGTCCAAGTCAGCGTTGCACCACCATATGATGTAGGATAATTGCTTACGTTATTTTCTACAGGATTATTACCATATTCAGTAAGAACGTTGCCGTTATATTCGTAATTCTCTGTAGATATTAATTCACCAAGCTCCGTACCAAGTGGAGCATAGATATAGGTTGATTTTGATAATACTCTACCACTATCATCATACGTATAGGTATATGAACGTTTGGGGTCAGATACATTATCGTTATACCTTACAAGTTGATTTTTATCGTTATATTGGTAGCTATAGTGAAGCTCCATTGAATTTTCTGAAATATAGTTATACTCCTCGATAACATTACCATTTTCATCATACTCGTATAAAAAACTGTAATTCTCGGACAAAGCACTTTGTTGAGAAGGAATATATATAGTATTGGTGTACGTTTTTATATCATTTAACGTTTCAAATGATACATCTTCACCATAGCCATATACCGTTTCAAGCTTTGCGAAAAGCTCTTCGTTTTCTCCATCTTTATCTTTAAGCTGAATAGTATCGCTTATTCGTCTGCCATACCAATCCTGAACAAGCTGAACACCTATTCCTTTACCGCTTTCGGAAAGGGTGTTGCTTGACTCTGTAAAGAAACAATCTTTAAAATCACCATCTTCTGTGTCATATGTATACGTATCTTCATTTATAGCTGTAGTGTAGGCTAATCCCCCGATAGTTTCGATATATGCATTGCCATCATTTTCCATAGCATATATAAGGTTTTGGGTAAACGTTGGTATTGGGGTGTTTTTATCTACATAGCGTACAATTCTGTTATCAGCAGACAAGATTTTTGAAACATGACCATTTTCATAGTTGTATGTATGCCTTGTTTTTCCGTTCACTAATATTTCGGTAATATCATCCCCGTCATATCTATATTCAAAAGTCGTTTTTTCGTTGGCATCATTGTAATACGTCATGCTTGTCATTACATCATCTGTTTCATCATTACTACTGTCTTCATATGTATATGATAAAATTTTATGTAAGCCTAGATAAACATCAGTTAAGTTTCCATTCTCATAACGAAGTTCATACCCTTCACTATATGTAATTTCAAAACAAGAAATTAATGCAGGGTTCAAATGATGTGAATAACGTACAATAACAGTTATAGCATCACAATCATCCTTAAGCGTAATTTGTCCCACAACAACCTGCCAATCATCTGTATTTTCAGAGAATGCCAGAACAAGATCAGGGGCATTATCTTGATTGTTCGTTAATTCTACTCCTTCGTATTGGCAATAAACCTCCATTTGCGCATAACGATCATTTATATAAGAGTTTGCTGAATCTTCAACTTCACCAAGAAGCCACTCGTTATTTACTTTCTGCGTTGTAAAAAGACCTTTAAACCAACCAGAAAACCCAATCTTATAACCTTTTTTTCCATCAATTTCAAAGGTTTTAGTTAATTGTGTTTGTTCGCTTGTTCCACCAGGCAACTCGTAAGCTTTGTTACGATTTTCACCAGAAGAAACACCGAATTCAGATGAAATACTTACACCATCCCAACCCTCCAGAGGAATCCTAAAAGAACAGTCATACGGAATTTCATATTCCGATTTTATAAACTTAGCAACTCTCGTATCAACGTTATATATGTAAAGAAGATTTCCTTTTATATCAAAACGATACGCTTTTTCGTTACCATTCATTTCAGAAACATTCACCTGTGTAGTATTCACTCGCTCATAAGTGGTAGCTCCACCGCCAATAAAACCAGTTCCATCATATTCCTGCACTGTAACAGAAGCCACTCTTTTTTTCTCGTAGGTATACAGCACTCGCACACCATTGTCTATATCTTTATTATCATCAAAGTGTTTATATGTAACCGAGGTTATATTACCATTCCCGTTATATTCATAAATACACTCATATGTGTTACCGTTTTCATCAGTTGATGATACGGTCTTTAAATTACCACAGCAACATTGTTCAGGACAAGTTGTATTTGCTTCAACGGCTTCACAGGTGTAGTATTCGTAGTTGATTTCCTTTATACTATCATTTTTTGAAGACTGATAAGTTATTTTACTCAACAATCCACTTACATCGTCGTACACATAATCTAAATCAGTATTCTCTCCAACTGTAATCTTTTCAATCCTATAAGAAGGTCGGTTACCTGTGGAATCATACTCAACAGTATACAAAACAGTATTTGAGCTATTAGTTACGGAAATTAATAACCCCAACTCATTAAACTTTTCAATATTCCCATCACGTCGAATTATTTCATAACCATTAGAATTTGTTTGTACTAATTCATATCCACTTGAGCCATATGTATCTGTATATTGTTCCTCATACACTATGTTTCCATTTTCATCTGTTGTGCGAACAAAATCAATAGCAGCGCCTGTTTCTGAATAATAGGTTAATTGGTTTTCACCAACAGAAACAAATGCCCTCAACACACTTGGTGTCCAATTATTACCATATACCAACAAGCTATTATATCCTAACGCTATAATTTTATCGTATGTTGCAGAGTCATATATCATCCCAAAGGTAATTGGATTTCCTGCAAAGGTTTCGGCAACGTCATCTCGCTTGACAGTAAGCTGCTGTGTAAGTAAATTTATATAACTTTTGCCTGCTCTTCCTACATACTTTTCATCATAGGTATATTTAGGGTTATACCCACCCATATCTATATAGTCCATAACAATAATTGTTGCATAAGGGCGATTCATTTGGTTTAAATAGTAACTTGTAGAAGTACCATTTAGCACAACTGCGCTGTAAAAGCCTTCATTCCCGGGAACAACAGCAAAGCCATTGTTAGGCTCTCCCCTATACCAATCATTAAATGGCTTTGTTATGTTAAAATGCATATATGTACTTGGGAGACCCTCGTAGCCTGTAAATGGTGATGTGTAATAATCAATTGCTTCACTTTCAAGTTGTAGTCTTTGTGAGCCTTTGACATCCTTGAAATCGATGTCCTCTTTTATTTCTTTAGCCACAGCGTAACCATTCGTTGTATAGCCAAGAAAAAGGTACTGTACCTCGGTAAAAATGACATTGTCGCCTAATACCTTGGCTTTTTCCATATTAAGCTTTGTGTATACCTCTGAATATCTTGTTCTGCCGTTTTCCTCTATAACGTTAACAACTCCACCAATAGCAGCGTTATAGTACTCATCACCAGACGTATCAATTAGGCTATCTTCTAAAACATAAGTATCTTCAACCCATGTAGAATCTTTATCTCCTACCTCAATCGCAGGGTCAATATTTATAGGATAAACACGTTCTGTGCTGTTAACCCACTCCTGTGAAGGGCTGTATTTAAGTGTAACTGTTCCATCTGTATTATAAATTAACACTGCAGCAATATCATATGAAAAAGCTTGTGCAGAATCTGTCATTACAGGTCGTGGTATTCTGAATTTCACATCGCCGGATTCACTTTTAAACTCAACGGAGCCATCATCTTGCTTGTCTACGTTTAAGCCGTTTGTTTCAAAGGTAAACGTGTATGTTTCTTTTACACTTTCTTTATTAGAAACAATTATATTCTCTTTAATAGAATTTGGTGTAACAACATACTGCAAAGCCGTGTTTTCTGCAATATCACTATAGGTAACAGAGCTTTGAGTCTGCGTAATTGCTTCGTCTGCTAAGGGAACCTGCGTTTCACTTGTAACAATATTGTTCTCTACAACAGCAGAGCTTTCTGAAATACCTTCCACACTAAAGGATATTTCATAGCCATCTTTTTCTACAGTCAGGTTTTCACTGCTATCAATTTCTCTTGGTAATTCAACATTAAATCTATTATTTGCGTTTGAGTAAACCTCACCATCAATCGACAATGAATTGTCAATTTCTTCCCACTCACCATCTTTTAAATAGTGTAACGGCTCTGCAAACATAACGGCAGTATACGTGCCATCGTCTTTTTTATACACCTTGGTGTACTCATCTCGCTTTTCTTCTACCTCAAAAGTAATTTCTGCCTTAGGTGTAGTCTGCTCTGCCACAGCAGGATTATTTATTGCATTTTGAACAAACTCATAGTGCTCTATTGCATCGGTAACATTCTCTGCAAAAACAGGTGTTGCCACAGAAAACGCACCAAAAAACAGCACCGAGCTAAGAAATATCGCTAACAATTTTTGAGTTCTAAACATATTTTTTCGTCCTTCCGGGTTTTCAACACACTTTTTCGAAAGGCTTTGAATGACTAAACGTTAGGACTAAAAAAATACCTTTCATCTATATATGTCAAAAATTTCAAATTATTACACGTATTTTAACATTTTTTCAAGAAAATTTCAATGTTTGTTTACATACACAAAACCCCTGCCATTGCATTGTGCACAATGACAGGGGTTTGAGCTTTTTTATTATATTTTAGATTTGCTTTAATTTGCCGAGGTTTTTAATAAGGTTTGGAACACCCTTGAATATGATGCCGAGACCCTTGCACATTTTATCCTCATTGAGAATTACAAGGAGACCCTCTGCCATTGCTGGACTGAAAAGACCAAAGCTCATTGAGATAAAGTTCTTAATAGGTGTTTGCAAAGCAATTGCGCCTGCCATAGACTCTGTACCAAGAAGCTTTTGAAGGAGTCTTACAAGTCTGCCACCCCACTTGCCGTCTGCAGAATCCTCAAGAGTGTTGAGGATTGTAAGAGGCTGACTCTTATCTCTTTGTGATGGTGGAAGCTCTTTGCCGTATACAGCAACAAACTCTTCATCCTTAACTGCTGTAATATTTGCACCGTAGTAACATGGAGCAGTTGCTTTATAGTTTGGTACCTCTGCCTCAACTGTAGATTCAACGTAAACAGTTGCTTCGAGTCTTATATCACGGCTGGAAGCACCCACAAGGAGCTTAAATTCACCACTTTCAACGTGCCAATCGCCAAGGTTTACATTGTAGTAAGCAAATGCACGCTTATCAAGCTCAATTGAAATCTCCTGCTCCTCGCCTGCTTTAAGGAATACCTTCTTAAAGCCACGAAGCTCCTTAACAGGACGGTAAATTGTGCTTTCAACGTCGTTAACATAAAGCTGAACAACCTCGGCGCCGTCAACAGCGCCTGTATTTTTAACCTTAAGTGTAACGGTGAGTGTATCCGTATCCTTAATTCTGTCGGCACTTACCTTAATATCGCTATACTCAAAGGTTGTGTAGGAAAGGCCGAAGCCGAATGGGAAGGCAACATCTTTTTCAGCTGTATCGTAGTATTTATAACCAACATATATGCCCTCTCTGTATTCTACAGAAACAGGTGTTCCGGGGAAGTAGTTGAAGCTTGAGTTATCCTCAAGTGCTAATGGATACGTTTCGCTGAGCTTACCACTTGGGTTAACGTCACCAAAGAGAATATCGCAAACAGCGCTACCACCTGCCTGACCTGTAAGGAACATATTGAGAATTGCAGGCACACTTCCTGCCCAAGGCATTTTAACCGATGCACCACCCGAGAGAACAACAACTGTATTTGGATTAGCCTTAAGCACCTCTTCAACAAGCTTGTTGTGTACAGGTGGAATATCTATATGCTTTCTGTCGTTACCCTCTGTTTCGTACTCGTCTGTAAGGCCAACAAAAACAACTGCAACCTCTGCATTATTTGCAGCAGCTACTGCCTCTGCAATAAGCTGGTCAGCATTTTTGTTTTTGCCCTTAAGTGTGTAGCCAGGTGCAAACGTGAAATCAACGCCCATTGCCTTCATTGTATCAATTGCGCTGTCAAGCTTAATTGGGTTAATAAGTGATGAGCCTGCGCCCTGGTAACGAGGTGTGCGAGCCATTTCACCAATAAGTGCAACCTTGGCATCCTTCTTAAGTGGAAGAAGGCTACCATCATTTTTCATAAGAACCATACACTGTGCTGCAATTTCACGAGCAAGATCGTGGTGAGCATCGCTGTCGTATGTATAGTCGCCACGGTTAGCCTCTGCTCTCTTAATGAGAGTAAGAAGTCTGTCTACTGCTTCATCGAGTACAGCTTCATCAAGCTCACCGTTTTTAACAGCCTCAACAATAAGGCGTGTGCCTTCCCCTGAGGAGGTAGGCATTTCAAGCTCCTGACCTGCTAGAAGGCCGGGTACTCTCTGGTTTTCTGCGCCCCAGTCTGTAACAACTATGCCCTCAAAGCCCCAGTCATTACGAAGCACCTCTGTAAGAAGCCACTTGTTTTCTGCAGCGTATGTACCATTAAGTCTGTTGTATGAGTTCATTACAGTCCAAGGCTGTGCCTTTTTAACTGCAATCTCAAAAGGAAGAAGATATGTTTCACGAAGTGTTCTTTCGTCAACTACAGCATTTACTGTCATTCTGCGAGTTTCTTGGTTATTGGCAGCAAAGTGCTTAAGAGAGGTACCAACACCCTTTGACTGCACACCGTTAATAAATGCAGCAGCAATTTCACCTGCAAGGAGGCCATCCTCTGAGAAATACTCAAAGTTTCTGCCACAAAGTGGTGAACGCTTAATGTTTGTGCCGGGACCTAAAAGAACAGATACCTTTTCCTTAAGGCTTTCCTCACCCAGTGCAACACCCATTCTGTAAATAAGGTCAGGGTCCCAAGAGCAGGCTGTAGCAGATGCTGTAGGGAAGCAAATTGCAGGCACGCCCTTTAAAAGATTTTTTTCGCCCTTTGGTGTATCCTCAGGGTCGCCCTTTTTACGGATACCGTGAGGGCCGTCGTTAAGGTTAATGGCAGGAATGCCGAGTCTTTCGATAGGCTGTGTTTCCCAGTAGCTAAGACCATCGCAAAGACTTGCTTTTTCTTCAAGAGTCATTTGTTTAATAAGGTCAGCGTATTTCATATCTTTCCTCCAAAATAAAAGATTTTTTACCAATTACTATAATATCACACAAAAAATACCATTTCAAGTTTTTTAGGTAATCAACCACTCTTTTTCGGTGATTTACAGTAAAAAGCTCTCTCTTTTTTGTTATTTCCTTTAATTGATTTTAAAAATCTCCTATGATAAAATTGTTTTATTAAATTTATTGAACTTTGGGAGGTAATCCTATGCTTTATAAAAAGAATACTTCGGCAGCTCTTTCTACAGAGTTGTTTGAAAACCCCACCTCAGAATACAGGGGCACACCCTTCTGGGCGTGGAACAATTTTCTCACAAAAGAGGAGCTTTGCCGTCAAATAGAGGTCTTTAAGGAGATGGGCCTTGGTGGCTTCCACATGCACGTTAGAACAGGCCTTAAAAACCCATACCTTGATGATGCCTATATGGAGCTTGTTAAAAACTGCGTAGACAAGGCAAAGGCTGAGGATATGCTTGCCTGGCTCTATGATGAGGACAGGTGGCCCTCAGGCGCAGCAGGTGGACTTGTTACAAAGGATGAGCAATTCCGTTCACGAAGCCTTGTTTTTACTGTTAATATGAACGGCCCTACCAGCAACGTGAACACATCGCGAGCAGAGGCAACAAGAACAGGCCACGGCAAGCTGCTTGCTGTGTATGACGTTATACTCGATAAAGACGGCTACCTTAAAGACTACAAAAGAATCAATAAAGACGACCCTGCCGAAGGCACAAAATGGTATGCTCTTTTAGAGGTATGCAGCAACAGCGAATGGTTCAACGACCAATCATATGCAGATACCCTCAACAAAAAAGCCATCGAACGCTTTATTGAGGTTACTCACGAAAAATACAAGGCAAAGGTTGGCAATGAGTTTGATAAAACCGTGCCTGCAATTTTCACAGATGAGCCACAGTTTACAAGAAAGCAGACCTTTAAAAATTCATTTGATACAGATGACGTTGCAATGCCCTGGACGGATGACGTGCCTGAATTATACCAAAAAGCTTACGGAGCAGATATTTTTGATACACTACCCGAAATCTTTTGGGATTTAAAGGACAGCGCTCCATCTATACACCGTTACCGTTACCACGATTTTATTGCAGAGCTGTTTGCTCAAAGCTTTGCAGACACAGTCGGCTCCTGGTGTAATGAAAACGGAATTGCACTCACAGGCCATATGATGGAGGAGCCTACCCTTCACAGCCAAACAGCTGCTCTCGGCGAGGCAATGCGCTCTTACAGGAGCTTTGGACTTCCGGGCATTGACCTTTTGTGCAACAGCCACGAATTTACAACTGCAAAGCAGGCACAGTCTGCAACACACCAATACGGCTACGAGGGCGTGCTTTCAGAGCTTTACGGTGTTACAGGCTGGGACTGCAATTTCAAAACCTACAAGCACCAGGGCGACTGGCAAGCAGCGCTTGGCATTACAGTAAGAGTACCACACCTTTCCTGGTATGCTATGGCAGGCGAAGCAAAGCGTGATTACCCTGCATCTATTTCCTACCAATCACCTTGGTGTAAGGAGTACAGGCTTGTTGAGGACCACTTTGCAAGAGTTAACACAGCGCTTACAAGAGGTAAGCCTGTTATTAAGGTTGGCGTTATTCACCCTGTTGAAAGCTTTTGGCTCCATTGGGGTCCAAATGATAAGTCTGCCATATTCCGTGACGGACTTGATGAAAAATTCCTTTCTCTTTCAGAATGGCTGCTTACAGGTAGCGTAGACTTTAACTTTATTTGCGAATCACAGCTACCTGCACTTTGTGAAAAGGGCTGTGCTCCGTTTAAGGTTGGTAAAATGAGCTACGATACTATAATTGTGCCCGGCTGCGAAACCTTAAGAAGCACAACCTTAGAGCGCCTTGAGGACTTTAAAAAGGCTGGTGGCAGACTTATTTTCTTAGGTGATGCACCTGCCCTTTGTGATGCAATCCCTTCCGAAAGAGGAAAGGCACTTTACGGCATTAGCGAAAGCTACGACTATACACGCTCTGCAATTATTACTGCACTTGAAAACGAAAAGGTAGTTAACCTTCGCAGGGATAACGGCGTGCTTACGGATAACCTTATTTACCAGCTCCGTGAAGACGTTGATTGCCAATGGCTTTTCGTTGCACACAGTAGCGAACCTAATAACAGCCACATTGATGAGGGAATGGGTGTTAAAATTACTGTTAAAGGCGAACACAGTGTATACGTTTACGATACACAAAACGGCAACATCTACCCTGCTGACTTCACCTTTAAAAACGGAAACACAGTTATTTCACAGCATATTTACGGCTACGATTCATTCCTTTATAAATTAGTAGATAAAAATACTGTTGCACCACAAAAGAGGTCGCTTAAATTTAACACAGAGCCAACGGCAATTACAGGCCTTGTAGACTATGCGCTTACAGAAGAAAATGTGCTTCTACTTGATATTGCAGAGCACAAAATAGAGGGTGAAGCAGAATTTTCACCTACAGAAGAAATTTTGCGCCTTGATAATATATGCCGTAAAAAGCTTAATCTGAAGCTACGTGGCGGACAGGACGTTCAACCTTGGGTATATGGAGATGCTCCACCTGTCTCAAAGGTAACTCTGCGCTACACTATTGAAAGCGAAATTGATTACGAGGGCGCTTTACTTGCCCTTGAGGATGCAGATAAAGCAGAAATATTCTTTAACGGCGAAAAGGTTAGCAACGAGATAATAGAAACCTACGTTGATATTTCTATTTTCAAGGTTAAATTACCAAAAATAAACAAGGGCACAAACGAGCTTATTATTACATACCCATTCGGCGACAGCTATTGCCTTGAAAGTGTATTTATTTTAGGCTCCTTTGGTGTTAAGGTTGCCGGCTCACAGGCTGTAATTACTGCCCTTCCTCAAAAAATCGGCTTTGGTGATATTACAACACAGGGCTTCCCCTTCTACGGTGGTAACATCACCTACAAGCTCCCTGTTGAGGTAAAAAACAACAGACTTAACGTTGTTGCCTCCGACTTTATGGGAACACTTGTAGGCGCAAGCCTTGACGGAAAAGAGATAGGCAAAATTGCTTACCCACCATACCTTGCACAGGCAGAGGGTATTGAAAACGGCAAGCATACCCTTGAGCTTACACTTTACGGACACCGTTACAACACCTTTGGCCCCGTTCACCTTGTAAACGAAAAGGAAAGCTGGCACGGTCCCAGCGCTTGGAGAAGCGAAGGCATTAACTGGAGCTATGAATACGTGCTCAGAAGAATCGGTCTTATGAAGGCTCCCGTTATTGAATAATTTCAAAATAAAAAACCGTCATCCTCGGATGACGGTTTTTGTTTGTTTTACAAAAGAGCTTTATTTACAATTTTTTGGTAAACGTTTGCATCTATTACCTCTGCAGTGCTACCGTTTGCTGCATATATTTCTATTGCCGTCGGCTCCTTTAAGCCTGTTGAATAGCCTGCAGTAAGGGCTACGTCAAGAGCATCGCAAATGCCGTCACCGTTAAGGTCACCGTTTACAACAACTGTATACTCCTCAAGCAAACATCCCTCAATATAAAGTGCAACCGTTGCACCTGTGCTTATAATTTCTGCTTTACTGCAATTATCCGTATAAGCTATTTCAAGGCTCGTTGACTCTGTAGTGGATACTATATCCTCAACACCTTTATTGAGGGTATTATCTGTAAATATACAGCCTACGTCCTCTTGTACAACAGTTTCTTCATCCACAGCCTCTATAGAGGTTAATATATAAGGAATATTGTTGCTTTGTGCAAAGGTGTGTATTGCGCTGCCGTTTTTACAAATAACCGTACCCGTAAAGCCTGTAAACGCAGTATCAGAAATTTCTGTTACATTTTTAGGAATATAAACATACTTAAGGCTTGTTGCAGTGCTCAAACAGCTTGCAGGCAGGCTTGTCATACCCTTGCCTATGGTAAGATATTTTAGTGCTGTACAGCCTGAAAAGGCATTTGATAGCATACTCTGCACGCCACTGCCTATTACAACGCTTTCAACGTACTTATTATTTTTGAAGAGCGTATCAACGTTAGTTACGCCGTCACCCACAACAACCCTTTTTAAGCTTGTTGAATCTGTAATAAGGTACGTGCCACAGCTTGTTACACTATCGGGTATAATAAGCTCCTCAAGGCTTGTGCAACCACGCAAGCACGAATTACTTAAGGTAATTAAATTCTCAGGAAGAACAATATTTTTAAGGCTTGTGCAGTTTCTGAAGGCGCTGTCGCCTATTGTGGTAATCCCACTTGGCAAATTAATTTTAACAAGTCCCTTACAGTTTTGGAAGGTGGCTGATTCAATTTTCGTTATGCCTGCAGGAATTGTAAGCTCTGTAACACCCTCGCAGCCGTAAATTGCATTTCTACCCAGGGTTGTAAGGCTATTGGGTAGCTTTATTTCCGTTAGCTTTTTACAATCATGAAAGGCGTATTGCCCAATTTCCGTTATACCCTCGTGAAGATTGATTTCCTCCAGACTCGAACACTTGTAAAAAGCGTTATTGCCTATTGAGGTAACGGTTTGAGGAATTGTAACGTTTTTTAAGCTTGTGCAGCCGTAGAAGGTGTATTGCTTAAGCACAGGCAAGTTAGCAGGTAAATGCACTGTTTCAAGGCTTGTGCAGTTATAGAAGTTATGTGTGCCCATACTTTCTATGCTGTCAGGCAAATAAACCTCTTTAAGCGCTGTGCAGCCGTAGAAAACATTGCTGCCTATAGTAGTAACGTCGCCTTCAAACGTTACCGCTTGAAGATTTTTAAGGTTTTTGAAAAGCGTGTTAGGGATTGTAGTTAAGCCTTTACCCAAGGTTACCGTTTTAAGCCCTGTGCATTTTGAAAGCGCAGTGGTTGCAAGTGTAGAAATACCGTCACCGAGAACAAGATTTTCAAGCGTTGCAGAGGTACCTACAAGCTTTGAAAAATCTGTAACGCCGTCACCAACAACAAGCGTTTTAAGATTTGTACAGCTCGCAAAAGGTGCCGTACCGTGAGTTCTAACCCCTGAGCCAACAACTACTGTTGTAAGGCCTGTGCAGTTATCAAATGCACCTATGGCAATAGAGGTTACCTCATCGTCTATTGTAAACTCACTCTGCACCGTGCTTTCTACCTTTACAAGGAAGCTATCAATACAAAGTGCACCATTCACCCAATTATCGGCATTGTTATAGTAAGCCGTGTTTTGGAAGGAGGTTGAGTCTATTAATGCCTCTTTGTTTAAAATTTCTATGCTTTCAAGCGAGATACAACCTGCAAAGGCAGAGGCTCCTATGGTTGTTACGCTTTCGGGTATTTGCACAGTGGTAATTTGTGCATTGTTTTCAAAAGCAGACGGGGCTATGCCTACCACGGTGTATTCTAAAAGCATGCTTGGAATAACCAAGCTCTCGCCTAAACTGCTGCAGCCTGTTATTGTTGCGTGGCTGCCTGAAAGAGTATAAGTAAAATCCGAATACCCACAACGCTCACAAACGTTGTTTTGCATAGCATGGGCAGAATCCATTACCACCCTTTCGTACTCTACAGGGCAATATTTGCACGTTCTGTATTTATAAAAGGTTTCTGTACTTCCACACACAAAGTTCTCGTCAAATACCCAATACTCGGAGGGAGTATGGTCGAAGGCCTCGTAGTGGATATATGCCGATTTCAGCTCCTGCGATTCTATTTTCTTTGTACTCCATTCGCCGTCTTTACCCTCATAAAAAACGTTCACAACATTTGCTCCCTCAAAGGCGACTTTATGTACAGTTGTTATTTCGCTATACATAATGACATCTGTAAGGGCTTTGCAATTGTAAAAGGCTTTTGTGCTAATTGTTTTAAGCAAGCGAGGAAGGTGTATTTTTTTTAGGGCTGTACAGTTACTAAATGTTTCGTCATTAATATTTTCCACGTCATCAGGAAGTGCTATTTCTTCAAGACTTGAACACCCTCTAAATGCGCCAGACCATATTTTTGTTACGCTTTGCGGAATAACAACGTTTTTCAGCTTTGTACAATCAGAAAATGTATAGCTATTGATAACCTTAAGCCTTGCAGGAAGGGTTATGCTCACAAGGCTTTCACAGGTACTGAATGCAGAGCCGCCAATGGTTTCAATAGAATCTGCAAGCGTTACGTCTGTAAGCTTTTTACATAGCCGGAATGCATTCCCTCCTATGCTTTCAACACCATCCTGCACTACAACGGTTTTAAGGTTGCTGCAAGAGCTAAAAGCATTTTGCCCAATAGTGTTTGTCGCACCGGTAATAGTAACGCTCTCTATGGAGTCCCAGCTTGAAAAGGCATATTCCGGTATACTTACAACGTCAGCAGGTATTACAAGGTTTTTTGCTGACTTACCCTCAATATACACGTTTTCAGCACTTCTTGCCGGATTTATAGAAGAGTTTACGGTAACCTCAAACCAAGCAGAAAGATCATCTATATAGAAATTCTTTACACTTGCAAACAGCGTTGCCGTGCCCTCACCTTTTATTTCGGTAAGGCCTGATTTCACGGTAAATGATTCCAGGTCAACATAACGGAGAATTGAAGTTTCTAATACGGAAACACCGGCAGGCACGGTAAAGTGCTTTATTGAGCGACAGTAGTAAAACGCTTCCTCGCCCATAGCTGTAATTGTATCCGGCAATTCGGGACTTTCCAAGGATGTACAGAATTCAAAGCTACGAGTGCCTATTGTTCTTAAGCTTTCAGAAAAAGGGAAGCTTTTTAGCGCTGTACAACTACTAAATGCACTGTCGGAAATTTCTTCAATGCCCTGTGCACCTACTATCTCCACAAGATTGGAGCTGTAGGAAAAGGCATTTACGCCTATTGTTTTAACACGGCGTGGAATATATACAGAAAGTATTCTCTTGTTACTAGTAAACGCCTGCTGACCTATTCCCGTAACAAAGTAACCATCTATTCTGTCTGGAATTTTTACCGCTTCATCGATACCATTGTACTTTGTTATGGTAACCTCGCCATAGTTATTAACAGCGTAGCTAAACTCCTTATTTCCACAATATTTACAAATATTATCTACGTATGCGTGGCCTGCAGGAACACTCATTTGCTCAAAGGCATAGTCACAGTATTGGCATACCCTGTTGTAATATTTTATATTACCACTTGTACAGCTAAAGCCGGGGGCATACTCCCAATTATCTGACTCAATATGATTTTCTGTGCCAAAATGTATATATCTTGAGGTAATTGTGTTTTTCGAATCAATTGCTACGCTTGCCCATTGTGCCTCACTACCGAGGAAGAATACGTATTTAAGCTCATTGCAATAGCTTGTTGCATAAGCATCAATAGTCTTCAAGTCTGCAGGGAGCACAAGCTCCGTAAGATTGCTGCTTCCATAAAACGCATATTGTGAGATTTCAGTAACAGTATCCTTTACCGTATACCTTGTGTCACTTTTAAAGCTTGGGTAAAGCACAAGTGCTGTTTTAGCTTTGTTGTAAATTACGCCATTTTCAGAACAATACCACTGGTTATCGGGGTGAACCTGATACGTTGTAACGTTAGAGCAATTTGCAAAAGCACCTGCTTCTATGGTGCTTACTGTTGACGAAATTGAAGCATATGCAAGCTCATAATACCCTGCGAAGGTGTTTTTCTTTATAGTTTGAACACCCTCGGGGATAGTAATAGCTGTTTGCAATTCTCCATTAACATACAGCTTTTTACCCAAGGAAAGCATATTGGATTTTTGGGTAGGAAAGCTTAAACCACACCATACATCTATACTTGGAACGTGTATATTAGAAAAATTGCTGCAGTTGTAGAAAGCGTTTTCGTTAATGGTTGCAGAGGATGTATTAATTGTTACGTCTGTTAGCTTGTTGCACTGCGAAAAAGCATAGCCTTCAATAAGCGTTACGTTTTCGGGAATTGTAATTTCTTTGAAGCCTACGCAATTCATAAACGCATATTGGCTTATGGTTTTTAACGTTGAGGGAAGTGTAACCGAGGTTATATTCCTACAGTAAAAAAAGGCTGCATCGTTTATTATTTCAACACCCTCGGGGATATTAAGCTCAGTAAGCAGCTCACCGTTCATATATAGGTCGGCATAATAAAGAGGGTTTGCAGTTTCGCTTTCAAAGCTAATTCTGCACCAATCTGCCAAAGAGGATATATTAACAACCTTTACACTAGACATATAAAAAGCCTGTGTTTTTATACTGAGCAGCGTTGAGGGAATTGTAATTTCGGTAAACCCACAGCCATAAAAAGCTTTTTCACCAATTCGCTCAAGCCCCTCGTTAAGAGAGATTTTCTCAAACGTGCCATATGCAAAAGCAGAATTACCGATTGCTTTTACACTTTCAGGCAAGTAAATATTTTTGACGCCATCAAGAGAATAAAAGGTAAAACCCTTTATTTCTTCAATACCGTCGGGAATAGTTAATTCTTCGCCAATAGGATGGCCGTTAACGTAAACGCTTGTTGCCCAAGCAACAGGCGATGCATCTGCAGAGCCTAAAGAAACGTTACACCAGCTACTAATGCTCTTTATACGTGCCGTAGCAAGATTTTCACAGGTACCAAAGGCTGTAGCGCCTATGCTTGTAAGCGTTGAAGGAACAGTAACGTCATTGAGGGCAATGCAATTATAAAATGCTTTGCTACCTACTGTGAGCAAGCCTTCAGGCAAAACCAACTCCTCAAGAGCCGAACAAAAAGCAAAGCTTTGCACACCTATACCGCCTACGGAATTATCGGCAAAGGTTATGCTTGCAAGCTTTTTGCAGCTACAAAACGCCTTTTCTCCAATTTGTGTTAAGTTAGAGTTAAAAACGACCGTTTCAAGCGCATCACAACCGTAAAAAGCACTCAATCCAATATGTGTTATGCTTTGAGGAATGGTAACACTAACAATACTATCCTCATTATTAAAAGCGCTATCAATAATTTTAATAACAGGTTTATCATTGTAGAGCTCGGGAATATTAACCTCTGTTAAGGCAGTATTCTTAAGCCCTGCTACGCAATACGTATCCGTATCGCTATCGTATTGGTAATACAAGCTTTCATCTGCTGCAGCGGCGTAAATAGCAAAGGGGGCTTCTGTATATGGCACGGCAAAAAAAGTGCCAAGCACCAATACAAATGATAGTAAAACGCTTAAAAACCGTTTCACTACAGTCACCTCCTAAAATTACAATTAATCTATTATATATTATCATATAAAGCAAATTTTTTCAATAATATATCTTCTGTGCAAAACGTCTTAACTATATTGAAAACGTTTTTATGCCTCCTATTCAATAAACAAAGGATAGTACATCTCACGAAACGTACTATCCTTTAACATTTAGTTAGACAAAGAACGGTCCCCCCTCCTCCAAACCTTCGGTTTGCAAGAGGGTCAGGCTGTCGCTACACTTTAATTCTTGCGAAGTTTTACAATCGCAACGCAGTTCCAAAATTTTTAATTTTGCATTTTGAATTTTTAATTGCTAACTGCTATTTGCTATTTGCTATTCGCCAAATACCACAAATCACTCTGCCATTCTTAACGTCATTTCAAGTATTCTCTTAACGCACAATTCAAGGTCGGCTCTTGTAAGGTCACCGTTTTTATAGCCTTGCATAAGGTCCTCGGGATAGCCTACGTGCATTTTCATATCGTTACCTGCTTTAACCTCTTTAACAGGGTCGTTTTTAACGCCCCAGTCAGTTGTAACCATATTTTGGAAGCCCCATTCATCACGAAGGATACCTGTGAGCAGCTCGTAGCTTTCGGAGGTATGCTGACCGTTAATAAGGTTATAGGATGACATAACTGTCCATGGATTTGCCTCTTTGACGCAAATTTCAAAGCCACGCAGGTAGATTTCACGCAAGGCTCTTTCGGAAAGGCGTGAATCACAGCCCATACGGTTAGCCTCTTTGTTGTTACAAGCAAAATGCTTCATAGAAACTGCAACCTTTTGTGATTGAATACCACGCATTTGCGCTGCAGCAATTTTACCCGAAACAAGTGGGTCCTCAGAGTAATATTCAAAGTTTCTGCCACAAAGTGGGTTTTTGTGTATATTAAGAGCAGGTGCAAGCCAAATACCAATATTGTTTTCTCTGATTTCGGCGCCACCACCTGCACCGACCTCAAAGGCAAGGTCAGGGTCCCAGGCACAGGCAATAAGTGTTGCACAAGGCCATGCTGTTGTTGGAATACCTGTTTCGGGGTTAAGGCGAAGCCCTGCAGGGCCATCTGCTGTTGGAATTGGTGGGATATTAAGCCTTGCCATACCACCAAAGCAGCCTGTATTCGCAACACCTGTAGGCTCTTTACCACCTACAAAATCCATAAGCTCTTCAAGTGTAAACTGTGCTATAAAGTCATCAATTGAAATAGCTTTACCTATTTCGTCAAACATAACAGGTTTTTCGGGAGCTGTTGATTTTACAGGCTCATTTATGCCGTAAAAATAGTGCTCTTCACCCATTGGAAGTGCCTCGAAGCTACCGTCTGCAAGTAACCTTTTTGGGAGCTTAAAGGGCTTACACCAATCGGAGCATTGCTGTGTTACGGTATCCTCTGCTACCATATACTCAAATGCTAACTGCTCTGTATCTCTTACAGAAGTGCCTAAATGGAAGGTGTACGTGCCTTTTTCAAGCACGAATGCAGATTTTTGAATTTTGCCTAAATCATCAAAGCTTGCCATATCGATAACCTTAAACGAAAGTGCAAGTGTTTCGCTTTCGCCGGGCTGAAGGAGCTTTGTTTTCTTAAATGCTGCAAGCTCTTTTGCAGGCTTACCAAGCTTGCCCTGAGGTGCGCTGTAGTAAAGCTGTACAACCTCTTTACCTGCTACTGCACCTGTGTTTTTAACGGTGCAAACAGCTACAATTTGACCCTCGCTTTCGGTGCAAGCTCTACCGCTTATTTCAAAGCTTGTGTAAGAAAGGCCAAAACCGAATGGGTAGCGCACGTAATCCTTTGCGCCGGGGATAGTTTCAAAATAACGGTAGCCAACGTAGATATCATCGGTATAATTAAAATACTCGTAGCTTTCGTGGAAATCCTCAACGCAAGGGTAATAGTCATAGCTCTTTGTAATTGTATCTACAAGCTTACCTGATGGACACACGTTACCGTAGAGGATATCTGCAATAGCAGCGCCACCCTCCATACCACCCTGCCAGGAGTAAAGAAGGGCAGGTATTTTTTCGTTTTCTGCAATAAATTCGCAATCCACAGGGCCTCCTGAGTTTATAACAACTACTACCTTTTTGAAAAGGGCGCAAGCCTTATTTAAAAGGTCCTTTTCAAGGTCAGAGAGAAGGTAGTCGCCACCTTGATTCCTACGGTCTACACCCTCTGCAGAAAAACGGCTGATTGTAACAACGGCAGTATCTGCCCACTGTGCAGCACCCTCTATTAATTCATCGGGCACCTGTGGCTCTTTAACGTGCATTCTTGCAAAGGTTTCATACGTAACCTCATCACGGTTTTTGTTGCCAAGCTCTGCAATAGTTGTGAAAAAGTCGTTTGCGTTAACAATATCCCAAACAGCATCAATTTCTTTTTGTGAAGGAATATTTTTGCTTTCAACCTCAACGTATTTTTTGTAGAAATCCACAAGTGGCTCGTAGATTTCTACGCCGTTCATTTTAAAGCCCTCGTAAATATTACGGATGTATGGGCAATGAACATCGCCACTGCCTCCACCACCTTTAATATACTCAATGGTAGCCTTGCCAAACAAAGCAATTTTTTCTTTTTTGCTAAGGGGGAGTGCGTTATTTTCATTTTTTAAAAGCACCATACCCTCACAGGCTGCCTTTTTTGAAAGAGCAATATGCTCAGGGGATGCAGTAACCCTTCTGCCATCCTTACCCAAAGGCAAGCAAGGCTGAAATCTGAATCGTGCGTATTTATCCATCATTAAAATCACCTTTTTAAATTTTTGCTACAAATGATTATACATTATGGAGCAAAAGAGTGCAATATGAATTTGCGAAGATAATAAGGGACGGTTTTCAGCCGTCCCGTTGTTTTTCTTTGCTTAGGGTGAAAAGAATTATCCGAACCATGTTTTCTACAGGCGGATTTCCGTTCATCCTGTGTTAAAATACTCGCCAATCCGAAAGGATTAGCTGCGTTTTTGCCTTGGCTGACCAAAAATCCGCACTGTATAAAATCTT
>JAZNTU010000040.1:0-75798 GCA_045591945.1 Acutalibacteraceae bacterium | reverse complement strand
TACTACGAACAAACTTCGCCACTCGACGTACCCTTGTACGCCTTCGGGCAAGCAAAATCAAGTCTGAAGCCTTGATTTTGCTCAGTTTGTCCGTTCTGCATCTTTTTTTCCTATCCCCTAAAAAGGGGCTGCAAAAAAACTTGCGTTTTTTTACAGCCCCTTTTTCTATTTTAATCTTGTGTAAGTAAACGGATATATCTTTTAAAGAATGCAACGCCATCTTCAAGTGATGAAACAGGGATTCTTTCGTTTGTACCATGTGTAGTAAGAAGCAAGCCGATATCCATAAGGAATGGCGAATAACGGTAAATGTTATCGCATACATCCTCATACTGACGTGCATCTGTACCACCCATAACAAGGTAAGGTGCAACAATTGCCTTAGGGTCCATACTCTTGCAGGTTTGTTCAATAACCTTGAAGGCTCTTGATTCTGTTGAAGAAATCATTGAAGGGTCTTTACCTGCAATCATGGTGATTTCAGCATCAGGACCTGCAATTTTTCTAATATGAGCTTCAACATCCGCAATAGTTTGACCAGGCATTATACGGAAATTCACAACAACGCTTGCCTTTTGAGGAAGCACGTTGGGAGCAGGACTACCCTGTGCCATTGTAACTGCTGTTGTGGTACGCATCATAGAAGCAACTGCAGGAATGTTTGAGCAAACCTTAGTAACAAGTGGCTTTAAAATTGGTAAGTTACACATAACACACCTAATAGGGTAAGTAGTGTTTTTACCGATTTCTGTAAACAATGACTGAAGCTGGTCGGTCAACTCAGCTTTAAACTGATTATTTTCAAGGTCGCAAACAATTTTTGAAAGTCTACCTAATGCACTATGCTTTGGTGGTTGTGATGAATGGCCACCCTTTGCATTTACAGATATTTCAAAATCAACGTGGCCTTTTTCTGCAATACCAACACCTGCAAGGTGACCGTCTATAACGTGGTCAACCTTAACGTTAAGGATTGCGCCACCTTCATCGATTACGCTATCAAGTCTGATTCCGTTTTCCTTAAAATAATTCATCATACTTATAGCGCCACAGGCTTCACCCTCTGCCATAACCTCTTCATTATGACCAAGGCAAATATACACATCTCTTTCAGGCTCATAGCCTTCTTCAAGGAGTGTTTCTACTGCTTCCATAACACCAATAAGGTGGTTTTTCATATCAATGGCGCCTCTGCCCCAAACGAAGCCATCGGCAACTGTGCCACTGAATGCAGGGTATTCCCAATCATCCTCTGTACCCTCTGTAACAGGCACAACATCCTGGTGAGCAAGCAAGCAAACGGGCTCTTTAGTTGAGTCTGCACCCTTCCAACGGTACATTAAGCTACGAGTTGAAAAGGTTTTACATTCAAGCTTTTCGTGAATAAGCGGATAGCTTTCTTTAAGAAAAGCGTGAAATTCATCAAACTTTGACCAATCAACAAGGCTTTCATCTCTATTGCAAATTGTTGGAATTTGAATAGCCTTTGAAAGATGCTCAACAAATCTGTCCACATCAACGTTTTCTTTTGGTAAAGCTTCGTTGACTGCAGCCGGCTTTGCCTTGTAGGTTGTAGCTGCACGCACCATACTTACACCAACGCCTGCAGCCGCTAAAAAGCCACCTGCTTTAAAAATATTTTTAACTGATTTTTTCATAGTAACACCTCATAAAAGATATTTCTATCTACTTTAATTTAGAATAGTGAAATTTGGTCACTGTCAGGCAAATCACCAAAAGCACCACAAGCTTTTAAGGTTTCTATAGTAGATTTACCTGCACCTGAACGGAAGGCAAAATCTTCAATAGATGAAAATTCGCCACCACCGTCCTCTCGTGCTTTTGCAAGCTGCTCGGCAGCATTTTCACCTACACCTGCAAGTGAAGCAAACGGCATTCTTATTTTCTTTGTAACCGTTCCGTCAGCCTCAACAACCTCTTCAGGCTCGTATGAGCTTGCTGTTGATTTGTAGATATCAATTGGTAAAAATTCAATACCTCTAACCATAGCCTCAAAAACAATTTGCATAATTGTTTCCTTTGACTTTTCTGCCGATGATGCTTCCTTACCCTTATTTTTAATAAAGTGAAGCAAGGTTTTAACGGCATCCTTACCCTTGGACATAGATTCAGCATCAACGTCATCACCACGAACGGTAAGGTATGCACAGTAATATTCGAGAGGATGATAAATCTTAAACCAAGCAAGTCTTAAGGATGCAATAATGTATGCAGCAGCGTGTGCCTTAGGGAACATATACTGAATTTTATCGCAAGACTCAATATACCACGCAGGAACGTTGTGAGATTTCATAATCTCAATCATTTCGGGTGTTAAGTATTTGTTTTTCTTACGAACGGTTTCCATAATATCAAAGGCCTGCTTAGGCTCAAGGCCACAGTGCATTAAGTAAACCATGATACTATCACGAGTACCAATAACCTCGGAAATCGTACAAACACCATTTTTGATAAGGTCTTGCGCATTACCAAGCCACACGTCTGTACCGTGCGAAAGGCCTGCAATCTGAATCAAGTCTGCAAAGGTTTTCGGTTTTGCCTCAAGAAGCATTCCCTTAGTAAAATCTGTACCCATTTCAGGAATGGAAAGTGTACCTGTAGGCCAACCCAATTCCTCGGCTGTAATACCAAGCGGCTCGGGTGACGTACAAAGCTCATAAAGCTTTCTGTCACTAATATCAATATCAAGCACGTCTATACCTGTTAAATCGGTAAGATGCTTGTAAATTGTGGGAACATCATGGCCCAGCTCATCAAGCTTTAAAAGCGTATCGTGCATTGAGTTGAAATCAAAGTGTGTTGTAATAATATCCTTTGTTTCATCGTCTGCAGGGCGTTGAACAGGAGTAAAATCCTCTACCTCATAGGTATTAGGCACAACAACCATACCACCGGGGTGCTGACCTGTTGTACGCTTAACGCCTGTACAACCCATTGTTAATCTGTCAATTTCAGCTCTTGTTGCATAAATCTCTCGCTCATCGAGATATTTTTTAACAAAACCGTATGCAGTTTTATCAGCAACACCGGAAATTGTACCTGCCTTGAAAACGAATGCTTTACCGAATATTTCCTCGGTGTATTTATGTGACTGGCTTTGATATTCGCCTGCAAAGTTAAGGTCGATATCAGGCGATTTATCACCAAAGAAACCAAGGAAGGTTTCAAATGGAATTTCGTGTCCATCACGAATAAGTGGCTCGCCACATTCAGGACAATTTTTTACGGGAAGGTCAAAGCCTGAACCTACCTCGTTGTGAACAAAAAATTCAGTATATTTACACTTAGGGCAACGGTAGTGAGGCTCAAGTGGGTTAACCTCGGAAATACCTGCCATAATTGCTACGAAGGATGAGCCAACAGAGCCTCGGGAGCCAACGTAGTAGCCACACTCCTCGGAGTGCTTAACGAGAAGCCTTGCTATCATATAAAGACCTGCAAATCCGTTTTTAATAATAGATTCAAGCTCTCTTTCAAGACGTTTTGCAACAAGCTCAGGTACAGGGTCGCCATACCATTCCTTTGCCCTTTCCCAACAGCAATTTGTAAGGTCCTCTTCAGCGCCGGGAATAATCGGGTTAAAGGTTCCGTCGGGAATAGGTAAAATACCCGGCTCAATCATATCTGCAATAATGTTTGTGTTAGTAACTACAACCTCTTTTGCAGTTTCTTCGCCCAGGTATGCAAACTCTTCAAGCATTTCACCAGTAGTTTTTAAATAAAGCGGCGGCTGATTATCTGCGTCATCAAAGCCTTGTCCCGCTTGGAGAATTGCCCTAAATACTGCATCCTCTTTATTAAGGAAGTGCACGTCACCTGTTGCAACGGTTTTTTTGCCTAATTGGTCACCAATAGCAATAATTTGCCTGTTTATATTTTGAATATCAGCAAAAGAGTTGATGTTTCTGAATTTATCTCGGTTTGCCGGCTTCATAGACTCTTTGCGAAGCATATATTCGTTGTTACCTACAGGCTGAATTTCAAGATAATCATAAAATGATGCTATCTTAATAATTTCCTCGGGACTCTTTCCTTCAACAATAGCGTCGAATAATTCACCCTCTGAACAAGCACTACCAAGTATAAGGCCTTCACGCATTTCTGCAATAAGGCTCTTAGGCATTCTTGGCCTTTTTCTAAAATAATCAAGGTTAGAACGAGAAATTAACTTATAAAGATTTTTAAGACCAACCTTATTTTTAACAAGCAAAATACAGTGATAGTATTTACTTGTTTTTATTTCGTCAACTGTCTTTTTGGTACCATCCTCGTTATAATCATCAACAAGGTAAGCTTCACAGCCGTAAATAATTTTAAAATCCTTACCCCTTGCAGTATTACACGCCTCAGGGAAGGCTTGTACACAGCCGTGGTCTGTAATTGCAATGGCAGTGTGGCCTAAATCCATAGCCTTTTTAACAATGGATTTTGCGCTGCTCATAGCATCCATTGCAGACATATTTGTATGAAGGTGTAATTCAACACGCTTCTCCTCTGCTTCATCTACAACACGAAGCTTGCTTACTATAGAAATAGCCTGTGGATATATCTGATAATCCTTATCAAACGTATCATAAACAACCTTACCTCTTACAACAAGCGTCATACCATCGCAAATCTTATTTTCAATATACTCAAGGTCTTCCTTTGCAGCCTTCATTTTACAGGTGTATGCCCCTGTACCGTCGGTCAAATTAAAGGTGATAATTTTTTGCTTACCATCCTTTAGCAGGCGACTTTCGTATTTGAAAACATCACCCCAAATAAGCGCTGTGCCATCATCGGGAGTAACCTCGCAAATCGGCTTTGGTTTAGCGTACTTAAAGTTACCATAGATTGTTTTCACGTTAGAAAAGTCAACGGGCACACCTTCAAAATTAGGGTTTTCATCGGGTGGTCTGACTGGCATATTAGCTCTGTCAATTTCCTGTTGTTTTTTAACAAAATCATTTTCGTCACTATCCTTACCTGTTAAAACAACCTTAATTTCTCTGCCGAAATGCTCAAAAACGTATTCCTCTAAAAACGTATGGGCACCTGCATTTTCGCAAATATCTCTGCCGTGTTTGAGAAAATTAATTGTAAAAACATTATCAACAAAGCTTGTTTCGATATCATCAAGGAAGCCGTTTGCTTGTGGCACACCTTTTTTGACAACACGTATAAGCATTGGAAAGCACTCATATTTTAAAGCCTCGGGAGGTAAAATATAATCGAATTCAACGCTTTTCATTTTAAGGGCAGCTTTAATCTCTGCAGCAACAGCCTTAAGACACATAATATTCTCAAAAATATCTACGTGGAGCGTTGCAGTAATTGCGCTATTTTCCTTATTAATATGTAAATCTGCAAACATGGTGTTTTTTAGCATATTACGGTATTTTTCCGTTGATATGTATTCACCGAATATTTCCAGAAAATTAAACAATTTCATAGTTTATCTATCTCATCAAGTAAAGCCTTGACAATTTCCGTTTCGGGAACCTTTCTTAAAATTTCGCCTTTTTTAAATATAACGCCACATCCGTCACCACCGGCAACACCGATATCTGCTTCACGAGCCTCACCGGGGCCGTTTACAACGCAACCCATAACTGCGATTTTTATAGGTTTTTTAATGTTTCTTACAGCCTCTTCTACCTGATTAGCTAAAGAAACCAAGTCAATTTTTGTTCTGCCACAGGTTGGGCAAGCAACTATTTGTGGGGTTTCAACTCTAAGATTAATTGCGTTAAGAATATTTCTTGCTGCATAAATTTCCTTAACAGGAGAATCAGTTATAGAAACTCTGATTGTATCGCCTATTCCGTTTAAAAGTAATGAGCCTATACCGATAGATGATTTGACAAGTGAGCTACGCTCTGTGCCTGCCTCGGTAACACCTAAATGTAACGGATAATCGCACCTTGCTGCAACGAGTGTGTATGCCTTTACCATATTTTCAACATCGGATGATTTAATTGAAATAACAGTATTATAAAAGCCACATTTTTCAAGCATTTCAACGTGACGAAATGCACTTTCAACCATTGCCTCAGGAGTGGCGCCACCGAATTTTTCTAACAAATCCTTTTCCACAGAGCCTGAGTTAACGCCTATTCTTATAGGCACTCCCTTAAGTGCACAAGCATCAGCAACAGCAGCAACCCTATCCTGTGATCCGATATTACCAGGGTTAATTCTAATTTTATCCACCCCTGCTTCAAGGCTCTCTAAAGCCAACCTATAATCAAAATGGATATCTGCAACAAGTGGAATTGATGTATTTTCTTTAAGCCTGGCAAGAACCTTTACGGCATCCATATTAGGCACTGCCATTCTAACAATTTCGCAGCCTGCTGCTTCAAGCTCCTTAATTTGCAAAAGGTTAGCTTCATAATCCTCTGCAGGAGCATTTAACATAGATTGAATTGCAACAGGTGCATCTCCACCGATTTTTATATTACCGACAGTAACCTGCCTTGTTTTACGTCTATTCATATTAATCACCGTTAAAACTGTTTTATAATATCACTTATTGTAATTACTGCCATAAGCACAAGTAAGAGTATTAAGCCTACTGTGTGTACCTTACCTTCTTTTTCTGCAGGAATTGGTTTTTTTCTTATCATTTCAATAAGCAGGAAGAAAAGTCTGCCACCATCAAGTGCAGGTAATGGCAACAGGTTAAATACACCTACGTTAATTGTAATCATTGATAAGAAGTTAAGAGCAGTTAACAGCTTATCAGCAAGTGCTTCTGGCTCTGCAGTTGACTCGGCAATTGCTGAAATTGTACCTACAGGGCCTGACATATCTTTAACTCCATATTTACCCGTAACCATATCAAAAAGGCTTAATCGTACCATCTGCACAATTGATGCAGAATCAAGAAAAGCATTTTTTACTACGTTTTTAACTGTAGGCTTTTCACCAACAATAATGAAATCCTGCTTAATATAATTCCGGCCTTCAAACTCGAATTGAGTAAACTCAACGTTCTTAAGCTCAACCTTTTCACCATTTCTACGTACAACCATATCTATTTTATTATCGCTGTCGCGTACAAGGTTAAAGGAAATACCTTTAAAGGAGTAAATGGGTGTATTGTTAATTTCGAGGATTTCATCTCCTGCCTGTAAACCCGATGCCTGGCTTGTTGCATTCGCATCAAAGCTATGCACAACTCTTGTACCTACAAGCTCACTGCAAGAAAGGCAAATTCCCACAACCAAAACACCGAGAAGAAGATTTAAAATTGCGCCTGCGGCAATTATAATAAAGCGTTGCCACGCAGGTTTTTTATTAAATGCACCCTCATCGGCACTTTCTTCATCCTCGCCTTCCATACTTACAAAGCCACCTATAGGAAACAGACGAAGGGAATAGGCTGTATCTCCCTTTTTCTTGGTAAAGATTTTTGGGCCCATACCTAAAGCAAATTCATTTACCTTTACTTTAAAAAGCTTTGCAAAGGAAAAATGACCAAACTCATGTATAGCAATAAGAACACCGAACAAAAAAATTGCTAAAAGATACGGCCAAACACTACTCCAAACAGAAGAAATTGTATTTAACACTGTTACACCACCATTTATATATTTGCTAATTTGCGAACAGTTTCACGCATAAGTACATCTGTTGCAAAAACATCATCTAAAGTATATGCCTGTTTATCAGGAGCATATTCTGATGCTTGAGAAATCAACTCAGGAATCTGAAGGAAGGAAATCTTGCCTTGTCTAAACAACAGATTTGCTTCTTCATTAGCACAGTTAACCGCTGCAGGATAAAGTCCACCCTTTTTAATAGCCTCGCGGCAAATATCCATACAAGGGAAGGTTTCGTAATCCGGCTTATAGAAGGTTAAGTTACCAACCTCCCACAAATCAAGCTGTTTTTCGGGAGATGGAAATCTGTCAGGATACGTTATTGCAAACTGAATAGGCAGCCTCATATCAGGATGACCAAGCTGAGCAATAACGGAATTATCATCGTATTCAATAAGAGAATGAACTATACTCTCTCTGTGCACAACAATATCAATTAAATCGGGGTCCATACCAAAAAGCCAAACTGCTTCAATAAGCTCGAGGCCTTTATTGAACATTGTAGCGCTGTCAATTGTAATTTTTTGACCCATTGACCAGTTAGGATGCTTAAGTGCATCTGCAAGTGTAACCCTTTGAAGCTCCTCTTTAGTTTTGCCAAAAAATGGACCACCGGAAGCAGTAAGTATTATTCTTTTTAAAGCCTTGTTTCTTGGTGAGCCCAAAAGACATTGAAAAATAGCAGAATGCTCACTATCAACAGGCAGAATAGAAACACCCTTGCTTTTTGCAGCCTCCGTAACAAGCCTGCCACCTGCAACAAGGGTTTCTTTGTTAGCCAGGGCAATTGTTTTACCTGCCTCGATAGCACAAAGAGTAGGCTTGAGTCCTGCCATGCCAACAACAGCGTTAAGTGTAATTTCACCCTTTGCTTCGGCAGCACAAATGCAAACACCCTCCAAACCACTAAGCACCTTAACAGGTAAATCTTTAACTCTTTCTTTAAGCTCAGCTGCCGACTTTTCGTCAACAAGTGCAGCATACTCCGGCTTAAATTCACGAATTTGCTTTTCAATAGCATCTACACTTGAATATGCAGCCAAGGCCTCAATTTTATAACCGTGCTCTCTTGCTACATCTAAGGCTTGTAAGCCAATAGAACCTGTAGAGCCTAATAAATTTATTGTTTTCATAAACTCACACCACTTTCGGGGTTAAAGATTTATTTGTTAAAAAGACTAATTACTGCATATGCAACAGGCATAACAAATAATGCGCTGTCGAATCTATCCATAATGCCACCGTGACCCGGAAGAAGATTACCAAAATCCTTAACACCAAAGTTACGCTTAATTGTAGATGCTGCCAAATCACCAAACACACTTATGCCCGAAAGAATTGCAGCAAAAATGGCAATCTCTAAATATGTAAATTCACTATCAGCTTCGAAGAAGAATTTTTTGAACACAAGCAATAAAAGCAAACTTAATATTACTGCGCCTAAAATGCCACCAATTAAGCCTTCAACAGTTTTTTTAGGGCTGATTTTAGGGCAAAGCTTATGCTTACCAAGCTTGCTACCTACAAAATAGGCAAATATATCTGTCATCCAAGATGCAAAGAAAACAAAGATGAGCATAAAAATACCCTCAACCTTTGTAAAGCCTTCAAAGTGTTTATGTACGTCTCTAAACACTATCATTAAAGAAAAGGAATATGGCACACAAACTGATGAAAATATTGCTATAACAGCTTGCTCAAAGCGTGTTTCTTCAAAACGCACAAGCATTAATATTAGTATAAAAACAACGTATAATCCACCAACAGCAGCAATAGGTACGTTAACGCCAAAATGAACCAAAAACGGAATAATGGCTGAAAAAACAATGCTTGAAATAATAATCAGTTTATTAGAAAGTGCTGTTGCTTTTTCAATTTCCCACACGGCAATGCAGGAAAGTAAAGAAACAAATATAGGGAATGCAATTGTATTCATTAACAACATAGCACCTATAAATACTATTCCAAATAAAATTGCCGTTATAACTCTTTGCTTCACAATAATCACCTTAAATGATAAATTATAAAATATTAAATATCTAAAAAGCCGTTAAAATCCGAATGCATAAAGCATACGGATTTTAAACACTTATACGCCACCGAAGCGACGGTTACGTTTTTGATAATCTCTGATTATATCGTTAACATTTTCTTCGGTGAAATCGGGCCAAAGAATATTGGAATACCAAAACTCCGAATAAGCCGACTGCCACTGAAGAAAGTTTGAAAGACGATATTCACCACTTGGTCTTACAATAATATCGGGGTCAGGCTGACCTGCCGTGTAAATATTATCGCTTACAGTTTGCTCGGTAATATCCTCAATGGACATTTCCCCTGCCTGCACCTTTTGAGCAATAGCCTTTACGGCGTGGGTAATCTCTGCCCTGCCACCGTAATTGAGTGCAATATTAACTGTAATTTTACTGTACTTGTTGGACTTACGCTCTGCTTTTTCTATAAGCTTAAGTAAATCCTTTGGAAGACCCTCTCTTTCACCAATAAATCGGATTCTTGATTGGCGAATATCGTTTTCACGCTCTCGCTCATCTGCTTCAAGCAGATACTCCTTAAAGAGCTTCATGAGAGCTTGAACCTCTGCTTTGGGTCTATTCCAATTTTCTGTAGAAAAGGCGTAAAAGGTAACGTATTCGATACCTATATCAGCGCAGTATTCTGTTATGCGGCGAAAGACCTTTGCACCTGCTTTGTGCCCTTCGCTACGCTCAAGACCACGCTCTCTTGCCCATCTGCCGTTACCGTCCATAATAAAAGCAATATGCTTCGGTAACACTTCGAACTCAGGTAAATTACTGCTCATAATTATATTTCCATAATTTCCTTTGTTTTTGCTTCAGCGATTTCATCAACCTTCTTAATGAATTCATCTGTTATCTTTTGAATCTTTTCCTCTGCATACTTTTGGTCATCTTCTGTAATTTCAGAATTCTTTTTCATTGCTTTGATTTTATCAATGCAATCTCTTCTGATATTACGAATACCAACCTTTGCTTCCTCTGCAAGCTGAGCAACCTCTTTTGAAATCTGTTTTCTGCGCTCCTCTGTAAGTGCCGGGAATACAAGACGGATAACTCTACCATCGTTTGATGGATTAATGCCGATATCGGAAGCCTGAATAGCCTTTTCAATAAGAGTGAGTGTAGATGCATCCCAAGGCTGAATTGCAAGAATGCGAGCTTCAGGCACTGAAATAGCTGCCATTTGGTTAATTGGTGTTGGACAGCCATAGTAATCTACCTGAACCTTATCGAGAACAGCTGCATTTGCACGACCTGCTCTAATTCCGTTAAAATCATACTTAAGTGAAGAAATTGTTTTCTCCATCTTTTCTCTTGCTAAGCTAAATACTGATTCCATAAAAATATACCTCCAAATAATTATTCGTTAGTTACAACTGTTCCGGCATTTTCGCCACAAACAGCTCTATTAATGTTTTCAGGGTCGTTAAGATTGAAAACAAGAATAGGAATGTTGTTCTCTTGGCAAATTGCTGCAGCTGCTGTATCCATAACAGCAAGATGTCTTTCAAGAAGCTCGTTGTGAGTGATTCTGTCAAACTTAACTGCATCTGCAAACTTGTTAGGGTCTTTATCGTAAATACCGTCAACATTAGTTGCCTTGAGATAAACATCTGCATTAATTTGTGCAGCTCTGAGGGCAGCGCCAGAGTCTGTTGAGAAGAATGGGTTACCTGTACCACCTGCAAAAATTACAATTCTGCCTTTTTCAAGATGTGAAACAGCCTTATCACGCATAAAGGTTTCTACAACACCTGTAATTTGCACGGCAGACATTACCCTTGCTTCAACTCCGATATCTAAAAAGCCCTGCTGTAATGCGAGAGAATTCATTACAGTTGCAAGCATACCGATGCTGTCGGCTCTTGTTCTGTCCATATCGCCACTGCTTCTGCCACGCCAGAAATTACCACCACCAACAACTATACCAACCTGCACACCTTTATCTGTAACCTTTTTTACAGCTGTGCAAACCTCGTTGATAACGTTAAAATCGAAGCCGTGACCTGCTTCACCTGCGAGAACCTCACCACTTAATTTAAGAAGAAGTCGTTTATAAACGGGTTCCATTTTATATCCCCTTTCAGCCAAATAATAATGGCATAAATTTTCTATATTATTTTACAATAAATGTAAAGTAATGTAAATAGTTAAAACTATAAAATTAACACTTTATTTATATATAAAATATACAACAAAAAAATATTAGAAAAAAACAAGGTCGGTAAAACTACCGACCTTGAAATTATGCATATCTTCTCAAACGGATTTTATCTGCTATCATAGCAACAAATTCGGAATTAGTTGGCTTTCCTCTTTGATTTTGAATCGTATAACCAAAATACGAGTTCAAAACGTCTATATCGCCTCTATCCCAAGCCACCTCAATTGCGTGACGAATTGCTCTTTCAACACGTGATGACGTGCTTTTAAAGGTTTTTGCAACTGTTGGGTACAGCACCTTAGTAACAGAGCTCATAACCTCAGGATTTTCAACGCTGAGTCTAATAGCCTCCCTAACATAGTTATAACCTTTAATATGAGCCGGTACACCGATTTGGTGAAGAATATCGGTAATAACGATACTCAAATCCTCCGTCGATTCGTGAGCTGCAGCTACGTTAACTCCCTTCCAGCTGGAAATTTGCACTATTCTATCTGCAACCATTTGTGGGTCTATTGGCTTTAAAAAGAAGTAATCAACACCGCACCTTGTGATTTCTCTTTCAAAATTAGGGTTATCAATACTGGAAAGCACTATAACAAGTGGCCTTTTTACAGGGTCCTGCATATTAATACGTGATAAAACACCCATTGCATCAATATGCTGCAAAAAAGCATCTAACACAATAACATCAGGCTGATAATCCTCATACACCCTTAAAAGTTCTGCTCCGTTTTTGGGGCAAAGCTTCACATCCATCTTACTGTTTCTTAAA
The DNA here is from genome assembly GCA_045591945.1 of Acutalibacteraceae bacterium. Classification (GTDB taxonomy): domain Bacteria; phylum Bacillota; class Clostridia; order Oscillospirales; family Acutalibacteraceae; genus DTU089. The sequence continues at coordinate 63,210 of JAZNTU010000040.1, read as the reverse complement.
ATTGAGGCAAGCTTAAGGGTCGCCTCCTCCTTTTCATCTGTTAATAAAACAGATATTTTTTTGACCAAATTTAACACCTCCTAAACAAGTGAATAAATTATAGCACTCACACAAAAAATTATCAATACAAGTTTCCTATAATCGTTACATTAAACAAAAAATCGACCCTTATAATCCTTGAAATTACTTATGTTTTGGGCATTTTTGTCGAATTTTGTCGAATACTTTGACACATTTAAAATAAAGGTTTTAAAAAGGTATAAAAATATTCAAAAATCGCTGAAATTTACTGCGCAACAAAATGTATCAAGTATAAATTAATGATTACTAATGACAAACAAGATAAAATATGATTAAATAAGGTCGAGAGATGCAAATCTCATTTACAAAATCGAGGTGATTTTTTTGAACAAGATTGCAAAAAGCATAAAACGGTTAAGAACAGCAAATGACTTAAGCCAAGAGGAATTGGCAGAAAAGCTGTTTGTTTCAAGGCAGGCTGTTTCCTCTTGGGAAAATAACAGAACACAGCCCGATATTGAAATGATTGGAAAGCTTGCAGAAATATTTGATGTTTCTATAGAAGAATTAATATACGGAGAAAAAAGAAAGGTTGAAATTGATAATGAGGATGCTCCTCGGTTAAACAAAAACTTAATTATCGTGTTTTCCGTGCTGGGTTCAATTTTTATTGCACTTTCTTTGGTATTCTTTTTATTTATCGGTTGGGAAAATTTCGGTATTATTACAAAAAGCATATTCAGCTTTTTACCTATAGTTATAGGTCAAGGCTTTGCAGCGTTCACGTACTTTAAAAAGTACGAAAAAACAGCCTGGAGGGAATCTGCTTCAATATTGTGGAGTATTGGTGTAATAGCTACATTTGCGCTTATAAACGGTATTTTTGATATAAATATTTCACCAACAATATTCTTGTTGGCAACCTGTTTAACAATTTTACCTGCAATATATATTATGGATGCTGTATCACCGTTAATTCCGTACTATATACTTTCTCTTAGCTTTGATTCTGTACTATCAAGCTACTATAGTAATTATGCATATACCTCCTGCGTATTTTCTACCATATTCGTTGGCTTAGGTATTCTTTACACTATACTTGCTTACAAAAAAGAAAATTCTGCCCGTATGCAATTTGGACTTATAATGAGTACCGTTGCGTTTGGTGGATTGCTGTTTGTTTACAACGCAAACTTAGATAACGGCATATTTAATTCTACAAGCTGGTATGCACTGTTTACTGCATACTTTACAGGCCTAATTGCTTATGGCAAAGAAAACAAAAAAGCATTTAACGTTATTGGCTCCCTAGGTTTAATTATTTCCATGCTACTGCTCACGTTTACTATAACACCAGGCTATAGTGAAGATAGTATTTTTCAAATGAGCCACGATGCAAAATCTATTTTAACGCTTATATTCAAGTGGCTTTTATGTGCAGGAATGATACTTGCGGGCTTTATGTTAAACGGTAAAGATTTTAAAAATAATATAGTAAAGCTTTTAAAATCCTTAACCGGTATAGCAATAACGGCTCTTACATTTATTTTCTGTGATGACGTTCCTGTTGCTGCTATAATAATTGCAATGTCTGCTTCTATTTTATTTATGATTTCAGGAACAAAGGAAAATAATTTTCTTGATTTCAACATCGGTCTTATAGCACTATTAGTTTGCCTTGTAAGGATAATTATTATATTTAGCGAAGATATACTCTTATTGGCAATAATTATGCTTATTGCAGGCATTGCTTTACTCACAACAAACCTTGCTTTACTAAAAAAAGCAAAAAAAGAAAAAGCAACACCACAAATTAACGGAGGTGAGCTTGATGTTTAAAAGTAAAGGAAAAATAATTTTAATAATTATACTTGTTATTCAATTGGTTATACCCTTTGGTATGCTTATTTACCAAGGGACATTAAACAAAAAAGTAAATGAAACACCTGAAAACGTCAGATTAAAAATAAACTCAATTTCCATTTACGAAGAAAACGTTTGCATTTCAGTAGACGTTAACAGCATACACCCTCTAACCGTTGGCGAGGATAATTACCTTGTTTTTGATAAGCTTGTAAGTGAGTATTCCAACTACTACACATCAAAGAAAAAACCTAATCACGAAAGATATATAACCTTTAGAAACATATATGATTTAGGTGATATTGCAACACCTCTACCAAAGGATTACGCCCACTTTAGTGATTCGTACTGGTCTATATATGACAGAGAAAGCGAAGCATCAAACATTGCTCATAAAAGGTGCGAAGGCCCTGAAACAGAGGCATACGTAGATATTGCTGTGCACAACGGAAACTTTGTGTTAAAAAATGCTACCATTGGTGGCTTATGCTTAGAGGATTACCTTAAAGCGATAGATAATAATGAAATTGACCTTAGAAGATATGAGTTTAACTATTTTGATAAGGATTTTAACCTTGGTGATTACTACGATAACCTTGATGAGGATACAAAAGAAATGGTTGACGAGTTAGCAGGTCAAATATTAGAACAATAATGCATATATCAGAAGCCCCACTCTGTCGAGTGGGGCTTCTTTTCAAAAAAGATTAACCTATAAAGACAACTTCAGTATTTGTAAGCTTTGCAAAAAGTGCAATATCCTCTTTAGTAAGTGCAGTTGAAACAACAGCGTGGTGTGCGCCACCTGCATAAATCCACTTTTCTGCACCCTCGGCAAAATCGGGAAGAATTTTCCACATAACTCTTGCAACTGGAAGCTTTGGCATTTCTTCAGGCTGCTTTGTAAGCTCAATATCTGCACAAATAAGACGGAAATGTGTGCCCATATCTACCATTGAAACTGCAATACCTTTACCTTGAATACCATCAAAAACAAGTCTTGCAGGGTCTGCCTTGCCACCAATACCAAGTGGATGCACCTGAATTTTAGGCTTTGATGCAGCAAATACAGGGCTAACCTCAAGCATATGAGATGCGAGCTCAAGCTCCTCACCCTCTGTAAGGTCATACGTATAGTCCTCAAGGAATGCTGTTGCGCCCTCTCTGCCCTCTGCCATATTGCAAAGAACAGCCATTAAAGCACTTGTTTTATAGTCACCCTCCGGACCAAAGCCTATACCATTTGACATCATTTCCTGAGAAGCAAGGCCGGGAAGCTGCTTTAAGCCGTGAAGGTCCTCGAAAGTATCTGTAAATGCGCCAATTTTCTTATCTGCAAAGAATTTTTCGAAGGCTACAATATATTTAACCTGCTCTTTAACAGCGTCAATATTATCAGTATCCATATCGTACTTTGCAGTTAATTCAGCAAGCTTTTCTGTAACCTGCGCATCAGTTACAGCATCAATATATTCAACCAAATCGCCAATACCGTAGTAGTTAACATTCCAACCAAAACGGATTTCGCTCTCTACCCTATCACCATCGGTAACGGCAACGTCACGCATATTGTTACCAAACATTGCAACACGAAGGTTATGTGAGCAATTCATTGCACAAGCAACGTCTGCAAAGCGCTGTATTCTTTTAAGAACACCCTCATTTTTGTAATAGCCTGCAACAACCTCACGGTTAATGCCAAGGCGAGTGCAAATAAAACCATACTCCCTATCGCCGTGTGCTGATTGATTAAGGTTCATAAAGTCCATATCAATGGTAGCATAAGGTAACTTTCTGTTATACTGTGTGTGTAAGTGAAGAAGTGGTTTTGTAAGAGCCTGCAAGCCCTTTATCCACATTTTTGCAGGTGAAAATGTATGCATCCAGGTGATTACACCAACACACTCTTTATCAGCAGATGCTTCAATGAGAACATCCTCGGCCTCTTCGCTGCTACGAACTGTAGGCTTCCAAATAATTTCAACCTTGCTGATTTTTTCGTTAAGAAAAGCAACCATTTCTTTACTGTCAACAGCAACCTGCTTTAAGGTTTCGTCTCCATATAAATCTTGACTACCTGTAATAAAATAAAGCTTTTTCATAAAAAAACTCCTTATGTTTTAGTTTAGATAATTTTAGCATACACAATTACAAATAGCAAGAAAAAGATAAAGTAAGCTGTATACTTTTCACATAGGTATACAGCTTACTTTTTAATTTACATATTAGAATGAATCATAAAACACTACCTCGTCAATAGGTCTTGATTTATAGTGCATTTCAAGTGGCTTTGCATCATCTGCAGGGTAACCCATTACAAGAAGTGCTACAGGCTCAACGTTTTCGGGAATATTAAACGTATTATTCATAGCAGTTGGGTCAAAGTGCATTACCCAACAACAGCCTACACCCTCCTGCTGTGCAGCAAGCAGCATATGTGTTGCTACAATTACGGCATCAACAGGTGATGATAATGCACCATCATAGGGCCTTTTCCAGCTTTCATTTACATTGTGGCAAACAAGCATTGCTGTAGGTGCATTAAAGTGACATTTTGTGCAGCCACGCAGCTTTTCTATAGAACTGTCGGTATTAAGCACAAGTATTCTTTGTGGCTGATAATTACAGCCTGTAGGCGCTTTATGCCCTGCTTCGAGTATTTTATTAATTACAGCTTGTGGTAAATGCTCTTGTTTAAAGCTTCTTACAGAAAATCTTTCTGAAATTATTTTTTCAAAATCCATATTTGTACACCTTGAAAAGATTAGTTGTAATTAATATACCACAATATTTTCAAAGTGCAACAAGAAAAAATATATTAGGCCCACTATTGTGTTTCGTTTGATATTAAGTGAACGTTTTCAAGCATTGTTTCTGCAAAAATACCGTATCCACCTGTTGGGTCATTTAAAAAAACGTGGGTAACTGCACCTACAAGCTTACCGTTTTGTATTATAGGACTACCCGACATTCCTTGTATAATACCACCCGTTTTATCAATTAAAGCATCGTCTGTTACCCTTATTACAAGATGTTTATTTTCCGTTGATTTTTTATCAATACCTGTTATTTGTATTTTATATTCTTGTATTTTTCCGTCTTGAAGTGTTGTAAAAATTGTGGCATCCCCTGTTTGAACAACCTCTGCAGGAGCTATTTCAACCAAAGGCGTTGAAGGCATAGCATTAAAATTGCCATAAACACCTAATTCGCTGTTATGAAATACATTACCTGTTTTTTCGCTTTCAAGATATCCGCAAAGCTCACCTGCCATACCACTTTTGCCTTTTGTAAAATTTACAATTGATACGTCGGTGGTTTCCCCCTGTGAAATGGGAATAATTTGCTTTGTATCAATATCACATACAGCATGACCCAATGAGGCAAAATAACCATTTTGTGTACAAAAGGTTACTGTACCTATACCCGCAGAGCTATCTCTTATCCATATACCTGCTTTATATTTACCTTCGCTAACAGAAAATTCAGTATTAAAGTTGACGTTAAAAAAATCACCGTTACGAAGTATTTTGAATGAAATTTTTGCTCCGTTGCTTTGCTCAATTATATTCGAAACCTGATTATTTGAGGTAACTGCATTACCGTTTATCTCTTTAATTACATCGCCAACCAGCAACCCTGCTTTTTTGGCTGTATCCACCATACCGTTTTCGGTATCCACTGCCTCTGTATCAACAATTACAACACCATCTGCATATAGCTTAAAGCCTACCGGAAAGCCTCCCAAATAAGCTTTTTCTAAAGCCTGTGGTGTTATATCACTTGGGTTATTATTCGGAATATTTAATCTATTAACAAGCTCTTCGCTGAAATCATAAATTTTGCCTTTAACACCATCAACTAAAATATTTGCCTGTGCTGGCTCTTTAGGGGGGATTAATAAGAACGTATAGATAAGTAAAAGACCACTTATAAAAACAGAAAAAAATGACAATATGCCTTTATATTTTTTCACAATTTCACCTCCGACACAAACTTAATTTGTGCACAAAAGCGATTTTTATAAATGTAAAAAATATCAAAAAACGACCCTGCTTACGCAAGGTCGTTTAGCTTAAAAATTTTGATTAGATGGAAATCTCGTTTGCGATTCTGTAAAGCTCAAGGTCGATAGATTTTTTCATATTAAGAGCTTCGATAATATCGTAATCAACAATTTGGTCGTTCTTTGTAGCAACAACTCTGTTACCTATATCCTGTTTAAGAAGCTGAACAGCATAGAAGCCCATTTTACTTGCAAGAACTCTATCACGAACAGATGGTGAGCCACCTCTCTGTACGTGGCCGAGAACAGTTGCACGGCTTTCAACACCTGTTTTTTGCTCAATATATTTTGCGAGAGATGCAGAGTCGATACCCTTAACACCCTCAGCAACAACAATAACGAAGTGTTCTTTACCTGTTTTTTGAGTTCTCTTCATTCTTTCGATGATGTATGAATCAATATCATAATCAACCTCAGGAATAAGGATGCAGGTAGCACCTACAGCAATACCTGCATTAAGTGCAAGGTAACCTGCATTTCTACCCATAACCTCAACGATAGAGCATCTGTCGTGAGATTCTGTAGTATCACGAATTCTGTCTACCATATCCATAACTGTGTTAAGAGCTGTATCGTAGCCTATTGTGTATTCGCAGGATGCAATATCGTTATCGATAGTGCCTGGAATACCGATACAAGGAATACCCTTAAGAGTAAGAGCACGAGCGCCCTTAAACGTACCATCGCCACCGATTGTAACGATACCGTCAAGACCGAACTGCTTACAAACCTCAACAGCCTTATCCTGTACCTCTGGGTCTGCAAACTCAGGGCAACGAGCTGAATAGAGCATTGTGCCACCACGGTGGATAATATCTGACACTGAGCGAAGGTTCATTTCGTACATATCGCCCTCGCAAAGACCTTTATAGCCACGACGGATACCCATAACTCGCATACCACTTTCGCAACCGCTTCTAACAACTGCACGAATAGCAGCATTCATTCCTGGTGCGTCGCCACCACTTGTAAGAACACCAATTGTTTTCACTTTCAAGTACCTCCAAAAACAAACATTGTTATGTTTTTTAACCTTATGGATTATATCATACAAAATATAATCTTACAAGAGAAATTGTTAAAAATAGACATTAAAATTTAAATCACACCACAATAACAACGTTTTCGTCGCCTAAAATGTGCTTTAATTCAATTTCCAAAGGTTTATTTACGCTTGTTAAAAGGCTTTGACCTAAAAATTCGTATTTGTTTGTATCCTTAAAAAACAAATATACAGGCGTGTTTCCTTCAAAAATTGAAATTAAATTTTTAATTGCTGAAATTTTCTCTTGCTCGACTGTTTCCATTCTTAAGAAAACGCCCTTCTTTTTGTTGCCTGCACCACTACCCTTAGCATCGTTTTTCATAGGGGCATCTGCAGTTTTAGGTGCAACACTTATTTTTTCGGCAATAAGCTTGATTTCATCATCCTTAACAGAAAGCTTGCCTTCGACAAGAATTATACTGCCCGAGCTAAGCAAGGGTGCATAAGTTGCATAGGTTTTAGGGAAAACAATAAGCTCTATACTGCCGTACAAATCCTCAACAACAGAGAAGGCCATTGTTTCATCTCTTTTAGTAACCTTTTTCTTTGTGCTTGAAACAATGCATAGGAAGGAAACAGGCTTATTATCTATTTCGTTACCACGTTCTGCTTCTACAAGCTCTTGTAAATCAATAGTTTTAGGGCAACCAAGTTTTTCACTTACAGCCCTATACTCTTCTAAGGGATGTCCTGAAAAATACAGACCTGCAACCTCTTTTTCAAAGCTTAAAAGCTCATCCTTAGGAAATTCATCAAAACGGGCAAAAACAGGCTCGTTTGAAAAGCTTTCGCCACCGAAGGCAGAAAACATATCAAGCTGACCACCTGCGTACATATCGCTTTCCTTTGACGCGCTTTCTAAAGCAAGGTCCATATTACGAATCATTTCGTTTCGATTCATATCAAGTCCGTCGAGAGCACCTGCTTTAACAAGGCACTCTAACGCTCTTCTGTTAAGCTCGGGGCCGTAAATACGTTTACAAAAATCCCAATAGCTTTTAAAATCGCCGTCCAATTTTCTTGATTGGATAATCTTATTTATTAATGCTCTACCGATATTTTTAATTGCCAATAAAGAAAATATAATTTCATTACCTGAAACCTCAAAGGAAACTGTACTGCGATTAACGTGTGGTGAAACAACGTTAATTCCTAACCTGTTACATTCATTTATATATAAAACAGTTTTAGACTCTTCACCAATAACGCTTGTTAAAAGGGCTGCCATAAACTCTTTAGGATACGTAACCTTAAGATATGCTGTTTGATATGCAACCAAGCCGTACGCCGCCGTGTGGCTCTTATTAAAGCCGTAAGAGGCAAAGGATATCATATCCGAGAAAATGTCATCTGCAGTTTTTGCATCAATACCATTACGCACGGCACCGTTTATTATATATTCGCCATTTTCATTCTTTAAGCCGTTAACAAAAATTTCACGTTCGCTTTCCATAACGTCACGCTTCTTTTTACTCATTGCTCTGCGAACAACATCGGCTCTGCCGTAGGAGTATCCTGCAAGAGTTCTGAATATTTGCATTATCTGCTCCTGGTACACCATACAGCCGTTTGTTTCATCAAGAATATCCTTTAAAAGTGGCGTTCTATACTGTATATGACTTGGATTTTTACGGTTATCAAGGTATGTGTCTATAAAAAACATAGGACCAGGTCTATAAAGGGCAATTGCTGCCGCAATATCAGCAAAGCAGGTTGGCTTCATATTAACTATAAGGTTTGTCATTCCTCCACTTTCACATTGGAATATACCTAAAGTATTACCCTTTGACATTTCTGTAAAAATATCCTCACAATCAAGAGGGATTTTTTTAATATCAAAGTCAGGGTTGGTTTTGTGAACGTACTTTACTGCATCGTTTATAACAGTAAGTGTTCTTAAGCCGAGAAAGTCCATTTTTAAAAGTCCAAGCTGTTCAATTTCCGTCATAGTAAACTGAGTTACAGTTTGGTCACCGTTTTTAGCAAGTGGGACGTAGCAGGAAACGTCATCACGGGTAATAACAACACCTGCTGCGTGGGTAGAGGCGTGCCTTGGCATACCCTCAACCCTGATAGCTGTATCAATAACCTTTTTAATATCAAGGTCGCTGTTATATAACGCCTTCAGCTCTGCATTTTTACTGAGTGCATCGCTGATATTTTTATAATCACGTGTAATTTGCTTTGCAACAATATCACCTGTACTATACGGAAAGCCTAAGGCTCTTGCAACATCTCTTACAGCAGCCTTAGCCTGCATAGTACCAAAGGTTACAATTTGCGCTACTCTATCTGCACCATATTTACGGGTAACATAATCTATTACCTCGCCTCTACGCTCGTAGCAGAAGTCGATATCAATATCCGGCATACTTACCCTTTCAGGGTTTAAGAAGCGCTCAAAAAGGAGCTTATGCTCTATAGGGTCAATGCCTGTAATACCCAAAGCATAGGCACAAAGGCTACCTGCAGCAGAGCCTCTGCCCGGCCCTACAGGTATGCCGTTTTCTTTAGCAAAGCGAATAAAATCTGCAACAATTAAAAAATAATCGTTAAAGCCCATTTGGCTTATTACTGAAAGCTCGTATTCAAGCCTTTGAGCATATTCCTCCGGTATTTCACCTTTAAGCTCATTTAAGCCTTTGGTACACTCGTTTTTCAAGTAAAGCTCATGGTCATCCTGTGGGATATCAAAAAGTGGAAGCTTTGTAACACCAAATTCAAAATCAAAATTACATTGCTGTGCAATGATTTGTGTGTTTCGTATAGCCTCGGGGTAATCGGCAAAGGCAAGGGCCATTTCATCTGCACTTTTTAAATAAAACTCATCGTTTTCAAAAGCAAGGGCGTTGCTATCGCCAACAACCTTATTAGTTTGTATTGCAATAAGAACGTTTTGTATTTCAGAATCCTCTTTTTTTATATAGTGAACGTCATTAGTGGCAACAATGGGAATGTTGTGCTGACGGCTAATACCTAATACACCATCGAGAACATCCTTCTCCTCAAGCATTCCGTGGTTTTGCACCTCAAGGTAGTAGTTACCTTCTCCAAATACGCTTTTATACCAGCAAGCAGTTTCGGCAGCGCCTTCAAAATCTCTTTGAGTAATTTTTTGCGCAACCTCACCAAAAAGACAACCCGAAAGCGCAATCAAGCCCTCGTGGTGCTTTTCGAGAATATCCCTATCTACCCTTGGCTTTGTATAAAAACCATCTACCCAAGCGCTCGAAACAAGCTTTATAAGATTTTTATAGCCTGTTTCGTTTTTACACAGTAATATTAGGTGGTAGCGCTGACTATCAACATTATGCACCTTATCAAATCGGCTTCTTGGAGCTACGTAAACCTCACAACCGATAATAGGCTTTATACCCTGCTCCTTACAAGCCTTATAAAAAGCAACAGCACCGTAAAGTACACCGTGGTCTGTAATAGCAAGGCTTTCAAAGCCTAAATTTTTGGCACAGGAAGCCAACTCCTCGATACGACAAGCGCCATCGAGAAGGCTATATTCTGTATGAAGATGCAAATGTGTAAACTCTGCCATAACAATTACTTTTGCCCGTAGTAGGCATCCTTACCGTGTTTTCTAAAATAGTGCTTATCTGAAAGATATTTATCTATTGGTGTTACACCACCGTTAAGCGATTCGGTTTTCATTGCCATTTCTGCAACAATTTCAAGCACGGCTGCATTGTGAACAGCATCGCTTGCATTTTTGCCAAACACAAACGGAGCGTGTGAGCGTACAAGCACTGCAGGCGTTGACTGAACGTCAAAGCCATTTTCACGAAAATGTGAAATTATTACCTTACCTGTATTAAGCTCATATTCAGTTTTAACCTCTTGCTCTGTTAATGCCCTTGCACAAGGAACACAAGTGTAAGAAAAATCCGCATGCGTTGTGCCGTAAACAGGTATATCTCTGCCTGCTTGCGCAAATGCAGATGCATTTACGGAATGTGTATGCACAACGGCATTAAGGTCTGTAATTTCTTTATAAAGAACGTAGTGCGTAGGCGTATCTGAAGAAGGGTTATAATCACCTTCAACAACCGTACCGTCTTCCATTGAAACAACCACCATTTTTTCGGGAGTAAGCTCACTATAAGGAACACCTGACGGCTTAATAGCGAAAACACCGGCTTCTCTATCTGCCTGAGAAACATTGCCCCAGGTAAACGGTGCAAGTCCGTGAGCGTGAAGCTCTATGTTGGCTGCACAAACTATTTCTTTAAGCTTTTCGTACATAAAATCACCTGTTAAACTATTAGTTTCAATTAAATAAATTATATATCTTTATAAATAGGTTTGTCAATGACGATTAATTTACAGAAAATTAATGACAAGTTGATTTATATATGTTATATTAGTGTAAATATGTCGAATTGCGCTAAGCAAGAAAGGACTTTGTTATGAAAAAATTTGTAAAGCTTACAACAATGGTTTCGCTTTTACTTGCGATTATAATCTGTTTTTCCGGCTGTGGCCTTGCTGAATTTACAAGGTCGCTTATCACGAAGGATAAAAACAGTGTTGACGTTGATATGGGGCAGGATACAACAAACAATCCTATTGCTGACTACACGGAAAACGTTACAATAAATCAGCAAATTGTACCATCAACGCAAGCAACAACTGCGCCAAGCACAACAAGAAAGCCTGTAAACAACACTACAGAGCCTCCACGAGATACTAATACAGAGACCACCACACCAAGTGAGACAACTACAAAAAAGCCTAACACAGGCATAAAAGAAGAGCCTGTTAAGGATATTCAGGATTTACTTTTTGCAAGTGACCCAAATACAGCAAGCAAGGTGCTCGAAACTGCCGGCTTTGCCTATGATGAGGCACAAGGTATATTCTACACACCACTTTACCCTTGGCAGAGATACTTTGGCTACAACGTTGGCTTTGATATGGCAGCTCCCCTCACCGGTATGATTTTTGATACAAAGCGTATTGAGTTTGAGTATGAGGGCAAAGAGTGGATGGTACAGCTTTGGAAGGGTCAATACGGTATTACAGCAGGTGCTGAAATTGGTCTTTATAACAGAGACCCTGAAAAGGTTATGCAGTACGACTGTGCCGATGACGAGGACCTTATTGAAATGCAGTTTGACTTTTACAACCAGGGTGAATACGTATTTTCAAGAGGACCCGAAAAGCACTGGTGGCTTACAGGCTTTAAGGTTTTCCATATGGGTATTCCATTTACAATCACCTTGGATATGACACTTAAATTTACCGACAACGAAATGGCTACTGCATTCCTGCAGGCACTTAAAAGGCAACAATATACAGATATACTTAACCCTATAAAGTACAAGCGTTACGGCTCAACAATAAGAATTGTGTGGGGTTCAATGCCTGAAGGACTTGAATTTTAAGCCATAATATTAAAAGCTTAACGAGGGTATATATGAAAAAATTAACTACGTTTGCTGTTATAGCAGACCCCCATTATTATTCCGAAAAACTAGGCGTAAGCGGTGAAGCTTACGAAAGACGTGCAGGCTCTGACCAAAAGATGCTTGCACCCTCAAGAGGTGCCATAATAGCTGCATTAGATGCAGTTAAAAATTCAAATGCAGAATTTTTACTTATTGCAGGCGACCTTTCAAACGATGGAGAGCTTTGCTCCCACGAGGAAATGAGAGAGCTGCTTTACGAATTTAAAAAGCACAAGCCTGTATACGTTATTACAGCTACACACGACTGGTGCTGTGACGGCAACCCAAGAAGATACGAAGGTGAAAATACATATAACGACGTTGAAACACTGGGACCTGACCAATTATTCCCCTTTTACAAGGATTTTGGTGGGGATGAAGCACTCTCTGAATTCCACACACACCAGGATAAGGTTTCGTACGTTGTAAGACCTTGCCAGGGTGTAACCGTTTTTTGCCTTGATGATGACCAAAATGGTGAAGGTGGCTCAGGCTACTCTGATGAGCACTTTGCGTGGATAACAGAGCAAACAAGACTTGCAAAAGAGCGTGGTGATATTGTTTTTGGTATGCAGCACCACCACCTGCACTTAACTGAATTTGACAGAGTTATAAATGGCAGAGGCTCTGTAGAATACAGAGAAAGGCTTTGTAAGCGTTTTGCTGATATAGGCTTCCCTATGATGTTTACAGGCCACTCACATATGCAGCACGTAAGGCGAATCGAATCCGAAAACGGTAACCCATTCTACGAAATGAACGTTGCATCTATAAGTGGCTACCCTGCCCCTATTGTGTACGTTGACGCATACGAGGATGGATTTGATATTAAAACTGAACACCTGAGAGAGTTCACATACAAGGGTGAAATCTACACAAACAATTACCTTAAAGAGCACGCTACAAAGCTCTTTACAAAAGTTATTGCAGCTGCTGTAAAAAATGAAAAAAGAGACTTTTCTGCACTTGTTGCTTGCCTTGGCATAACAGAGAAAAAGGCAAACAAAATGTGGATTATTGCAAGGCCTGTTTTAAAGTGGCTCGATAAGCTAACAGTTAAAAAGGCAGCAAGAATAATGAACTTTATTTCCTTCGGTAAGGCTATTGATAAAAAGGCTGCAAAGGAAATCGGCGATACGAAGGTTATGGATATTATTTATGCTACCTTCCACTCTATACTTGATGGCTCGCTTGTAAAGCACGAGGAAGGCTCTGCATACTACACAGTTTTCACACAGGCAATGGCTTTCCCATACAGACTTGTAAAAAAGCTTAAAATAAAAAACGGTGGACTTATAAGAACGCTTAACCACGTTAAGAACGCTGCACCCGAGCTTATGACAGGTGGACCACTGAATAATAATGATTATTTTATAAGCTTCAAATAATCAATAAAGATAAACAGCTGTTTTCCGATATGGAAAACAGCTGTTTTGATATTTATAAATTACGCTTGGTAGAAGCCTACCTTTTTCATTACCTTATTTAATGTTCTTTGAGAAATTCTTGTTGCCATTTCTGCGCCCTTTCTCATACACTCTTCAAGGTACTTTTTATCTGCTATAAGCTCTTTGTAGCGTGCCTGTATTGGTGCAAGCTCGGCAATAACTGCCTCTGCAACTGCAACCTTAAATTCGCCGTAGCCCTTGCCCTTAAACTCCTCTTCAATTTCCTCGAAGGTTTTACCTGTGCAACAGGAATAAATGGTCATAAGGTTGTTAATACCATCCTTACCCTCTGCATAGCGTACACAAGCATCACTATCTGTAACAGCAGACTTAATCTTTTTCATAATAACGCTTGGCTCATCGAGCATTGAAATATATGACTTAGGATTATCGTCCGACTTGCTCATTTTCTTTGTTGGTTCTTGAAGCGATGTGATTTTTGCACCTGCTTTGCCTATAAACGGGTCCGGAGTTTTAAGCACACTGCCGTAAATAGAATTAAATCTATCACAAATATTTCTTGCAAGCTCAAGGTGCTGCTTTTGGTCTGCACCAATCGGCACATAGTCTGCATTATAAATAAGAATATCTGCCGCCATAAGCACAGGGTAATCGAAAAGACCTACAGAAATATTTTCACCCAAGCGCTGACTTTTTTCTTTAAACTGAGTCATACGAGATGCTTCACCGAACTGTGTGTAGCAGTTTAAAATCCAGCCAAGCTGTGCGTGAGTGGGCACCTGACTTTGAACAAAGATAATGTTCTTTTCAGGGTCAAGGCCAATTGCAAGCAACAATGCATAAAGCTCAAGTGTATTCTTTTTAAGCTGCTGTGGATTTTCACGAAAAGTAGGCACAGTAATAGAGTGAAGGTCTGCAACGCCGTAAAGGCAATCATACTCATCACACATACTTGCCCAGTTTTTAAGCGCCCCCAGGTAATTGCCCAAGGTAGGTGTACCTGTAGGCTGAATACAGCTTAAAACAATTTTCTTCTTTTCTGGTGTATTTTCCATATTTTTACTCCGTAATTATTTAGATTTAGTTTTCTTTTCTTTGATTTTGATAATAAAATCACAGTTAATTGCGTGCTCTTGACCTTTTTTAGTTTTAAAAACTATCCATCCGTCTGAATAGCTGATAATTTCACCCTCATTATCGAAGGAATCATCAATAAGGCTGAGAACAACAGGTTTGTTCATATATTTTTTTATAATTTCTTCCATTTCTTTAATACCCTTACCCTTGTTTTTTTGCCTGTTTTTTATAAACTTCTTCTTTTTATATGCCGTGTAAAAAATAACGAAATATATAAGGAATAAAGAAATCCAAGTAGTGCTATTCATATTAGAAAAGACCTGTAATTTTACCGTCTTCTGTTACGTCAATTCGTTCTGCTGCAGGGCTCTTTGGAAGACCGGGCATAGTCATAATATCGCCTGTAAGGGCTACTATGAAGCCTGCACCTGCAGAAACCTTAAGATTTCTTACAGTTACCTTAAAGCCTTCAGGAGCACCAAGCTTTGCAGGGTCATCGGAGAAGCTGTACTGTGTTTTAGCAACACATACAGGAAGACTGCCAAAGCCATCTGCCACAAGGGATTCCATCTGCTTTTTAGCATTTGCTGTAAGCTCTACGCCTGTACCGCCGTAAACCTTTGTAACAATAGCATTAAGCTTTTCTTCAATTGTTGTAGCATCCTCGTAGGAATATGTAAAGCTTGAATTATCCTCTTCGTTGCAAAGGCGCACAACCTCTTTAGCAAGCTCTACGCCACCCTTGCCACCATCTGCCCAAACAGTTGAAAGCACAGTGTTAACACCAAGCTCTTTACACTTTGAAATTATGAAATCAATTTCTGCATCTGTATCTGTTGGGAATCTGTTAACAGCAACAACACAAGGAAGCTTATAAACATTTTTAATATTTGAAACGTGGCGAAGGAGGTTTGGAATACCCTTTTCAAGTGCTTCAATACTCTCTTCACCGAGCTGGTCTTTTCTAAGGCCACCGTGCATTTTAAGAGCACGTACTGTTGCAACAACTACAACTGCATTTGGCTTAATACCTGCTGCACGGCACTTAATATCAAGGAATTTTTCTGCACCAAGGTCAGCGCCAAAGCCTGCTTCTGTAATTGTATAATCTGCAGTTCTTAATGCCATTTTTGTAGCAAGAACAGTATTACACCCGTGTGCAATATTTGCAAATGGACCACCGTGAACAAAAGCAGGTGTACCTTCAAGTGTCTGCACAAGGTTTGGCTTAACTGCATCTACAAGGAGGGCTGTCATAGCGCCCTGTGCTTTAATATCACCACAGGTAACAGGCTTACCCTCGTAGGTATAAGCAACAACAATTCTTGCAAGTCTTTCTTTAAGGTCTGTAATAGATGTTGCAAGGCAGAAAACAGCCATAATCTCACTTGCAACAGTTATATCAAAGCCATCCTCACGGGGAACACCCTGCATTCTTCCGCCTAAGCCGTCAATTACGTTACGAAGCTGACGGTCGTTCATATCAACACAGCGCTTCCAGGTGATTCTCTTAACGTCTATACCAAGGGCATTACCCTGCTGTATGTGGTTGTCAAGCATTGCTGCAAGAAGGTTGTTTGCTGCACCGATTGCGTGGAAGTCACCTGTAAAGTGAAGGTTAATATCCTCCATAGGAACAACCTGTGCATAGCCACCACCTGCTGCACCGCCCTTAACACCAAATACAGGGCCGAGTGAAGGCTCACGAAGGGCAACACAAGTGTTATGACCAAGAATATTCATACCGTCTGCAAGGCCGATTGTTGTGGTTGTTTTACCCTCGCCTGCAGGTGTTGGTGTAATAGCTGTAACAAGAACAAGCTTACCGTCTTTATCTTTTGTTTTTAAGTAAGATAAATCAACCTTTGCCTTGTATCTGCCGTAAGGCTCTAAAAATTCATCGCCTATACCTGCCTTTTTAGCAATTTCTACAATAGGCTGCATAGTACAGCTTTGTGCTATTTCAATATCTGTTAAGTAAGCCATTTTTATTCTCCTTTATTCCACTATATTTAATTTATCACAGCAAAGACTTTTGAAAAATTCAAAATTTTCTTCGCCACAAATATCCATATTATTCAATAGTGCTGATTGGTATTCATCAAAAAGCCTTTGTTTTTTTGCAGGGCTTTTTGTGTTATTTATTTTTTCTACAAGGTCCATAAACGACTCATAGATAAAGCCTCTGATAATTTTATCCTTACGCGCTTCTAAATCTTCAAGCTGTTCTGTTGGTGTATGCCCCTCAAAACGCCAATAGGGTTCAATTTTTTGAAGCTCCTGTGTGCTTGTGATTAAATCTCGCAAGGACTGAAAAAACAACTGTGGGTGCTTTGTTGTATTAACATGGTGTGCAGCCGTTGAACCGATTTTTATGTTTTTAACAACAAAATTATTGATTGCCGTTACAAGCAGCTCTTGAGATAAAAGCTTACGTGTTACGGGGATTGATGAAACAATTTTTTGTATTGCTATCTTTTCATCTCGTGTATACTGAGGTGGCTTATAGGAATAGCCCTCGGGGGCTTTTTTCTTCTTAAAAAACATTATATCACAAAGCCTCCGTTTACAGAAATTACTTGACCGGTAATAAACGAGGATTCTTCAGATGCAAGAAAGCACACAGCCTTTGCAACGTCATTTACTTCACCAAGCCTATATAACGGTGTTTGCTCCTTAAGGTCTGCTTTATCCTCCTCGGTGAACGCAGCAAGCATATCGGTGGAAATTACACCCGGTGCAACTGCATTAACCCTAACACCTGAAAGACCAACCTCCTTAGCAAGTGCCTTTGTAAGACCTATAACACCTGCTTTTGCTGTGGAATAGTGCACCTCCATTGAAGCGCCAACCTGCCCCCACATTGAGGTTATATTAATTATATTACCACTATGTGCATTAATCATATTAGGCAAAGCCCTTCGACAACAATTAAAAGCACCTGTAAGATTTACACCAAGCATTTTTTGCCACATTTCATCGGTAATATCGGTAAAAAGTGCCTGCTGTGCAATACCTGCATTATTTACAAGCAAGGTAACATTACCTAATGCTTTTTCAACACTCAAAAACATCTGCTCAACCTCGTTTGACGAGGAAACGTCTGCTTTAAAAATATCTACATCCGTTATGGCCGAAAGCTCCTGCTTCAACGCAAGAGCTTCGTTTTGTGAATTATTATAATTAATTGCTACTCGGTAGCCGTTTTTAGCAAGGCAACGGCAAATCTCGGCACCTATACCCCTTGAGCCACCTGTTACTAATGCTACTTTATACATTTTATTCACCTACGGTTGGCTCCAACGTATCAATTATTTCGTTTGCATTACTTTCATTCATTACGGTTTCAACGTAATCGGCCGGTGGTGCGAAAAGTGACATTGGCGCAATTGGTGAAACTGAATCATAATAAACAACGCTGTTATCGGTTGAGGTTGTTTTTATAAGGGTTTTACCTACGTAATAATCCTTATTACCTGTGTCGTATTCAACAACATTATAGGTAACGCCATCTTCTTTAATCTCTTTTTGAGAAACTATTGTTTGATTAAAGCTGAATGGGTCGCCTAAAATAAGCTGTGCAAATTCGTCACCCTCTGCAACCTCTTCAATTGCCTTTTTAGGTATGACGATGTAGCTTTTATCTTCAGGTGAAACAAGGTACCACGTTGTATCACCAAGAATCACAGCCATAGGAACACCATTGTAAATCATTGAAACTGATGTGTTTTTTCCGTTTTTAGCAAGCTTATAATTCTGTGCTACACCGGCTGAATCAACGAGGCGAAGGTTAATCATATACTGTGATGAGCGAAGCACTGCGGCATCATCCTGTACGTATGGTATATTAACGTCAGGCTTTGCTGTTGACGTTGTTGTTCCGTCACCATCGCTTGGATTTGAATTATTAATATCAGGTGCTGTAACCTGGTTTTGATTTTGCTGATTTTGAATTGCTTGCTGGTTTTGAATAGCCTGCTGAAGCCTGTCAGGAGAAACCTGTGTTGAAACGTTTGACTCGGTAATAGGCTTAAAGAAATTCTTTTCCTCTTCCTTATCTTGCTTGGACATAGTTACGGTTTCGGTAGATAAAACTATGCCGTCAGGACTTGTAATTTCAACAACTGCAGTTTCGGGGACCCTAACCTTTGTTGTTTGAGCGCCAGGCTCAGTTGTATTATCGATAGTAATTGTGGTTTCACAGCCGCATAACGTAAATATTGCAACAACAAGAACTACGGCAGTTGCTACTAAAATTATTCTTTTCATAAACCCTCCGAATAATGGCTTTTTTAGTTATTTTATCATATTAATAAGTAAAATACAATAAGGTAACAAAGTTATAAAAGTTTATTTACATTTAAGAAACACTTTATTTGCTTTTTTCTTCCTTCAAAAGCACACGAATATACTTAAACGTTTCATCCTCGCCCTTTTCAGCAAGCATAACTAAAAGGCTTTCAAGTAAATCTGAGGTTTTAGGATGTATAACTCGCCTGCCCTTTGCCTTCATAAAATACTCAATTGGTGACTGGTCGGTATAGGCGGCGCCGTTATATATTTTACCTGCAGCGACTCTATCGCAAAACATTTCTGCAACGTAGCGAATTGGCATTTCAACAGGCTCAACAACCTTTGTTTTGGGGTTATAATCAGTCCAATACTCAAAGTGGTGCTTATTTCTGCCCTTATGGTGTATCCACGCAAGTGAGTAGCCGTATATGGAGCGCTCTGTTTCATTTGGACTATGAGTGCCTGCATAATACTTCATACCAGGTATAAATTCGGTAGGACTATACTTTGATAAATCGTGGCGTAGGCCTTGCCAAAATATACCAGCCTTGAAGCAATGCTTTATAACTACGTTTCTGTGCTTTGTAATTGTAACAAAATGTTTAATCGGATGCATAATAATCACTTAATCCTATATACATAAAGATGCTCGCAAGCTATATCATCGGGGGCACAAACATCTGCCTTAAGGCAAAGCTTACCGTCAACATTGCTTGCAAATACTGCTGCATTGGAGCCTAAAAGAGTAATTTCGTAATTATCCTTGTAATCAATAGCCTCAAATACAGTTTGCTTAGATGGGAATTTTTCTGTTATTGCGTAAACATAGCCATCTCGCTTTGTGTAATATATGCCATCGGGCGCCTTATTAAAGTAAACCTCACTATCGTAAATAGCCTCGCCGTTAACCTCAAGCCATTTACCTATACCCAAAAGGCGCTCCTCCATTAATGGTGGAATTGTACCGTCTGCATCGGGGCCGATATTAAGAAGGAAGTTACCTCCCTTTGAAACAAGTGAGCAAAGGGTTTTAAGTAATTCTTTAACAGAAAGGTAATCTTCACAGCCCTCTTCTTTATTTATACCAAAGGAACGACCAATACCACGACATTCCTCGAAAGGTCTGTCTAACTCAACGTCCTCAATTCTTCTTTCGGTACCGAGGTAAACGTCTATAATGCCGTATTCTGTTGTAAAGTTACCACCGACTCTGCCACGGGTTTCTTTACCCCATCTATCGTTAGGTACAATAAAATCTTTAACAGAGGATTCATTATAAAGCCACTGTAAAAACTCTGTTGAATGCCAAACTGAGCTTTCGTGCTCCCACTCACCATCGGTAAAAAGTGTGTATGGCTGATACTTTTCCACAAGCTCCTTAAGCATTGGGTGAAGGTGCTCTAAAGCATACTTTTCAGGGTCTTCAAGGTAGTAGGGATGCCACCATTCATAAATAGAGTGATAAACACCAAATTTAACATTCGTGCCTTCAAGGGCGTTTTTAAGCTCCATAAGAAAATCTCTTTTTGGCGCACACTCTACAGAATTAAGGCCCGGTGCATATTTTGTTTCATAAAGGCAATAGCCATCGTGATGCTTGGAAACAAAGTTTACATACCTTGCGCCTGCACGCTGAAAAAGATTTGCCCACTTTTGTGCATCAAAGCGGTCACCTGTAAACTCTTCCTTAAAGTCGTAATAAGGTCTTGATTTATAATGCTCCTTATGGTATGCCTTGTACTTTTCCTGTGCTTCTGTTTGGCAATTTTCCATATTACAGGCATAGCCGTACCACTCAGCATAATCCTTAATAGGTGCATATGCAGGCACACTGTAAAGCCCCCAGTGAATAAAGATACCGAATTTTGCTTTACCAAACCATTCAGGCACCTTTCTACTGTTAAGTGATTCCCAATTATTTTCGAACATCATAATAACTACCTCTTTCTGTATACCTCTACACCAAAGTGAACAGTTGTGGTTAATTCATTTAAAGCTAAAAGCCTGTCGGCCTCGTTGCGACCTGTTTTATAGTAATAGGGTGTCATTTTAAAAAGATTCTGTATATCCTCTGAATCGATTAACGTAATATCATACTTAAGCTCTTCAACGGATATCAACTCAAATAATTCTTCGTTACGGATTTCGGGCTTGTTTAAATACGGCTTATCGTACAAGGCGCATTTAAGCCCCCATAAATGCTTCTCTAAAGGAACAGCTTTTATAAGCACGCCATCTGTTTTTAAAGCACGGTAAAACTCTTGGTAGGCTGACGGAGCAAACACACTTAAAATACAATCTACGCTTTCATTACCAAACGGAAGCTCGAATGCACTTGCAACAGCAAACTCACTTTGCTTTATTGCTCTTGCTGCATATCTTAAAGCAGCTTTAGAAATATCTATGCCACAAAGCCTTGCCTTTGTGCTTTGAGCTACTGCTGATGAGTAATAACCCTCACCACAGCCGACATCTGCAATTAAGCCACCCTCTTTAACGTTAGCGTTAACACAGGCGCAAAGTGATTCTTGCAGGGGCTCGTAGTAGCCCTTTTGTAAAAATGAACGGCGAGCTGCAACCATAAGAGTATCGTCGCCGTGGCGTTTTTTTGAGCTTTGCTGGGACATAAGAAGGTTTACATAACCATACTTAGAAATATCAAAGCAATGGTTTTGACTGCAACGATAAGTATACCCTTCTTGTGAAAGCGAGGCTTTACAAACAGGACAAATAAAATCAGACATAATATCTACCACGAATTAAAGGCTACCAATGGTAGCCTTATAATTAATCTTCAACAAGGAGCTTTTTAAGCTCATCCATAAATGTATTAATATCTTTAAATTGACGGTACACTGAGGCAAAGCGTACGTATGCAACCTCATCAATATCCTTAAGCTTATCCATAACAAGCTCACCGATTCTTACAGACGTTACCTCTCTGTCGAGTGAGTTTTGAAGCTCTGCTTCAATTTCATCTACAACTCTTACGATAACTTCAACAGGCACAGGTCTCTTTTCGCAAGCACGCATAATGCCGTTAAAAAGCTTATCACGGTCAAAAACCTCTCGTGATTTATCCTTTTTAACAACAACCACGGGAACACTTTCAATTATTTCGTACGTAGTAAAGCGCTTACCACAGCTAATACACTCACGGCGGCGGCGAATGCGCTCGCCTTCATCTGTAGGGCGTGAGTCTATAACTTTACTTTCTTCGTAATTGCAAAAGGGACATTTCATATTGTGCACCTCATTAATAAAATTTAATTAATTATACCAAATACAGTATATAAATACAAGAGCTTTTCAATATTTTGGGTTTAATTACCATTGATTTTTTGATGAAAATTCAATATTCTTTTTTAGGTGATTAATATAATGACAAAAATAAAAAAAGCGTGGGCAGACTACCTAAAATTAGGTACCTACACACGCTTGGTAACAAGGATAACGTTAATACTGTTTTTTACACTTTGTTTATCCGTAATATACACCTATAACGCAACACACTCCAACAACCACTACGAGCTGCTTTTATTGTGTGATATTCTCTTGGAAAACGCTAAAGGTGTAGCAGGAATTGGTTTTTTAGGAATAGTTTTCACAGGTTTAGCTGAAAAGACTATTCAACAACAAAAGTAAAGCCTCCGTTTAGAAAATCAATAGTGCAGGTATTTTCGGCACATAGCTCCCCTTTTAAAAATTTTTCGGCAAGCACATCTTCAATGCTGTTAGAAATTGCCCTTCGCAAGGGTCTTGCACCATAAACAGAGTCAAAGCCTATTGAGCTTAGCTGTTCAACTGAAGCTTCGGTAAATTGCAAAGTAATACCTGCGTTAAAACACCTTGAAGAAAGCTCATTAAGCATTTTTTCAGTTATTTGGCGTACCTCCTGCTTAGTTAATGATTTAAAAACAATCATTTCATCTATTCTGTTTAAAAACTCGGGTTTAAAGTGATTTTTTGCTTCTTTTAAAACCAAAGCTCTTATTCTTTCATTTTCTTTTTCGTGATTATCGCTTTGTGCAAAGCCGATTGCAGTACTGTTTGAAATAAGTCTTGCACCAATATTAGACGTCATAATTATAATTGAGTTTTTAAAGTCACACCTTCTACCTGTTGAATCGGTTAACACACCCTCGTCTAAAATTTGCAAAAGCAGGTTATAAACCTCAACGTCTGCCTTTTCTATTTCATCAAAAAGAACTATGGAGTATGGATGCCTACGTATTTTTTCAGTCAACTGTCCCCCTTCATCGTAGCCAACATACCCAGGTGGTGCACCAATAAGGCGAGAAACACTATGCTTTTCCATATACTCTGACATATCTATTCGAATTATGCTTTGCTCCGAACCGAAAACTGCCTCAGCAAGTGCCTTTGTAAGCTCTGTTTTTCCAACACCCGTTGGGCCGAAAAAGATAAATGAGCCTATTGGTCTATTTGGGTTTTTAAATGATGTTCTACCCCGTCTGACTGCGCTTGCAACGGCTTTTACAGCTTCAATTTGACCTATTACCCTTTTATGAAGCTGTTCCTCTAATTGCAGCAATTTATTGCTTTCATCCTTTGTCAGCTTTGTTATGGGTATTCCACACAGGTCAGATATTACAACGGCAACATCCTCATAGTTAACTGCTGTTTTTTGCATTTTCAACGAGTCCTTCCACTGTTGCTTTTTATTTCTAAGCAAGGTGGTAAGGGCTCTTTCCCTATCACGGTAATCAGCAGCAATCTCGAAATTTTGGCTTTGAGCAGAAAGGGTTTTATGCCTTGAAATATCACTAAGCTTTCGTTCAATTTCTAAAATTTCCTCAGGAGGCGTAACGTTTTTCAGCCTTACCCTTGAACAAGCCTGGTCAATTAAATCTATTGCCTTATCAGGCAAAAATTTATTAGGCATATACCTTACGCTTAAGTAAACTGCTGCTTGAATGGCTTCATCTGTTATTTCTACACAATGGTGCTTTTCATAAAGAGCTTTTAAGCCATAAAGCATTTCAATACAAACCTCTTTTGAAGGCTCTTCTATTGAAACCGTTTGAAAGCGCCTTTCAAGGGCTGCATCCTTTTCAATATATTTTCTATACTCATCTATTGTAGTTGCGCCAATCACCTGTATTTCGCCCCTTGCAAGGCTGGGCTTTAATATATTTGCAGCATCAACGGCACCCTCGGCAGAGCCTGCACCAACAATATTATGAAGCTCATCTATAAAAAGAATAATATTTCCGTCTGCAACAACCTCTTCAATAATATTTTTGATTCGCTCCTCAAAATCGCCCCTGTATTTTGTGCCTGCAACCATACAGGTTAAATCTACGCTTATTACCTGTTTATTTTTAAGCAGCTCGGGTGCTTTGCCACTTGCAATTTCGTATGCAAGACCTTCGGCAATCGCTGTTTTACCCACCCCCGATTCACCTATTAAGCACGGATTATTTTTTGTTCTTCTGCACAGTATTTCAATCACACGTGCAATTTCTTTATCTCTGCCTATAACAGGGTCTATTTTGCCTTCTCTGCACAGCTCGGTAAGGTTACGGCCATATTTGAGAAGGTTGGATTTAGTTTGCTTTGTTGATTGGCTTTTTTCGGTACGCTCCCTGGTGCCTTGGGAATTGTAGCCACTAAAAAACTCATATGGCTGTACCCCCAAAGCAACCAAAACCTTACAGCCTGCAGAATCAGGCTCGTGAACAAGGGAATTTAAAAGCTGCTCGGTTCCTGCAGAATTACCAAGCCTTTTATCGGTTAAGCTTAAAGCGTTTTCAATAATTCTTCTACATCTGGGAGTAATATCATCCGGCGTAAGAACAGTAGGTATACCAATACCTACTGTCGCTTTTACCTGTTCTTCTGCTTTTTTTAACGTTACTTTCTTAACTGCAAGGATTGAGGCAGAAACCATTTTTGAATCTGACAACAAGCCCAAAAGAATATGCTCGCTGCCTATATAGGTATGACCGAGATTTTCTGCACATTCAACTGCATAATTCAAGGCAGTATTTGCACTTTCGTTAAAGCCTGTGAATTTATACATACACCCTCCTATCTGTTGCCTGTAATTGCTAAAACAACCATTGTAAAATCGTCTTTTCTCTGTGGCTGTGAGCGTCTGACGGTTCCGCTTAATTCTTTTAGAAACTTATCAACATCGCCACTTTCAAAGGTTTTAAGAGCATTGCGTATTTGCCAAAAATCTTCATCCCTAACTCCGTCGGAGCACATAAGGATAATATCGCCAACGCCTAAGTTAATAACGTTGTTTTCAATATCCACTTGCTTTAAAATACCTAAAGGAAGTGTTTGCGCCGATATATCGTTAACCTTACCTCTTTTCTTAACAACAGAGCCCTGTGCACCACACTTATAGCTTTCTGTTCTGCCAGAATACAAATCAAACGCTATAAGGTCAAGCGTTACAGAGCATTCATCACCCGATTTTGACATCAAAGAGGTGTTAATGGTAGCTATCGCCGAATCAACGCTAAAACCGGCCTTCAGAAGCTTTTCAAGAAGCTTTACAGCAAGGCCTGAGGAAATTGCTGCTTTTGTGCCTGTGCCCATACCGTCGCAAATAACAGCGTATAACCAGCCCTTATCGTCGGTAAAAACCGACCAGGTATCACCTGAATGCTTTTCTCCTGTAGCGCAAAACTGAACACCTGCTGAAACCACCTTATAATCAGGCTTTTCTTTAAAAACAACCTTTAAATAATCCTCGTATTCCTCAAACGTTGGCTTTTCTAAATTACGTGCCGCAACGTAAGATAATTTTGATAGCATGGACTTTACAAGCTTTTTATCTACAGGATATTTCAATCGAAGCTCAAGGGTAAGCTTATCGGATAAATCTAAAACACAACAACAATCTATTGGATTAAGCCCCAAGCTTAAGGCGAGTGCCTTGCTTTGCGAGGCTACATCGGTATCGTAGTAAACCTCTTCATCTAATTCGGTGCACAACGACGAAAGTAATGATGAAACGTTTATAAATTGATTTGATGCAAAGGATTGTATTTCTCTAATCCTGTTTTCTGTTTTTTCCTTTTGCTTACACTGTTCAAAAAGATTATTATATGCACTTGCCACGGCCTCGCTCCTTATACAAGCAGAAACAAAAGCCTGTGGCATAGTTTTACCCTCTAAAAACACGCCCTTTCTTTTTAGCTCTAACAAGGAATTAAAGAAGGCGTTTGTGTTTGCAGACGACTCTCCCCAGCAGGAATCGTACAAACCACAAGAGCCACAAACTGAATTTTTTGTTTTTTGTGGAATAACGGTTGCATCTGCTTTCTGTGATTTTGACAAGGCCTCGTTTACACTTTCAAGAGTATCACATATTTCAGTAGAAAACTCTGACGCTCTGTGAAGCTTATTAATAACGTTATGTTTAACAGACTCAACGATGGATGATGACACAGGAGGAAAAAAGAAACCTTCGAGCTGATAATTAAATTTGTGACTGACACCTAAAAAAATTAAAGCCGAAAGCACGATTTCTACTAAAAGTGGTAACAGTTCACCCGTAAAGCCACCTATAATTCCAATTAACACACCTGCTAAAGAAAATGATGCTATACAAGATATTTTTCCATACACAGCAGCTACGCCGCAAAGCAAACCACCCAGGGAATAGAAGGATAATAAAAACAAATCGTTTGTGCCGTAGCACATAGTTATGCCACAGCATATACCTACAATAGCTCCCCCTGCCTCTTTACCGTAGTAGCCACATAAAAAAATGAGAAACACGGCGACAATATGAGCAAAAGAAACACCAAAAACAACTGCGTACTTAAAGGAAAGCAGAAGTATTGCACAGCTTATAACAACTGCAGTTATTTCTTTTGACGTAACTGACTTTAAACAGCCTGATACAGATAAATATATTCGGCTTTTGTAAAAAACATACGCACAGCCTCCACCTACTGCGGCCTCACAAAAGCAAACAATAAAAGAAAACAGGGTAAAACCGTTGGAAAAAACAACAGCAAGTCCAGTTACAAAAATACAAGCAAAGGTTGCTAACACAGGGGTATAAATACTGCTACTTAAGCCTTTAAAGGTTTTTAGCGCAGTTACAATAACCGCTAACGCCAAAACAGAGGCAGTATAGCGTAATGCATCGACCGATTCGAGGGCAATAAAATAACCCAAAGCAGCCCCCAAGGCAGAAGTTGCAGTAAAAGACTTACTAACGCAGCTTGCAAAGGCAACCCCAAAGGGCGAAAAGCTTTGATTAAAGCCGGAAAGACTAAACAAAATGCTTAACCCAAAACAACAAATATGCCTTAGAATTGCCTTGATGTTTATCAAGTTGTATATTTTGCCGCTTTTCTCTTTGCACACCCTCACAGCTTCGTAAACACTCATAATTGCTCTCCTAATATCTTTTTTTTAATAATAAACGATATAGCAGAAAATATTGGTCATATTATGGTGTTGATTAAAACGAATATTTGTCGATAACAATTTTTTATTATGTTATTTATGAATATTTTAAAATAATTGCACAAAAAGATTAAAAACATTGACTATCCGAGCTATCTGCTGCCGGGTTTTCATCATCTCCATCCCTAAAAAACTCAAGTGGTCTTTCTGCCATATAATCGGGTGTGCCTTGCGCAATTGCAGGAAAATCGTTTTCCGTATCTGCTGTTGGCTGAATGTTATACGTACCGTAGGCATTTACCATTTCCTCGCAATTATCGGGGCTTTTATTATCTGAAGAAACTGAAATTTCCAGTGGCACATTAAAATTTTCTTTTTTAATATTTTTATTACTTTTTTTCATAAAAAAACTTCCTTTCAAGAAACTAACAATAGTTTACCTTGAAAGGAATAAAATATTAATTATTAAAAACTGTTATGCGTTTTGCTTGACATTTAACGATATTTTGATATAATTAACAATGTTCGCATAGTATATTTAATATACGCCTCCATAGTCAAATGGATATAAGAACCTGACACTGCGTGTCAGAACCTTGTTACTCGCTACGCTCGTAATAATAAACCCCTTATTGCGAATATTACACTTAATATGCCTCCATAGTTAAATGGATATAATAAACCCCTCCTAAGGGTTAGTTATAGGTTCGATTCCTATTGGGGGTGCCAAAAAAGCACTTGAACATTAAGTTCAAGTGCTTTTTCTTTATTTTTTTTTCTTTTTAAATATAACAAATTTACTGAAAAAGTAGTTGAATATAACAACGAAAATTGAAAGTATGACCTTTGCAATGAAGTGCCCCGGTATTGTAAAGCCAAGGAGCTCTATTGATTTCTCTGAAAAATGAAGGATTGAAACAAAAAACAACATTCCAAACTCTTCAAAAGCAAAGCTGAACAGCCTTGCAGCAACAAACTCTGCAAACTCTTTAAGTGCAA
Source organism: Acutalibacteraceae bacterium (assembly GCA_045591945.1). GTDB lineage: Bacteria > Bacillota > Clostridia > Oscillospirales > Acutalibacteraceae > DTU089. Next base: position 34,578 of record JAZNTU010000040.1, on the reverse strand, counting down.
CCTTGAGCTTCCAGCTTTTTGAATCAAAAACGTATAATTTGTTTGTTACAAAAGCTACTACAACGCCTGCAATCCATGCTAATGCATTATTAATAAGTACATATTTTTCACCAAAAAGTGCCGTTGCACCCAAATAGGTAAATAAATTAGCAAGTGTTGTAAGCACCCCGAAAAGTGTATAAAGAATGAATTCTTTATATTTTATATATATTAGTTTTAACTTATCAATCATCTTTATGAAGGTGCTCCTTTAAAATGTATATAGGTCTGTTTTTGGACTGAATAAATATTTTTGAAATATACTCACCAAGAATACCAAGGCAGAAAAGCTGCATACCACCAAGCAAAAGTACAAGCACAACAATTGTTGCATAGCCCGGTACATCTATACCAAAAAATATTTTTTTAAGCACAACAAATATAAGGTAACCAATTGAAGCACCCGAGGTAGCAAGGCCTACACCCATTGATAGTTTAAGTGGAACGGTTGAAAAAGAAACAAGTCCGTCAATAGCATATTTTATAAGCTTCCAAAGGCTCCACTTAGTTTGGCCAAACTCGCGTTCTTTAACCTCATATGGTATATACTTAGTATTAAAGCCAACCCAACTGAAAATACCCTTTGAAAAACGGTGTACCTCGCTCATACTTATAATAGCATCTACCATTGTTCTTTTCATAAGGCGGAAATCAGATGCACCGTTAACAAAGTCAACCTCTGCCATTTTATTTATAAGCTTATAAAAGCCTGATTTTACAGCAGAAATCAACTTACCCTCTTTGCGCTCCTCCTGGTATGCAGCAACGCAATCTATAGCTTCATCCTCGCTCATAGCCTTAAGCATTTCTATTACAACAGATGGGTGCTGCTGCAAATCTGCATCTATTATACAAACAAGGTCGCCCGTAGCATTAGAAAGACCTGCGTACATTGCTGCCTCTTTACCGAAATTACGGCTTAAGGTAAGCACCTGCACACGAGAGGAATCGTTATTATATACCTTTTTAAGCTCTACGCCTGTTTTATCGGTACTGCCGTCGTTAACAAAAACAATTTCATAATTTGAGATAATACCTTCGAATGCTTTATTAACCTCATCATAAAAGCGTTGAACGTTTTCTTCTTCATTAAAGCAAGGAACAACAAGAGATAATTTCATTTACGCACCTTTTCCCACTTTTATTTTTAGCGTGGCAGAAAAAGAACTACCCACCACGTAATGCGTGGTCCCCATCCCAATTCACCTGTGGCGCTCAAGGATGAAAACATTTTCTTGTTTAGTATAACATAATTATAACAACTTTTTCAATAATTGTTGTTAAATTATAGAAAACATTGATTTTTTGTGATAAAATAAAGCAAAATTAATCCAAAAAGAGGTTTTATATATGAAAAAAGACCATTCACAAAGAGCAGCAGAGTTATTTTGCAACGGCGCCAACTGTGCGCAGGCTGTATTTGTAGCTTTTGCAGAAGATTGCGGTATGAGCGAGGATGTAGCAATGAAGCTTTCCTCATCATTTGGTGGTGGCATGGGCAGACTACGTGAGGTCTGTGGTGCTGTTTCAGGTATGTTTATGGTAGCAGGGCTTTTAAAGGGCTACACAACAGACGACCCAAAAGAGAAAAAAGATGCTCACTACGCCCTTATACAGCAATTGGCAAGCGAATTTAAAGCAGAGCACGAAACTATAATTTGCAGAGATTTGCTTGGTAATTTAGGCAAATCCACCTCCCCTGTTTCTGATGCCAGAACTGCAGAATATTACAAGGTAAGACCCTGTGTAAGGTTTGTAATTACTGCAGCAGAGATTTTAGATAAGCAGTTTTTTAATGATTAATTAAAATAAATAACTAAAAAGGCAATCACTTAGGTGATTGCCTTTTGTTCTGCGCTGAATGTAGCGCTTTTTGATTTAGTTTACCTTAACTATCCAGCCGTTTTTATCTTCCTTTTTGCCCCACTGGATGCCTGTGAGCTCATCATAAAGGAACTGTGCAACAGGGCCGATTTTTGAATCGTTGATAACGATGTGCTCATCACCGTCGATATACTCGCCAACAGGAGAAATAACTGCTGCTGTACCTGTGCCGAAGGATTCTGTAAGCTTACCGTTCTTATAAGCCTCTTTAACCTCGTCAATAGAAAGCTTTCTTTCTTCAACCTTATAGCCGTTTGCTTTAAGAACCTCAATACAAGATGCTCTTGTAACACCGGGAAGAATGTTGCCATCCTCAAGAGATGGAGTAATAACAACGCCGTCGATTACAAAGAAAACGTTCATTGCACCAACCTCGTCGATATACTTTCTTTCAACACCATCAAGCCAAAGAACCTGAGCATAGCCCATTTTATCTGCCTTTTCTTGGCCGATAAGGGATGCAGCATAGTTACCGCCACACTTAGCGATACCTGTACCACCCTTAACACAACGAACGTACTCTCTCTCGATGAAAATCTTAACAGGGTCCATACCGTTTGCATAGTATGAGCCAACAGGTGAAAGAATTATGCAGAAAATATAGCTGTGAGAAGCGTGAACACCAAGGAATGCATCTGTAGCAATAATGAATGGACGAATGTAAAGTGATGTACCGTCGCTGTGAGGTACCCAATCCTTATCTACATCAACAACAGCCTTGATAGCTGCAAGAGCCAATTCAGGGTCAATGCGAGGAACACAAAGTCTGTCGCAGGTATTGTTCATTCTTTCAATATTTTTCTGTGGACGGAAAAGCTGAATACTGCCGTCTGCAACTCTATATGCTTTAAGACCTTCAAAAAGCTCCTGTGCATAGTGGAAAACCATTGATGATGGGTCAAGCTGAAGTGGACCGTATGGTACAATTCTGCCATCGTGCCAGCCCTGGCCTTCATCGTAGTTCATAACAAACATATGGTCTGTAAAAATTTTACCGAAGCCGAGCTTGCTTTCATCTGCAGGCTTTGCCTTTGGTGCTGTTGTTTTTTCAATCTTAAAATTATAATCCATTGAAAAATAACCTCTTTTCAATTCAAAATGCAATCAATTAATAATCGTAGCCAAGCTTAAGAGCTGTTTTATTAACCTCAAGAAGGTCTTGGTGACGAGCTGAAACAACCTTTGAGAGAGGTGCATCAATACCGTCAAAGCCAAGCATTGGAACTTCTTTGAGAAGCTTGCCTGTGATAATCATATTTGCAAGGGTGCTCATACCCTTTTCGTTTGCAATTTCTGTAGCAGGAATGTAGAAAACCTCTACGTCTGTTCTTTCAACCTTACGTGAAATAAGTGTTGAATCAACAAAAATCTTACCACCTGAAACTACCTCATTCTCGTATTTATCGAGAGATGGAAGGTTCATAGCAACAAGAACGTCAGGCTTACCTACGATTGGTGAGCCGATTGGCTCATCACTAACGATAACGCTGCAGTTTGCTGTACCACCACGCATTTCAGGGCCGTATGATGGAAGCCAAGAAACCTGCTTGTTTTCAAGAAGTCCCTTGTATGCAACAAACTTACCTGCGAAAAGAATACCTTGACCACCGAATCCGGCAAAAAGAATATTACATGTGTTACTCATTTTATTTTGCCTCCTCTTCTGCATAGATATCTTTATAAACACCGAGAGGATAGTAAGGAAGCATATTATCCTCAAGCCACTTAAGAGCCTTTTCAGGTGTCATACCCCAGTTTGTAGGACAAGTTGAAACGACCTCAACAAGTGAGAAGCCCTTGCCTTCAATCTGATTTTGGAAAGCCTTTTTAATAGCCTTTTTAGCCTTTTTAACGTTTGCAGGGTTATTAACTGAAACTCTTTCAAGGTATGCAGCGCCATCAACGTTTTGAAGAAGCTCACAAACCTTTACAGGGTAACCTACTGTGTTAACATCTCTGCCGTATGGAGAGGTTTGAGTAACCTGACCGGGAAGAGTTGTAGGAGCCATCTGGCCACCTGTCATACCGTAAATTGCGTTGTTAACGAAAATAACTGTAATGTTTTCACGGCGTGCTGCGGCGTGAACAGTTTCTGCTGTACCAATAGCAGCAAGGTCGCCATCACCCTGGTAGGTGAAAACAATGTTGTTTTCAGGGTCTGCACGCTTAACGCCTGTAGCAACTGCAGGTGCTCTGCCGTGAGGAGCCTGAATAAAGTCTGTTGTAAAGTAGTCGTAAGCCATAACTGAGCAACCAACAGGTGCAACACCAATTGTTCTGCCCTCAATACCTAACTCTTCAATAACCTCTGCAACAAGACGGTGAATTATACCGTGTGTACAACCGGGGCAATAATGGAGTGGTGCATCGGTCAATACTTTAGATTTTTCAAATACAATAGCCATTATTTGTCGCCTCCTTCGTCGATTTCAACAATCTTTGCAAGAACCTCTTCAGGTGAAGGAATCATACCACCTGTACGGTTGCAAAGATAAACAGGTTTTTTGCACTCTGTTGCAAGCTTAATATCTTCAATCATCTGACCCATATTCATTTCTACTGAAAGGAAAGCCTTGCATTTATCTGCAGCTGCTCTTAACACCTTTTCAGGGAATGGCCAGAGTGTGATTGGACGAATCATACCAACCTTGATGCCCTTTGCTCTTGCTTCAACAATAGCATTTTTAGCAACACGGGCTGTAATACCAAATGAAACAACACAGATTTCTGCATCATCCATAAGATATTCTTCAAAGAGAACCTCGTTCTCTTCAATTTCCTGATATCTTGCAAAACGCTCAAAGTTTGTTTTTTCAAGCTCTTCAGGCTTTAAGTAAAGAGAGTTAACAATATTATGCTTTCTTTCACCCTTTGTGCCTGTAAGTGCCCAAGGCTTTTCGAATGTCTTTGGAGCAGAATCAGGAAGCTCAACAGGCTCCATCATCTGGCCAAGTGTACCATCTGCAAGAATCATTGCAGGGATTCTGTATTTATCAGCAAGGTCGAAGGCTGTAGCTGTAAGGTCTGCCATTTCCTGAACAGATGCAGGTGCAAGAACAACCTTCTTGAAATCACCGTGGCTACCACCCTTAACTGCCTGGAAATAGTCTGACTGTGATGGCTGAATACCACCAAGACCCGGGCCACCACGCTGAACGTTAACAATAAGTGCAGGAACATCACTACCTGCTATGTAAGAAATACCCTCACTCTTAAGAGAAATTCCGGGGCTTGAAGAAGATGTCATTACTCTTTTGCCTGTAGCAGCAACACCAAGTACCATATTGATAGCAGCAATTTCACTTTCTGCCTGAAGGAAAACGCCACCAACCTTTGGCATACGCTTTGCCATATATGCTGCAATTTCTGTTTGAGGCGTAATAGGATAACCGAAATAGTGCATACAGCCTGCTCTGATAGCTGCCTCAGCAATAGCCTCGTTACCTTTCATTAAAACTTTTTCATCCATTTATCTCACCTTACCTTTCAACTGTAATTGCACAATCAGGGCACATTGTTGCACAGAAAGCGCAACCTATGCACTGGCTTTCATCAATGCAGTGAGCGGGATGATGTCCCTTTGCATTGAGCTTTGAAGCATCAAGTTCAACAATTTTTTTAGGACAAGCAGTTATACATAAACCACAGCCCTTGCACACATTTTCCGCAAATGTTACCTTTGCCATTTTTCTTCCTCCATTCGAGAGTAAAAATTAAACTATTTTATTTTGTAAAGTCAGCGGAAAGAGATTTTCTACTTTACCGTTGAGATTATTAACTAAATCAGCTCTTACTGCCGTCATTTTAACAGGCAGACCTGAAATTTCGCTTAAGCGCTGTGTTTCGCTTACAGAGCTTAAAACGTCTTCAGGGGTAGTAAGCTCACCAAGATTTGAGTTATTTACTATTGCAGTAAAATTAATTTTACAAGCGACCTCAATTTCTCGCATAATTTCGAGCGCTTCCTCGGCTGTTGGGGTAAGTGGCCTAAACTTATTAAAAACAAAAAGCATTTCGTAATCGTTTTCGTCTTTAATAGAATCTGCATATCTGCCTAAAGCATATGCGCCTCTATCATCGCCACCAATATCCATTATAGCACTTTCATCGCGATTATCAAGAATAGAATACACGTCCTGTGGAAGTGCAGGTAAATCAACGTTAGAGGATGCAAACTCGGATGAAATAAGGCGTACACCTGCTTGTGTAAGCTCATTTATACTATCCCTTGTGCGAAAATACGGGTTTACTATATCAAGGTCTGCAATAACAACACTTTTACCAAGGCTCTTAAGATACAAAGCATAGTTTACAGCTATGTTTGTTTTACCTGAGCCGTAGTGCCCTGCAAACAGGGTTATTCTTTTACTTTGCATCTTACTCACCTCTCTGTTAATTATAACTTATTTCTCATAATTTTTCCACTTGTAGTTTTAGGAAGTTCATCTTTGAACACAACTATACGTGGATATTTGTAAGGAGCTGTTTTCTCCTTAACGTACTGCTGAATCTCTTTTTTAAGCTCCTCTGTGCCTTCGGTGCCCTTAACAAGAACAATGCTTGCCTTAACAACCTGGCCTCTAACTTCATCGGGTGCTGCAGAAACGCCACACTCGAGAACGTACGGAAGCTCCATAATAACACTTTCGATTTCAAATGGTCCTATACGGTAGCCGGATGACTTAATAACATCATCAACTCTACCAACGTACCAATAGAAGCCGTCCTCATCCTTCCAAGCAACATCGCCTGTGTGGTAGTAGCCATCGTGCCAAACCTCTTTGGTTTTAGCCTCGTCGTTATAGTAGCCTGTAAATAAGCCACAAGGTGCTCCGTTTTCAACATTAACAACGATTTCACCGTTTTCACCAACAGGTACCTCGTTGCCGTCTGCATCAACAAGCTTAACGTCGTATATCGGAGCAGGCTTACCCATTGAACCAATTTTGTGGTCGGCACCTGTCATATTACCGATAATCATTGTGCTTTCTGTTTGACCGAAGCCTTCAAGAATCTGTAAGCCTGTTGCTTTTTCGAATTGACGGTATACCTCAGGGTTAAGCGCTTCACCTGCTGTAGTCATATGCTTAACTGATGAGAAATCGTATTTTGAAATATCTTGCTTAATCATCATTCTGAGCATTGTAGGTGGTGCACAGAAGGATGTGATATGGTGCTTAGCAAACATCGGTAAAATATCTGCTGCATCAAATCTGTCAAAGTCGTAAACAAAGGTTGCTGCTTCACATAGCCATTGGCCGTAAAGCTTACCCCACATTGACTTTGCCCAGCCTGTATCGGATATTGTAAAGTGAAGTCCGTCAGGGTCAACGTTGTGCCAATACTTTGCCGTATGGAAATGACCGAGGGCGTATTTATAGTTGTGGGCTGCAATTTTCGGATAACCTGTAGTGCCTGACGTGAAGAACATAAGCATAAGGTCATCGCCGCCCGGAGCGTCTGCACCTCTTTCGTAATGTGAGCTAAAGAGAACTCTTTCTTCGTCAAAGTTTCTCCAGCCCTCACGCTCGCCGTTAACAATAATTTTATGCTCAAGTCCAGGACAGGTTTTAGCTGCAAGGTCAACCTGGTGTGCAGTGTCGCCATCTGCAGTACAAAGAATCGCCTTAACACCTGCTGCCTGGAAACGATACTCAAAATCGTGCTCCTGAAGCTGATTAGGTGCAGGAATTGCAACAGCACCAAGCTTATTAAGACCAATCATTGCATACCAATACTGGTAGTGGCGCTTAAGTACAAGCATAACTCTATCGCCCTTTTTAATACCAAGGGATTTAAAGTAGTTAGCAGCCTGCGCAGAATTTCTCTTAACATCCTTGAACGTGATGCGTCTTTCAGTTTTATCTCTTGAAATATGGAGCATTGCAAGCTTTTCAGGCTCTTTATCTGCAAGTGCATCAACAAGGTCAAATGCAAAGTTGAAATTCTCGGTATTTTTAAACGTTATTGACGTTGGTGTACCGTTTTCGTTTTCAACAACGTCAACGTAATTTCTATATATACGCTCTTTTGTATCCTTAACGCCTACCTTAGTATCCTTAACAACCTTAGCTGTTTGAAGTTCAGGGATAGGTTCACCGTTTGGATTAAGAACAATAGCATAGAAAAGGCAATCCTCACCGTCAACGGCAATCATACCGTGAGGTGTAAGTGAATCGTAGTAGATGCTGTCACCGGGACCTAAAATCTCGGAGTGCTCACCTACCTGCACCTTTAATTTACCTTTAATAACAATATCAAGCTCCTGACCATCGTGAGAGGTGAGTTCGATATCTTTATTTTGGTCTTCCTCGCTGTATGTAGCCTCAACGTAAAGAGGCTCGGCAATTTTATTTCTGAATTTTGCAGCAAGGTTGTAATATGTCATACCGTGAGCTTTTTCGATTTTTTGACCTTTGCCCGCTTTAGTATAGACATAGTTTGTAAGCTTTGGTGTGCTACCTTCAATAATGCTTGTAACATCCACGTTAAACGCAAGCGCACAACGATAAATGAAAGCAAAGTTAAGGTCGCTCTCGCCGTTTTCACAAGCAAGATACTCTGCTTCGGAAACACCTGTTTTTTCGGCCATTTCTGCTGTAGAATAGCCTTCTATTTCACGAAGCTCTCTAATTCTGGCGGCCATCTCTTTAATTTTGTAATCAAGACCCGTCATTTTATCCATTGATATTTCCTCCTGTTTTGTGGGACAAAATATAAAACTCGTCCCAAAGATAGTCTTTGAGACGAGTTGAAAATAACCCGCGGTACCACTCAAATTGCAGAATACTCTGCCACTCTCGAGGTCAAGCAACCTCTATGCATTTACGCAGCAATCACGGAGAGGTTCTACTAAGCGAAAGCCTTTCTTCCTCCCGGCTCGGAAACTACAAACAACAGAAGCCTTGCTTTGACTTGCACCAACCGTCATTTCTCTGTAAGCTTAGCATACTGCGCCCTTTTCTTCAACGCCTTTAAATTCAATTTCTCAAAGAATACCATAACTGACCAAAATTGTCAATAGTTATTTTAATATCATAGTGTTAATCTTGTGAATTAGAGCTTGTTTCTCATTATCTTACCACTGATTGTTTTTGGAAGCTCATCTCTGAACACAACAATACGTGGGTATTTATAAGGAGCTGTATTTTTCTTAACGTATTCCTGAATTTCCTTTTTAAGTTCTTCAGTGCCTTCTGTGCCTTTTGTAAGGACAATGCTTGCCTTAACTACCTGTCCTCTAACCTCATCAGGTGCTGCAGAAACGCCACATTCGAGAACGTACGGAAGCTCCATAATAACGTTTTCGATTTCGAATGGTCCTATACGGTAGCCTGATGACTTGATAACATCATCAATTCTACCAACATACCACAAATAACCGTCTTCATCACGCCATGCAGTATCGCCTGTATGGTAAAGTCCATCGTGATAAACCTCGTTAGTTGCTTCTTCGTTGTTATAATAGCCAAGGAAAAGGCCGCAAGGAACAGATGAATCGGTATGGATAACGATTTCGCCTGTTTCGCCATCGGCAACAGGTCTACCGTCAGGGTCAACGATATCAACGTCATAAAGAGGTGTTGGCTTACCCATAGCGCCAATCTTAATTGCTGTTCCGTTAAGAGTAGCAATGGAAAGAGTTGTTTCGGTTTGACCGAAGCCCTCGTGAATTCTTAAGCCTGTTGATTTTTCAAACTGCTTGAATACCTCAGGGTTAAGTGCCTCACCTGCTGTTGTTGCATGAACGATTGATGACAAATCATACTGTGAAATATCTTGTTTGATTAACATTCTGTACATAGTTGGTGGTGCACAGAAGGTTGTGATATTGTACTTTGCAAACATCGGGAGAATTTTAGAAGCATCAAAGCGTTCAAAGTCATAAACAAATACGCAGCTTTCACAAAGCCATTGGCCGTAGAGCTTACCCCAAAGTGCTTTACCCCAGCCTGTTTCGGAAATTGTAAAGTGGATACCATCTCTTTGAACACAATGCCAGTACTTTGCTGTAATAAAATGTCCCAGAGGATATTTGTGGCTGTGAGTAGCAATCTTTGGATAGCCTGTTGTTCCTGATGTAAAGAGCATAAGCATTGGGTCATCGCCACAAGCTGAATCCTCATCACGAACAAAACGACGGCTGAAAAGACCAAACTCTTCATCAAAATTGTGCCAGCCCTCTTTAGAACCGTTTGCAACGATTTTTGTTTTAAGAGTAGGACAGTTTTTCTGTGCTTCATCAACGTAATCTGTAGCCTTACCATCTGCAGTAACAACAACTGCGCTAACACCTGCAGAGTTGAAACGATATTCATAATCGTGCACAACAAGCTGATTTGTTGCAGGGATTGCAATTGCACCAAGCTTATGGAGACCGAGAATTGCAAACCAGAACTGATAATTACGCTTAAGAACAAGAAGAACTCTGTCACCCTTTTTGATGCCGAGAGATTTAAAGTAGTTTGCTGCCTGTGAAGAATACTCTTTAATTTCTTTAAAGGTGAATTTTCGCTCTGTCATATCATCAGAGATATGAATCATAGCAAGCTTATCGGGATAATTTCTTCCGAGCTCATCAATCACATCAAATGCGAAATTAAATTTATCTTCATTGTGGAATTCGATATGATTACAAACGCCGTTCTCATCGGTGGTGGTTGTAATGAACTTATCGCATATAAGCTTTTCAACTGTTGTGGATTTGCCTGTATTAACTGTGCTCATATGTGTATCGGCAATTTCTTCATCCTCTGCCATAACCATAGCAAGGAAAAGGCAATCTTCACCCTCAACGGCAATCATACCGTGAGGAATTGAGCTATTGTAGAAAATGCTGTCACCCTCGTGAAGAATCTCTACGTGGTCGCCAATGCGTATTTTAAGTGTACCCTTAACAACAAGGTCAAATTCCTGGCCGGAGTGTGTAGCAAGCTCAATTGGCTTTGTTTGCAATTCGCTTGAATACTCGTACCTTACCCAATATGGGTTAGCAAGCTTATTTTTAAATTTAGGTGCAAGGTTTTGAATAAGAATGCCCTCTTCATTGGAGGTTGTTTGACCCTTACCCTTGCGAGTTACCGTATAAGTTGTAAGCTTTGCACTTTGACCCTCGAGAAGGTCTGTAAGCTCAACGCCGAAAGCAAGCGCACATTTATGCACGAATGAGAATGGCATATCATCAGTACCGTTTTCGTATGCACGGTACTCTTCTAAGGAAACCTCCGTTTTTTTTGCCATTTCAACATCAGAAAGGCCGTAAATATCTCTAAGCTCCTTAATACGCTTAGAAACCTCTGCTAACTTGTTTTCATAGGATTTGTTCATAATATCACCCTTTCAAGAGAATAAATATCATAACTAAAAAACAAAAACGCCCCAAAACGAAGCTATGCTTCACTTTGAGACGAATAAAATCCGCGGTACCACTCAAATTGCAGTTAAACTGCCACTCAAGGTCTATCAACCCCTTTGCACTAACGCAGCATTCTCGGAAGAAGCCTACTGAAAACGTTCAGCTCTTCAGCTCGGAAGGGATGGGTTTTGAAATTTCGTGCTATTGGCTCGCAGCAACCGCCAACTCTCTGTAAGACTACGTTTCAACCGTCTTCGTCATCGCTTTTAGTTGTGATATTTTTTAAAAATTATGAATTGATGTTATCACAATTTAACAAGGCTGTCAACACTTTTTCAAAATAAAAATCAAAAAATTTTTAACTAAAAAACAAAAAAAGTTGTTGACATTTTAATTTTTAGGTGATATTATTTCATACATATTTATAAATGCGATGAAGGAATTACGTATTTTTGATACGACAGTTCAGAGAGTTGACGGTAGGTGCAAGTCAATCTGTTACAAAAATTCGGTCTCGTTCCGGAGCAGAGCTCCCCAACCCCCTACGGTGTATAAGGAGCTACGGACGCCCCGTTACCATGGCTACAAGCTTTATAGAGCTTTAATGAGTGACTGCTTATGCAGTAACCGGGGTGGTACCGCGGATTTTGATTCGTCCCTGAGGTCAAAGTATATTATTGACCTCAGGTTTTTTATTTGCATTTATATTACATTATATTGAATTCCTGAAAGGATGAGTAAAATGAAAAAAATTATTATTTCAGACATCACACTTAAAAAGATTTCAGAAGACAGAGCTGTGTCATTACTATTCCGCGAAAAATCTGCTATTGCAGGCTGTGCTGATAAAATCGGTGCAGACGTAATTGAAATTCCTTCAGTAAAATCACCACGTGAAGATAAAATCATTTATAAAACAATTGCGCAAAACATTCAGAATGCTATTTTTGCTATTCCTGTTGGCTTTACCTGCGAGGATGTTGCCATTGCTTGGGAATGTGTTAAGGATGCAAAAAAGCCTCGCCTTCAGGTTGAGCTTCCTGTATCAACAATACAAATGGAATACACATATCACATAAAGCAGGCAAAGATGCTTGAAAAAATTACAGAGCTTATTAAAGAAGCAAAGGCTCTTTGCGCTGACGTAGAATTTTCAGCACTTGATGCAACAAGAGCTGATGAGGATTTCCTTATTACTGCTGCAAAAGAGGCTGAGGCTTGTGGCGCCGGTATGATTACTATTTGTGATGATGCAGGTGCTTCTACTCCTGACGATATTGCTGCATTAGTTTCAAAGGTAAAGGCTGCAGTAAGCATCCCTGTTTACGTACAGGTTTCAGACCGTATCAGCATGGCTGTAGCATCTGCCTTCGCTGCAATCAAATGTGGTGCAGACGGTCTTAAGTGCGCAATGGTTGGCAAAAATGCCCTTCTTACAGGCGAAATTTCCGATGCAATGAATGCTTGTGGAGCACAGATTAATGCAGAGGTTAAGCTTAACAATACAAAAATCCACGCAAGTATTGATGATATGTTATCAAGCATCAGCCACGATGCATACGATAATGAAAAAACTATAAGCGAAGGCAAAAAGATTTTGATTGACTCTGATTCAACGCTTGTTCAGGTTGCTCAGGCAGCTGCTGTATTAGGCTACGAGCTTTCCGACTCCGATATAGGCAACGTTTACAAGGTTGTTAAGCAAGTATGCGAAAAGAAGGGTGCTGTCGGTTACAAGGAGTTCGAGGCTATTATTGCAAGCTCTGCTATGCAGGCACCTTCAACCTACCACTTTGAATCCTACACAACTACAAGCAGCAATATGTCAACCTCAATGTCACAGGTTACGTTAAAGTGCAACGATGAAATCATCTGTGGAGTAAGCAACGGTGACGGTCCTATTGACTCTGTTTTCCGTGCAATTGAGCAATGCATTGGCCACCACTATGAGCTTGATGACTTCCAGGTACAGTCTGTAACAGAGGGTAAAGAGGCTCTTGGCTCTGCGCTTGTAAGACTTCGCAACAACGGAAAGCTTTATTCAGGCAACGGTACATCTACCGATATTGTTGCTGCAAGTATCAGAGCATATATTAATGCTTTAAACAAAATCGTATTCGAGGAGGCATAATATAATATGAAAATTGTATTTTCGACTAAAAACGTAAGTCGAGCCTCATTCCTTGATACCTGCCGTTACGCCTTTGATTACGGCTTTGAGGGCTTTGAGATTTACGATGCAATTAAAGAGCGCAGCACACACCACGACAGTATATTAAGGCGTGACCGAATTGCTGATGCAAAAAGAAAGCTTGTAAACAGAAATCTTGCCATTTCAGCACTTCGTATGCCCTGCCCTATTGAGAGCGAGGAGGCAACTGCTGAGCTTATTGAAAAATATGTAAACATGGCAGCTGCATCGGGAATTGAAAACGTTATTGTTTACACTCAAAACAAAACAGACTTCGCTGTTCTCGATGAAAAAATGCTTCCTGCAATTAAACGTGCGCAGGCAACAGACGTTAATATTTTGTTTGAAACTGTAGGCTACCTTGCAAGAACAGAAAACGTAATTGATATTATAAATCACTTTGCATCTGCTGCAATCGGCGCCTCTTGGAACGTTAGAGGAACATACTTTGATGCAGGTGAAACTGCTGAAACAACTATAAAAAACCTTGGTGCATACATTAAATACGTACGCCTTGGTGATATGAAGGATGGAAAAACCGTATTAATCGGTGAAGGCGATTTAGACGTTGAAAAGCTTATAAACTCCCTTTCATCACTTAACTACGAGGGCTTTATTTGTGCTGCCTGGAATGAAGAGATCAGCGATGCTGATATCGTTCTTACACACTTTACAAACTATATTGCATCCTTAGGCCGTGAAAAAAAAGTTTACGACCGTGCATACTATAACCGTGATAAGACAGGTACTTTTGTTTGGAAAAAGTATGACCTTATTGATGCTACCTTCTCTGACGTGCTTGATACAATGGCAGAAAAATACCCTGACCAATATGCATTCAAGTACCCTACCCTTGATTATACAAGAACCTACGAGCAATTTCGCCGTGATGTTGATGAGTGTGCTGCAGCCCTTATTTCGCTTGGTGTAAAGGCCGGTGACCACGTTGCTATTTGGGCAACTAACGTACCACAATGGTTTATCACCTTCTGGGCAACAACAAAAATCGGTGCAGTTCTCGTTACCGTTAACACAGCATACAAAATTCACGAAATTGAATACCTTCTCAAGCAATCAGATACACATACACTTGTTATGATTGAATTTTGCAAGGATATAAACTACAAAGAGATTATTGAGGAGCTTTGCCCTGAGCTTAAGGACCTTGAGCCGGGCTCACCATTGTATTCAAAAAACCTTCCATTCCTTCGCAACGTTGTAACTGTTGGCTTTGATATGGACGGTTGCCTTACCTGGGAGCAGATGTTATCTCGCTCTGCACTTGTTCCACGCGAAGAGGTACGCAGACGTGCTTCCCTTGTAAGACCTGACGACGTTTGTAATATGCAATACACATCAGGTACAACAGGCTTCCCTAAAGGCGTTATGCTTACACACCGTAACATTGTAAACAACGGTAAAACAATTGGTGACAGAATGGATTTATCTACTGCTGACCGTATGATGATACAGGTGCCTATGTTCCACTGTTTTGGTATGGTGCTTTCTATGACATCTATGATGACCCACGGTGGTACACTTTGCCCTATCCCCTATTTCTCACCAAAGTCATCACTTGCTTGTGTAAATGATGAGAGAATCACCTGCTTTAACGGTGTGCCTACAATGTTTATTGCAATGTTTAACCACGCAGATTTTGCAAAAACAGACTTTTCATATATGCGTACAGGTATTATGGCAGGCGCTAACTGCCCTGCAGACCTTATGCGCCGTGCATCTGTTGAAATGAATATGCGTGAAATCATTTCGGTTTATGGCCAAACAGAGGCTTCCCCCGGCTGTACTATGGGTGAGGTTAACGAGGACCTTGACCACCGTGTAGAAACTGTTGGTAGCGCATTCCCCGGTGTTGAATGTAAAATTATTGATCCTGAAACAGGTGATGAGCTCCCTGACGGCCAAAGTGGTGAATTTGTTGCCCGTGGCTTTAATATTATGAAGGGCTACTACAAAATGCCTGAGGCAACTGCACAGGCAATTGACAGTGAAGGCTGGCTCCACTCAGGCGATATTTGTATGAGAACACCTGACGGCTACTACAAGGTAACAGGCAGACTTAAGGATATGATTATACGTGGTGGCGAAAACCTTTACCCACGTGAAATTGAGGAATTTTACCTTACTAACCCTAAGGTACGTGACGTGCAGGTCGTTGGTGTTCCCGATGAACAATACGGCGAGGAATGCTGTGCTTGGATTATACTCCACAAGGGCGAAACTGCAGACGAAAAGGAAATGAAGGAATTTGGTAACGCATCTATTGCAAGACACAAGGTGCCTAAGTATTTCTTATTCGTAAAAGAATTCCCAATGAACGCTGCAGGTAAAATCCTTAAATACAAAATGCGTGAGGAATCACTCGAGCGATACAATCGCCAAAAAGCAGACAGCGAACAAGGCTAATTGACAAATAAACAAAAGAGTCGGACTATGCACGGTAAAGCTGTGCCTGTCCGACTTTTTTATATCCCAAGAAGGTTATTTTATGAAAAAATTTTATATAATAGACTCACATTGCCACATTTTTCCTGAAAAGATTGCTCAAAAGGCAACAGACAGTATTGATATATTTTACAAAATCAGCGAAACGGGTGTAATTAACGGCTGTGGCTTTGTAGGTACGGCAAAAACACTTATAAACCAATGTGATGCAACAGGTGTCAGCAAATGCCTTGTTACCTCAGTTGCAACAACACCACACCACGCACAAAGCATCAATAGCTTTATTGCCGCTGAGGTTGAGCTTTTCCCCGATAGATTTATAGGCTTTGGCTCACTCCACCCCGAAAGCGAAACACTTGAAGAGGATGCAGAGCATTTAATTGAGCTTGGTTTAAAGGGTGTAAAGCTTCACCCTGATATACAGAATTTTAAGGTTGATGACCCAAAGGTTATTAAAATTTTTGAAATTTGCAATGAAAAAGGCTTGCCTGTTCTTTTGCACACAGGTGATTCAAGGTACGATAATTCTAACCCTGACAGAGTTGAAAAAATATTAAAAATGTTCCCTGATATGACAGTTATCGGTGCACATTTCGGTGGTTGGTCTGTGTGGGATAAGGCACCCGAAATATTGTGCAAATACAAGAACCTTTATGTAGATACCTGTTCCTCCTTTTACGCCCTTTCAAAAGAGCGAGCAAAGCAGATAATTGACCTTTACGGTGCAGATAGAGTTGTGTTCGGCACAGATTTCCCTATGTGGAGGCAAGAGGATGAGCTTAAATTCTTGTTTAGCTTAGGTCTTTCTGACAGTCAATTAGAAAATATACTTGCAAAGAATATTGAAAGAGTATTAAAATTCTCTTGAAATAACCTCTAACCTGTGATAAACTTGTAACCGATTTTTGTAATTAACATATATAAATATAGAAATACTTTTAGAGGTGTACTGATGATTTGCAATAACATTTTAGAGGCTATCGGCAACACACCTGTTATTCGTCTTAACCATATGGTTGATGAAAACAGCGCCGAAATTCTTGTTAAATTTGAGGGTCTTAATGTTGGTGGCTCAATAAAAACAAGAACGGCCTACAATATGATTCTTAAAGCTGAGCAGGAAGGCAAAATAAATAAAGATACTATTATTGTAGAGCCCACAAGTGGTAACCAAGGTATCGGCCTTGCGCTTGTAGGTGCTGTTAAGGGCTACAAAACAATAATAATTATGCCTGACTCTGTAAGCGAGGAGCGCAGAAAGTTAGTTAAGCACTACGGCGCAGAGGTTGTGCTTGTGCACGATGCAGGCAACATTGGTAAATGTATTGATGAATGCTTACAGCTTGCGTTACAAATGCAAAAAGAAAACGAAAACGTATTTGTACCACAGCAGTTTGAAAACCCTGCAAATGCAGAAATACAGAGAAAACGAACTGCTGTTGAAATTATAGAGCAGGTTGGTAAGCCTATAGACGGCTTTTGTGCAGGTATTGGCACAGGTGGTACACTTACAGGTATAGGCGAAACACTTAAAGAGGCTAACCCAAATATAGAAATTTGGGCAGTTGAGCCTGAGGATGCTGCTATACTTTCGGGTGGTCTTATAGGTACGCACATTCAAATGGGTATTGGTGACGGACTTATCCCACCAATACTTAACACAGAAATTTACAGCGATATTTGTATAATAAGCGACGATGAGGCACTTAACACTGCAAAGGAATTGGCAAGAAAAGAAGGTATTCTTTGCGGTATTTCAAGTGGTACAAACGTTGCTGCTGCAATAAAGCTTGCTAAAAAGCTTGGCAAGGGTAAAACAGTTGTTGCAGTCCTCCCCGATACTGCAGAAAGATATTTCTCCACCCCTCTTTTTGATGAATGATAGACTAAATATTAAAGTAAAAGCCGTTCTCGTTTGAGAACGGCTTTTTGCTTATATTCAAGTTTTATTTCTGCTCTGAAATTACTACTGCATCAGGAGGTATTTGGGTGTTTGAGGTTACAAGCTCTAATATTTGAAGGGAGGTTGTTTCGTTTAAAACACCTTTATGTACCACTACCCTTGCGTTTTTATCTGTTACTGTTACAAAGCATTCGCTGTTGGTTTTTGCTTTAATAAGGTTTTCCAAATCAAGCTCTAACTCTGTTGTTTTTGTTATTTTATCAATAGAATCTGCAATTTTTGTTGCTTCATCTGTGCCCTTGCCTGCTGCTTCAAGGGATTTATTAAGCTTATCTATTGCTTCATCGTTTTTCTTTTTTCTTTCGTATTTAAGCTCCTCAAAGCTTTGCACACTATCCCCTGTTGCATTTACATATTTGGCCTCACCTAAATTCTGCACGTACTGTGGGCTTGTTGTATCATCGGTTGAAAGAGAGGTATCGCTTGTATAGTACCAGTTTACAAAAACTGCAGCACCTAAGGCTACTACCAATATTGCTAAAATAAGCTGCCTTCTTTTAAGTATAACATTCATATAAAATCTCCTATCAATTATTCATTTTTGTAACCGAAACACTTGCGCTGCTTATATCAAACAAGGCGCAAACTGTTTCGGTAATTGCCTTTTTGACGGCTAAATCATCACCACCCTGACATATTACTGCAACACCCTTTATTTTAGGCTCAAACACCTTAACAACTAAACACTCCTCAACCCCTGAGCCGTTTTTAACTATCACATATTCCTCATTAATGCTTTTTTCTTGCTTTGTTTCATCGCTTTGCTCATCAGTTTCGTATGCTTTTGCATAAACGTTTTCGTAGCAGCTTTCAAGGGTGAGCATAACCTTAACGTCCCCTGCACCGTCAATTTGTCGTATTATGGCTGCAAGCTCCTTTTGTGTGCTTTTTACGTACTGCGCAGAATACTCTGAAACGCTTGGTACGCCTGCGTTTTCTTCGTTTTCTGAAGGTGTACCACTAAACAGCAAAAGCAGAAAAACGAGCACTCCCGATGCAATTAAATAAACATTCTTTTTGTTCAGCTTAAGATTTTTAATTTTTTCAAAAAGCTCATTCATTTTTAACACCGACTTTTAAAATATCTATATATTCTTGCTCTACCCTGCTTTTTATTTGAGGCAACAAGGCTTCATATTGCTTATCCACCTCAATTTTAATTTCCTCAAAATATACAGTATTACCTTCTGCATCTATTTCAGTTGATACATATATTTCATATTCATCAATATTAAGATTTATGAGCGTTTGCTTAATACTTGCATACACCTCTTTTTCCATAAGGCTTGCTGTATGCATTAAAGCGTTGTAATTATTTTGCTCAATGTTATTAGATATCATATTATCTGGAGCATTTATTTTAAATTCTGCTTTAGATAAGGGTGCAAAGCATAACGCTAATATTACAAGAATTGTGCAAACCCTTATTGTTTTTTTCATTTTTTCTGGTGTTAAATACTCTACAAAGCCGCCAATAACAGAGCAAAAAGCATAGTTTAAAAATACTGTTTTAATTATTTCTTTCATAAAGCATTACCCTTTACAGCAATACACACACCTACAGAAACAACAAAAACTGCTGTAAGTATTATTATTGTAGAAATAAGCAACGTAAGAGCATCCTTCAATATACTCATTAAGCCTACTGCCTTTTCTACACCTGTTGTTTGCGCTACGTTTAGGGTTAACTCAAATGCAAAGCTCCAACAAAACAGCTCTAACAATATAGGCAAAACAATTACAACAACCGTAATAATACCAAAAACGCCTACTGTGTTTTTTATAAGGCTAAGGCTTGTAACAAGTGTTGCATAGGTTTCGCTTACTGCCCCACCTACAATTGGCAGGCTTTGACCTATTACAAACTGTGCTCCCCTTGAAGCTAAAGAATCTATACTGCCACCGAGTATGCCTTTAAGTGTTACAACACCCGAAAATATTGTACCTGCAAGGCTTAAAACAAAAACGTACACCTTTTTAACAAGCTTAGAAAAACGTGCTGTGTAGCAATAAACATCAAAGCAGGAAAGAAAGCCTAATGAGCAAAGTGCATTTACTATAGGCTGTGCTAAATCCACAAGCAAGCCTGATAAAATTGCATTAATAAAAACAGTAAATGCGCCGTAGGATGTACCTACACTAACATTACCTACAGATGAAACAATAACACTAAAAACACCTGCAAAGCCTGTGGTAAAAAACAAGAGCGACTGCAAAACAGATACAGCCGAACTAACAAGCTCTGCAGTAGCAGTTGCGCTACCCAAAGCCAAAGCACTTGAGCCTACAAGACCTACAATTTCATCATTATGTAAAATGGAAGCTGCTGCACTTGAAAGCAGAATAACACCTAATGCAACTGTAAGAAACTTAATAGGCTTTTTAATAGCTAATACAGAAATATTAAAAAGCGCATTAAAAACCTTATTCGGTTCAACAGAGAAAAGAGAATTAACATTAATCTCATTTATTCCAAATTCTTCAAGCAAATGAGCAGTTTCACCATCAATATAATCATATATTTTTGAAATCTCATACTCATCATTGTATTCATCTATGTTGCTTTCTAAAGCAAATGCCGTGCAGGATAATATCAAGGCAAGTGCTATGCTCAGAAAAAATATTTTTATTAATCTTTTCATTTTTCACCTAAAGAACGTACCTGCAACTGTAATTACTGCTGTAACAAGTGGCAGGCTTATGCTTACTGCTATCAGCTTTGATGAAAGCTCGGCAAGTGTTGCCAATGCGCCCTCGCCGTTATCTCTGCAAACATCGGCAGAAAAAGAGCCTACGCAAAGCACAGTAAATGCTTTAAATATTATGGTAATTGCTTCACTGCTTGTGTTTTCAATAAAGCCCATTGCTTTAACGGAAGTAAAAAGCTCCTTTATCATAGGCAAAATACCGATAAGTATGATTAAAACCACAGCAAAGCGAAGCACAACAGCATATACAGGGTTACCGTTTTTTATAGCAGCAAGGGCAACTATGCCAACAATAATCAATCCGCAAATTTCAAATATACTCAAAACTCAATCAACGAAAAAAGCTGGTCCTTCAAATCTGTTAAAGCAGGTAAAAACATCATAAGCGCAATAATAAGCCCTGCTATGGTTATAATTAAAGTGTACTCCTCTTTACCCGCCTTTTGTAAAAGCTGATTGACTATTGCTACTGCTATTGCAACTACCACAATTTTAAAAATTATATAAATATCCATTGTTCACCTAAATAAAAATTATAATCATACTCAATGCACCTAAAATGCTTAAAGACATATTCACCTGAAGCTTTGAGGACTCTTTTTTTGCCCTTTCGTTTAAAACAGAGCTCAGCTTATTAACTGCCTCGGTACAGACAGAAAGCTGACCTTCAATATCGGTAGTACCGATTTTTTCTGCAAAGTAAGTAAACTCTTTTTGTATTTGCTTATCATCAACGCCCTGTAAAATTATTTTAGAATCTTTAAAAACCAAATTTTTAAAGCCTTGGCTACTCCCTAATTTACAAAGCGCATTGCAATCCGAGCCTTTATAGTAAATCTCATTCTTAAAAAGGTTAAATAATTTAACAGCTTCCTCCAGCGCATTAATGGCCTTTTTATATTTCAAATAATCATACACGCCAAAAAGAACTATTGCTGCTACAACTACAAAAACCGTTCCTGTTTTCAAAACGAAACAACTCCTTTAATCCGACAAGGCGCATCCTTACCTGCTAAAACAACTGCTTTTTTAAACACACCTGCATTTATAAGAGTTTTTATATTCGGTCTACGCAGCACCTCTTCTATAGATGAGCCGTGAGCCGTCGCAATAAAACTGACGCCACTGTTCATTCCCGAAAGCAAGGCTCTTGACTCTTCCTCTGTGCCTATTTCATCAAGCACAATTATATCCGGTGAAAGTGTACGAAGGGCAATTTCGGTACCTATTGCTTTGGGGTAAAGTGTTAAAACATCGGTATGCACACCAACGTCTATATAACACCCAAAGCTACGTGAGGCAATTTCATCTCGTTCATCAATGATTGCCGTTTTATATGGCTCAATGCTGTTTTTACCCGAATAATATCGGCACAGTTCTCTTAAAAGCGTTGTTTTACCGGACATGGGTGGACCTATTATCAAATAAGAGCAGCAGCCCTCCACACTTTTTAAAAGCTCATTTGCACAGCCTTCAAATTCACGCGCAATTCGAATATTAACTGAATTAAACGACGAAACAGAGTAAACTGCATTATTTTTAACTACTGCCCTGCCTGCTACGCCTGCTTTACAGCCACCTCTTAATGGTATATAGCCTTTAGCTATCATATCCTGGTACGTATGTAATGATTTTCGTGAAAGTGAAAATACGATTTCATGCATATCACGTTCATCTGTGGTAATTAAATTATCTAAACAGCTTGTTGTTACAGTGCCGTTTGAGGTCACGTAATAAATATCCGTTCCGTTTAGAGTTATGGGCTCGCCTACTCTAAAGCGTATTTCTTTAAGACCTTCCGCAATTTCCTTCGGAATTGAATAAAACACATCTTTGTAGACCTTCGGTAAAAGGGAAATTGCATTTAAAAAGCTTTGCATTTTTTACACTCCTCTCAAAAAATAAATATTATCACTTGTCCAAAAATAGAACTGTTTTAAAAACAAAATATATTTACAATTTTTTCATTGAAAGAAGCAAACCGATATGCTATTATTAAATTAATTATGTATACATATACAGTAAATTTAGAGGATGGAACAAATGAAAGAAAAATTAATGAACAACCCAATATTTAAAAAGGGCTTTAACATTCGCTACTGCTTGTTGGCCTCGCTTTGCACGGCGCTTATTATGATGGTGGTATACTACTGCTACGATATGGCGCCTTTTGGTGATATTACAATTTTAAGAATGGATTTATACCACCAATACGGTCCACTTTTTGCAGAGCTTTATGACAGGGTAACTAACCTTGACAGCCTGCTTTACTCGTGGAATTCAGGTGGTGGTAGCGGATTTCTCGGTAATTTTTACAACTACCTTGCATCACCTACTGCTATATTTATGCTTTTATTCGGTCACGAAAATATGCCCGAAGCAATTGCGGCAATGGTGCTTACAAAGGCTGCTTTAGCCTCTTTTACATTCTCGTTTTTCTTATATAAAAAATTCAATATTCAAAACCCACTTACTGCGGCATTCGGCGTTCTTTACGCCTGCAGTGGATTTTTCATTGCATACTACTGGAACATAATGTGGCTTGATGCCTTCTACCTTCTCCCACTTGTGATATTGGGTATTGAAAGCCTTATTGCAAAAAGAAAAATGAGGCTTTATATTATTGCACTTGCAGCTACACTTATTACAAACTACTATATGGGCTATATGGTTTGTATTTTCTCCGTTCTTTATTTCATTTATTATTACTTCTCAAGCTACAATATTTCCGACACATACTTCGGTAGGCTTGCTAAAAGAGAAAAAGGCTTTAAAGGCTTTTTTGTTTGGGCCTATTCAAACCTTAGAAACAATAAATTTATTGACTGTGGAGTGCGCTTTGCCTTTTCCTCTATAGGCGCAGCATTTATTTCCTGCTTTGCTATATTGCCTGTATATTTCATTCTTATGAATTGCTCGGCAACCTCAGGCACCTTCCCGAAAGAATTTACAACCTACTTTTCAATATTCGATTTTCTTGCAAACCACCTTGCTTATTTAGACCCTACCATAAGAAGCAGTGGCACAGACGTTTTGCCTAACGTTTACTGTGGTATTTTAACAGTTATGCTTGTGCCCCTTTACATTTTCTCAAACAAAATAAGCTTTAAAGAAAAGGTGATGAGTGTAGGGCTTTTAGGAGTAATGTTTGCTTCCTTCTACACAAACATTCTCAACTATATTTGGCACGGCTTCCACTTCCCCAACGACCTGCCGTACAGATTCTCGTTTATGTATTCCTTTATACTTTTGGTGCTTGCGTTTAAGGCAATTAACCATATTAAAGAATACTCGAATCGTCAAATTATAGGCGTTGGTGTTGCTACACTTGCATTTGTTATTATTGTGCAAGAAATCGGCTCCAAAAACTTTACAGAAACAGGCGTTTGGATTTGCCTTGCCTTTATTTTTATTTACTGCATTGCTCTTGCCATCCTTAAAAATGATAAATATCCATATATTGCAGCTGCTACCTTGGTGCTTATCTCTTGTTGTGCAGAATATACTGTTTCAAACACCAATAATTACAGTATGAATCAAGCCAAAATTAACTTTGTTGGCGACTACGACGATTTCCGTGAAATAAAGGATATTATTGACGATCACGCAGGAAATGACGACTACCGTATGGAGCTTACAAGCCTCAGGGCAAGAATGGACCCCTGCTGGTACAACTATAACGGTATGTCTACTTTTACCTCTATGGCTTACGAAAGAGTTGCAAATATGCAATCTCACCTAGGTATGTTTAGTAACTATATAAACAGCTACACCTATAACAGGCAAACACCTATTTACAACGCTTTCTTTGCCCTCGACTATATTGTTGATAACACTACCGTTGAAAAATCAGAAATGAGCAGTGAGCTTTACAAAGATATCGGCTCTGTTTCAAAATACACAGCGTATGAAAATCTTTACAGCTTACCTATCGCCTTCAGAGTTAACAACGAAATAAAGGAATGGTCCCACGATAACCCTAACCCATTTGAGGTACAAAGCAGCCTTTTCGGCAACTCTACAGGCATACACACCGTTTTTAATGACATGCAGTTAACAGACGTTACCGGCACAGGTGCAAGGTGCGATGATTTATCCTACGAGGATGAAGGTTATTACCCATACACAATCGAGGATGCGCAAAACGCTTCACTTTCATTTGAATACACAGTTAAAGAAAGTGGTAACGGCTACATTTACCTTAAGTCAAGCGTTAATGATATTGACTCAATTACAGTTACACTCCCCAACGGCACAGTAATTAACCAGCCTGTTGATACAAAGCCACACGTTCTTGATTTAGGTATGCTCGAGGCCGGCGAAACCGTTGATATTTATGCACCGTTCAAAGACGGTAAGGAAGGCTTTATTTACCTTTTTGGTGTTACGTTTGATAAAAACAGCTTTGTACAAGGCTACGAAGCACTTAAGGCAAACGGCTTGAACGTTACCGAATTTGAGGATACAAAAATCAAGGGTAATATTAACGTAGCCGAGGATGGTGTACTTTACACATCAATTAACTACGATACAAGCTGGTCTGTTTATATTGACGGCCAAAAGGTATCAAAAGCAGATATTATTTCCATTGGAAACGATGCCCTTTTAGGCGTAAATATAACTGCAGGCGAACACACCGTTGAGTTTAAATACGTGCCTGACGGACTTGTGCTGGGCGTAATGATTTCCGTTACAACGTTGTTAATGATGCTGCTTATGTGTAGCATTATAAAAACAGGTATTTTCAAGTTTGACCCTGCAACCTACGTTGAAGAGATTGAAGAAAATAGCGAAGCTGAAGATGAAAAAGACGGTACAGCTTCAGTACTTGAAGAGGTTACTATTGACGATACACCACCTGAGAATACAGGTGATGAAAGCAATGACTCACAAACCGAGGAGTAATTATGTTTACAAAAATTAAAAGCATTGGTCTTATGGGACTTGACTCATATATGATTGATGTTGAGCTTAATATTTCAAGTGGTAAATATGCATTAGAGATTGTAGGCCTGCCCGATACTGCTGTAAACGAGGCACGTGACAGAGTAATTTCTGCATTACACAATTCAGGCTTCGAAATGCATATGACGTCACGCTACACCTTTAACCTTGCCCCTGCCGATATAAAAAAGGAAGGCTCAATATACGACCTGCCTATGGCTATTGCCGTGCTTTCTGCCACAAAGCAGATAATCGGCGACTATAAAAACGCTGCATTTATCGGTGAGCTTTCCCTTTCGGGTGAGGTAAAGGGCGTTAAGGGTGTTTTGCCTATGGTTATGGCTGCTAAAGAAAACGGCTTAAGGGATATTTATATCCCCCAAGAAAACGCCACAGAGGCTGCCGTTGTAGACGGCATAAGCATTTACCCTATTGCTACAATAAAACAGCTTGCTGACCATATAAACGATGTAAATAAGCTTACTCCTCTTGAGCTTGTTCCCTTTAAGCACTACGAAATGCCCGACTTTTTACCTGACTTTAGTGACGTTAAGGGTCAGTTTGAGGTTAAAAGAGCACTTGAGGTTGCTGCAGCAGGCGGACATAACGTTATGATGATTGGCCCACCGGGCTCGGGTAAAAGCATGCTTGCTAAACGTATACCCACAATTTTGCCCGATATTACTGTAGAGGAAGCACTTGATACAACTAAGATTTACTCCCTTTCGGGCAACCTTACAAAGGACAAGCCGATTATTAACTACAGACCGTTCAGAGCACCACACCACTCTGTTTCCCCTGCGGGACTTTCGGGTGGTGGTACAATACCAAAGCCGGGTGAGCTTTCCCTTGCCCATAACGGTGTGCTTTTCCTTGATGAATTACCCGAATTTAACAGAAGCACAATGGAGGTTTTAAGGCAGCCTATAGAAAACGGCACCATAACAATTTCACGTGCGGCGTGTGCACTTACATATCCATGCTCTGTTATGCTTATATGCGCAATGAACCCTTGTCCTTGTGGCTACTATGGTCATCCTACAAGAAGGTGCTCTTGCCCTAACGGAGCACCTGCAAGGTACCTTTCAAAGGTTTCGGGGCCACTCCTTGACAGGCTCGATATACACATTGAGGTGCCACCTGTTGATTACAACCAGCTTTCGGATACAGAGTGTGGCGAAAGCTCTGCAGATATACGAGCAAGAGTAAATGCTGCACGCAAAATACAGCAAGAAAGGTTTAAGGGCACGGGCATAACCTGCAATGCTAAAATGACGTCTTCACTTACAAGAAAATACTGTGTGCTTTCAGAGGCTGCCTCAAAAACACTTGAGCTTTCCTTTGAAAGACTTGGACTTTCTGCAAGAGCATATGACAAAATACTTAAGGTAGCACGAACAATTGCTGACCTTGACGAAAGTGAGAATATTGAAAACAAGCATATTCTTGAGGCAATACAATACAGAAGCCTTGACAGAAAATTCTGGAATGCATAAGAAAACAGCTCAGACCTAATGGTCTGAGCTGTTTCTAAATAGCACTATTATTGAATAATAATATTATCATCGATAGCCTTTTCTACAAGTTTTAATTGATTCACAACCTCTTCTGCGAAAGACTGTGGTGTAACACCAATATCATCACCATATGTAAGAGTGGCATAAACAGATTTACCCAACCCATTGACAAAAACATTATATTCATTTTCAGCAATATAGATTTTAACCTTATATCCATCAATTTTTATTTTTTCCACCGATTGAGGATAATAAGATGGTGGTTTGTTTCGCGTCTGTCCCATCAAGCTACCATTTTCCATATAGAATTTCAAATTCAGATATGGACTTAAGCTTTCAAAATAAGTCAAATAATAATTTGTCCCGTTAGATGACTTGATATATTCGCTGTTCGAAGTTATATCAAAAAAGCAGGTTGTTCCAACCCTTATTACAACCGGATTACCATATTCAACTTTTTCTTTATAATCAAAGGTATGATATGGATAGAACTTAGCAAACTCAGAATTATTTTTTATAATTAGTTTTTTGTCCACAAAGCCGTTATAGTAATTATCGTTATTTTTCGTAATAAAAACCAAACTGCCCAAAAATAATAAAACTACCTCTAAAACAACAACTATACGTGTTACTGTTTTTTTATAACAACCTCGTTTACAACAGAAACACAAAACAGCGAATGTAATAGATAATACTAAAAATAATCTTGCAAATGATATGTAATATGGCAAATCCAAGTTTAAAATATTCATTATTAAAAATCTGGACATATTAAAATAAATACCTATTGAAAATACACCAAAAATTATTGAGAGAACAAGGTTTCTTTTAAACATATATACACCCCCATGTATTTAAAACAGCTGAATATGCATATATTCCATTATATCGAGAATCACCTGATACAATGTATGTAATATAAAAATATTCATTTCGCGAATCCAAACCCTTTGAACCCCAAACATAATCATATATTTTTTTGATTTTAAATTTCCAAAAGTATTAACATAATTCAGATACACCCGATAAACAAAATAAATATACTCGTTATTTTGGTTTTTGGCTTCTTCAATTTTGTTATGAATAAAATCATTATATAACTTTTAATACTTTTTTTAAATACTCACCTATCTCATTTATGCTGTTTTATATTTTCATAATAACATAAGACAGAAAAAAATCAAACAAATTAAAAATGATCAAATAAATTTTGATTAAACCAACAAAAAATCATAAAACATTTATGCAAAATTAACAAGCTTAAATAAAATATTCAATTATAAATAAAAATTAACTTTTTTAATTGTATTTTTTGTGCAAATATGATAAAATAACATAAATATATATTTAGGAGGGGTTTTATATGGCTAACGGTGAAAAAACATCGCTTGTAGATAAAGGAAAAGCGTTTTTTACCGAGGTTAAAGACCATTGGAATACTCCGGCAGAGGGTAAATACGTTCCGTACAAAGAGTACAAGGATGTAGTTATCGGTGTTGGTGCAAACTATGCCGGTTCCAAAACACTTGAGTATATCGGCTTCTGGTCAAGCTGTTTCCTCATTATGCACCACTACAAGCTGCCTTACCTTACCTTTTCGGTTATAGGTCTGCTTAACATGCCTTTAGGTTACGTTACAGCCCTTATTTGGTGGTATGTGTGTGATAACCTTGGTTTTTTGCCAAAGAAAACAGAAAGAAAGGTTTACCTTACATACGGCTTAATGATGCTGTTTGGTATAGCCTCTATTATATTCGATTTTTCAAAGCTGTTTGACCAATCAGGCTCATTTATAACAATACTAAACAGCTTCGAGGGTATGAATGCCACTGCCTGCTTTAAAACGTTTGGTACCCATTTCCTGTACTCCGGCTGGGTTGGTGCACGTAATATTTTTTGGCGTAAAAAGCTTATACCTAAATACGGCAGATACAAATACAGCCTTTACTGTGATGTTATACCAAAATGTATAATGGTTATACTTATTGGATGGCTGCCCGTATACAACATTGCAGACGTTGCAACAAGAGTTTGGGTTGCAAACCTTCTGTTTGCTACGTACAATGTATTTGGCTTTGGTAACGTTCTTGAAGAGTGCTCAAAGCGAATCAGCCCAAACCTTCAAGAAAGAATACTTGTGCGCAGCTACCCTGTAAAGCTTTCGCACATTTTCAACTCAATACTTGCAATTATTCTACCTGCAGTTGTTGGCGCTCTGCGTTACGAGTGGGCAGATATTAACTTCTACAGATTTGTTATTCCCGTAACCTTCTGTGTTTCTGCAGCATTTACAATGTACCTTTCAGGCAGAATTAAAGAAAGAATTCCTCAGCCACCTCTTGAAAAAAAAGTGCAAATTAAGTTCTGGGACGGTATGCTTGGTGTTCTTAAAAACAAATACCTTCTTATTAACACCATAGTTGGCCTTATCGACTCCTTAGGCAACGGTATGCTCCCATTTGCAACTATTCTGTATTTCTACACATTCCGTTTAAGTGGTTTACCATACAGCTTAATTGTTGCGCTTATTTCCTTTGCAGGTACGCCACCTGATTTGCTTTCACCATATTTTCTTAAGAGATTTTCATACAAGCAGATTATGATTTTCTACCAGCTCAGCAGAGCTATAGGTAACGTTATTATTGCTGTTGCTATGTGGACCTGTGGTGATAACCTTGCACTTTGCGGTACAATTTGTGTTGTTGTTCTGTTCTTTATGGAAATGACAAAAACCGTGCCTACAACAGCAGGCCACGATATGGGTGTACGTATTAACGACTACCAGATGTACCTTTCAGGTGAAAGACTTGAAAGCTTTGCAGGTATTTTCGGTTGGTTTACAGGCCCTATTACATCTTTTGTTGGCCTTATTATTCCAATATTTCTGCTTAAATACGGCTTTAACAGTAACTGGGAAATTCTTTTCTACGACGGTTCAAGAAGAAACATAATTATTATTCCGATTATTGTTGATGCCATAGGCTTCTTCTTAATGACAATCCCCTACTTATTCTGGGATTACGACAACAAAAAACAAAATATGGTTATGGAAGTACTTAAACGCCGTGCCGAGGTTACCGAAAAGAAGGCTGAAGAAGAAGGCGTTTCTGTTTCCGGCGGATATAAAGGTTAATGGGGGTGGATAGAATGAGCAAAAAAGAAAAAAAGCAAAAGAAAGCTCTTGACTGGCAAACCGACGTTCAGCTTGATATCCCTGAGGATGAAATTTGGACCTACCAGGTACCCGGCCTTGCAGCCCCACACATTAACAAGCCATATAAGCACTATAATTTGAAAAAGGCAATTTTTGTTATTGTTATTGTTATTGCCGTTTCACTCTCTATATTCTTTAGTGTATTAGCTTTGCAGAATGAAACGTTTGAATACACACAAACAGATAACGGCCTTGAATTTTCAAAATTTAGTAACACAGGCTACCTTACAGAATTAGAGATAGACTATGCTGCTGAAATAGAGTACATACCCGGCAATAACGACCCTGCAACAAACTTTAAGGTTGTAAAGGATACAACAAAGCCTATTACCTCTGTAAGGCAATTTACACTTAACTGTGATGACAAGATTAAGACTATTACAATTGGTGAAAAGGTCGAGTTTGTTGACCCTAAGGCATTTTATTCCTGCTGGGCATTGCAGAACATTGAGGTTGATGAAAACAACCCTAACTACTGCGATATTGACGGCGTGCTATATAACAAGGATAAAACAGAAATACTTTGCTACCCTTGCGACCACGACGAATACCTCCGTAAAAAATACGGCTACGAAAAGGAGCTTTACCGAGATGAGGTAACACCTGAATACGAAAGAGATATTCAGACATACGTTGTACCCTCAACTGTTACAAAGCTTGGTGAAATGTGCTTTAACTATGCAAACCTGAGAAGGATTTACATACCTGACGGCCTTAAGAGAATTGAAACACTTGCTGTTTTCAAGCTGCACGAAAGAATAGACCAATGGAGCACTCACCCATCCCTTGAAAACGTATATACATACTCTGCAAAGAATATTGTTGATTCGCACTTTACAAGCGAGGAGGCGCTTGGCGAAATATATATTTCACTCCCCGAAGGGCTTGAATACATTGGCTCGGATGCTTTTAGCTACAACCAAAATCTTACGTACGTATATATTCCCGAAAGTGTAACATACATTGGCCACCACGCTTTTTGGGATACCTGCTACAAGGAAGACGGTGAGATTAAAGGTGTTAGCGTAATAAACCTTGCTGTTTCCGAAGAGGAATTTGAGAGAATTGTTGTTGCAGGCGACCATTGGAAGCCACAATATGACTACCTGCTTTTTAAGAAATATATTGATGTTAAATATGAGCAGGAAAGAATTTCTGAGGTGCACAGCGTTGATGAAAAATTAGAGATAGCAGTACCTGATAACGGTTAATAAGCACAGATAAAAAAGCTCTTGGTTTACAAAAACCAAGAGCTTTTACTATGTTTAATTTTTCTTTCTGATTAGCTGGGCTATTATTGCAAGGAAGCTAAGTGCGCATAGGACAAGCTCCGCAAATGATTAGCTTGTTCCGAAGGGTGAAATGAAAGCAAATCACCCTTTGAAATCTGATTCAACAACTATTTGGTGTCAATCATAGAACCGTCCCCTGTCTTGTGTCACTATTGACTTTTAATAGTTAGTCTGATTGGTCAAAATATGACTTGAAAATATTTAATTATATCTTCATTATATAAACCTGTAAACATGCATTTCCAACAAGATTCTGCAAATTGCACACCAATATTACACAACCTTTTTTCATAGTCTTCTGAATTTTCCATCAAAAAATTTAATTCGTTTTTATAGTACTGAGCATTTTCATCTTCAATCTTAAAATAACTATAATATGATACTATATATTCCAAATACCGTTGTTTTTCATTATCCGGTGACAATTTATAGAAATCACTTAACGTTTCTATGATTATATGTTTATTTTCAGTTGCTAACTCGGGATTTTTACTCAATGAATATGATAAAAGAGCTAATGGTTCGGAAATTTGAATCTTAGGAAAAAATTCATTTATTGTACTTTTCAACAAATCCGGTTTGTCTGATTTTGCAACACACGTAAACGCCTGTAGTATCAACAAATCATTATATTGATACCAACTTATGTTTGTTTCGTTTTGCTCGTACACCTGCTTAAAATCCGGTCTATCAATAAGTATTCCAACATAATCCAAAAATCTAATATCATCATTAATATACAAAACATTACATACATCCATTAAATTTTCAGTTGAATTATCAAGGTTATACTTTAATATTCGATGTTGTTGAGCATCAGAAAAATAATATGAAAGTGAAACACAAGCTCCACCCACTATAAGCAAAACACTCAAAACTATCGCTGTTATTATGTATTTTTTTCTTTTCTTCATATAAACAACCTCAGAGAATTGTTAGGACGGGGGACGGTTCTATGTCCTGATTGTGTTTATATAAAACAATCCCCAAATCTTATTAATTTCAAGCGCAGAACCTTGTTTTTCAGTACTTCGAGAACAAGACACAGAACCGTCCCTTGTCTTGTCCCCTGTCTTGTGTCTTGTATTTTTATATTGTTTTTCTTATTTGACCATAAAAGATTGCCGAAGATATAAAAAGTCCTACGTAAGCAAATAAATTTATTCCTATAAAACATAAAAATAATGTTACAGACAACACACCAAGAATCTCCGGAGTTCTAATTATTGCCGGAAGCAAAAACAGTAACAGAACAAAATTCAAACCATAGAAACCTTTTTTTACAGACTCAAACAACTCGCATTGGCACAGTATATCACCGTTGTTCAAAAAATCTATTTCTCCTTTTAACAAAAAAGAGTTAAAAAATATTCCATATGAGCGTTTACAATATCTAAAATAAATCGTATCTTCTTTTTTTTCGAAATTATAATTTCTAAGATTATTTTCTAAAACCTCTAACAAGGTATTATGTGATGCTTTTTTTAATGAAAAAGTTCTTCTAATCTTATACATACTAGATACCTCCATTATCAACGAATGGAACTGTTGAAAGAATCTCTAAAACCAAATCGACGGCTTCTGCTGTTGTTATTGAGCTTTTTATTAAAAACAATCAGGGGACGGTTCTATGATTGGTTGGTTCTCCCCTGATTGGTTCTAATTCATCTTTTTCGATTTTGTCCGCGTTTTTTTGTAATCCATCGTTCATACGCATAATCACGCCCAGGACTCCAAAAAAGCAATGCTATTACTAACATACATACAACATCAAATCCCGCTATAAAAATCGCAAGAGCTCCACCAAGATTCACTGATAATGTTATAATACATGCAACCACACAAGCGATTAAGCAAACTGGGTGGATTATTAATACGGTATAATAGAGTACACGCAATATTTTTGGTATTTCTTCCTTATATCTGCTGTAGAACAACCATTCTTTAAAGGTTTCTCCTTTTTTTCGCTTTTTATAGGCACTATTGTTAAGTTGATATCTTTTTATGCCATACAAGAAGCCGCGGACATCAAGGAAAGCAATAAGAAAGCACAAAAGGATAACAATGACTTGGTTCTTAAAACTCATTTGCTACCTCCCGAATATACGATGATATCAACAATCAGGCAACAATCAGGAGACGGTTCTATGATTGGTTTCCCCTGATTGGTTTTTCCTATCTATATATGTCGTTTATATCAAAATTCTTACACTTATTCTAACATTTTTCCAACAAAAAATCAATATTTGTATACATTCACAAAACCCTCACCACTATGTTATGCACAATGGTGAGGGTTTTGAAGTTTTGTTATATATAATTTTAATTGCTTTTTCTCTTTATAAGTTTTTCAAATGGTAGCTGAGCTATTATGATTGCTAAAAATACTAATGCACAACCGAATATCTCTCTACCCGAAAGCCTTTCGCCGAAAAACGCACCTGCTAGTGCTGCAAAAACAGATTCAAGGCTCATTATAAGGCTTGCAAGTGTAGGATTAAGATTTTTTTGTGCAACAATCTGCAAGGTAAAGGCAATACCTGAAGAGAGCACACCTGCATAGAATATTGAAAGCCAAGCCTGACCTATCGCTACAGGGTCGGGACTTTCGAAGGCGAACATACCTGCAGCAGAAATAACTGCCGTAACTGCGAATTGTATAAGCGAGAGCCTTACACCGTCAACAGTCTGCACAAAGTGGTCAACTATCATTATTTGCACAGCAAAAAGGAACGCACACATAATAAGAAGCACATCGCCAATACCGATTGTGCCTGCTGCAGTTACACAAAGGAAATACATACCACAGGTTGCTATCGCTATACACAGCCACAGCACGGGCTTAACCTTACGCCTGAAAAACAGACCTAAAATAGGCACCATAAGTATATAAAGGGTTGTTAAAAAGCCTGATTTACCTACGCCCGAAAGCATAATGCCATATTGCTGAACAAGGCTTGCAAGGCACACGGAGCCACCACAGAGAATACCACCTAAAATTAATCTTT
>JAZNTU010000039.1:0-44853 GCA_045591945.1 Acutalibacteraceae bacterium | reverse complement strand
TTGTTCGTAGTATAAAACATACTTTTT
Organism: Acutalibacteraceae bacterium; assembly: GCA_045591945.1. Classification (GTDB taxonomy): domain Bacteria; phylum Bacillota; class Clostridia; order Oscillospirales; family Acutalibacteraceae; genus DTU089. The sequence continues at coordinate 44,826 of JAZNTU010000039.1, read as the reverse complement.
TCAACAATTTTATATTTCTTGTATTTTTAAAGGGTTCTATAGGCTTATTAAACCTACAGAACCCCTTGCTATATCCGGTTTTATACGGTCTGCGCTTTTTTTACATCCCCTTTTTGCTATATTTGTTCTAAAATATATTTTTTAATATCCTCAAGCTTGCTCTTTTTCCATTCGCCCTTTTCTGCCTCCTCGGCAAGAGGTACAAGAATAAAAAAGTCAAGTGTTTCACCGGGCACTCTGCCTGTGCGCAAGGGCTCTCTGAAGTGCTCTGCCCATTCTTCTTCTGTAGCGTTTTTAAATCTTGCGGGGTTTAAATACGTCATTTGCCTTTTTGTTGCTGCAATGTGCATTTTGGCAGAAAGTGGAGAAAGTAGCTTGTAATCCTCCTCCTGAACGTCGTAAAAAATTGCAGGTAAATCTGCTTTTTCAATGCGCTCGGTATCTCTTTTGATTTCAAGCCCCATAGGCTGGTAGGAAAAGCTATCTTCCGTAAAGTTTATTTTTACAATAATACCAAATTCCGTTTTATGCTGCGAGCGTTGGTAGTCTGTATCAAAAATAAAATTACCTAACGAGTAGAATATAATTTTATCTCCCACAGTTTCGTAATTCATAGGCACGTGTGGGTGGTGGCCTATAACAATATCTGCACCCATTTCAAGGTATTTGTGGTATCTTTCCCTTGTATACGGCGAAGGCAGGGGAGTGAATTCCTCGCCTGCGTGGGCAACCACAACACACCAACGGCATTTTGCCTTGATTTTGTTAATGGTCTCCTGTATAGCGTCAAGGTCACTCCAGCTGTAGCAGCCCGCCTTGTTTTCATCTGCTTTTCTGCAGGCACGCTGGTAGCCTACGCCAAACATACCTATTCCACCTGCATCAGGGTAAATAACAGGCTCCATAGCCTCTTGTATATTCATACCTGCGCCTATTGTTTTTACACCGTTTTCTTTTGCTATTTCAAGGGTGCGTTTTATACCGTATTCGCCTGCGTCCATAATATGATTGTTGCAAATGTTCCAAATATCTGCCCCCATATTTTTTAGAACGGTTATGGCAGCAGGGTCAATTGTATGTAAAAGCTGGGCAACTCCCTCGGTTGTGGTGTTTGTTTCCGTTTCAGCAACGGGACCCTCTACGTTTGCACAAACGTGGTCGGCGCTTTGTAAAAAATCTAAAAGCTCCTGTGATATTAGCTGTGGGTCCTCCCACTTACGGTACATATATTTATCAAACCCAATATCTCCTGTAAATACAAAGGAGGTTTCTTTTTTCATTGTAAAATCACCTTAACGTTTTATTTGTCAGCGTTTAAAAAGCTCTCGTACTTATCTCTGTCAATTTTATTTTCTGCAAGCATTTGCTCAACCCAAAGCTGTAGGCACTCTACTGTAACAGATATGCGCTCAAGCTCCTTTTGTATAAAAACAAAATCCTTTATTTCATCATCGTCTATTACGCCATCGGCTGATATTTCAATAAGGCGTTCCTGTCTTTTTTGTGCAGAATTCAGCGAAGCAAGCATTTCGAGAACAATTTTACTAAGGTCCTTAACCTTTATTTCGGGTACGTATTTTTGCCCTATAGGGCACTCCTGTGAGCAGTAGTAGTTGCATAAGGTGGGCTCACCGTATATTTCAGAAAGAAGCAGTACCTCGTCAGGGTGAATAGGGTGCTTACCGTTTTCAACACGCTCTAATCGTTCGGGGGCAATAAAGCCGTATTGCAGGGCCTCATCACAAACCTCATCTCTTGACATATTGTGTTCAATTCTAATTTTTTTGTAAATGGTATCAGCCATAATAAAGCTCCTCTGTATTTTGTTGCCTTGACTATCATTATAATTTATATAAATATTTCTGTCAATTAAAGTATTAGTACATATTATTTGACAATGGATATTTAGGGTGGTAAAATAAAAATGAATATATATTGATTTTTGGGGTGCAATATATGAGCTTGTTAGAAAAGTTTATGTGGATTAAGGACGGCATCATACAATTTTTTGAGAATTTTTTTGAAAATATTAAAGATTTCCCCGGGAATTTTAACGATGCTCTGATAAGTGTTTTTTTAGATGAAAAAACTTGTTGGGCGGCATTAGTTTTTACTTTTACCCTGGTTTTAGTTTTGATTTCTTCCCTTTCTAATATGAGAAGGAACAAAAAGCACTATTTGCCAACGTACTGGGTTTTTGCTGTAGGTTCATTTCTTTCTGTGTTTTTGCTCTTTCGCGCGCAGTATATCTCGTCTGGTTTATTTGAAAATCCTTTTTTATCCAGCGTTGTTTCCACGGCTAAAATTTTTACGTTCGGATACGATTGGTTGGAGCTTGATGAGATTATAAGCGCAGCGAATGGTAGCCCGATTGCAAATAAAATGCTTTTATTCGCAAGCGCAACAGCTCCACTGTTAACTGCAACCGGTATCCTTTCAGCATTAAGCGAAAACGTGGCATCTTATTGGACTAAAGTAATATATTTTAGAAGATTGCACATTTTTTCTGAATTGAACGAAAAGTCTATTTGCTTGGCAGAGGATATATATCGTAATAGCAGATTTTGGCGCCCGGTTAAAATTGTTTTTGCTAATACGGCCAAGGAAGATATGACCGATGAAAAAAATGATATTTGGGGTCGTGTTAAGCTTATAAAGGGTTTAACTACTCGCAAATCTGTTCTTGATTTGACAGGTCACTATCCTTTAAAACCAAAATATTATTTGATTTCTTCCGATGAAACTCATAACGTTGAAAATTGTGTATCACTTTTTGATAAAATTAAAAGAAGGGGTAGTGAAATATACATTTTCTCTATGCTTGACAGCACGGAGATGTTTATAGACTCTATAGATAAAAAGAAAAATAATAAAAAAAGCCCTGACGAAAAGAAAAAATCTGAAAAAAATAAGACCGGGAAAAAGAGAAAAACTAAAAATAAGGCCGCAGATAAATCTGGTGATATATTAAAAAATCTGAAAAAATTTATCAGCAAAATATGGGATAATTCTCCCGATAATGAAAGTGACGGCAAAAAAAAGAGTAATGTTAAGCAGTTCTTTGATAGGATTAGGCTGCGTTTAACAGATACTGATGCTTACGTTGTTATTTCTAACTATTTTGCGGAGTTGAAGGAATCAAGGAACAGGTATAAGACGAGAATTACCCTTATAAATGAGGCCAAAATGGCAACCTATAACATTCTTTTGAAGCATCCTTTATATTCAGGGGCAGATAAGTTCGGCGAAAAAGAGATTTTTCTTGTTGTAATTGGTGGAAGTAAGATTGCCCGTGAATTTGTAAAAGCAGCTTTATGGTGTGGCCAAATGAACGAATTTACCTTTAAAATGAAAATAATTGATAACGGTGGTTTGGAGGATGAATTTGAAAAAGAATTTGGCGACCTGAAGGGTAAGGCCGAACAGGCAGGCATAACGCTTAACTACAAATTTATTAAGGCAGACCTTGAATCAAGCGAGCTTGTGCGAGTGTTGGAGGAGCAGTGCTTAGGTGCAAACTACTTCTTTATATCTACAGAGGATGATGAACTTACCGTTAACATTTCTCAATTGGTAAAAACTAACGTTTATAGAAGAAGAGGTAACAACGAATATCCTGTTTTTGTTCCGATAATCGGTAATATGGATTATTATCAAATCGCTAAAAACTTTGACGATGCCAATGATGAAATCGAATATTATCCTTCGGGCTGCTATTCGGATATATACAAGAAAAAGTATATAACTAATAACGTTATTATTAGGTTATCGAGGCTGTTTAATATTATTTACAATATTAAGCATGCCAATGATAGTATTGAAGATTTTTATAAAAAACCTAAGGAAAATGAGGCGGACGAAGCAAAGGCTTCGCTTCTGGAGATACTTGGCTTTAAAACTCCTGAAGGCGTGGACAATCAGGAATATATAAATTTGTTCGATTTATTAAAAAAAGTAGACAAAAACGGCAAAAAGTCATTTTTCTTAAAGAGAAAAACAATCCTGGATTATTATAATTATTGGCCGTTAAGTAAAAAAGAAATCGATAAACCTACAGAACGCAAAGCAGGTGATGATAAGTCACATGATGAGCATACTGACAAAAAGCCACCACGCAAATTCAATAAAAATACATACATCAAAAAAAGCAAAAGAGGAATATTGGGTTATAGATTTGCTCGAAACAGAATGAGGGAGCGACTCGATAATTTCGACACGTTGTCTGAGGTTACAAAGCAATCCAATATGGCAGGCGTTATTCACATATTTTATAAAATGCGTGATTTAGGCCTTGAGGTTGTTACAAAAAAGAAAGACTCAAAGAGGTTCTCTACAAAGCGTCGAAGGAATATAATAAAAAACTTAGACACTGTTTTTAAAGAGGTTCCTACACGTGACGGTGCCTTGGGTAAAGAAGATATAATGAAAATTATTTGCGATGAGGAAAGGATTAGGAATCTTGCAAGGATAGAACATAACCGTTGGGTAGTGTTCCAGCTTGTAGGAGGCTGGGAGGTCTGGGATACATCAGATATACCGGAAGGTGAGAAAATTCCTGAGGATGACCCACGTAGAAAGCATAAGGATAATCAAAGAAAACTCCACGTATGCATTGTTCATAACGATGAGCTTCCTGCTTTGGCTAAAAAGCTTGATAAGAAGGATAAGGAATATCATTTCTTAAAAAATGATAGTTTGTCTGTTAGAGTTGTTGAATTCGGTTTGTTAGAAAGCTTGAATTCCGAAATGGGAGTATTTAAAATATTGTTCGGCTTCAAAAAACTATATGAACGAAGAAAAACAGAGAACTTTGTTATCAGGTATGGTTTAGAAACTGCTGTAACGGAGTCTGACCGCAAAAATTTATATGAAACAAATAGTCCTGCAATCGGCTTCGGTGAGGAAAAAAGTGGAAACACACCAAACACCTCGGATGAGTCCGAGCCTGCTACGGTATAATATATACCGAAATCTATTCTGAGTATGTTTAAATCACTCTAATATATAAAGGAGATAATAAAAATGAGTCTTGAAAAGTACAAAGGTATATTCCCTGCATTTTACGCTTGCTACGATGAAAATGGCAACGTTTCTGTAGAGGGAACAAAAAGCTTAGTTGAGTTTCTTATTGAAAAAGGCGTTAACGGTCTTTACGTAGGTGGCTCATCAGGTGAGTGCATTTACCTTACCGTAGAAGAAAGAAAGCGCACTCTTGAGGCTGTTATGGAGGTAGCAAGGGGCAGAATTGCAATTATTGCTCACGTTGCCTGTAATAATACAAGAGAAAGCTGTGAGCTTGCTCGCCACGCAGAGGCCCTCGGTGTAGATGCTATTGCAACTATTCCACCAATCTATTTTAAGCTTAATGAAAAAGCGATTGCAAAGTATTGGAATGATATCTCTGCAGCAGCACCTAATACCGATTACGTTATTTATAATATTCCACAGCTTGCAGGTGTTTCGCTCACACTTTCATTGTTTGATGAAATGCTTAAAAATCCAAGAGTTATAGGTGTTAAAAACTCATCTATGCCAATCCAGGATATTCAAATGTTTAAAAGACAGGCAAAGCTTAACAACAGAGATATTGTTGTCTTCAACGGTCCTGATGAGCAGTTTGTTGGTGGCAGACTTATTGGCGCAGATGGTGGTATAGGTGGTACATATGCTGTAATGCCTGAGCTTTTTGTTAAGCTTAATCAAATGCTTGCTGCAGGTGATTTTGAAAACGCAGGTAAATTACAGGATGATATTAATGAGGTGATTTACACTATGTGCTCAACAAAAGGCAATATGTATGCAACAGCAAAGGCGGCTCTTAAAAAGAGGGCAGGTCTTGAGCTTGGTGGCGTAAGGGAGCCACTCCTTAACCTTGAAGAAGGCGACCAGGTTATTGTTGATAAGGTTTACAGCCTTGTTGAAGCAGCCGTTGAAAAATGGGTTAAATAATTTAATAAAAGCTAAAGCAGTCATTCACGAGGAATGACTGCTTTTTGTAATATATAATTCTTGTGATAGTTGTTTTTTATTGCTTGTTATGATAAGATAAAGTGGTTTGTTTATCAAGGGAATAATACCCTTATTTTATAAGCATTTAGTTCAATAGGTGATTTTTATGAAAAAAGCTTTGTATGTAGATACAATGATTGGTACTGTCGGTGACGGTCAAATTGAAAAATCTCACGGTGGTGGCAAAACATATCCGGGTGCCTGTGTGCCCGGTGGTATGGTGCAGCTTTCACCCGATACGGTAAGTGGTGGTGATAACGGTAGTGGGTACAATTATTGCCACAATACAATTGAGGGCTTTAGCTTTAACCATATGAGTGGCATAGGCTGGTATGGTGATTTGGGTAATATTCAAATTATGCCTGTAACAGAGGATACTGACATGCGTAGTGGCAGTAACGAGGAGGTACCCTTTGAGCGAGGTACAATAGGGTGGAAATCTGAATTCTCTCACGAAAAAGAAAAAACACGTGCAGGCTACTATTCTGTTATGCTTGAAAGATATAACGTTTTTGCAGAATGCACCGTTTCTGAGCGTACAGGACTCTTAAGATTTACTTATCCTGAAAATTCAGAAAAGAAAATTATAATTAACCTCAGCAGAAGAATTGGTGGAAAAGCCGATTTTCAAGAGGTTGATATTATAAATGACAGAATGCTTGAAGGCCACGTTAAATGTACACCTGCAGGTGGTGGCTTTGGCCACGGCCACGGCAAAATTTTCTATGATGTATATTTTGTTGTGGAGCTTTCACAGCCTTTTACAAATGCAAGATTTTTTGAAAATGAAGCATTTGTTTCAAAATGCAGTGGTGAGGATTTAGGTGTTTTTCTTGATTTTTCAAAGGATATAAACGAGCCTTTAACTGTAAAATGTGCCATTTCTTATGTTGATATTGAGGGCGCTCGAAAGAACTTTTCAGCCGAGTGCCGGGGTGTTGATTTTGACACTATGGCAGATAATGCTCTTGAAAAATGGGAGCAGGCCTTTGGGGGCATAAAGGTTACAGGTACCGATGAAACCGACCTAAAGCTTTTTTACACCTGCCTTTACCACGTGCTTTTAGACCCACGTATAATGGCAGATGTAGATGGCAGATATAAAATAAATTACCAGGTGTTTGAAAATACCGACTACAAGCAAAGAACTGTTTTTAGTGGTTGGGATGTATACAGAAGCGAGTTTCCACTTTTGAGTATTATTAATCCGGATATGGTGCGAGATGATATTAACTCGCTACTTAAAATAGCAGAGCTTAATAATATGTCCTTCCCACGTTGGGAGCTTATGGGTATAAACGCAGGCTGTATGGTAGGTGACCCCGGACTTATTGTTTTGGCAGATGCTGTTGTTAAAGGCATTAATCCGTATGATATTGAAAAAGCGTATGAAATATCAAAGGCATCAAGTATTTGTAAAAAAGAGCTTTACGGTAAGCCATTTAAATCTATAAGATATGATTGTAAGCAGTACCTTGATGAGTGCTATGTTCCAAACAGGTTGAGCGATACACTTGAATATTTGTTGGCAGATTATACTATGTCAAAGCTTGCAGAGCTTTTAGGCAAAACAGAGGATGCAGAATTTTTTGCCAAAAGGGCAGGTCGTTATAGAGAAAATTATAACGAAGAGTTGCAGTTTATGGCTCCCCGTAAGGAAAACGGAGAATTTGTTTTTGAAGAAGACAGATACGATGATGACGGAACTGTGGAAAGTAATATTTTTCAGCAGTCTTGGTTTGTACCGTATGATGTAGAGGGCTTAAGTGAACTTTTTGGGAAGGAAAGAACAATAGAGCTTCTTGAAGAGTTTTTTGAAAAGGCAGATTTAAAAAGCCTTTGGAATGATGATTATAACCATTCAAATGAGCCCTGCCACAATATAACACACTATTTCAGTATTCTCGGATTGCCCGAAAGAACACAGTATTGGACAAGGCGTGTTCAAAAGGAGGCATACCGTACAGGTGCATACGGCTTTTGTGGAAATGAGGATGTTGGCCAGCTTTCAGCTTGGTACGTGCTTTCAGCCTTAGGCTTTGCACAGGTTTGCCCTGCAGACCCTAAATACTATTTAAATACACCTCTTTTCCAAGAGATTGAAGTGAAATTGGATGAGAAATTCCACTCCTGCAGGGTATCTAACACCTTAAAAATTAAGTGTGATAAAAATCCTTTGGAGCATCTCTATATTAAATCAATTAAATTAAACAGCAAGGAAGTTACACAGAGTTATTTAACCTATGAGGAAATTACAGCAGGTGGAGAAATACTTTTTGAGCTTGAATAAAAAACAGAGTCGCATTGCGACTCTGTTTTTTGTATGTTGCGTTGTTCAAAATTAGTGAGGAGTAAACTCTATAAAATGTGTTGCACGGTGAGGGAAGGCTTTGAAAAAATCTTCTGCATCGTTTTTAAGCTCAACGCCGTTAATAAAAACAGCTGTTTGTGCAGTGTGGCCTTCGCCGGCAAGAAGTAGCCTTGCCGCAGCAGGTGGGGTTAGGCCGATGTCATAATCGCCACTATCTCTTTTAGTAACGGTAGCCTTGCCGTTTTCGTATTCAACGTCAAAAATGCCGTTGTTTTCGGGGATGTGGTCAAGACTTAATATGCTGAATTTGCCGTGCTCTTTAGGGAAAGCATTGTTTTCAAGCAGCTTTTTAAGATTGTAAATTCTTGCAGCAATACCCTCTGAATATTCGTAGCTTGTGTTATCAATTCTATCGGCAAAGCAGGCAAAGGGTGAGCTTGTATATTGTTTTTTTACAACTAAAGTTTTTGCAATGCCATCATAATTTCGCAAAAAACCAATAATGCCTGAAAGTGCATCAGGTGTTAATGCAAATAATTCCTCTGCAACAAGCTCGTTGGGACGGTTTACCGTAAAACGGACGTAACCGTCTGCTTCGCCCGATTTATTACGGTGGATATATGTGTAATCAGCATTTTCTAAAGGTGTTTTGCAAAAATGACTGTCATCATCTCTCAAAAGCATAAGATTTTCCTTGAGTGCGCATTTGTTGTATAGGTCGCATAGCTCATTAAATTGTTTACCAGTATACAGCTCAACATCGTTACTGCGCTCAACCTTAGAAAGGCTGCTGAAGGGTATTTTTATTGAGAATGCACGGTCAAGATTTGCATAGCCGAATTTTTCGTAGTAGGAAATAGAGAAGGGTAAAAGAAAGCCAACAGTTATATCGTTTTCTATAGCAGTTTTGCTTATCTCATCAAAAAGTGCCCTGACGCCACCTGTTCTGCGATATTCGGGTACACTGCAAATGCCATCAAGAACTACTGCGTTAACAATGTTGCCGCAATAGCTGCATTTGTGGTTGTATACCTCAGCACCTGCAATAAGCTTACTGTTGTAAAACGCACCAAGAACAGGCATATCAACGCAGTTGTCTACATCCTTATCAAATTTCCATATAAAGGATGCAGCAGAAATTTTGAGAAAATCCGATGCTTCATCAGGCTTTATAAATCTTACTTCCATAGTAGTACTCCTAAATGATTGTTGTGTCTGATACAGTATGCTTCAATTATACCACTACTTGTCAAAATTTCAATATACGAATAGGGTGAAATGAGTTATCCGAACCTGCTTTTTATTGTGATGTTTTTTGTGTTATGGATAAAAAATGCTCAAAGCCTTGATATATAAGGCTTTGAGCGATGGTACCGGTGTTCATAAGGGGGACTCAAACTTAATTGTCCTTATCAATTAGTAAGCGTTGCTTTTCTTTCAGCATTTCATTAAGCTTTTTAGTATTCTGTTTAGTTACGCAATAAATAATTGCCCAAACTGCCAAATAGCCTACAACAAAAATACTCGAGAAAACCAAAATTGGTGTTGCACCCCATTCAATCCAATCATTAATCAGATAAGCACCTAAATAGCTGAAATATAAGATAATACCGTGAATTAAAATTGCCCACATCAAGGGTAAGCGTTCTATGTGATAAACAGCATTCATACCGCCTGCTGTAAAGGCAAGTGCAGTTGTTGAAAAAATTCCTGTACAGACCTGATTGACAGTTAGTGTATCTATCAGACCTTTATAATGCAGAATTAGATATATAACAGCAAGAACAATCGGACCGAAACCGCAAGCAATCAGACCTCTGCGGAAAAATTCCGTAATAAATCTTTTCATATTCCTTCGTACCTCCTTCTTATTTGTGAAAAGCAACGCCTTGAAACATACTCACGATAACCGCACCTGAATACTGCATCCACACCGCCGTTGAACACAGCATAAAATCGCTCAATGCGATGTTCGTTGGCAAGGGTAGACTTGTTAATGCGAATAAAATAAGAAGGCAGAATATTTTCTAAATCACGAAGCCTTTCCTGAATACGGTAGCGTTTTCCCTTCGTATCGACAGCTATTACTTTCTTGTCAATTACAGTAATACACTCTATTTCTGAGAATAAGAGCTTTCTCATTTCATCATCATTGTATCCCATAATGCTTTCAGTACCGGAAAAGCTATAGACGAGATTTTCTATCTGCTCGGTAAGAGAAGAGGGAGCGTGAACTTTTGCAATTATCTCTTCGTCTGCATCTTTATCTATAATGAGTTTGTATTTCATAGCATCAAATCCTTATTGTTTTTTCATTTGTCTGAAAAAGCAGAGTACAGCTATCGCAGTTATAAATATACTGTACAGAAGAATTGGAAGAATATGAGCCCGTGCAAGCTCAAAGCTTCCACTGAACAATGCTTTTTCCAATTCTGCTGCGTGAACAAACGGTAGCACATTCGCAATTTTTTCGAAAAATCCACCCACAAGCTTCAAATCAAACCATACTCCGGATAGCCACGCAGAGAGATTCGTAAGTAAAGCACCGCAAATACCGCTAACTTGTTTAACACCAAAGATACTGCCACATAAAAGCCCTAATGCAATGTTGAAAACAGCCATAGGTATTATGCCTATTATAGCATAAATAATGTTTACACTAACTGTCAACCCCAAAGGAATAGCGAACAGGTAACAAATAATTGTTTGACCGACGGCAAAAGGTAAAAGTGGTAGCATATATCCGAGAATAAAATCAAAACCCGTAAGTGGTGTTGCATATAATCTCTGCAAAAGAGCACTTTTACGATCTTTGGCAATAAGCGTTGCCGAGAAAAGTGTCATAAATGACAATCCGAACACAGTAATGCCGGGTGTAAGCGTGTCAATATCAAACAGTTCTGTGGGGATGTTTTTCTGTAAGCTACTCAAAAGCAGTAGTAATATCAAAGGAAAACCGAGACCGAAAGTAAGGTTTATCGGATCGCGAAGAATCTCCTTTGTACACCTTTTTGCAAATGTCAACATTCTCATAAGGCACCCTCCTTCACGATAGAAACGAAGGCTGTTTCAAAGTCATTGGCACCTGTCATTATCTTCAATTCTTCTGCAGTTCCTACAGCAAGAAGAGTACCGTCTTTCATAATACCTATACGGTCAGAAAGTGCTTCTGCCTCTTCCATATAATGTGTTGTAATGATAACGGTTACTTTGCTCTTTAATGAACGAATCATATCCCAAAGCTCGTGACGTGCGATAACATCCAAGCTAAGAGTAGGCTCGTCCAAAAAGAGAATTTTGGGTTCAGTGATAAGTGCCATAGCGATACTTACACGGCGTTGCCATCCACCGGATAGCTTGCCTGCCTTTCTATTTAAAACAGAATCTAAAGCAAATTGCTCGGTAAGCTCATTGATTTTTACTTCGCTTTTTTCTTTAGTAAACCCATGAATACCACACATTAATTCAAGGTTTTCTTTTACAGAAAGGTTAGGTGCTACTGCAGTTTCCTGAGGTGATACCCCTATCAATCGCTTTACCTGTTTGGGTTGTTTAGTTACACTGTATCCACCTATAAAAGCATCCCCATCCGTTGGTTTTGTTATACAGGTTAACATTTTTATCGTTGTGGTTTTTCCTGCTCCATTAACACCTAACAGAGAAAAAAATTCCCCTTGATGTATTTCTAAGTTGAGCTTATTTACAACAGTAAGGTTTTTGTACCTTTTGACAAGCTCAACTGTTTTTATCTCTTGCATTTACATTAGCCTCCTTTTCATTTGCAGTATCATCATAGCAAATATAGAATAGGTAACGTTGGTTTTTTGTTTAATCGGTCATTTATCGCATCTCATCGGTTAAAATAAGCAAAAAAACAAAAATTGTATGTTTTAAGAAACGTATATACAAACAGCTTTTTAGCATATTAAAATTCCACTGTGACACTTTGATATAAAGATATAAAAAATTGAGTATTCACAGGTCAAATCCCTTATGAATACTCAATATGGTGCGGGTGACAGGACTTGATGGGCTCTGCCCATCATTCGCAAGTGAACTTGCGAACACCCGATTGTGTTCGGCTTCGCCGAGGGCAGGTTCAAGTCCTATTTATTTCATACATAAAAATAACAGAAATCCGAAAAATCAGATTTCTGCTATTTGGTGCGGGTGACAGGACTTGAACCTGCACGGGGGTGCCACCAGAACCTAAATCTGGCGCGTCTGCCAATTCCGCCACACCCGCATATTTAGTTAAGAAGTAATAGTGAAAAGTGAAAAAGTAGATTTTTATATGTTACTCATCGGCTATAGACAATAAAGAAGTTTATGGGAAGGACACTTGCGGTGCCCAAAATTTCTTTGGCTCGTTACTCACTCGCAGAAATTTTGACCGCTGCGCCATTTCGCCCTTACTGCATCCGCCTCAGGCGGCGTGCGGGCTCAATGCTGCCAATTCCGCCACACCCGCGTATTAAAATGAAAAGTTAAAAATACAAAATGCAAAATTTCGGGGAAGCTGCGCTTCCAAACATTATATTGATGCTTCGCTCGAGTGAATAGTTAAGAGGTTAAAGTACAAAGTGAAAGGTGGAATTTTGTTATTGCACTCATCGACTACGTTCACAACTAAACCTTTTGAATTGTATCACAAGCGTTGTAAAAAAGCAAGTGGTTTTATAATTGCTTTGTATTTTTGTTGCAAAGCAAATTATTAGTTGGTATAATAATTCAAAAGATAAAAACAAAAAAATGCTGGTGATTATTTTGAAGGGCTTAGTAAACGAAATTTGCGTGCTTGTTAAAGAGTGTGGCAAGGTAATTCTTGGTGCCGATAGAGCAAAAATGGCTATTGATATAAAGTCGGGTGTTACTGATTTAGTAACCGAGTACGATAAAAAAATTCAAGAACAGCTGCAATATGGCTTAAAAAACCTTTTGCCTGAGGCAAAGTTTATTGGTGAGGAAGGCTCAAGTGACGAGTTAAGTGATGATGGCTTTGCTTTTATTGTTGACCCTATTGACGGCACAACAAACTTTATTAAAGATTACCACCACAGTGCAATTTCTGTTGCACTTTTAAAGGGGAAAGAGCCTGTGGCAGGTGTTGTTTACAACCCATATCTTGATGAAATCTTTTGTGCTATAAAAGATGAGGGCGCATTTTGCAACGGTGAAAAAATTAGCGTGTCCTCTAATCCTATAGGCAAAGCCCTTGTGCTTTTTGGCACTTCACCGTATGATAAAGAGCTTTTCCCAAAAACTATTGAGGTGCTTACAAAATTCTTTAACCAAGCACTCGATATCCGAAGAAGTGGCTCGGCAGCGTTAGATTTATGCACAGTTGCTTGTGGCAGGGCAGAGCTTTATTTTGAGCTACAGGTTTCACCCTGGGATTTTGCTGCCGGCAAGCTGATTGTTGAAGAAGCGGGTGGTGTGGTAACCACAGTTGATGGCTCACCACTTTCTTTCGAAGGAAAAACTACAATTTTAGCTAAAAATAATATGATATAAGAGGTATAAAATGAAAATACTTATAGCATCTGATATACACGGCTCTTTAAAATGTTGCCGTAGGTTGGTTGAAAGATATAATGAGGAAAAATGCGATAAGCTCATACTTTTAGGTGACGTGCTTTACCACGGCCCTCGTAACGATTTACCTGAGGAGTATAATCCTAAAGGTGTTATAGCACTCCTTAATTCAATGGCAGATGAAATTCTCTGTGTGCGTGGTAACTGCGAGGCAGAGGTGGATGATATGGTGCTTGAATTTAATGTGCTTGCAGATTATGCCTTGCTCTTTAATAATGGCAAAACTTTTTTCCTTACCCACGGGCACAAATTTAATCCACAAAATCCACCAAAGTTAAAAAAAGGCGACGTGCTTTTTAACGGACATACCCACGTTAGCAAAATTGAAGAAACAGACGGCTTTATTTATGCAAACCCCGGCTCTGTTTCTATTCCAAAGGAAAACACCCCAAGAGGGTATATGATTCTTGAGGATGAGAAGATTATTCATAAAGACCTTGATGGAAAGGTATTGAAGGAATACACATTATAAGTAATATGCATTATATAACAAAGCTCCGATGAGAATTTCTCATCGGAGCTTTTATATGCTTAAAATTATTTTAATTTAGCTTTAACTATTTCTTCAGCAGCTGCAAGTGCTTCAGAAATCTTTGAAATATCCTTACCACCAGCCATTGCTGAGTCAGGCTTACCGCCACCGTTGCCGCCTGCAATCTGTGCAATTTCACGAACAATGTTACCTGCGTGCGCACCCTTTGCAATAGCATCTTTTCCACAGTAGCAAGCAAATGAGCAGGTGCCCTTTTCTGACTGCTCTGCAGCAAGTATTACAACTATATCGTCGCCCTTGTCCTTTGCAGAATCAAGTGTCGAACGTAAGGTGTTTGCATCAGCCTCGCCTAAAGCAGCTGTTATAAGCTTTACGCTACCTAAATCAATAGCGTTATCAAAAAGGCTGCCTGCTTTTTCTTTTGCAATCTCTGCCTTGAAGTCTTCAAGCTCTTTTTCCTTTGCCCTTAAGTCAGCTGCAAGTGAAGCTACCTTCACGGCAAGGTCCTTGCTGTTTGCAAGCTTAATAGCAGCGGATGCATCGTGTATAAGCTTTTCACGGCTGTCTAAGTAAGCGAGCACGCCGTAGCCTGTAACACCCTCAATTCTTCTGACACCTGCAGCAACGGAGGTTTCGGAAATGATTCTGAAAAGACCAATGTTGCCTGTGTTAGATACGTGTGTACCACCACAAAGCTCTGTTGAAAAATCACCTGCGCTGACAACACGAACTGTGCTACCGTATTTTTCGCCAAAGAGGGCCATAGCACCTTTCTTTTTAGCGTCCTCAATAGACATCTCTTCAGTAATTACAGGCATAGCAGAAAGTATAATTTCGTTAACTCTCTTTTCAATTGTTACAATTTCCTCTGAGGTGAGTGCTGAGAAGTGTGAAAAGTCGAAACGTACTGCGTTTTCGTTTACAAGCTGACCTGCCTGCTCAACGTGTGTGCCAAGAGCCTCACGTAAAGCAGCCTGAAGAAGGTGGGCAGCTGTGTGGTTTCTCATAATAGCCTGGCGTCTTGCAACGTCGATTTGGCAGTCTACTGTATCGCCAACGTTAATTACGTCGCCCTCGGTAAGTGTACCGTGGTGTATAATAACGCCCTCTGCAGTTTTTGTTGTGTTTGTAACTGTGAAAATGTTTTCACCTAAGCAGATAGTACCTGTATCGCCAACCTGTCCACCACTTTCTGCGTAGAAGCAGGATTTGTCGAGCACGATAACAGCGTCTGTATCCACACCGATAAAGTCTACCTTTTCACCATTTGCAGCAATGGAAACAACCTTTGCCTGTGCAGCAGTATCTGTGTAGCCTGTGAATACGGTTGCATCGCACTCTGTAAAGGAAACATCTGCACCCTTCCAGCCTTCTGCACCTGCAACCTTACGTGCAGCCTTTGCTTTTGCCTTTGCATCTGCAAGGAGCTGTTCGAACTCCTCGTCATTTACTGTTAAGCCGTTTTCTGCAGCAATTTCTCTTGTAAGGTCAATGGGGAAACCGAAGGTATCCTGAAGCTTAAAGGCATCTGCACCGGAAAGAACACCGTTTTCTGATTTTTTCATCATTTCGTTAAGGAGCTCAAGGCCACTATCAATAGTTTTATAGAAGCTGTTTTCTTCCATAGCAATTACTTTGATAATGTAGTCCTTTTTCTCTTTAAGGCCCGGGTATGCATTTTCGTTTTCTTTAATAACAGTTTCACAAACCTCTGCAAGGAATGGTCTTGTAATGCCTAAAAGCTTGCCGTGGCGAGCAGCTCTTCTGAGAAGGCGGCGAAGCACGTAGCCTCTGCCTACGTTTGAAGGGATAACGCCATCACCAATCATAAAGGTTGTTGAACGGATGTGGTCTGTAATAACACGAAGGGAAATATCTGTTTTTTCGCTTTCGTGGTACTTAACGCCTGCAACCTCTGAAATGTGCTTCATAATATTTTGTACGGTGTCAACCTCAAAGATATTGTGAACGTCTTGAGCGATGCAAGCAAGTCTTTCAAGACCCATACCTGTATCAATATTTGGGTTTGCAAGTGGTGTGTAGTTGTTTTTGCCGTCATTTTCAAACTGTGTGAAAACAAGGTTCCAAAATTCTACGTAACGGTCGCACTCACAGCCAACCTTACAGTCAGGGCTGCCACAGCCGTATTTTTCACCACGGTCGTAGTAAAGCTCTGAGCAAGGACCACAAGGTCCTTGACCGTGCTCCCAGAAGTTATCCTCTTTGCCGAAGCGTACCATATGGTCGGGCTTAACGCCTACGTCCTTTGTCCAGATATCGTATGCCTCATCATCCTCAAGGTAAACGCTGCAATAGATTTTATCAGGGTCCATTTCCATAACCTGTGTGCAGAATTCCCAAGCCCAAGGTATAATCTCTTTTTTAAAGTAATCACCAAAAGAGAAGTTGCCAAGCATTTCAAAGTATGTGCCGTGGCGTGCTGTAATGCCTACACGCTCAATATCAGGTGTACGAATACACTTTTGGCAAGTTGTAACTCTCTTTCTTGGTGGTGTTTCTTCGCCTGTAAAGTACTTTTTCATTGGTGTCATACCTGCGTTGATAAGAAGGATGCTCTTATCGTTTTGTGGTACGAGAGGGAAGCTTGGAAGGCGAAGGTGGTCTTTGCTTTCAAAAAATTTAAGGTATTTTTCTCTTAACTCATTAAGTCCTGTCCACTGCATATTATTCACTCCATTCCTAAAATAAAAAAAGTGCCTTTGCAAAACGGGACGGAATAACCGCGGTACCACCCGAATTGTGCAAATGCACCAGCTCTTGTAACAGTTAACGCCTGAATACGTACCGTTTCCGGTAAGGCTCCGCAGGTAGCAAATTCAAGGATTTGTGAAAAGCTTGCACCAACCGCTTTCTCTCTGTACACGCCTCGGTGAATCATCCTGCATCTACGCCGAATTTTTTATACAATAGTATTATATATAAAAAACGAAGGTTGTCAAGTTTTTTTGCTGTGTAATAAAACGACAGGGATTGATATTAAGGCGTTTGAATTTTATAACTGTATAATATGCCCAAGGTGAGCGAGAAAATAGTGGTCTTATATGTTGAAATGTACAAAGATATAAAAAAATTAAAAAAACACTTTACTTTAGTGTGCTAAAGTGGTAGAATGACAACACAAAATAAAAAGGCAATGAATTTTGCCTATGGAGGAAATTATTATGAGTAAGAAAATTTTAGCTATTGTTATGAGCATTGTTCTCGTAGCAGGTATTGTTTGCGCATTTGCAGCTTGTGGTAAAGATACAAACGAGCCTGACCAGGCTTCTGACCTTGCATATATCAAGGATAAGGGCGAAATGATTATCGGTATCACATACTTTGCACCAATGAACTATTTTGATGATAACAACGAGCTTATCGGTTTCGAAACAGAGTTTGCAAAAGCTGTTTGCGAAAAGCTTGGTGTTGAAGCAAAGTTCCAGGAAATCAACTGGACAGCTAAGGAAACAGAGCTTGCAGCAAAGAACATTGACTGTATCTGGAACGGTATGACAATCACTCCTGAAAGAGTAGAGGCAATGGGTATTTCTGATGCTTATATGGCAAACAAGCAGGTTCTTGTTGTTAAGGCTGATAAGCTTGCAGATATCAATCTTGAAAGTGGTAAGGGTCTTAACATCGTAGCAGAAAAAGAGTCTGCAGGTGAAGGCGTTGCTACAACAGAAGCATACTTTGCAGAGGCAAACTACACAGCAGTTGATACTCAGTCAAAGGCTCTTACAGAGGTTAAGTCAGGCACAGCAGATGGTTGCGTAGTTGACTTTGTTGCTTCAATCGGTATGATTGGTGAAGGCACAGACTTTGAAGACCTTGTAGTTGTAGATGGCCTTGCATTTGCTGATGAAGAGTACGGTATTGCATTCCGTAAGGGCTCAGACACAACAGCTGAGGTTAATAAGGTTATTGATGAGCTTATTGCTGATGGCACTCTTGAAAAGATTGCAGCAAAGTATAAGCTTCAGGATCAGATTATTAAATAATTAATTCGGAGGGTATAAAATGTCGTTCGACCAGGTTACATTAGACCTGTTAGAGGGCTTCCTTCAAAACTGCCAGGTTTTCATTTTTACGCTGTTGGCAGCAATTCCCTTGGGCCTTATAATTTCTTTTGGCTCAATGGCAAAATTTAAACCTATAAAGTATATAACAAAAGCAATAGTTTGGGTCATCAGGGGAACTCCCCTGATGCTCCAACTTTTTGTTGTTTATTATGTTCCCGGCCTTGTGTTTAACACACCCTTTAAATCTCGTATGACAGCAGCGCTTATTGCATTTATTATTAACTACGCTTGCTATTTTTCAGAAATTTTCAGGGGTGGTATTGAGAGCATTCCAAAGGGGCAGTACGAAGCAGGTCAGGTATTGGGTATGACCAAGACACAGGTTTTCTTTAAGGTTGTACTCATGCAGGTTGTAAAACACATAATTCCACCTATGAGTAATGAAATCATTACTCTTGTTAAGGATACATCCCTTGCTCGTGTAATTGCTATACCTGAAATTCTTATGGCGGCAGAGCGTTTTTCAGGTAGAGGTCTTATTTGGCCGTTGTTCTACACAGGTGTATTCTTCTTAGTATTTAACGGCGTACTTACAATTCTCTTCAATAAGATTGAAAAGAAGTTTGACTACTACAAAACTTAAGGTTGAAAGGAGCTTTTAATATGTCTGTACTTGAAGTAAAGGATTTAAAAAAGAGCTTCGGAAAAACCGAGGTTTTAAAGGGAGTTAGCTTTACTCTTGATGAGGGTGAGGTTTTAAGCATCATCGGTTCATCAGGTAGTGGTAAAACAACAATTTTACGTTGTATAAATCAGCTTGAAATTCCCGATAGTGGCTATATCAGTGTTGATGGCGAGGTTTTCTTTGACGGCACTGCAGGCAAGGAAAGCGCAAAGGAAAGAAGAATGCAGCAACGCCTCGTGGGCCTTGTTTTTCAGGATTTTCACCTTTTTCCACAATACAACGTGCACGATAATCTGACCCTTGCTGCGAAGCTTTTAGCAAAGGAAAGAGCAGATTATAAAGAGAATAAAAAGCAGATAATTGCTGAAATTGAAGCAAAGGCAGAGGAGCTTCTTAAAAAGGTTGGCCTTTCCGAGAAAAAGAGCAGCTACCCTTGTGAGCTTTCGGGTGGTCAAAAGCAGCGTGTTTCTATTGCAAGGGCACTTATGCTTGAGCCTAAAGTTCTTTTCTTTGATGAGCCAACGTCTGCACTTGACCCTGAATTAACAGGCGAAATTCTTAAGGTTATAAAAAGCCTTGCCGATGAAAATATGACAATGGTTATTGTTACCCACGAAATGTCCTTTGCAAAGGCTGTTTCCACAAAGGTTATATTTATGGATGATGGCGTTATTGCAGAAGAGGGTACACCTGAAGAGGTTTTTGATAACCCTAAATCGGAGCGAACAAAGGCTTTCATTTCTAAGTTTGAGGATTAATAAAATATGGAAGGAAATTCTTTATGAGAATTTCTTTCCATATTTTTTTGTTACAAAATAGTTACAAACGATAAATTTTTATTGACAAACGATAAAAACGAGGGTATTTTTATGGCAAGGAGTGATTAATATGAAAAAATCTCTTAAGTCAATTAAATTAACAAGGGCATATATAATTATTTTGACAATTGGTTTTATTGTTTTGCTTTTCTCTGCGCCCTTTACAGCGTTTTGGTATACTGATTTAACCGGTAAGAGTGATACTGCTGCAAAGGTTTTAATTGGAGTGTTTTACCTTTGCTCACCTGCGGCGGCGATTGTTATTATTTCTTCATTGAAGCTTTTGAAGAATATGAAAAATGGAATGTTTTTCACTGAAGAGAATACAAAGCACCTGGGCAGAATGTCTTGGTCATGTTTTTACGTAACACCTATTTGTCTTGTTGGTTTTTTATGGTTTTACGGCTTTATTCCCATAGCTGTTTCAGCAGCATTCATGTTTTTAATATTACGTATCATCAAAAATGTTTTTGAGTATGGTTGTGAAATAAAAGAAGAAAATGATTTGATGGTGTAATAGTATGAAAATAATAGTAAATCTTGATGTAATGTTAGCTAAAAGAAAAATGTCCTCGGGTGAATTGGCTGAGAGAATAGGTCTCACCCAAGCGAATTTATCAATTCTTAAAACGGGAAAGGCAAGGGCAATCAGGTTCTCAACGCTTGCGGCTATATGTAGAGAGCTTGATTGCCAACCCGGGGATATACTTGAGTATAGTGATGAAAGTGATTGTGAAAATCAAGCGATTTAAACTTAGATATATCTTTTGGTTTCCTTTGTGTGCATATGCGCTGTTTATGATTATTTGTAATATATGTAGTCCTGCCCGTGTTTATTATGAACCATTCCGCATTGTATACAATGGAGATACTTATGTGGAATCTGAGCTTTGTGATGGCGCAGGGGAGCCGTATGCTTTGGTCTGGGATGAAACATCTGATGACGCTCCCCAAATACGCTATGCTAAAAGCAATATCGTTAGTGATTTTTTTAGCTTTTTCGTGTTTTTTGAGCCTTACTGTGAAAGCTTCGATAAGCACAACAATTTTATCAGAGCGTATGATTATTTCTTTATATCACCTTTAGATGAAGTGCTTGTTAAAGAGGATTTTGTTTTACCTACAATAGAAAATAACGAAGTTGATGAGGTCTGGTTTTCACATTCAAATGAATACGACCTTATAAAAGATGAAACAACAGTCAGTCATATTATTGAATGTGCAAGAAACAAGGCCGAAAAGGAACTCGATAGTGATGTTTACAATCATATTAAAGAAAAGTCAGCAAACGACTGCAAAATATGGTTAAAGTATAAAGACTATCCTATAGTTGAAGAATTTTATGTAACCGAAACAGAGGACGGGAGGTATATTGTAGATCAGTATACAGAGGAGGAGTATGATTTACTATCATTGGGAGTAGAGCCTGATATGCTTGATGAATATAAGTACAGTGAAGAGATGACCAAAAACGTTGAATGAAGGGGATTGTTATGGTTAGAATTTCAAAGAAAAGGTTTATAGCGTTACTTGTAGCTTCAATATTATGTTTTATCGGATGCTTTTCAGGATGTGCAAAACAAACAACAGCGGTTGATTTTAATGAATTTGCTAAAGAAAATCTCGCAACCGAATTTTATGAGATGTGTGATGAGCTTGTATACATAACACAAGATTCGGATGAAAAAGGACTTATAGTGAATAGCGAGAGTGGTATAGCAGAATATTATTATAATTTGAAGACCGATTTTATTTGGCGAACAGCAACTATGGTAAAAATTTGTTATTATAGTGAATTTGCTTATGATGCTATAACGAAAACTATGATGGATACATGGGGACTTCGTAAAATAGCAGAGGAATATGAAATAAATGGAATCAAGAGTACCATTTATTACGTAGGTAATATCGAGCATCAGTATGGAGAAAACAAGGATTTTGGTCTTGTTGCTTTAAGTGACGAAAAGGATAGCATTTGCTTTTTATGGTTTTATGATCAGGATTACGATGTATTAATAAGTACCCATACATTTGATGATTTTTATAAATCAGAGTTTGATTGGTTCGAAAAAAAGTGAGGTTTATAAAGTGAAAAAAGCTTTTAAACAGATATTTAAGGTAGGTCTTTGTTTGGGGTTAGTGCTTATAACAGTTTGTGGCGTTCGATTTTACTTGACTTGTTCGGTAATCACCCAATGGATTGCAGATGAAAATGTGGTTTATGTTCCACGAAAACCGGCTACGAGATTTGATCACGAATATCTGCTATCTTTTTTAGGAATGGAAAGTCACGATTTTTGGAAAATAAAGCTCAAAGCGAAGGATATTGAAAATCTTCAACATGAGATTGAATCAGGAAATTGGGAAAAGTTAGATGATGACCACATAGAAATATTAGCAAATAACACCTATCTTGAAGATTATGGTGTGTATAGTGAAATGGCTGATAGTGAAAATGTTTATGTGTGCATATATGACAGCAGAAACGGAGAGATTGTAAAGGATACGTCATTCTGCAGTTCTGAAATTCTTGTGTTTATATACGATGCAGATGATAGTATTTACTTTTGCAATTTTCTGAATTGGTAAGTTGCCAACGTGGAAATTTAATCGTGAGAAGAATAATCGTGTTTTCTATTGCAGAGAGCTTGATTGCCAACCCAGGGATATACTTGAATACTCAAAGGAGGAATAAGTTGTGAAACCTAAAACTTATCAGGTTGAAAAAACAGATATTGTAGCTTTATTCTTTATTTTTGCAGGTCTTTTTGTTTTAAGCAGAATTGGTATTATAGGCCTTTTTAATATAGGCTTTTCTATCGGTTGCGCAATATTATTAATAATATCTTTTATTTACCTTTGGAAAAAGAAAGCAACAAGTAAATTCTTTAGTATTGTATTACTTGTATTAGGGCTTTTGCTTGTTTCCTCATTTAGCTTGAGTGCAGATAATCTTATTAAATTTTGCACAATGGTGTATTTGCCCTTTTACGCTACTTTTTTAATGTGTAACGTATCGGGCAACGTTGATTTGAAAAACGGTACGTATAAATGCTTTATTAACTCCATTTCAAAAACACTTGACGGTGCATTTTTGAAATTGGATGTTACTTTAAAAAGCTACGTTGAAAAGCTGTCAAAAAACAAATCTAAAAATACTGTGTATGTAATTGCAGGTATTGCAATTTCCATACCACTTTTGTGTATTGTTTTACCCTTGCTTTCGTCATCAGATATTGCATTTGCATCTATGGTGAAATCAATATTTAAAAACGCAGGTCTTTTGCTGCTTTCCCTTATTATTACGGTTATTATTTTCCCGACTGTGTATTCCTACAACTTTTCAATGAAAAAACAGCATGCAGAAGAAGCTGTAAATAAAAAAGCTACAGGTAAGCTCCCAAATATTATTTTTAATATTGTGCTTGGTGCAGTCAGCTTTGTGTATTGCGCATACGCCGTTTCACAGCTTGCGTATATCACAAAGGCGTTTGCTTTCCTTTTGCCCGAGGATTTTACAGCAGCAGAGTTTGCAAGAAGCGGCTTTTTCCAAATGGGTGTAATATCCTTTATAAACTTTTTGATATTAGGGCTTACAGCTATGCTTGTAAAAAGAAAGGGTAAAAAAATACCGACCTCAACTAAAGCATTATTAGGCTTTGTGTGCCTGTTTACAGTTTTTTATATTTCTACTGCAATTATAAAAATGCTTAAGTACATATCCCTTTACGGCTTAACTCATTTAAGGGTATTGACCTCTGTGTTTATGCTTATGCTGGGCTTGATTTTTGTGGTTTTACTCTTTAGGCTTTTTACACCAAAAATCAAGTATGTAAAGGCTATAGTTATTATTTGCACGGTTGCTCTTTTGTGTGTTTCTGTTGTAGATACAAAAACCGTTATAGCCGAATATAACTACAAGCAGTATAAAGAAGGGAAAATCGATATAGATGTTGAGCAAATCGGCTCATTAGGTGTTAGTGGTATACCAACCCTTATAAAGCTTGTAGAGTGTGATGATAAAGAGGTAGCAAGTGCTGCTGAGGATGAGCTTTATGAGGCGTATGTTTCAATATATGAAAGGTATGCCTCACCATCTGACTCAAGTGAACGAAAAATTGTTCCTATAAAAAACGATTTTTACGAGAAAAATCTCTCTTGGATAAAGGCTAAGGAGGTTTTAGACGAATACACTAAATCAAACCCACAGGTATATGAGGAGTTTTTTTATGACGCTGTAGATATGTATGTGGAAGATTTTAACGAGGTAGTATAATTAACAAAATTATTGCCCAAGCATAGTATGAATTAAGATAAGCGCAATTCGTACTTGCTTGGTGGCGTGAGCCCACAGAATAGCCATGTGAGTTTTGTGCAAAAAATAAAAGGGGATGTTAAAAAAGCGCAGAACGCATAAAACAATACAAAGCAAATGGGGTTCTTGTAGGAACAATACCTGTAAGAACCCCATAAAATATTAAAAATCTTTCTGTTTTATGCTACGAACAAAGCTCACCACTCGACGTACCTTTGTACGCCTTCGGGCAAGCAAAAACAAGCCTAAAGACTTGTTTTTGTTCGGTTTGTCCGTTCTG
The DNA here is from genome assembly GCA_045591945.1 of Acutalibacteraceae bacterium. GTDB lineage: Bacteria > Bacillota > Clostridia > Oscillospirales > Acutalibacteraceae > DTU089. The sequence goes on along the minus strand of JAZNTU010000039.1, from coordinate 20,295 downwards.
CATCTTTTTTTCCTATCCCCTAAAAAGTGGCTGTAAAATACTTAATGTTTTTTACAGCCATTAATTTTTTGCTTTTTTTTACAGCTTTTCTAATATTTTAAGCACTATATCCGAAAATGCAGTAACGTCTGTTTTAACAGAATTTTGGTAGTCATCAACACCAACGTCATCTGCGCTGTCCGAGATTTTTCTCACGCTTACAAATGGAATGTTACCCAAAAGGTAACAAACGGCACCTAAAGCGCCACTTTCCATGTCAAAAGCACTTATGTTAAAAATCTCTTTGTATTTGTTTCTTCTTTCTGCATCTGTTAAGAAAAAGTCGCCTGTGCCAAGGTTTCCGTGCTTAAAGCCCTCTATCGAAACGGCAGCATCGTAAAGAGCGTTTTTACAGCTGTATATATATTCTGCCTGGCCCGGCTTTTGGCCTGGTAATCTGCCAATAGGTGTTAAGTCAAAATCACATTCCACAACAGAGTCGGAAACAACTATATCGCCCTTATATACTCCCGAAACAGCGCCACTCCAGCCGGTGTTAATAACACCATCGTAAGTGCCTTGGCAAAGGGCAATTGCTGCACCCATAGCAGCATTTACCTTGCCTATACCAAAGCAAACTGCTGTGCAGCTGTGGCCGTTGTGGGTGAAATCAAAAGCAGGCATATGCTTTATTGTGTATTCCTTTTCTACAATATCACCAAGGCTTTTTTTGCATGGCTCAAATTCATCAATATCTGCAATTAAAATCAAATATTTCACTATATTTCCTCCTCCATTGCAATTTTTAATGCTCTTGCAAACTGGTCGGGGCAGGAGGTGGATTTAAAGCCACAGCGTATGCCTGAAAGTGCGTCAATAATATCTTGTGCAGGCTTACCCTCTGCTAAGGCTGAAATACCCTTAAGGTTTCCGTTGCAGCCACCCTCGAAGCTTACGTTAGAAATAATGCCTTTTTCAATATCAAAGGAAATTGTTCTTGAGCAAACGCCCTGTGTTTTAAAATTATGTCTCATTTATTGTTCCTCGCTTTCCGTTGCTTGTTTTAGCAAAGTAAGTGCTTCCTTAAGTGTTTCAAGAGGGTGCTGGCCAACAGCTCTTTTTACTGTTATATACGGCTTTACACCCGGTGTAACAAAAATTCTGCCCTTCATTGTCTTTATAAGCACAGCAATTTTATTCATCTCAATTTTTTCAACGTACAACAGCAGGCTGTTATGCTGCTGGCCTATTTCGTATATATTAAGGTCTGCCGCCATGTGCCTTAATAAAGCAATTTTAATAAGGCCCTCTACGCAAGCAGGTGGCTCACCGAAACGGTCAATAAGCTCGTCTAAAACGTCGCTTGCATCCTCATCATTCTTTATATCTGCAATACGCTTATAGATATAAAGCCTTTGAGGTAAGCTTTCAATATATGTTTCAGGAATGTATGCATCAATGCTAAGGTCAACGAGGCACTCCTTGGTAGAAACATTTTTTGCCTCGCCCTTTTCTTCTACAACGGCCTCTGCGAGCAGCTTCATATACATATCAAAGCCTACGGCCTCCATATGTCCGTGCTGCTCCGAGCCGAGAAGGTTACCTGCACCTCTTATTTCAAGGTCACGCATAGCAATTTTAAAGCCTGAGCCGAATTCTGTGTATTCCCTTATTGCATTAAGCCTTTTTGTTGCAATTTCAGAAAGCTGTACGCCTTTGTTAAAGGTGAAGTATGCAAAGCCACGCCTTGCAGACCTGCCTACACGGCCTCTAATTTGGTGGAGCTGTGCAAGGCCCAGGTGGTTAGCGTTTTCTATAATAAGCGTATTGGCGTTAGGTACGTCTACACCTGTTTCTATAATAGTTGTGCAAACGAGTATGTCAATTTCACCCTCAAGAAGCTGTCGCCAAACCTCCGATAGCTCATCCTCGCTCATTTTGCCGTGGCCGATACCAATATTTGCATCAGGTAAAAGCTCCTTTATTTTTGCAGCAGTTTTTTCAATAGTTTCTACCTTGTTGTGCAGGTAGTAAACCTGGCCACCTCTGCGAAGCTCCTTTTCCATTGCCTCTGCAAGTACACCCCAGTCGTGCTCCAATACGTAGGTTTGCACAGGGAAACGGTCTTGTGGGGCTTCTTCTATAACAGACATATCTCTTATGCCAGACATTGCCATATTCATAGTACGGGGAATAGGTGTTGCAGAAAGTGTAAGGCAGTCTACGTCAGGGTAAAGCTCCTTGAGTTTTTCCTTTTGGCCAACACCAAAGCGTTGCTCCTCATCTACAATAATAAGGCCAAGGTCTTTAAAGGCAATATCTTTAGATATAAGCCTGTGTGTGCCGACAATAATATCAATGGCACCACGCTTTAGGTTTTTAATAATCTTTGTTTGTTCCTTTGTTGTACGGAAACGCGAAAGCATTTCCGACTCAATAGGGAAGCCGTCAAAACGGCGCTTTATTGTGTTGTAGTGCTGCAAAGCAAGTATCGTAGTAGGTACAAGTATTGCGCATTGCTTACCGTCTGCAATGCATTTAAATGCAGCACGCAAGGCAACCTCGGTTTTTCCAAAGCCAACGTCACCGCACAATAATCTATCCATAGGGTGTGGTGTCTCCATATCCCTTTTAATTTCGTGTATGGCTCGTAATTGGTCGTCGGTTTCATCGTACTCGAATCTGCGTTCAAAGTCGCTTTGCATATCTATATCCGGCGAGAATGCATAGCCTGCCGTTTTCATTCTTTTGGCGTACAAAGCGATAAGCTCCTTAGCCATGTTTTTGGCAGAGGTCTTAACCTTTGTTTTAAGCCTTTGCCAATCATTGCCACCTAAGTGGGAAAGCTTAAGCGTTTTTGTATCGTCCTTTGGACCAATGTATTTTGAAACGAGGTCAAGTTGTGTTACAGGTACAAATAAAACGGCTGCCTTTGCATATTGTATTTTAATAAAGTCCTTTGTAACACCTGAAACTGTTAGCTTGTGTATGCCGTCAAAAATACCTATACCGTGTACGGAGTGAACAACGTAATCGCCCTTTGAGAGCTCCTCAAGGCTTTGAATAGCATCTGCCGCCTTGTAGTTTTTGCGTTTTCTTTTTACGGAGGTTGGCCTTGCGCCACCTTTTCCGTAAGAGATTATAGTGAATTTTTCTTTTGGATACCTGAAGCCTGTAGAAATGCCACCAGATAATACCGTAACCATAGTTTTGGGGAATTCTGCAGGTGGCACAGGGAAATAAATTGCCTTAATATCCTCTGCCTCTAAGGCTTCAACCAGTGCCGCCGCAGCCTTTTGCGTGCCTGCAGTAACAATGCAATTTTCTTTGTTTTTAAGGCAGGGCCTGATATCATCAAGCAGAACCTGTAACGTACCGTTCCAAACAGGGGTTTGCTGTACGTTGAAGGTAGTAAGGCTTTTTACAGGGGTATCAAAGGTGCCTCTTGGGAAGGTGTCTACATAAAAAGCCTTGTGGCTTTCGTAGACGTTGAAAAGCTGTGGAAAGGTAAGTGTAAAGGTATCGAGGCCCTTTGAAAGTGTGCCGTTTTCAAACTGTGCCTTTATTTCTTCATTAAAAAGCCTTAAAACAGCTTCGGCACGTTCCTTTACAGAACCACTTTCAACAATAAAAAGCTGGTCGTTACAGCAGTAATCAAATATGGATGCTGTCCTTTTATATGCGAGAGATAAATATTTGTCAACTGAGGAAAGGCCTACACCTGCTTCGAGTAGCTCAATATCCTTATTAAGCAACTCCTTCGCCTTGCGTGAGCCTTTGCCTGAAAGGCTTTCTGCATGGTTGCAAATTTTATCCTTAAGCACTGCTTCGCTTTCGAAAATAATTTCTGTAGCAGGGGTAATTTCGCAATAATCTAAAGTGTCGGTCCTTCTTTGGGTGGACGGGTCGAAGGTGGATATATTATCTACCGAATCTCCCCAAAACTCAATTCTCACAGGCTCTGTGGCGTCTGCAGGGAAAAAGTCGATTATACCACCTCTGTGCGCATATTGACCGGGACCCTCAACGCTGTCGGTCTTTTTAAAGCCTGCGGCAACAAAGGTGTTTATAAGAGCATTTGTTGATATTTCGGTATTAAGGTCGATTTTTAAAATTCGTTCCTTTAATTCCTCGGGCGGGATAGTAAGCTGTAAAGCAGCCTCTACAGAGCAGGCTATAACAGAATAATCATTTTTTAGAATTTTGCAAAGAGCTTTTATTCTTAGCTGCTCATATTCTCTTGATTGACCTTGGGTTGAATTAAAGGAATAATCCCTTGCGGGGTAAAAAATTGCAGTTTCTTTGCCTGAATAGTGATTTACATCGCTTACAAGCTTGCGTGCTGAGGCTTCATCAGGTAAAACGACAATAGCTCTGCGAGAAAGCTCCTCGCAGAGTGAATGGATAAGGTGTGCCTTTGAGGCAAAGGGAAGCCCCGTAATGCCTGATGGCCCCACACCGTTTTTTATGTAGCCCAGTACTGTGTTAAATTCCGGACAGTTTTTCAGAAGCTTTGAATAACAGGACATAAAAACCTCAACTATTGTACTTGGACATAGCTCCCTCTATATCTCCCTTTACCATAAGCTCAAGGGCTTCGAGAGCCTTGTCTATAGCCTCTCTCATAAGAGGAATATCGTTTTTAGGAAAGTTTGAAAGCACCCAATCGGCAAGGTCGTAATCGGGATGTGGCTTTTTACCAACACCCAGCTTTATTCGAGGGAACTCCTCTGTGCCAAGGTGGGCTATAATGCTCTTTATTCCGTTGTGACCACCTGCGCTGCCTTTTCTCTTTATACGCAGCTTTCCCGGGTCGAGAGAAATGTCATCAAATATAACAATAATATTTTGTGGTGGTATTTTGTAGAATGAAGCACACTCGCTAATAGCAACACCACTGTTGTTCATCATTGTTTGTGGCTTCATAACAAGTATTTTTTTGTTAGCAATTTTTGTGTCGCCTATAAGGGCGTGAAATTTAAGTTTTTTCGCTTTAAAGCCATACACGTCCTCCATTTTTTCAATACAAAGGAAGCCTGCATTATGGCGAGTTGTTTCGTATTTTGCACCGGGGTTTCCTAAGCCTACAACAAGGTAATCGTAGGTAGAGCCACCGGAGCCTTGGTTTTTAAATTTATTAAACATAGTGTCTCCAATTATTATTTGTTGTGTTGTCTTTTATAAGGCTTTTTTACGTTAACCCATTCTCTTTTGTTAGTTTGCCTTGCGCGTGCTACTGCAAGTGCGTTGTCGGGTACATCCTCCGTAATAGTTGAGCCAGCAGCTGTAAATGCGTTTTCGCCCACTGTAACAGGGGCAACAAGGTTTGTGTTACAGCCAATAAAGGCACCGTCTCTTACAACTGTACGAGATTTGTTTCTGCCATCGTAGTTTACGGTAACACAGCCACAGCCGAAGTTAACGTTTTTACCTACGTCTGAATCACCAACGTAAAGTAGGTGAGGAAGCTTTGAGCCTTCATCTACTACAGAGTTTTTAACCTCTACAAAATTACCTATATGCACGTTGTCGGCAATTTGTGTATTAGGGCGAATGTGTACAAAGGGGCCCGCAGTAACATTATCGCCTATTACAGCATCAAAGCATTGTGTATTGTTAAGCTTTGTGTTATTTCCTATGGTGGAATCGACAATATATGAGTTTGGGCCTATTACACAGCCCTTATCAATTTTAACCTCGCCTAATAACACGGTGCCCGGCATAATTACCGTGCCCTCTGCGATTTGTACGGTAGGGTCAATTATTATACCGTCAAAGCAGGGTATTTCTACGCCGTTTTCTAAAAGCTTATTTAAAATTTCTAAACGTTGGTTATTATTTATCATATAAAACACCTCATTCATATTATTTTACCATATATGTAAAAACATTTCAAGAATTGCTTTTTGTTGAAAAATATGATTTGCAGTAACGAAAAAGTACCGAATCCTTCTCAATACAGTGTTGATTTATTCTCGTTTCTATTATATAATTATAAATAAATATAAAATAGTACGTTTGGGAGGTGGAGCTATGTCAAAAACCTTTAAGAGAAATATTCTTTTTGTTGTTACTACTATGGTAACGGTTGCTGTTTGTATTATTCTGCCTTTTATAAGCTACGTTAATCCCAGCTTTTTTAATAATCTCAAAATCAGTTCTGCAATAGTAGATGTAAAGGATTACGATTTTTCAGATGGAGAAAGCGTTTTGCTTGCAGGTGAATGGGAATTTCATTGGGGAGAGCACCTCGTGAGTCAAAATATAACTAATACTCAGCCTGATTTATACGTAGAGATTCCCTCTTCCTGGACAGGCTATGAAATTGAAGGCAAAAAACTTCCGAACGGTGGTATTGCAAGCTACCGTGCTTATATAAAAAATCTTGATTCATCACAGCCTATGATTGTTAGCGTGCAAAATTTACCCGGGCGCTGTAAGGTGTTTATTGACGGTACACTCGTTTTTTCTAACAGCTCATTGCAGACCGGGGAAAATGGCTATAAAAATAATGCGGCCTTGTATACCGAGCCAATTGTGCTTGAAAAAAATGCAAAAATGCACGAAATTGTGGTTGAGGTTACCTGTGATTATTCAAGTGGGTTGACAGCGGCACCTGTTTTATCCGACTATTCTCAATATCAGGATGATTTTTTAGGCTCTATTGCAGCTCGCTTTGTGCTTGTTGGTATTGTTGCCTTTTTCTCTGTGGGTGCTTTAGCAATCGGGGTGATGCGTAAGGATGTGTCCGACCAAATATGGCTTGCATTGCTTTGTGTAATTTTTATTTTCAGAATGCTTATTTCAAACGAGGGCTATATAATATCCCACAATTTTTTCGGTAACGTGAATTACGAAATTATGATGTCGTTGATATATGTTTCAACCTACATCATAAAGCTTTGTATGCTTATGCACCTTGTAAACGTTTTAGGCCTTAAAATAAGTAATATAACGTTAAGCCTTATTTCCGCAGTATTTCTTATTTGTGCGTTTATACCTTACTTTACGTATGATTACATTTATATTTCAAAGGCGTATATGTGGATACAATCTGTTGCATATTTCTTTGACGGATATATGATTTATAAGCTTTCGGATGCAACTATAAAAAAGAAAAGGTTTGCTTTGCTTTACCTTATATTCTACTGTATTACAGCGGCGGCGCTTGTTACGGATAACCTTTATATAAACGGATATATTTCCGGCTCCGTTTCGTTCGTAATGCCTGTTGCTTGCTTTTTGTTTATATCGCTAATGCTTTTTGTGCATATATCCGATACACTTAATACCTATAAAGAGGCTCAAAGAGCAGCCGAGCTTGAAAAGGAGTTAGGTGAGCTGAATATAACTCTTATGATAAGCCAAATTCAGCCACACTTTTTGTATAATGCTCTTAATACAATAAAATATTTAATAAAAAAAGACCCGAAAACGGCAGAAAGTGCTGTAGTTAAGTTTTCAAATTATCTCAGAAGTAATATGGACTCCTTAACCCAAAAGGAGCCTATCCCATTTGAAAAAGAGCTTGAGCACGTTAAGAATTACGTTGACATTGAGCAGCTCCGTTTTGGCGAGAGGTTGAAAATCGAGTATGAGATACAGGTGGTTGATTTTACAATACCACCACTTACACTTCAGCCTATTGTAGAAAATGCTATAAAGCACGGCGTTAACCAAAAGCCCGAGGGTGGCACAGTTGTTGTTAAAACAAGCGAAACACAAAGCTACTACGTTATAGCCGTTGAAGATAACGGAGTTGGCTTTGACGTGAACGAAAAGAAAAATGACGGACGCTCCCACGTAGGCATATCAAATATTCGTAAAAGGTTAGAGGAAATAATGAACGCCGGTATAGAAATAAACAGTGAAATAGGCGTAGGTACGGTTGTTACCATAAAAATACCTAAGGAGGCTATAGAATGAGAATAATTGTTGTAGATGATGAGTTTCTCGCATTGGAGGATTTTGAGGATACCTGTAGGGATTTAGGTATTGAGGATGAAATTATAAAATTTAATAATCCGTTAGATGCATTAAGCTATGTGGCTCAAAACAAGGTCGATATTGCTTTTCTTGATATAGAGATGCCTGTTATTAAGGGTATTGAGCTGGCAAAAAGGATAAAGGTGTTGGCACCTAACGTGAGAATTATTTTTACAACAGGCTACAGCGAATATGCATTGGAGGCTTTTGGTGTAGATGCAGTCGACTATGTACTTAAGCCCTATGAGCCTGAAACGTTAAAAAAGGCATACGATAAAGCGCTTCTTATTAAGGATGCTGTAAGCGAAAATCACATTCTCATAAAAACCTTTGGGTATTTTGATGTTTTTGTGGACGGTAAATCTGTTAATTTTTCAAGTGCAAAATCCAAAGAGCTTTTAGCTCTGCTTGTGGACAGAAACGGTGGCGTTGTAAGCACGGAGCAGGCAATTAGCGTTTTGTGGGAGGGCAGAGCCTACGATGAAACGGTGCAGTCGCTTTTCAGAAAGGTATTGCGCTCCTTAAGAACAACTCTTGATGAAGCAGGAATTTCCGAAATTCTTGTGGATAACAGAAATCAAAGAAGTATAGATAAAACTAAGTTTACTTGCGATTACTATGAGCTTCTTGAAAATGGTAAATCCGATAAGGTTAAATATTTTGGTAAGTATATGGAGCAGTATGCCTGGGCGCAGTCAACTAAAAAGCAAATAGATGAAATGTTTGAATAACCTAAATGCAAAAGCAGGAATCACTTTTGATTCCTGCTTTTCTTTGCTTTTGTTATTATAAAAATTATTAACGATATTAATGCTACGCCTGTTAAAATGCCTGCAAGGTCAACTAAAAGGTCAGATATTTGAAAGGCTCGTCCGTCAACAAAAATTTGGTGAATTTCATCTGTCCAGGCGTATCCCCAGGAGAGGAGAATTGATTGAATTGGTAAAACTCTTCCTTTGAAGGCGTAAAAGCAATTTAGCATAAGAAAGCCTAAAGCGCAAAATTCGCTGAAATGCCCAAGCGTTCTTACAATCGCTTCGGGTACGTTGCCTAAAATTAAAGATAAAAGCCGTGTTACAAAACCACTTGTTTCTGTTGATTGATTTCCGTTTTGGTGTGAAAGAATAAATATTATAGCCATACAAACAGCTAAAAATAATACGGAAAGAGCTTTGTAGATTTTGTTTTTCATTTTATTTGGTGCCCTCCGTAGAAATATATGAGCGCTCCACCATCGGCAATGTAAATTCCCTCTAAATCCTCGGCTAAATAAAGATTAGTGCCTGTGTAAAAGAGAGGTACGAAAACACCGTTTTCCACAAGCACTTTTTCTGCAGAGTGGTAGGCGTTAAATCTATCCTCGTTTATAGGAGAAAACGTCTTTTCCTTTTGCATAATACTTTTTTCGTAATAGCAGGGTGCACCGTCGATAGTATCAAGTAAGCTTTGTGGAGTTCTTTCCTTGGGTGAAAGTGGCAAAACAGCAATTTCGTAATTTCCCTCGGCAGCAACGGCAGATGCTTCTTTTTCATTAAAGACTTTAAGCTCAATTACAATTTTTTCGCCAAAAAGCGTTTTCCAGTCCTTAATAATAGCTTTTGCCGTATTTTCCATTTCTTCGGGTACGGCAAACCTAAGTGTATAAGAGGTCTTTTTGTATTTTGTGAGCAGAGTGTCAAGGACGCTTTGAGCCTTTGCTGTATCAGAGGTGTATTTTACAGGTGTTGCAGCAAAGTCAGCGTAGGTTACGTCACCTAAGGTGAAATCCGGGGGGATGATGGCCTCTGCCTTGCTTATTGCATAAGAGGGCATTTCAATTATTCCAAAGTTTACAGAGCCGAGCAAAACAGAACGGAGTGTTTGCGATGCGCCTAACGTGGTTTTACAATTAAAGCAAATTCCCCAAACGTCATTGTAGCTTGCAGCAGCATTTTCTGTAGGAACGTCTCTGCTTGTATACATACTGTAGCTGCCGTTTAAATATCTTTCCTCTAAAGCCTCCTCAGCACCTGTGGTGTAAAGCACAATGTGCTTGTTCATTGTACGCACGTTTCCGGTGTAATCGTAGCACCTTTCCATAAGCGTTTCGGAAGGGTCGGAGTTTTTTATGTAATATGGTCCGTTTGTTAGTATAGTGTCCATAGATGTACCTAAAGCACTATCCATAGCATTACAAAATGCTTCGTTGCGAGGGTAAACAGGAAAAGCAGCAAGCTTATATAATAAATCATAGTCTGCCCTTGAAAGCTTTATTTCTATTGTAAAATCATCAACAACTTTTATTTCTTTAATATTTTCAAGTGTTTCGGGAAAAGCTTCTTGAAAGCATTTGATACCATATAAATAATCTTGAGCTGTGATTGTCGTATCAAGTTTTTTTACGCCTTTTTCTGCTAAAAGCTCCTTGGTTGCCCTGCTCAGGTGGTAGCATGCATCCGGATTGAGCTTAAAGGTATACAACGTTCCGTTTTTTTCTACAGTGTAGGCAGTCGCACCTGCAAGGTCTATTTTTTTATTTTCATCAAAGCGTAAAAGACCCTCAAAGCAGTTTGTTGAAAGCATTTTTTCAATATCGCTTTCAGCCTTTAGTGGGTCAAAGGAGTGTATATTACCAAGCACACCTATAGTGAAAAGTCCGTTTGTAGCATTAAGCGAGCAAGCCGAAAAAGAAAAAAGTATTGCTATACATATAAGAACAGATATGATTTTTTTCATAGATTATCCTTTCTTGCCTTTGCAAACCTCATTTAAAACACATTCTGTACACTTGGGGCGCCTTGCAATGCAAACGGCCCTTCCGTGTAGCACTATTCTGTGGCAAAAATCGTTGCTTTCCTCAGGTGGCAAAATTTTCTTTAACTGCATTTCTACCTTTTTAGGGTCTTTGGAATCTGTAAGTCCTAAAAGGTTTGTGATTCTTATAACGTGGGTATCTGCAACAACAGCAGGCTTTTTATATACGTCACCAACTATAAGATTGGCTGTTTTTCTTCCTACACCGGGCAGCTTTGTAAGCTCCTCGATTGTATCGGGTAGGGTGCCTTTGTAGATATCTCTTACTGCAATTGCCATTCCTATTAAATCTCGTGCCTTGCCGTGGTAAAAGCCACAGGAGTGAATAAGTCTTTCCACATCCTCAACAGGTGCCTCGGCAAGCTCGTTTTCCGTTGGGTATTTTTCAAAAAGTGCAGGCGTTACAAGGTTAACCCTTGCATCGGTGCATTGGGCAGAAAGTCGTGTTGCCACAAGGAGCTGAAAGGGGGTATCTGCATTAAGCTGACAAACAGCCTCGGGATATTCAAGCTTTAAAAGCTCGCATATTTTTATGGCCCTTTCCTTTTTAGTCATATAATCAACTCCTTTTTTGGAATTTTATCATTTTTTTATACGTTTTTCAACTCTAATCTTTATTGACAAAGTTATTTATAGTTGTTAATATAACTGTATCAGTTTGGAAAAGAGGTTAAAATATGGACAAAAAGATTCAAGAAATTATCAATCTCATTAAAGAGAAAGATATTAAAATGATTGACTTTAAGATGGTTGATATTAACGGTCAATATCGCCACGTAACAATTCCTGCATGTAGCTTCGATGAAAGCATTATGGAAAAGGGTATCGGCTTTGACGCATCTAACTACGGCTACGCTGTGGTTGAAAAGAGTGATATGGTATTCATTCCTGACCCTGATACAGCAATGATTGACCCATTCTGCGAAATTCCTACACTTACAATCAGCGGTAATGCAATGATTATCGACTCACCTGCAAACAGACCTCTTGCACAATACCCGAGAAATATTGTACTTGCAGCAGAGAAGTATATGAGAGATAGTGGTATTGCAGATACAATGCTCATTCTCCCTGAGTTTGAGTTTTATCTTTTCGATTATGTAGGCTGGGATGTTTCACCAAACAACATTTCTGCTACACTTGATACAAAGCAGTCATATTGGAACAGCGATAGCGAAGGCCACGGTGTTATTGTGCCAAAGCAAAAGGCATACCACATTGCAAAGCCTTACGATGCTTCATACGAATGCCGTAGTGAAATGTGCCTTCTTATGGAGGAGGCTGGTATTAAGGTTAAATACCACCACCCTGAGGTTGCTGCATCAGGTCAGTTTGAAATTGAGCCACAGCTTGGCGAAATGTCAAAAATGGCAGATGCTACAATGATGATTAAGTACATCATTAAAAACACAGCAGCAAAGTACGGCCTTAGCGCAACACTTATGCCAAAGCCTGTTTACGGCGAGGCAGGTAGTGGTATGCACGTGCATATGCAGCTCTTTAAGGATGGTGAGCCTATTTTCTCCGACGATAACGGCTACTCACACCTTAGCGAAACAGCACACTACTTTATTGGTGGTCTTCTTAAGCATATTTCTTCACTTTGTGCTATTACAAACCCAAGCACCAACTCATTTAAGAGACTTATTCCAGGCTTTGAGGCTCCTGTAACTGTTGGCTATGCAACATCAAACAGAAGTGCAGTTATTCGTATACCTGCATATGCAAAGCAGCCTGAGGAAAGACGCTTTGAGCTTCGTAACCCTGATGCAACCTGTAACCCATACTTCTGCTACGCAGCACTTCTTATGGCAGGTCTTGACGGTATTAAGAATAAAATTGACCCAAGAGCAAACGGTTGGGGTCCATATGACTTTAACCTTTACAATCTACCTGAAGAGGAGAAGACAAAGCTTAAGGGCCTTCCAACAAGCCTTGATGAAGCACTTGATGAGCTTGAAAAGGATAACGATTACCTTACAGCAGGTGGCGTATTCCCCAAGGAGCTTATTGCAAACTTTATTAAAACAAAGCGTGCAGAGCTTGCAGAAATTGCAAAAATTCCTCACCCTGTTGAGTTTGAAAAATATTATAACCTTTAATAATAAAAGAATTCGGGAAGCATTTGCTTTCCGAATTCTTTTTGTAAGTTCATTACAAGTTAAATGTTTTAGTTTATTGCGCATCCTCCAAGGCCTCTATAAAATCAGGGAGGATTTGTGAATTTGTGGAGCCAATAGTGTAAGCGTTGCCTTTGTGCTCAAAATAAATTTGTGTTCTGCCAACATCAGGCATTTCGTCTACGTAGCACAGTAAACCGTTTATTTCGAACGTGGTATCATAATAATCCTTTACCCATTGTGGTAACTCGGAATTAAGTGCTACCTCGTATGAAACAATGTCCTTTGTGAATAACACACATACAGAGTTAAAATCTTTTGCATAATCTATAGTTACAATTTCAATATCATTTGGCAATTCTTTTGCTGGCAACAGTATATCCAGCTTTTCTTTTTTGAAAAAGTCCTTTGCACTGTGGTAAATATGTGGTTTTCCGTTGTGAATAAATTCCTCGTTACCATCTATTTGTGGAACACCCACCGGCACGTTAAACACAGAACCGAATTTATCTTTGACAAATTGGTACATTCTATGGGAATCAAAATTTTGCGAAATAGAGGTAGTTGATAAAAGAATACACAAAATTGAGATTATTGCAGCCAAAAGTAAAAGCCTTCTTTTATTTACCTTTTTTCGTTTTGCTTTGTTAAAATCATCCATATCAACAAAAGGTATTATGCTAACCTTTTCTTGGATTTCCTCTTTACTCATAGTGAGATTTTTGCCCTGCAATTCAAGAATAAGCTCAGTGCAGGCTTCAATTAAATCGGTATCAATTTCCTCGCAGGGCTTTTGCGATTCTAAATCCATAACAGTATAAAGACGCTCAATCAGCGTGTCCGACTTTTTATCCTTGTTAAACACGGCATAACTCACTCCTTTACTTTAATGTATCCTATCTATATATGACGCCAAATGGGGAAATATTACACTTTTTTTGAAAAAATTATTACATATCAAAAAAATAATTTTAAAATAAACTGCCCTATTGTGCATAGCATAAGCGCTTGCAATAGCCCGATTTTTTTCTTTAGTCTGAAAATTCTGACACAAATATTATTTTCCGTTGTGTTAAATTCCTCTGCGATTTTGGCATATGGCTTGTTTTCTATAAATGCTTTTGTGTAAAGCAATTGCTCTTTTGCAGAAAGCTTTTCGAAAATAATTGCTCTGTATTTTTGCAGCTTTTCGCTGTCAAAGTCAAGCTGCTCATCTAAAAGCTCAAATATATCGGCAGTATCGGCTTGTGCATCATAAGCTTCAAGACTTGTGAAGTGCTTTTGCGCCAAGCCTTTTTTATTTAAAAGCTCTTTTATTTTGTAGCTTGCGGTAGAGAAAAGCCAGGATTTAATATTTTCATCAGTTAATTCGTTGCATTTTAGCTGGAAAAGTAAAAATACCTCTTGCGTAACGTCCTGGGCATCGTGAGAATTGTGGTTTAGCTTAGCGTAGCAGAATTTGTATATAGGCTCATAATATTCTTCTGCGTAAAGCCTTGCCTTCGCTTTGTCAATCACAAATCTCACGTCCTTTCTCAGTTTTTTGACAAAAATAAGTATACCACAACATAATTAAACATTCAATAATAGCTTGATAAAACAAACCCACAATAAAACAGCTCCTCTAATTGTTGCCAAATCAGAGGAGCTACTTTATAATTCTATTTTACCGTTATCTTTTTCAAACTGTTCAATGGCTGCTTCAATAAGAAATTCAATTTCCTTATTGGCTGAACGCTTGTTTTTCGTGGCTATATACTTAACTTTATCTAAAAGCTCTTCTGATATTCTCAGCGAAAAAGGTTGATAATAATTTCCTGCCAAAATATCACCTCCGTAAAATGATACTGAAATGATATCATTTTAAATGTATTTTTTAAGAAATCATATTGACATCATTATGATTTCATATTATAATAAGGATAATCGTAGAGTATATAAAAAAAGTTGTTCTATATAGTTTCGTTTTTAATTGGGGAAAGTGTTTTGAGGTTTTATTGCTTTATTAAACCTCTGCGGCAAAACGCTTTTCCCGATTTGATTTTTTTGAGTTGTAAATTTTAATAATAAAAGCGTTACGTCCCGAAAAGACGTAACGCTTTTTATTATTTGTCTTAGCAGAACTTAATTGTAAGTATCTTTTTGCCTGTGATTTCGAAATCAACAAAGCCGTCTGCATCAATTGTAAGTGCTTTGTTGTCAAACTCTTCAAGTGTAACAAGCTTTGCCTCGCTCCAAGCCTTGCCTGAGTATGCGGGGAGCTCAAACTCTGCCTGCTGTCTTTCAACAGGTGACTGTGGCTTTTCAATAGGAGCAATACCACCGTTAAGACGGATTGCGTTTTTAATTGTCTTATCTGATGGGTTGAAAAGTCTTACGATATAGCCTGTGCCATCCTCACTTCTCTTAACTGCGCTGACGTTAAGGTTTTCATCCTTAAGCTCAAGGAAGGAGTGAACTGTAGGATTCTTACCGTGTGCAGTAGGAGCAAGCTGACCTGCTGTAAGGTAAAGGTTAAAGCGCTCTGACTCCTGCCATACGTTTGCGGCCTCCCAGTTGCCCTCGTGAGGCATAAATGCGTAACGGAAGGTGTTAACACCTATGCACTGTGAGCCCTTATCCCAATCGCTGTAGTTCTGCATATCCTTTGTAACGCATATGCGAAGTGGATATGCACGAATAAGTGAAAGGAAGAGTGTGTTGTCTTCATCGTCTGCAGCCTCGTAAGCCTTAAGACCTGTGTTGAGAAGAGCAACACCGTATTTACCGTCTGAAAGGTCAACGAAGGAGTTCATTGGATGCTCTGTCATAGGTGGCTCATCGTAGAGTGAGTAGTCAGGAGCAGTAATTGGTCTTGAAACTACGTCAAACTGACCCTGTGAATCTGCGTGAGTTGCCTTTATGCCTGTTGGGAAGCCAACCTGTAAATAGTGGTCCTCACAACGGTTGTTGATTGTTGTTTCAATTTCAACAAACTTTGCACCCTTGCGAAGTGTAACAAGGCTTTCAATATCAACAGGGAGCTTGTGCTCACTTCTTGATTTTTCATCGAAGGCTCTCTTTTCAGGAAGGAGCCAACGCATGCTAACCTTAAAGGTTGTTTCAAATTCACCCTGACGAAGGAGTGTAACAGTTGCCTGCTCGCCGAGAGTTGTGAAGGTTTCGTCAATTTCAGGAGCAACGTGCTGCCAAGGGTTACCGATTTCGCCACTATCCTTGAAGTAGCCAAGGTTCTTGTACTCTCTGCCTGTAGCCTTGTCAATAACGTTAAACGTACCGTTGTGGTTGAATGAAACCTTAAGGAATTCATTTTCCATAACGTTTGTTGTTTTAACAAGTGTAACAGGTGTTGTAGCTCTTACGTTGTAAAGAGGCTTAATCTTAAGTGTTTTGTAGCCCATTGCAGGTATATTTGAAACCTGTGCAGCAATGTAATATTGCTCTGTATGGAGCACGTTTGCAGTATCGTTTGGATTCTGTATAATCTGTGCATTATTTTTGTTTGATGTAAGAATCTGGTACTTAATAACTGTGCCGTCATCATCTGTAATTTCGAAGCTGTCAGCCTTCCACTCTGCAGGGATTTCCACTCTGAGGTTAACAGTTTCTGTTCTCTTGAATGGTGCAGGGTTGAATACTACAACTGCAGCGTCATCACGGCTGAAGCCCTTAAGGTCAATATCGCCTGCAATATCCATAAATGCACGCTCAAATACGCACATTGAAAGCTCTCTTGACTGTCTGTATCTTGACATAACGTCTTCATAAACAACGTCTCTACCACAAGCGCCGATACTGTCGTGACCATGGTTTTGAAGAAGGTAGTTGTATGAAAGGTCAATAAAGCCCTGTGGGTAAGGTGCACCTGAAAGAGAAGCAAATACAGCCATTGGCTCAGCGTAGTTAATAAGTCTTCTCTCAGTATCAAAGTTTTCTTGCTTTATGTACGTTCTTGCAGAAAGAATCCAGCCACAAAGCTCACTTACGCTACCCTTTGTATATGGGTCACGCATTTCGCCCTTAAGAACAGGGGAGTCAGGATTAAAGTTATCAATAATGCCCTGCTCCATTTCTCTAAGTGTGCTGTGGTAAACGTCGGCCTCAGGGAGTGCAGCATCAAGGTCTCTTACAAGGTCTACCTCACGGATATCAGGACAAGAGGAGTCGTGACCTATTGACCAGAAACGGTGGTTTGTTGACCAGTCGCCATCCTGCTCTCTCATAGCCTGCTCTGCACGAGCCTGAACATTCTCCTTGTGGTACTCAAAGAATGGATGTGTGTATTGGTAGTCTAATCTCCAGTCACGGTCGATAAGCTTAAATACACCGTTGTTGTCATTCCATCTCATATCACGGTTGTTTTCGTCTGTTTGATTGAAGTAAACAGGGCGCTGAACAACGTACCAAATATTGTAACGAGGTCTTTTTGCAAGACGTGATGCATAAATGCGAGTGCCGTCTGGGCTTTCCCAATAAAATTCTGACTTTGGAGCCTTGTATTCGTTGATACCTCTGTAGAAGGATGCAAAGTTGATGCCGAAGCCTGCGTAAATCTGTGGGAGCTGTGAAATCTGACCCCAACCAAATGGTGAGTAGCCTGTTTTGCTGATGCCACCCATTTCTCTACCAATTTTGTGACCAAGAAGAAGGTTGCGAATAAGTGCCTCGGAGCCTACTGTAAACTCATCGGGGAGGCAGAACCAAGGACCAACAGCAATACGACCCTCTTTTATGTACTTTTGAAGCTTTTCCTTTTTCTCAGGGTATGCCTCAAGGTAATCCTGAATAGGCATTGTCTGTGAGTCAAGGTGGAAATGCTTGTAGTCGGGATTCTTATCAAGAATATCAAGAAGCATATCAATCATATAGCCGAGCATATACTGAGTTCTTCTTGCGGAAAAGCGCCACTCTCTATCCCAGTGGGTGTTGGATATAAAATGGCATTGGATTTTATCTTTGTTTTCCATAGTATTTTCTCCTTATCCTTTAATAATTTTCATTATTTCTTCAAAGTTTTGGCAGAAGTGTGTGCAAACAGCCTTTGTGCCACTCGATTCAATGTTGCCACCTGCAATACCGATTGTTGAATAGCCTGCAAGTCTAACAGAGCAAGCGCCTGCGCCACTGTCTTCAATACCTACTACACGGCTTCTGTCGGCAAAGGCCTCGCCAAGGCCGACAATAGAGGTTTCGCTGTAGAGCCAAGGGTGTGGCTTTGGTGAAAGCTCACCGAGTGTACCAACGCTACCCTTACGAAGTGGGAAGCCTGCAGAAATGATTGCATCGTAAAAATCCTTAGGGTCGCCCATACCGAGTGTCTTGAAGGCTGAAAGGATTTCAGGCCAAGCCTTTTCGTAAAGACCTGAGGTAACAAGACCGATTTTAATTCCCATAGCCTTTAATTCAAGGAGGAAATCCTTAACGCCCTCTGTAGGTGTGAAGGCACCGTCTTTACCTCTGCCTGCCATAATCTCTTCCATTTCTCTGTGGGTGTGCTCAAAATAGAAGTTACGAGCCTTTTCAAGAGATTCGCCGGGGCAGTACTTATCAATACAGTACTGAAGATGCTCTGAAACAGAGTGACCGGAAACAAATGGAAGGTCAGCATCCTCAAGCTGGAATTTCGGGTTACCCAGCATGCTTGCGGTGCTCATTTCAATAATCCATACCCAGAAATCCTCACTGCGGACCGTTGTACCGTCAAGGTCCATAAGCACAGCATTGAGCGGATACTCTGTTTTAACAGGGTGAACAGGGTAGTAAACAGGGTAGGCAATTGCGGATTTTACGCAAGCAAGTGAGTGTGTGCCGAAGCTGATAAACTCAACCTTGTTATCGCCTGTAGCAACAACAAACTCAACGCCGTTTTTGCCTGCAACAAATTTGCCGTCCTCTGTAGCAGGGAGAAGGTGGAAGCCACTGTCTGCACCAACCTCACCTAAATCTGGAATATAAAGTGTTTTGTCAAGAAGCATATATGTATTCCTTTCTTATAAACATAATTATACCTATATTAACACAATGCTTTCGTTAAGTAAATTAGTTTTTCGATTTTATTTTATTTATTTTTTTATATCTTGCTTAATGTTAAGGTATGTGCTAAAATACCATCCATATTATGATTATTTCTTTCAAAGGAGATTTTTAATATGGAAAAGAAGCTTGTTTTCGGTGCTATCGGACTTATGTTCGGTAATGCACACCTTGAAGGCGCTCTTGCATACGGAGCAGAGGTTGCCGCTATTTGTGATTTGAATGAGGAAACTCTCAGAAAATCAGGTGAAAAGTATAATATTCCTGAGGAAAAGTGGACAACAGATTACCACGACCTTCTCAATAATCCTGAAATTAATATGGTTTCAATTGCTATTCCTGACCAGCTTCACAGACAGGTTGCTTGCGAATTTCTTGCAGCAGGTAAGCACGTGCTTTGCGAAAAGCCACTTGCACTTACAAGAGAAGATGTTGAAGCAATAGTACAGGCTACAGAAAAATCAAGTGCAAAGTTTATGGTTGGCCAGATTTGTCGTTTTACACCTGCTTTTGCAAAGGCTAAAGAGATTATTGAGTCAGGCACTATTGGTGAGCTTTATTTTATTGAATCCGAGTACGCTCACGATTATATGAATATTGTTAAGAATGCAGATGGCTCCAAGCATTGGCGTGCAGACCCTAAGCGCCACGGCCTTATAGGTGGTGGCTGCCACGCAGTTGACCTTATTCGTTGGCTTGCAGGCGACCCGATTGAGGTTTTTGCATATGGTACACACAAGCTCCTTCCTACAGTGCCTTACGATGACGCAACCTGTGCACTTATGAAGTTTGATGATGAACTTATGGGTAAGGTGTTTGTTTCAACAGGCTGTAAGAGAGATTATACAATGCGTACCTGTATTTACGGTACAAAGGGTACAATTATTTGTGATAATACTTCACCTACAATGCAGCTTTTTGTTGTTGATGAAAACGATGAGGCTCCCGAGAAGCCGGAGATTATTGAAATTGACGTAAATAACCACAACTACGTTAAAGAATTCCAGGTTTTTGCAGATACAATTCTTGCAGATGCAGAGATGGAAACAAGCGTATATGAGGGCGCAAAGACAGTTGAGGTTTGCCTTGCGATTATCGAATCAGCACAAAAGGAAGAAAAGGTTAAGCCTAACTATAATTTTAGTTAAATTTTCAAAATACAAAATTCAAAATTACGGGTCTGTGAGGCAGTTGATTGCATCGCAGACCCTTTCCCTTTGCGAAGCTCTGCTACTTGCTATTTGCTATTTGCTAATTGCTAATTGCTAATTGCTAATTGCTAATTGCTAATTGCTAATTGCTAATTGCTAATTGCTAATTGCTAATTGCTAATTGCTAATTGCTAATTGCTAATTGCTAATTGCTAATTGCTAATTGCTAATTG